>DASSHZ010000036.1:0-102392 GCA_035692425.1 Nocardioidaceae bacterium
CGGACGATCTGAACCGGTCATGGCCCGGTGTCGGCGTACTAAACTCGGCGCACGCGGGGAGTGCGGGCTGTGGCGCAGTTTGGTAGCGCACCTGCTTTGGGAGCAGGGGGCCGCAGGTTCAAATCCTGTCAGCCCGACTCAGCCAGCGCGTTGGTTGGCGAGGTCGTTTAGGGCCGCGGCGAGGCGCGCGAGGTGCGGGCCGGGGTGGGTCGCGGCGGGCTCGACGGTCGCAGCGTCGAGCGCGACTTCGAGCTGCCGGTTGACGGTGCGGACGAGGCCCTTGCCCGATCGGGTCAGTACGACGAGTGAACTGCGTCGGTCGCGGGGGTTGGGTCGGCGCTCGGCGTAGCCGTCGGCGACGAGCCGGTCGAGGATGGCGGTCAGCGTGCCCGAGCGGATGAGCATCCGCTGGGCGATCTCACTTGGAGTCAGACCTGGACTCGCGTCTGCCAGATGTCCCACCACGACGACCTCGCGGAGCCCGAGGCCGAATCGGTCGGCCATGGCCTGGCGGAATCGTTGGGACGCAAGCAAGAGCGCGCGGAGTTCCGTGACGCGGTCGCGGCCGCCCACGGCCCACTCGTTCACGCCGAGAATGGTAACTCACCGCTCATGCATGTCATTATTCGAGCATCTTGCAATGTGAACTAACGGGGGCTAACGTGACGCCTGGGTGCGGCGGCGGCCGCCGGCCTGGCAGTCCCGCTGGGCGTGAGTCGACGAGAGTGATGGCGACTGCCCGGGAGTCTGGGGGGTGTTGTGATGACGCGCTCTCCAGCCGACCACACAACGACCACAGAGGAGACGGCGATGCGAATCATGTTGCGCATCCGCGTGGGCACCAAGTCCGGCAGCGAGGCCATCGCGAGCGGGACCCTGCCCAAGACAATGGAGACACTGATTGCCGAACTGCGCCCGGAGGCGAGCTACTTCTTCCCCGACCGCGGCCGCCGGTCTGCGCTGTTCGTGTTCGATATGGCCGACCCATCCCAGCTACCGGCCATCAGCGAGCCCCTCTTCGCGAACCTGGACGCCGAGGTCTATGTCACACCGGTGATGAACCTCGACGACCTGACCAGGGGGCTCAAGCAGCTGGCGAGCACCACCTGACGCCGGATCGCCGGCGCCAGCACAACCGAGGGAGGCAACCGTGCCGTTCATCCAGATCATCGAGTACCAGACCAGCCGGATCGAAGAAGTCCACGCCATGCTCGACAGCTGGCTGCAGTCGACGCAGGGCAAGCGAGCCGCCACCCGCGGTGTACTGACCCAGGACCGCGACGCCCCCAAGACCTACGTTCAGATCGTCGAGTTCCCCTCATACGAGGAGGCTATGGCGAACTCGAACCTGCCCGAGACCAGTGAGTTCGCCGCGAAGTTCGGCTCCCTCTGCGACCGGCCGCCCACCTTCCGCAACCTTGACGTGCTCAGGCAGGAGCAGATGTAGCGGCCGCCGGCCCGAGGGTCGTGGTTGTCGGAGGACGGCATGACCAGCTACCTGAACGACCGGCCCTCGGGGTATTTGTTCACCGGGTCAGCCGGGAGCTATGACCGGTTCATGGGACGCTACTCCAACGGGCTGGCGCGGGCGCTTGCCGACACGGCGAAGGTCGGCGGTCCAGCAAGGGTCCTAGATGTCGGTTGCGGCCCCGGCGCGCTCACGGCGGTGCTGGCGGAGCGGGTCGGCCCCGAGAAGGTCGCCGCGATCGACCCCGCACCACAGTTCACGGCGGCCTGCCGAGCCCGAGTGCCTGGTGCCGACATCCGCACCGGCGTGGCCGAACACCTCCCCTGGGGGGACGGCCAGTTCGATGCAGTGCTGTCCTGCCTGGTGATCGCGTTCATGACAGACCCCGACCGGGCGCTCCGTGAGATGCGTCGCGTCACCCGCCCGGGCGGCGTCATTGCGGTGTGCATGTGGGATACGGCGGCCGGCGGGATGATGATGTTGAGCCTGTTCTGGGCAGCTGTCCGGCAAGTCGATCCCGCCTCCACCGGTGAACGTTCGCTGGCGGGCACCCACGAAGGAGACATCGCTGAGCGACTGGCCGGGGCGGGCCTAAGTGAGGTGGCCAGCGGAGCGCTCACGGTCAGCGCCGCCTACGCCGACTTCGCGGACCTCTGGGAGCCCTTCACGCACGGCATCGGACCGGCCGGACAGCATCTGGTCTCGCTGCGTCCGGAGCAGCGGGCGATGGTCCACGACCGGTACCGCGACCTGGTCGCCGGCCGAACCGGGAGGTCGACCGGCAGCTTCGCCCTCGACGCCCGGGCCTGGTACGCAACCGGCCGCGTCCCGTAGGCCAGGAGCCCTGATGGACGTGTGACCGCGCCGTACCCGCGACGCGGGCGGGCTTGGTTCCTCCCGACAGAGCGCGACCGTGCTGCCGGAGAAGGTCGGGCCCACCCAGCGAGCGCGTCGCATCGCCGGCTGCCCGCTATCGTGGCCGAGAGGGGCTGTTGGGGCCGGGCGGACCGGCGTCGAGCATGACTCTGCGTCTCCGGCTGCCTGTCGCGGACGCACGGGAGGGCCCGGCGCGGCCGCCGGTCGAGCGGATAGCACAAGGGACAGAGAAGGCGATGCGGTATGAACGTGGCGGTTACCGAGCCCGGCCGGGTGGCTGCGGTGGTCAAGGGGGTGCCCACCGAGCTCTGGATCGGGGGTCGCTGGGTGCCGGCGTCCGACGGGGAGCGGTTCGATGTCACCGACCCCGCGTCGGGGGAGGTGCTGGCCTCGGTGGCTGACGCGGGCGTGGAGGACGGGCTGGCGGCGGCTGCGGCTGCCGCGGCGGTGCTTCCCGAATGGTCGGCGCGGCCGCCGCGTGAGCGCAGCGAGGTGCTGCGGGCGACGTTCGAGCTCATGCGGGAGCGGTCGACCGAGCTGGCCGAGCTGATGGTTGCCGAGAACGGCAAGGCCCTGCCCGATGCGCGGTCGGAGGCGGCGTACGCCGCCGAGTTCTTCCGCTGGTACGCCGAGGAAGCGGTCCGCATCGACGGGGACCTGCGCACGGCACCGTCGGGTGCCAACCGCATCGTCGTCGTACGGCAGGCAATCGGGGTCAGCCTGCTGGTTACCCCCTGGAACTTTCCGGCCGCAATGGCGACGCGCAAGATCGGGCCAGCCCTGGCGGCCGGGTGCCCAGTGATCCTGAAGCCTGCCTCCGAGACCCCGCTGACTGCGCTTGCGATCGCGGACCTGTTGCATGAGGCCGGGGTGCCCGACGGCGTGGTGAACGTGCTGCCGTCGCGCCGCTCCGGCCGGCTGGTCTCGACGCTGCTGCACGATCCCCGGGTCCGCAAGCTGTCCTTCACCGGCTCGACCGAGGTGGGCCGGATCCTGCTCAAGGAGGCAGCCGACTGCATCGTCAGCGCTTCGATGGAATTGGGCGGCAACGCCCCGTTCGTCGTCTTCGACGACGCCGATATCGAGGCAGCTGTCGCCGGGGCGATGGTCGCGAAGATGCGCAACGGCGGGGAGGCGTGTACGTCGGCGAACCGGTTCCTCGTGCAGCGCGGCGTGGTCGAGGAGTTCACTCAGCGGTTCGCTGAGGCGATGGCCGCGACGAAGGTTGGGCATGGGCTGGCGGAGGGTGTGCAGCTCGGGCCGTTGGTGAACGCCGACGGCCGCGACAAGGTGGCCGGGCTGGTGTCGGATGCGACCGGCCGCGGCGCCCGGGTGGTCACCGGCGGCGAGGCGCCCGGCGGCGCGGGGTACTTCTACCCGCCCACGGTGCTGGCCGACGTACCGGCCGACGCCGACATCTTGCGGGAGGAGATCTTCGGTCCGGTGGCGCCGATCACCGTGTTCGACAGCGAGGACGAGGCGGTTGTCCAGGCCAACGACACCGAGTTCGGCCTGATCGCCTACGTCTACACCGCCGACCTGGCCCGCGGCCTGCGGGTGAGTGAGCGGCTCGAGGCGGGCATGGTCGGGCTCAATCGCGGGGTGGTGTCGGACCCGGCCGCGCCCTTCGGAGGGGTCAAGCAGAGTGGCCTCGGCCGCGAGGGCGGCCACGACGGGCTGCTGGAGTTCCTCGAGACCAAGTACATCGGCGTCGGCTGGTAGCAGACCGACACCGGTGCGCTGGACGCTCGTCGGGCGGGTGATCCACGGCGGGGCGTGCAACACTGATCACGTGACCACGACGGTGAGGGTCGCCTGTGGCTCGTGCGGCGCGGTCGAGTTGGCCCTGACGGCCGCTCAGCTGCGGGTCCCGACCTCCGACGATGAGCCCGCCGTGGTCGAATTCGCCTGCCCACGGTGCGGCCGGCCGGGGTACCAGGCGGTCACCGACCGCGGGACCCTGCTGCTGCTGCGCGCGGGCGTCGACCTGAGCGCGGCGCAGCCGGACCAGGTACCTGGCGGTCCGGAGGCGCGGCGCTCACCCGGTCGCTGAGTTCGGCGCTGCGCGCCAATGCGCTGGGCGCCAGGGCGTTGCGTGTCGCTGTTCCTACGCAGTCGAACAGCACTGCCCTCATGACACTCCGGCCTCATGACACTCCGGCTCGGCGGTCGCACCGTCGGCCTCGACCTGGCGGCATACCACCAGGACACTAGAAGCCGACGCCGCGGCTATGCCGCGGTCTAGGCCGCCCTCCCCGGGCTGATCGGCGCCCGGCGTAGAGCCGGAGCAACCACAGGCCCGCCGCGGCGCAGCTGCCGATGCTCAGCAGCAAGCCGGCCCGCAGTCCGGTCCAGCCGCCGGGATCCGCCGCGAGGGACGGCTGCACGGCCGGCCGGGAGGGTGGCACCGGCGCGACGTGCACACTGGCAGGTGAACCCGTCGGAGCCCCGCCGCGGCGCCGCTGGAGGTAGGTCTGCAGGACGTCCAGCTCCTGCGCCCCGTAGCGTCGGCCGGGCTCAATGTAGGTGTTCTCGGACCACTCGTTCCAGCTGATCACGCCGACCGCCTGCGGCCGGCTGCCGAAGGCGTCGCCCAGGCTGCGGAAGAGGGTCCGGCCGCCGTCCCGGGGGATCACTCTGGTGTGGCCAAGCGGGCGCGCATCGAAGCCGGCCGTCGCGGGCGCCAGCCAGATCCCGTGCTGCGCGTGCACCGCGGCACCGATCGCCGCCAGCCGATGGCGGGTATAAGCGGTGCCGGGATTCGCCGAGGACCAGTAGTAGGCGTCGCCGTCGACGAGGCTCGCGACGCGCTGGTAGCTCGGCACGCTCTTGGCGGATGCGAGCAGGTCCACCCGGTCGCCGAGGGCGCGGCGTACGGAACGCACATCGGCGAGGGAGAACTGATCGATGCCGGTCCAGATCACTACCGGCTTGCCGAAGTACTTGGACCTGAGAGCCTTCCCCCATCGGTGCACCAAGATGACGAGGTCGGACCGGACGACCGAGATCGGCAGCGGCTTTCGCCGGAAGTTCAGGCCCTCGTAGACGACCCCCACGTCGAAGTCACGGGCGCGGGCGACCTGAAGCAGCATCGCCAGGCGGCGGTTCAGCGCCGGCGTGCTCTTCCAGGAAGTAAGGAAGCCGTTCAGCCCGGCTTCTTGCGCCTCGACCACCTGCTGCCGGAGGACCTGCGGGTCGTCGCTGCTGTACCTGCCGACCAGCGGGTAGTCGATCTTGGCTCGGCGCCATGAGCTCGTCGTGTACCACTGGTAGAAGTAGGCGTAGACGGGTACCCGCACCCCGCCCGCGGACGACCGGGTAGCGGTGCCCGCGGAGGTCGCCGGCGGCAGGAAGGCAAGCAGGCTGCAGACCGTGACGATGGCAAGGGCGACGCCCCGGGTACGTCGACTCATGGGGACTCCTGCGCCTGCTGTCGTGCGTTGCGGCTCGCCATCGCGCGGCCGGCCGCGATGAGCACCACGACGAGCACGGCGAGCACCAAGATGATGACCAGGGTGTCGAGCATGGTGACGACCCGGAAGTCCGCAGTGCCGTCCCGGGACACCAGGACGCTGTTCTTCGACCCGATCACGGCAGCGCCGATGTCGACACGGTAGATCCCCCGTACCAGCGCCGGGAGGACGATCGGCCTCCCGGTCCCGGCGTACAGGTGGCGGCTGGTCCCGTCCGGGAGCGTGACCGTCACCTGGGAGCTCGTCCGTCGGCCGAACAGGCTGTCGCGAACGGTCAGCGAGAGCCGGAATACCGACAGCCGCACGGGCCAGGTGCCCGTTCGGTTGGGGTCGAAGCGCTGGCGCCCACTGAACACCGCGTTCGCGCCGTCGACTCGGGCCGTGGTCACCGAGTAGGTGATCGCTCGCGTCCGCCAGTTGCTGTGGACCTGCTCCGCCGCGGCAGCCGGGAGCATCACCGGGCGATCCAGCCGTCGGCCCGGGATGCGGATCGCCCGACCGTCGCCGTTCAGTCGTACCCAGGAGACCCGACTGCTGGGTACGGGCTTTCCGGCCGGGTCGACGAAGCGGAGCTGCACCGGCCGGCGTACGAGCAGGCTCGCGAGCACCCGTCGCTGGTGCACGGCACCCGGCGGCAGCTTCGTGACCCGCAATAGCGATACGTCCAGCCGCCCCGCCCGCGGGGTGAGCAGGTCGACCTTCGACGCCACGTTGTTCAGGTCGCCGACGGGCGTGGTGGCGACTCCGTGTGAGTTCGTCGTGAGCGTGGAGCCGCCGAGGCGGAACGTGACGTCGGCCGTGGCTGGGAGCGTGACCACCTGCACCCGGCCGGCGACTGGGGCGAGTCGGACGGCCCATCTGGACCGGCCCAGCGGGTCGAACCGTGGTCCCTTGGTCGTCACAGCCACGCCGGTGGTGGTCGTCACCCGGTCGACCGACCAGGTGATCGCCTGCACCCGCAGCGTCCCGTGCTGGAGCATGGCGCGCCGGGCGGCCAGCGTGACTTCGCTGCCCGACCGCGGGTGGACCGTGAGCACCTGCCCGGTGATCGAGTGCAGTCGCAGGGCGCTAACCGTCGAGCTCGGTACGCCGGAGCGTCCCGTCGACACGCTGAGCCGCACGGCCGACCGCACGCTCAGCCCGATGCTCAGCCGGCTGACGTGCGGAGTCGTGTGCGGGGCCGGGTCGATGTGGGAGAGGGCTACCGTCGTCCGGCCATTGAGGCGTGCGCTGGCCAGCGAAACCCGCTTCGCGATGCCGTCGAGGTCGGCCACGTGCACCGCCGCGCGGCCATACCGGCCGGTAGTCACCACGGCGCCGCCGACGTCGAGTCGTACGCCGGCCAGCGCCGGCACGGTGCTCAGGTAGACCAGCCCGGCTGAGCCTGCCGACCCAGCCGCTGGGGCGGCCGGCGCCAGGGCGCCCAACAGCAGCAAGGCGACACCGGCCGCGAGTGCCCGCGTCCCAAGCGGTGACCTCGGGCAGGCGTGCTGGACCCCCCCGACAACGTCCCTCATGGCCGGCTCGCCGCCGCCCGCCAGGGGTGCTCGCGCCAGAGCACCCAGCCGACGCAGCCGAGGCCCGCCGCCAGTGCGAGGAGGTAGCCGCCGTACAGCACGAGACTTCTCGGCTGGTGCAGCGGCGGTCGGCTGGACCGGGCGTCGATCAGGGCCGGCCGGCCCGGCGGAGTACGGAAGGAGAAGACCGGCAGCAGGCTGGCGGCCGTCCGGTCGCGGCCGGTCAGCGACGGGAGCCGCCAGTTGTGCTCGATGAGCCCGAGCACGGATGCGCTGTCGTAGGTCGTGTGGTCGACCGTGTCCGGTTTCACGTATGGGCTGACCAGGATGGTGGGTACGCGCAGCCCGGTGCGGGCGCCGTCGATCCGGGTCGGCGGCACGTGGTCGTACCAGCCGCCGGAGGTGTCGTAGGTCAGCAGGAACGCCGAGCTCGACCAGGCCGAGCTCGCCAGCAGGGCGTTCGCGACGCTGCGCACAAGCTCCTGGTCGACGGCCGGGTTGTGGGGTGGCCGCTCGGTGTGCGTGGTGCTCACGACGAACGAGACGGCGGGCAGTCGGTTGTGGGCGAGGTCGGCGTAGTAGCGACCCAGTCCGACGACGTGCCCGGAGAGCGCGGGGTCGCGCCGGAAGCCGGACGAGGCGAGGAGCGGGACAAGCGCGAGCTGGCCGGTACGGCGCTCCGCGAGGGTGGCCGAGCCCAGCGTCAGGCCGGGACGGTAGTCCTCGACGTAGATCCGCCATGCGACATCGGCTGCTTGCAGCCGGTCGAAGATGGTCGCACCGCTCCAGCCGGACGCCGGCACCTCGGCCGGGTCACCGGCCGGGACGGCGCCGGTGACGGCGAACAGCCGGTTGGCGATGGTGTCGCCCGGCACGGCGGCGAACCAGTGATCGAACACTTCGCCGTGGTTGGCCAGGCTGGTCAGCACCGGCACCGACCGTGGCGGGTAGTAACCCAGCGCCGCGCCGCCTCGCGCGCTGCCCGCCTGGGCGCGCACGAAGCCGTCCATCCGGCCCCCGTCGACCGCGGTGGCCTCGCTGGCGGCAGCGCTCGCCAGGTTGGCGTGGGGGGACCCGTTGATCGGATGGGGGCGTAGGCACGGCCGGCTCGTGCCGCCGTGCACCGGGACGCAGACACCGCGGGGTATCCCGTCATCGCCGGACCGGCGGCCAAGGTAGTTGTCGAAGCTGTGGCCGGACTGCATCATCACGACCAGGTGATGCAGGGGGGTGGCGGGCCGGTGGTCGACCGCACTCGCCTTCCCCTCCGGTCGGGCGGGGGTAGCGGTGGCTGGCGCGACGAGCCCGACCAGCCCGAGCAGGGCGGCCACCAGGGCGATGGCCGCAAAGCCGCGCCGAGCCGCCGGCGCCCTCATGGCGTCACCTGATAGATCACGATGAGCGGGCGTCCTTGCCCGTCTCGCTGCACGTCGACCGGTATGCCGTGGAACCGGTGGACCAGCTCCATGGTGCGAGCCGAGAAGTGACTGGAGCGCCCGGCGGAGTAGGCGTCCCAGACGATGTACTCGTACTCACCCCGGCGCAGCGCCAGGTCGGCGTTGCGGATGGCGTGGTACGAGGGGTTGCGGTGCAGCGGGTTGGGGCTGACCGACAAGCCGTCCGCCCGGTGCCCGCCGTAGAACTGGATGAGGTTGGCCATCGACGGGCCGATCGTCATGAACTGCGACCCGGCGGGGGCATGCTCTGCTGCCCACTGGCCGGCCGCCCGCCCACCGGGGGTCCCGCCCGCTGCCGCCAGCCCGGATGTCGTGGGGGTAACGATTCCGGCGACGGCAGGGACCGCGAGGCTGGCCACACAACCGAGCGCGACGACCGCGGCCGCGACCGCTCGGGCTCGTCCCATCGCACCGAGGCGGACGATCGCGACCGCACCCAGCATCGCGATGGCGGGTGCGAGCGGCATCAGGTACGAGAAGCCCTTGACCGGCCATACCTCGAAGTAGCAGAGCGGTACAACGACCCAGGACAGGAGCAGCGTCTCGCGCCACGTCAGCCGAGCGGCGAATACCAGCAGGCCGAGGCCGGCGACGGCTACCAGTACCGCCCCCATGGAGGCTCCGACGGTGGTGAAGTAGAAGTCGAAGGCGTGGTTGGGCTTGCGGGTCAGCTGCCAGGCCAGGTAGGACGCCCCGCCACGGCCGCCGCCCGCCTCCGCGGTGAGCAGCGGGTAGGCGAGCGTCAGCCCGAGGGCAAGCGCCGCCCCGGCCACCGGGTAGCGGGCCGGCCGCCAGAGCCGGTTACTGAGTGCGAGGAAGGCGAACGCGGCAGCCAGCAAGATGATCCCCGGCTCCTTGCACAACGCCCCCAGCCCGATGGCCGCTCCGGCCGCGACCAGCCACCGGCCGTTCCGGGACTTGGCGGCGAGCGCCAGGAACGTCAGGGCAGCGGTGGTGAAGAAGGCCATCGGGCCGTCAAGGATGATCTGCCTGCTCACGACGACGTGGTAGGGCATCACGGCGAGCAGTACGGCGGCCAGGGCACCGACCCGCGCGTTGTAGAGCGCTCGGCCGAGCGGGTACATCAGCGCCACGGTGCCGACCCCGAAGGCCGCGGCGAGGTACCGCCCCGGCACGTCGGGGACGCCGGTCCGGTACAGCGGCGAGATGAGCACCTGGAAGAGCAGCGGGTGGGCGCGGACCACCGGGAACAGCGACGTGAAGTGCGGGTTCCCGGCCAGCGAGGCCGCCTGGGCGGCGTACACCGCCTCATCGCTGTTGAGGCCGACCGCGCCGAGCTGGACGAACCGAAGCGCCGCGCCGGCGACGATGGCGAACGCGAACAGCGCCGTGCTCACGCGGTCGCCGAATGCAGGCAGGCGCGAGCTAGCGGTCCCGAGCAACCGTGCGACGGAGGTTCTGGACCCGGCTCGTTCGTCGACGAGCCGGGTCAGCACGGTCGCGCTCGCGAAGTCACTGCGCACCGAGCCTGGCAGTGGCGAAGGCAGCGTCGTCGAAAACCACGTCGTAGGCTCGTCTGGTCTGTGTCTCTCCGACCTGCAGTCCGCCCACCGGGACGCCGCCGACGTCCACGGTCGTGCTCGACAGGTCACTCACCAGTGTCCCGTCCAGCCAGACCTGCAGCGCGCCCGTGGCGGTACCCGGCGTCTGGTCGGCCGCGAGCCGCACCTGCACGGAGTGCCAGCCAGGTCCGGGTGCGACCTTGCTGGTCAGGTTCGTGCCGGTCGCGTCGTTGTGCACGCCGAGCCGGCCGCGACTGCTGACGAACACGTAGCACAGCGACGAGCCGTCGGCCGCGCGCAGTCGGAGCAGGTTGACCTGCGATGACTGTGAGACGAGGTCGAAGTAGACCTGGCCGTATCCGTCGGAGTAGCTCGAAGCGAGGGTCTTCTTGGCGTAGGTGGCGCCGTTGGTGGTGTTGCCCTCGGCGGCGTAGCTGCCGCTATTCACCGTGCCGCTCTCGACGGTCAGGCCCCCGCTGCTGTCCCAGGCGGACAGGTCGCCCGACTCGAACCCGTCGGAGAAGACCGCCGACGCGCCGGCCGGCGTAGTCACGGCGGCGGGCGAACTCGCTGTCGACTCGTTCCCGTACCCGTCGCTCGCGGTGACCGTGTAGCTGTAGGTGCTGGACGCCGCGGCGGTGTCGTCGGTGTAGCTCGTCACGCCGGCACCCACGCTGCCGACCGGCGAGCCGTCGCGGTAGACCGTGTAGCCCGCCACGCCGGTGTTGTCGCTGGCGGGGGCCCAGCCGAGTTCTACCTGGTACGGCGAGGTAGCCGTGGCCTGGAGCCCGGCCGGCGCCGTCGGCGGCTCGGTGTCCGCGCTGGAGGCCATCCGGCCGGTGGCGAAGGCGGCGTCGTCGAAGACCACGTCGTAGGTGCGGCCGCTCTGGACCTCTCCGATCTGGAAGGCGCCGACCGGTGCAGTGCCCACGTCAACGGTGGTGCTGGAGATGTCGTCGACGGAGTTGCCGTCGAGCCAGACCTGCAGCGCCCCCGTCGGCGTACCCGGGCTGCTGTCGACCGCGAGCCGCAGCTGCAGGGCGTGCCAGCCGGGGGCGACCACCAGGTTGCTCGTGGTCGTGGTGCCGGTGGCGTAGTTGTAGACCCCGAGCTGACCCGACGGGCTGACGAACGCGTAGGCGAGCGAGCTCCCGTCGGCGGCGCGCAGCCGGAGCAGGTTGATCTGAGACGACTCCGACTCGATGTCGAAGAAGACCTGCGCGTACGCATCGGGGTACGTCGCCGGCAGGGCCTTCTTGGCATAGGTGTTCCCGTTGGTGGTGTTGCCCTCGGCGGCGAAGGTGCCGTCGTACACGTTGCTCGACTGGACGGTCAGGCCGCTGCTGCTGTCCCAGGCGGACAGGTCGCCCGACTCGAACCCGTCGGCGAACAGCGGCGTCGCCGGCTGCGGGGTCGTGACGCTGGCCGGCTGGCTCTGCGCCGACGTGTTCCCTGCGGCGTCAATGGCGCGCACCGTGTACGTGTAGGAGGTGTTGGGCGAGACGGTGTCGTCGACGTACGTCGTGTCTCCTCCGGTGGTCCCCAGTACCGCGCCGTCGCGGTAGACGGTGTAGCCCGCAACACCGGTGTTGTCCGTGGCCGGGCTCCAGCTCAGGTCGACCTCGTAGGCGGACGCGGCGCTTGCGCTCACCCCGGTCGGGACGGTGGGCGCGGTCGTGTCCACGACCCAGGTGTCGGTGGCCGGGGTCGGGTCAGTCTGCTTGGCGACCGTGGCTGCCACCGTGAACGTGTGCGTCCCCTGGCGAAGACCGTTGTAGGTGACCGGGCTCGTGCACGCCGTCGGGGCGCTCCCGTCCAGCGTGCACTGGTACGTCGCCTTGGTGCCGCTGGCATGGAACGTGAAGGTCGCGCTCGAGCTCGTGGTCGCCGCTGGTGGGCCACTGTCGATCCAGGTGTCGGTGTCGACCTTGAACTTGTAGGTCTGTACGTCGAAGGTCTGGCCGAGCGAGTTCGTCGGAGCGACCGTCACCTGCGACCCGGACACGGTGACTTTGAGGAAGTTGTAGACCTGCGCCGCCGACGTCGGCGGCGTCGCGGCGCCACAGGCGGTACCGGTCAGCTTTGTGGGCGACCAGCCGATCCCGTAGGCGTCGATGGTGGTGCAGGGCCCGATCGGCTCGAGGGTGCCGCCGCCCCCACCGGTGACGTAGCTGATCGGCATGCCCTTGCCGCTCGGCACGTTGCGCTCGTAGAGATGGGCATGGCCGTTGAAGGCCATCTGCACGCCATAGTTGGCCAGCAGGCCCTCGAGGTTCGCCGGTCCGTCCAGGTACTGGTCCGAAGACTCGTTGGGGTTGTCGACATAGAGCGGGTAGTGGAAGAAGGCGAACTTCAGCTGCGTCGGGTGCGACTTCAGGTCGGAGACGAGCCAGTCGTACTCCGGGGTGCCCGGCGCCCAGTGGGCGGCCGCATCGTTGGCGTATGGGCTTGCGGTCCCTGGGTTGGTGTCTCCCCACGAGGCATCGAGCACGTAGAAGCGCGCGTTCCCGGCCGTGAACGCGTACCACTCGCTGGCGTAGTGAGTGGAGTTCGAGCCGTTCACGCAGCAGTAGACGTCGTCTTGGTAGCGACCACCCGAGGTCGAGACCGCCCGGTCCTCGGTCCAGGTGGTTATGTCGGTATGGGCAGTCCCCGAGATGCCATGGTTGCCGGGCGCCGTGAACATGGGAATCGACTGGCCGGGGCCGGTCCAGAACTGTGGTCCGAAGATCGCACTGGTGTCGGCGCCGGTCTGCTGCAGGTCGCCGTAGTTGATCTGGTTCCCATTCGGATAGCCGTTGTCGCCGACCGTCACCATGAAGCGCGCGCCGCTGGCCGCGATCTGCTGCATCAGGTTCGCCTGGTCGGGGTTCTGACCGGTGGAGTCCACCTGGCCCCAGTCGCCCATCACGTCGAACGAGAACGGCGAGGTGTCCCCGGGCTGCTGCTGGGTGGTGAACTGCGGGGTGGGTGCGCCGCCGAGCAGGTCGGTACCGGCGAGGTAGGGCCGGTAACAGTAGGAACCGGCGGCCGGCAGGTCCAGCTGGGCGGTCCACTGGTACTCGTACACGGCGCCGACGAGGATGGTGCGGCGACTCGCCTGGCTCGTCGTGCCCGGGGTGCAGCTGCCGTTCGAGACGGCGCCGTACGAGACGGTCGCGCTGCCCGCGGACTGGTCGGTCGCGAAGTTGACCGCGACGTGCCGGCCGACCAGGTCGGTCAGGTACGGAGCGCGGGTGAGGTGCGTGCTGAACGACGCGGCGCCCGTGGCGGCGGCTGACGACGTGGACTCGGAGAGCGGCCCAGCGGTGGCCGGTGCGACCGCGCCGGCCACGAGCAGGCCGGCGGCGATCGCGCTGGTCAGCAAACCTGCGGACGTGAGTCTCCGCTCGGCCATGGTTGTTCCTCCAGTCCCGGGGGAGGGGACGCCCCCGGAGTCTCGTCAGTCCCCGTTGCCAGTCACGGCCAGCCGGGGGATGTGATCTGCCCAGGAGTAGTCGGGAGTGGCCAGCCGGCGGGCCCGCACCCCCTGCATCGCCCGCACGAGGAGACTGCGCTCCCGAACCCGCAGCTCGTCGTAGCCCAGGCCGCCGACCACCAGGGCGGGGGCGAAGTACCGGAACGGCGGGAACCCGTATGCGTCGTCCGTGTTGTCGAGCAGCTCGTCCACCAGCAGCTCCGGGTCGATGTCATCGAGGCGGAACTCGTCTCGCTCGATGATGAAGAGGTCCTCGATGCGCACTGCCGTCGCTTCCTCACACGGGACCAACCGGCGAACGGTGTACTTCGGTGGCGGCACGACGTACTGGGTGACCGCGTTGAGGCTCATGATCGGCAGGTTCATCTCGCCCAGCCGGGCGCCGATCCCGCGGCCCTCCTTGGAGTGCAGCCGACTCTGCAGCCGGAGCCGCCGCCACTCGCGCGGAGTCAGGGAGTCGACCTCGACCGCACGCAGGGTGTGATGGCTGATGGTGAGCGGCTTGGGGTAGCACCACGCCGCACCCTCCGGGCTGACGACGGTCATGTCGTCCGACAGGAAGCGAGCGCCGCCGTCGCGGAGGAGCCGGAGGACCGTGCCCGTCTTGCCGGTGTCGGTCCGGGCGGACAGCAGCACGCCGCGCCCGTCGACGTCGAGGCAGGCCGAGTGCAGCAGGACATGGCCGCGAGCCACCAGCACGAAGCGCAGTAGCGCCTCGACCACGTTGGTGTAGAGAACGTGTGGCGAGCGCATCAGCCACGGACCCACGGTGACGGCGATGTGGTCGCCCATCTCGACGAGGAAGTCCGAGCCCAGCCGCCCGAGGTGCTCCTCGTAGGACACGGCGGGTACGGCGGCGTACTGGGTCACGCGGGCCCGGCCGCGCAAGCGGTTGCCGAAGTGCCCGGGCCGGATCTCGATGTCGGCTGGCCCGTCGGCGCCGGCGGCTGCTGCGAAGTAGTCGAGCTCCTTGAGCCGCACCGCCGACGCCACGGTTACGAGGCCGTGGATCCGGTACTGCCAGGGTAGGTCGGTGTGACTGGCCCGCGCCACCGGCGTGCCGGTCGAGCGCAGGTCGATGACGACATCGGTCGGGCCCGAGCGGGTGGCTCCGCGGACGGCATCGCGGCCGGAGGCTTCGGTGTCCGTCGAAGGCCGTTCGGTGATTGTCATGTTCCCTCCGGTTCTGAACAAGAAGAGATCCGAGACTGCGAACCGGACGGCGAAGGCCGCCAGCAGCGTCAAGATGTTGGCACTCACGTAGCCCATGCCCGTGGCGTGCACGAGCCAGGAGAGCGCGGGTAGCCGCAGCAGCAGCACGACGTTGTTCACGAGGAAGAAGCCAGTGAACCGCTGCCAGGCCGGGCGGTCCTTGGCGCCTCGGAAGACCAGCTGGTCGGTCAACAGGAAGTTCCACGCAGTCGAGACCTGAGTAGCCAGGGCAGCGGCCGGCAGCACCGGCAACCCGAGCGCCGATACAAGTGCCCAAAGGGCGCCGCTGTTGACGGCCATTCCGGAGAGGCCGACCGCGCCGAATGCCGTCGCCGTGAGCAGCCGGCGGCGGTGCCGGCCGAAGAGAGTCGCCGACCGCAGGCCCACCAGCCGGCGCAGCAGGATCGCGCCCTCCCGCCAGCTCGCCTTGCTGTCGCCGCTGTGCCGGGCGGCGAAGGTGAAGGGTTGCTCGACCAGTCGGAGTCGCTCGGTCCGGATCAGGACCTCGAGGAGGATCTTGAAGCCTTGCGGACGAAGGCGGCCCAGGTCGAGCGCCGCGAGGCGGACCGCGAAGAAGCCGCTCATCGGGTCGCTGCATTCGCGCAGGCGCCGCGGGAACACGGCCTTGGTGAGCCGAGTGGCCCCGCTGGAGGCGACGTGCCGGCCGTGGGCACCGAGTCCGGCGGCGCTGCCAGATCCGACGTAGCGGCTGGCCACCGCCACATCGGCGGCCGCGAGCCGAGCGCTCGCGATCAGCTTCGGGACCACCTCGGGTGGATGCTGCAGGTCGCCGTCCATGACAACCGACCAGTCCGCGCCGGTCTCGGCAGCGCTTCGCAGCCCGACCAGGACCGCGGCGCCCAGTCCCCCCGCTCGTTGGCCGGGCGCTCGATGGATGACCCGCACCGGCAGGGGGGCGTCGGCAGCCACTCGGCGGATCTCGGTGGGCGTGTCGTCGTCGCTGTCGTCGACGAAGATGACCTCGGCGTGGGTTCCCCGGAGCGCGCGCGCAAGTCGGCCGACCAGCGGCGCGACGTTGCGTGCTTCGTTGCGGGTCGGTACAACCACGCTCAGGAGGGCAGTCTCAACCCCGCCGACACGGTGTTGTCGGCCCGGAAGCGGCAGCTCCCCCGTGTCCTCCCAAACCCCAGTCATAGTGCCTTCTCGCCCCTCGTGACCCCTCACGACTCCCCCCTTGGAGCCGGCGCCGCCATCGCCCCCGTGGCGGACTTCCGAGCGAAAGCGTAGCCCGCATTGTCCAGGTCATCCTGGGGTTCTGGCGAAGGCGCAGCAGAGCCACCCGAGGCGGCTAGTCAGGTAGGGCTATGGCCCCTCGGCCATCCGGACACGCCCGGGCTTCGCCGTACGTCGCTGCGCCGGTAGGCTGGCTCGGTCCGGTACGAAGTCGGCGACTCGGTCCTCCGTTGGCACCTTCGTCGGCGTTCTGAAGCCGACCCGCCCAGAGGAGATCCAACCAGGTGAAGAGTGCCGTCGAGAGCCTGAACCCGACCCGGGTCAAGCTGACCGTCGAAGTGCCCTTCGAAGAGCTCCGACCCAGCCTCGATGCGGCGTACAAGAAGATCTCGAAGCAGATCAACGTCCCCGGCTTCCGCCGCGGCAAGGTGCCCGTCCCGGTGATCGACCAGCGAGTTGGGCGGCAGTACGTCGTCGGCGAGGCAGTGAACGAGGCGCTGCCCGGTCTGTACGCGAAAGCGCTGCAGGACAACAACATCACCCCGTTGAGCCAGCCCGAGCTGCAGCTCGACGAGGTGGCCGATGGGCGGGACCTGAGCTTCACCGCAGAGCTTGACGTCAAGCCTGCGATCACGCTGCCGGCGTACGCCGGACTGGAGGCGGAGGTAGACGAAGTCTCCGTGACCGACGCGGACGTCGACGAGCAGCTGCAGGGTCTGCGCGAGCGGTTCGGGACCCTCACCGCGGTCGAGCGGCCGGCGGCGGACGGCGACTTCGTGACCATCGACCTCGCCGCCACCAAGGACGGTACGCCGATCGAGGAGGCCAGAGCGACCGGGACGAGCTACCGCATCGGCCGCCGGACGATGCTCGAGGGTCTCGACGAGGCGCTGGTCGGCCTCTCCGCCGGCGAGGAGCGAACGTTCTCGTCGACGCTGGTGGGCGGTGAGTACAAGGACCAGCCCGTCGATGTCACCGTGAAGGTCTCCGGGGTGAAGGAGCAGGTGCTGCCCGAGGTCGACGACGAGTTCGCTCAGCTGGCCTCCGAGTTCGACACGGTTGCGGAGCTGCGCGACGACCTGCGCGACAAGCTCGCGCGCGAGGCTCGGCTCGAGCAGTCGGCGGCGGCGCGCGAGGCGCTGCTCCAACAACTGCTGGGTCTCGTCGACGTTCCGCTGCCGGACTCCGCGGTCGCGGCCGAGGTTCAGGGCCGCCGCGACCAGCTGGCCGAGCAGCTGTCGGCCATGGGGCTCACCCGGGCCGACTACCTCGAAGCGGAGGGTCAGACCGACGAGGAGTACGAGGCCGCGCTGGACAAGCGGGTCCGCGAGTCGATGGCGGCGCAGTTCGTGCTTGACGAGATCGCCGACGCCGAGTCGGTCGGGGTCGACCAGCGCGAGCTGACCGAGCACATGGTGCGCCAGGCGCAGCTGTCCGGGGTCAGCCCACAGGAGTACGCGAACCACATGGTCGAGCACAACCATCTCCCTCAGCTGGTCGGTGAGGTACGCCGGTCGAAGGCTCTCGAGCAGGTGCTCCGCTCGGCCGTCGTCCGCGACCTTTCGGGCAACGTCTTGGAGCTCGAACGGCTGCAGCCTGACGGCAGCATCGCCGAAGAGGAGCGCGGGGAAGAGCCGGAGTCCGCGCCGGAGCCGGACAGCGGGGAAGCGCCGGAAGGAGCCGCCGAGTCAACCGCCCCGGCGGCGTCCGAGAGCTGACCCCCTCGGGTAGCCGGTGCGCTGTGGGCGAACATGGCCCCGACGGCCGTGGCTGCGTCGCCGGTGGTCGCTAGGGTCGGTGACGTGACCCTGAACCACAGCCCCGGCAACTACGACCAGACCGCCGTCCCCCGGCACCAGGCGGAGGTCGGCCCGCTGCGCGGTGCCGAGGGGACGAGCAACGGCGCGGGCCTCGACGACCACATCTACCAGCGGCTGCTGCGCGAGCGCATCATCTTCCTCGGCACCGAGGTCAAGGACGTCAACGCCAACGCGATCTGCGCCCAGATGCTGCTGCTCTCCGCCGAGGACGACAAGCGGGACATCTTCCTTTACATCAACAGCCCGGGTGGCGCTGTCGACGCCGGGATGGCCATCTACGACACCATGCAGTACGTGCCGAACGACGTGGCGACCGTCGGGATGGGCCTGGCGGCGTCAATGGGGCAGTTCCTGCTGTGCGCCGGTGCGAAGGGCAAGCGCTACGCGCTCCCGCACTCGCGCATCATGATGCACCAGCCGTCCGGCGGTCTCGGTGGCTCGGCCTCCGACATCAAGATCCAGGCGGAGCAGTCGCTGTACATCAAGAACGTCCTCTTCAACCTGATCAGCAAGCACACCGGCCAGGCGCTCGACCAGGTGGAGCAGGATGCCGACCGGGACCGCTGGTTCACGGCCGAGCAGGCCAAGGAGTACGGCTTCATCGACCACGTCGTCTCCGAGGCAGCCGAGGTCTCGGCGGGCCGGGCCGAGGGACCCGGAGGGCGGTTCGAATGACTGCGCGCACCTACGTCGACGGTTTCGGAGGAGACATGACCAACCCGCTGCACTGGGCGGCGAGTCCGCGGGCCGAGTACTTCATCCCCCAGTGGGAGGAGCGCACGTCGTACGGCTTCCGCCGGATCGACCCGTTCGCGAAGCTGTTCGAGGACCGCATCATCTTCCTGGGCACCCCGATCAGCGACGACATCGCCAACGCCGTCATGGCCCAGCTCCTCTGCCTGCAGCAGATGGATCCCGAGCGCGACATCAGCATCTACATCAACAGCCCGGGCGGCTCCTTCACCGCGCTGACTGCGATCTACGACACGGTGCGGTACCTCAAGCCCGACGTACAGACGGTGTGCCTTGGGCAGGCGGCGTCGGCGGCGGCGGTGCTGCTCGCAGCGGGCACCAAGGGCAAGCGGCTGGCGCTGCCCAACAGCCGCATCCTGATCCACCAGCCATACACCGAGGGCACCTACGGCCAGGCCAGCGACATCGAGATCCAAGCGAACGAGATCCTGCGGATGCGGGCGCTCCTGGAGCAGATGATCGCGGAGAACACGGGCAAGCCGATCGACGAGGTCACCAAGGACATCGAGCGGGACAAGATCCTCACGGCCCAGCAGGCGATCGAGTACGGGATCATCGACCAGGTGCTCGAGTCGCAGAAGGTGGCAGCGGTAGGCGCCTGAGACACTTGCGAAGTTGCCGACGGTTGACGCTCCAGCCCTGTAGCGTCGACACTGAACCGGCAGGCCGCGGAGGGCACAACCGCGGCCGTGGGAGTTAGGAGAGGCGGCGGGTGGCACGCATCGGAGAGGGTGGAGACCTCCTCAAGTGCTCTTTCTGCGGGAAGAGCCAGAAGCAGGTCAAGAAGCTCATCGCCGGCCCCGGCGTCTACATCTGCGACGAGTGCATAGACCTCTGCAACGAGATCATCGAGGAGGAGCTGTCCGAGGGTAGCGACCTCGGACTGGAGGAGCTCCCCAAGCCGAGGGAGATCTACGAGTTTCTCAACGGCTACGTGATCGGGCAGGAGGCGGCCAAGAAGACGCTTGCCGTCGCCGTGTACAACCATTACAAGCGCGTGCAGGCGGCCAGCAGCCCGGCGGCTCGGCCGGGCAAAGAGGAGCCGGTCGAGCTTGCCAAGTCCAACATCCTGCTCATCGGCCCGACCGGCTGCGGCAAGACGTACCTGGCGCAGACGCTGGCGCGGATGCTGAACGTGCCGTTTGCCATCGCCGACGCCACCGCGCTCACCGAGGCCGGCTATGTCGGTGAGGACGTCGAGAACATCCTGCTCAAGTTGATCCAAGCGGCCGACTACGACGTCAAGAAGGCCGAAACAGGCATCATCTACATCGACGAGGTCGACAAGGTCGCCCGCAAGTCCGAGAACCCGTCGATCACCCGCGATGTGTCCGGCGAGGGCGTCCAGCAGGCCCTGCTGAAGATCCTGGAGGGCACCACGGCCTCGGTGCCCCCACAGGGCGGGCGCAAGCACCCGCACCAGGAGTTCATCCAGATCGACACGACCAACATCCTCTTCATCGTGGGCGGCGCCTTCGCCGGGCTCGAGCACATCATCGAGCAGCGGGCCGGGAAGAAGACCTTGGGTTTCACCGCCGAGCTGCCCGCCACTGCAGACCATGACGTCGACCAGCTCTTCGCGGAGGTGCGGCCGGAGGACCTGCTCAAGTTCGGGCTGATCCCCGAGTTCGTCGGCCGGCTGCCGGTCATCGCGACGGTCGACAAGCTCCAGGAGGCAGACCTCATGTGCATCCTGACTGAGCCTCGCAACGCGCTGACGAAGCAGTACCAGAAGCTCTTCGAGCTCGACAACGTTGACCTGGAGTTCACCGACGACGCCATCGAGGCGATCGCCGAGCAGGCGATGTTGCGCGGCACCGGCGCGCGCGGCCTGCGGGCCATCCTCGAGGAGGTCCTTCTCAACGTCATGTACGACGTACCGTCGCGCGAGGACGTCGCCAAGGTCGTGGTCAACCGGGAGGTCGTGTCCGACAACGTGAACCCGACCCTGGTGCCCCGCGAGGAGCCCCCGAAGAAGCGCAAGTCCGCGTAGCCTCCGCCCAGGCCGGGCTCCCGCCCGCTCGGCTCGCACCAGGGCGGCGGTTGGCGGCGGTGCGACCGGGTGGGGCAGGATTGGGTGTCACCCAGGCTTGGGTTGTCACCACCAGCGGGTCGCAGGCTCGGAGGAGTTGTATGCCCGACGCGAAGGGTGCTCGGCGGAGCGCCCGGTCGGCGGTTCCCGCCGAGTCGGCGTCGTCCCGAGTGGCGAGGAAGCCGCGCTCGGCCGCCTCCGGCGAGGGCAAGCCCCGCTCGGGTGCCGCCGCTCGGGGCAAGCCGGGCGCCGCGGACCGGGGGGCGCGATCCGCGGATGCTGCGCACCATGCCGACGCGGACCGGCGGCTGGCCGCCCGGCTGGCCGGGAAGAAGGCCCTGGTGACCGGCGTCACCGGCTTCGTCGGAGAGGCCCTGCTGCAGCGACTGCTGACCGACGTCCCTGACGTCAGCGTCGCGGTGCTGGCCCGACCGAAGGGTTCCACCACCGCGACTGAGCGGGTGCGCGCCCTGCTCGGGAAGCCGATTTTCGCCCCTGCGGTGGCCGCCAGCGGCGGCGTCGACGCCGTCCTCGAAGCGCGGCTGACCGTGCTCGAGGGCGACCTGTCCGCCGTACCAGAACTGCCGCCGGATCTCGACGTCGTTGTCCACTGCGCGGGGGATGTCTCCTTCGACCCGCCGGTCGACGAGGCGTTCGCCACCAACGTGGTCGGCACACAGGCGCTGCTCCAGCGCGTCTCGGCGCTCGGCCGGCCCGTCCACTACGTGCATGTGTCCACCGCGTACGTCGCGGGGCGGCGCCGCGGGGTGATTCCCGAGGGCCCGGTGGAGCACGGCGTCGACCTGGCGGCGGAGCTGGCCTGGGGGCTGGGCCAGCGGGCGGTCACCGAGGCTCGTTCGCGCAGCGCCGCCCACCTGTCCCGCCTCCGGGGCGACGCGGAGCGCGAGCATCGGCGAGCGGGACTGCTGACCTCGGCCAATGCGACCGAGGAGCGCCGCCGCGAGTGGGTCCGTGCGGAGCTCGTGCGGGCCGGCCGCGAGCGCGCCAGGAGCCTGGGCTGGACCGACTGTTACACGTTCACCAAGGCGATGGGCGAGCGGGTCGTCGAGGCCTACGCCGTGGACCACCCGGTCAGCATCGTGCGGCCGAGCATCATCGAGTCCGCCTTGCGGACGCCCGAGCCCGGCTGGATCGAGGGCTTCAAGATGGCGGAGCCGCTGATCCTGGCCTACGGCCGCGGGGAGCTGCCGGAGATGCCGGCGACCCCTGACTCGACCGTCGACATCGTGCCCGTCGACCTGGTGGTCTCCGCGATGGTCGCGGTGATGGCTACCGAGCCCCAGCCGGGCCGGCCGACCTGGTACCACGTCTCGTCCGGCGCCCGGAACCCGCTCACGTTCCGGCGGCTCTACGACATCGTCCGGGACTACTACGACCACCACCCGTTCGAGATCGGCGACCGGGGTGCAGCCCGGCTCCCGGAGTGGCGCTTCCCCGGTGCACAGCGGGTCGAGCGGCTGCTCGTCACGAGCGAGCGCGCGTTCCGCGCCGCCGACTACCTGGTGACGCACGCGCCGCGCGCGGACCGGACCCGTGACCTGGCCCGGCGGCTGGAGCAGCAGCGTCGCCGGCTCGAGTTCCTGCGCCGCTACATCGACCTCTACCGCGAGTACTCCCAGGCCGAGCTCGTGTTCTCCGACGCCAACACGCTGGGGCTGTTTCGCGGCCTGGCCGCCGACGACCGGGCAGCCTTCCCGTTCGACACCGCCAGCTTCGAGTGGCCGCACTACATGGGAGAGGTGCACTGCCCAGCCGTCACCGCGCCGCTCCGTCGGCTCGATGCCGCTCGGTCCAAGCGGCGCGGCAGCAGCACCCCGACACTGCAGCCGCTGGCATCGGCCCCGGAGGCGAAGGTCGCGGCCGTCTTCGACATGGACGGCACGTTGCTCTCGTCGAACGTCATCGAGACCTACCTGTGGATGCGCCTGCCGGAGCTCGGCACCAGCAGCCGGCTCGCCGAGGTGAGTCGGATCGCGGCCCGCGTCCCCGGCCTGGTGCGCGCCGAGCGGCACGAGCGCAGCGCGTTCCTGCGCTCGATGTACCGCGAGTACGCCGGCGCCCGACTGGCCGACCTCGACGAGCTTGCCGACGAGGTACTCAGCTCGCAGGTGCTCGCCCGGCTGTCGCCGTCGGCGGTACGCCGGGTGCGCGAGCACCGCGCGGCCGGCCACCTGACCGTGCTGGTCACCGGCGCCATCCGCTCGCTGACCCGGCCGCTGCGGCCGCTGTTCGACCACATCGAGGCCGCCGAGCTGACCGTGGACAGCCGGGGCGTGTGCAGCGGCTTCCTGGACCGGTCGCCACTCGTCGGGGAGTCCCGGGCGGCCTGGCTTCGACACTGGGCGATCGAGACCGGCGTCGACCTCGGTCGCTCCTACGCCTATGCCGACAGCCACTCGGACCTGCCCCTGCTCCTCGCCGTCGGCAACCCGGTGGCGGTGCGCCCGGACATCACGCTCTTCCGGCAGGCGAAGAAGAACCACTGGCCGATCGTCGACTGGGAGAGCTCGCCGGCCACCGGCCGCAGCCTGGTCCCGGCGGAGGGTCGGTAGTCGCGCGATGATGCTCGCCCTGCAGATGTTCCGGTCGCTGCCGCGGTACGCCGCCGCGCGCGCGGTGGGCGGTCGCATCCCCGGCGTACTGTCCGGGCCGGCGGCGCCGCTGCGGCTGGTGACCATCGACGAGCCGACGGCGTCCCGGAGCGAGTGGGTGCAGCTGCGCACCCGGTTGTCGGGCATCTGCGGGTCCGACCTCGGTGCGCTGTCCGGCCGGACGAGCCTCTACTTCACCGGCCTGGTGTCGCTGCCGATGGTGCCCGGTCACGAGGTCGTTGCCGACCTCCTCGCCGACTGTGGCGACCTGCCGCGCGGGACGCGGGTGGTGCTCGACCCGGTCCTGGGCTGTGTCGCCCGCGGGCTCGAGCCGTGCCCGGCCTGTGCGTCGGGTGCGACCAACCGCTGCATGTCGGTCACCGTCGGGCACCTAGCACCGGGCCTGCAGACCGGCTACTGCGCCGACACCGGCGGTGGCTGGGGCCAGGTCCTAAGCGCGCATCGCAGCCAGCTGCACCCGGTCCCGGACGAGCTGAGCGATGCCCGGGCGGTGCTGATCGAGCCCCTGGCCTGCGCCGTGCACACGGCCCTGCGCGCCCGGGTCGGCCGGGGGGAGCGAGTGCTGGTCAGCGGCGCGGGCTCGGTCGGGCTGTTCGCCACCCTGGCGCTGCGCCAGCTAACCGAGGCCGGTGAGATCACCGTGGTGGCCAAGCACGGTCACCAGCGCGAGCTGGCCGCCGCGTTCGGGGCGACCGACGTGGTCACCCCGGACGAGGTGCTGCGCGGGGTCCGGCGTACGACGCGCGCGCTGCGCGTGTCGCCCGAGTTCGGCCGGCCCTACCTGCTAGGTGGGGTGGACGTCGCGATCGACGCCGTCGGCAGCCGGGAGTCACTCGAGACGTCGCTGCGAGTCACCCGAGCGGGCGGTCGGGTCGTCCTCTCGGGCATGCCCGCGACGGCCGACCTGTCCGCGGCCTGGTTCCGCGAGCTTGAGGTGGTCGGCGCCTACGCCTCGGCGGCGTCCGAGCCGGCCGCCGGCGGACGCAGCGCGTTCGACCTCGCCACCGAACTGGCCGGCGCACCGCAACTCGACAAGCTCGGCGGCGCCGTGGTCACCTACCCCCTGCACCGTTGGCGGGAGGCGCTTGACCACGCCCACTCGGCCGGCCGGCTCGGTACCGTGAAGGTGGCCTTCGACCCCAGGAGCAACCGATGAGCCGCAGGAGAACCAGATGAGCCGACCGGGTTTCGTGCTCGAGGTCGACGACCGCACCCCGCCGCTCGTCGTACACGAGGGCGAGGGCTTCCGGCTGGAGCGGTTCCCGCTCGGGACCCGGGTCATCTACCCGCCCGAGTCGCTGCCGGCGGTCCCTGACGTGGCGGAGGAGATCCGCGGGGCGCTGCTCGAGCCGGAGGGCTCCGACCCGCTGCCCGCGCTGCTGCGGGCGGGGATGCGGCTGACGATCGCCTTCGACGACGTCTCCCTGCCGCTCCCGCCGATGCGTCGCCCCGACATCCGCCAGCGCGTCATCGAGGCGGTGCTGACCATGGCCGCCGAGGCGGGTGTCGACGATGTCGAGCTGGTCAGCGCCAACGCGCTCCACCGCCGACTCACCCCGGCGGAGCTGGAGCACATCGTCGGCGAGCGGGTGTTCCGCTCGTTCTTCCCGTCGGGGCTGCTCTACAACCACGACGCCGAGGATGCGGCCAACCTGACTCATGTGGGGCTGACCGACCAGGGTGAGGACGTCGAGATCAACCGGCGGGCGGCCGAGTCCGATCTGCTCGTGTACGTCAACATCAACCTGGTGGCGATGGACGGCGGCCACAAGTCGGTGCCGGTGGGCCTGGCGTCGTACAAGAGCCTCAAGCACCACCACAACTCCAAGACGATGGTCCGCTCGCACTCCTTCATGGACGTCGAGAAGTCGCACCTGCACCACTCCGCGTGGCGGATGGGACGGCTGCTGGCCGAGCATCTGCGGATCTTCACGATCGAGACGACCCTCAACAACGACGTCTTCCCGCCGCCGTACGACTTCCTGCTCAAGCGGGAGTGGGAGTGGGGGGTCCGGGACCAGGCCACCATGCTGGCGCTCCGGCGGGCGCTCGCCGTCGCCCCCGGCCGGGTCAAGCACTCGCTCTTCCACGACCTACGCGCCCCCTACGGGGTGACCGGCGTACACGGCGGCGAGACGGAGGCCGTGCATGCCAAGACGCTGGCCAACGTGCACCGCCAGCAGCTGGTCGAGGTGCAGGGCCAGACCGACGTGCTCGCCATGGGGGTGCCGTACCTCGGGCCCTACAACGTCAGCTCGGTGATGAACCCGATCCTCGCCACCTGCATGGGCCTCGGCTACTACTTCAACTCCTACCGGGGGCAGCCCTTGGTACGGCGGGGTGGGGCGGTGATCCTCTACCACCCGGTGCGCCCGGAGTTCAACCAGCTGCACCACCCGTCGTACGTCGACTTCTACGAGGAGGTGCTCGCGGAGTCGACCGACCCGGCCGTCATCGAGGCGAAGTTCGAGGCGCAGTACGCGACGGACCCGTGGTACATCCACCTCTACCGGACCTCGTACGCCTACCACGGCGTGCACCCGTTCTACATGTGGTACTGGGCGGCGCACGCGATGGACCACGTCTCCGACGTCATCTGGGTGGGCGGCAACCGGGCCGCGTGCCAGCGGCTGGGGTTCCGCGCCGCGTCCACGCTCGCCGACGCGCTGGAGATGGCGTCGGCCACCGTGGGCACCTCGCCGAGCATCACGTTCCTGCACAACCCGCCGCACGTGCTGGCCGACGTCCGGTGAGCGCGCGCCGGGTGGTCCGCGGCGGCGTCGACGACGTCCGGCTGATGGCGCGCGGCTGGCGCTGGGGTCGCCGGTCCATGGTGCCGCGGTCGGCCGAGCCGTACGTCGACGTACCAGAGTCGTCGGTGTTCCCGACCGTCTGGTCGCGGCGGGCGCCGGTCCGGGTCGTGCGCGAGATCGCGCAGAAGGGGGCTCTCGAGCCACTGCTCCGCTCGCAGGTGCGCCCGCGCGTGACCGGACTGGACGTCCTGGACGGGCTGTCGGGGCCGGTGGTCTTCGTGTCCAACCACGCTTCGCATCTCGACACGCCGCTCATCTTGCTGTCCCTGCCCGACGCCTGGCGGCGCCGGACTGCGGTCGCGGCGGCCGCTGACTACTTCTTCGACACCTGGTGGCGGGCGGTCGGGTCGGCGGTCCTCTTCAATACCTTCCCGATCGAACGGCGCGGCGGGGCGCTCGCCACGACCCCCGGCGCCCTCATCGCCGACGGCTGGAACCTCGTCGTCTACCCCGAGGGGACCAGGTCCCCCGACGGGTGGATGCGGCCGTTCCGGATGGGTGCCGCCTGGCTGGCGGTCACCCATCAGGTGCCGGTGGTGCCGGTCGCCCATCGCGGGACGTTCGCGGCCATGCCTCGCGGCCAGTCGTGGCCGGGCGCGGGCCGGCGCACCGTCACGCTGCGCTTCGGGGCACCGCTCCGACCGGAGCCGGGCGAGACGGCGCGGCAGTTCGCGCCCCGGGTGCGCGGGGCGGTCGCTGCCCTGCTCGACGAGGAGACATCGAGCTGGTGGGAGGCTCGGCGGCACTCGGTCCGCGGCGAGACGCCCGACCCCGCCGGCCCAGCCGTCGCCCAGTGGCGGCGGGTGTGGGAGCAGAGCGCCTCGCCGGGGGTGGCGGCAAACGACGGCCGCCCGCCTCGGCGCGCCTGGTCCGGTCGTTCCCGCCGTTCACACTCCGCCCCCTAACCGCTGCAAGATCCGACATCCGCGCCGCCATCGCCGCCTCGAGGTCGGATCTTGCGAGCGGGGAACGCATGGCAGAACGCACGGCGCTGCTCGGGAGTCTTCCGTGCGTTTTCGTGAACGCTTGACGGGTGGGGTACGCGAATGCCGCTATCACGGATAGTGCCTGCGCGTCAAGAGGTGGTGAGTCATGCGACGATTCATGACGGTCGCGCTCCTCGGGGCACTTGTGGTAGCAGCCGCGCAGGTGTTTTCGGTGAGCCCGGCCGTCGCCGCATCCTGTCCCTCGACTTCGAACCACGATTGGGTGGGGGCCCAGTGGGTGACCTCCTCGGCCATCGGGTCCGGGCTCCGGTCCAGTTGCGAAAGACTGGAACTGTCTGTAGTAGCCCGGCCTCGCAGGAGCCAGATCAGGACTCCGACTGGATCGCGATCGTCAGCGGGAACTATATGGTGCAGGCCGGCACCATCCACCTATACAATGCGCAACTGGGGACTAGTCAGTATTGTCGGTTCTGGGCGATCGGTACGGGGACGGTGCACCAATACGCGTGTGGGTCGGACTCAAGTGGCACCTATATCTAATTTAGAATTCGCTTGGTCAATGCTTACTATGGCTACTACTACAAGGTTGAGGACTGCGGCACCAACAGTGGCTACTCCTCATGCACAGTGAAGAATGCGAGTCAACAGGAACTCTCGAACCCAACGGGCTACGCACTTGCTGAGACCAGTTACGGAGGAAGCAGCTGCACTAGCCGGATTATGGGCTCCGCGAGCCTCCCGGCGAACATGGGTACCAGTTCGAACGCGATCGAGTGGCAGACTTCCGTCGGGGGCGCTTGGGGAACCAAGTCATTGTCCGGATACTTCAACAGTGGCTGTTCAGAGTATGAGTACGCCAAGACGAACTCTATCGTGTCCACCTGGGACGGCCGAAACTAGCCGAAGGAATTAGTGGCCATGGCAAAGCCCTTTACCACAGTTGCGATTCTTGTCGCCGTGGCGGTCGCCGTCACGATCACCATCACGACACCCCTTGTGCTGAACCGCGTGAGAGGCGATCATAGTCAAGGTGGACGCACCATGGCCGTCACCCACCACATCCGCCGATCTGTGACCGCGACCGCGGATGAGCAGGTTGTGATCGACAGTTCTATCCCTGAGACGTTCGTTTCTGCAGGCCCAACGGTTACCGCGGGAATGAGCGCCAGAGCGGCATGGCAAGCATATGCTCGGCTGAACGGCTCAAGCGTTGAAGCCCCGCCCAGCGACGTCACGGTACAACTCGGATATCTGACGCTGCCCGTTGGAGCAGGGGATCCGGGAGAATTCACCGCGAATGGGCAACTGACCTGGTCCTATCACTGGCAATCGTGCGCACCGTCGACCGGACTGAACCCCTCGCCAGCCCCCACCACTCAATGTGTCGAGTGGCTTTTCCTCGATGCCTCGACGGGAACCGAGATAGACAACACGTGGCAACAATGAGGTCCACGCTGCTTACTGCTGGGTGAGGACCGTGAGGGGCTCGCGGTCCATCCTGACCTGTTAGTCCGCCTAGGGCCTGATTTGGGGCGCCGAGTGCGTTGCGGGCTCGAATGGCCCCCCCGGGTGCTGGCGGGCCAGGCTGCCATCGCGGACGGTTTGCATTGCGGGGCTCGCGGGGAGTGCTGATGAGTCAGCCGAGCCAAATGGTCTGCCAGGTGGGCATCCCGGTGGCCGGGTCGACGTGCAAGCCGTGCACCGTCGAGCCCTCGGCCAGGACCGCCGAGTCGTAGGCTAGCGGGATGACCGGGAAGGCGCCCTCCTCGACCTGCCTAGCCAGCGCGTTCCAGGCCACCGCCTGTGCGGTCAGCCGGAGCCGCTGGATCGCTGCGATCCGGTGGTCGACGCGGCGGCTGCGGTAGCCCTCGAGTTTGGCCTCGAGGCCGTCCCGCTGCAGGTTCGTCGAGTGGAACAGCGGCGGTACCCACTGACCGGCGGTCGCCCAGCTCGAGCACCATCGGCCGAACCGGAGGTTGACCTGAGTGTTTGCGTACGGCGGCTGCGCAGCGGGCGAGTAGAGGGTGCCGCTCGACCTGAGCGGCCGCGGGTCGAACCGGGCGCGCGCGAGCGCCCGCTTGGCGACTCGCATCTGCGCGACTGAGCCCGGCACGCCGGGGTAGTAGGCCCACCAGATTGGGACGCCGACCTTGCCGGCCTTGCGGCCCCGTCACGTCGCAGGGGCTCGGCCACAAGATCCGACATCCGCGTCGCAATAGCCGCCTCGATGTCGGATCTTGCGAGCGGGGATGGCGAGCGGGGACGGGGGTCAGCTGGTCGCCAGCGTTGCGGTCACCGTGATCGGGTCGCCGGCGGCCGCAGCGGCCGCAGGGTCGAAGGTGACCTCGCCGGTTACGTGCCCGGCGGCGCGGAGGTCGTCCATCGCAGCGCGTACGGCGGCCAACGAGTCGGCCGGACCCTGGAAGGTCGCCGCGGTGACTTCGGTACGCATCGAGACCTTGGCAGCCGACTTGACACCGCGGATTCCCGACAGCGCCTCGCCGGCGGCCGCGAGCACACCAGGGTCGCCGCCGCTCATCGCCAGGTCCCGGTCCGACTCGGGCCACCGGGCCCGGTGCACCGAGCCCTCCTGCCACCAGGACCAGACCTCCTCGGTGACGAAGGGAAGGACCGGCGCGAACAGCCGCAGCAGCACCGAGAGGGCTACCGCCAGGGCTGCCCTGGCGGAGGCCGCAGCATCCTCGCCGCGGGCGCCGTACGCGCGCTCCTTGACCAGCTCGACGTAGTCGTCGCAGAACGACCAGAAGAATCGCTCGGTGACGTCGAGCGCGGTCGTGTAGTCGTAGCGGTCGAAGGCGTCGGTCGCCTCCTCGACGACCAGCCGCAGCGCCGCGAGCATCGAGCGGTCCAGCGGATTGGTCACCGCGGACAGCAAGCCCGCTTCGCCGGCGGTCACCCCAAGGCCGAGCGCGAACTTGCTCGCGTTCAGGATCTTGATGGCGAGCCGGCGCCCGATCTTGAGCGGATGCTCGTCGAAGGCGGAGTCCAGCCCAGGTCGCAGCGATGCCGCTCGCCAGCGGATGGCGTCCGACCCGTACCTGGCAAGCAGGTCGGTCGGGACCATGACGTTGCCCTTGGACTTGCTCATCTTCTTGCGGTCGGGGTCGAGCACGAAGCCCGAGATCATCGCGCGCCGCCACGGGACACATTCGTGCTCGAAGTGCGAGCGCACGATCCGGGAGAAGAGCCATGTGCGGATGATGTCGTGCGCCTGGGTGCACAGGTCCATCGGGAAGACCCGCTGGAACAGCTCGTCGTCGGTCCCCCAGCGGCCGGCAATCTGCGGCGTCAGCGACGATGTCGCCCACGTGTCCATGACGTCGGGGTCGCCGACGAAGCCGCCCGGCTGGCCGCGCTGCGCCTCGTCGTACCCCTCCGGGACGGCGGTCGCCGGGTCGATCGGCAACAGCTCCTCGGCGGGCACCATCGGCTTGTCGTAGTCGGGCTCGCCCGCCTCATCGAGGCGGTACCAGACCGGGAAGGGCACCCCGAAGTAGCGCTGCCTGGACACCAGCCAGTCGCCGTTGAGGCCCTCGACCCAGTTGTCATAGCGGTGCTTCATGTACGGCGGCGTCCACTTCAGCTCGTCCCCGCGCGCCACCAGCTCCCGCCGCAGCTCGGCGTCGCGCCCACCGTTGCGGATGTACCACTGGCGGGTCGCGACGATCTCGAGCGGCTTGTCCCCCTTCTCATAGAAGTTCGCTACTCGTTGGGTTGCCACCGGCTCCCCGTCGAGGTCCCCCGACGCGCGCAGCAGCGCAACCATGCCCTCCCGGGCGCTGAACACCGACTTGCCGGCGAGCTGCTCGTACGCCGAGCTAGCCGCCGGCGAGGCGACCCACGGCGGAGTCTCGCGCGAGAACCGGCCGTCGCGGCCGATGACCGCACGGACCGGCAGCTGCAGCTCCCGCCACCAGGTCACGTCGGCGAGGTCGCCGAAGGTACAGCACATCGCGATCCCGGCGCCCTTGTCCGGCTCCGCACCGGGGTGGGCGAGCACCGGCACCTCGACGTCGAAGACCGGGCTGCGCACCGTGGTGCCGAACAATGGCCGGTAGCGCTCGTCGTCGGGGTGCGCGACCAGCGCAACGCAGGCGACCACCAGCTCGGGGCGGGTGGTCTCGACGTACACCGGCCCAGCGGGACCGTGGAAGGCGACCCGGTGGTAGTGCCCCGGATAGTCGCGCGCCTCCAGCTCGGCTTGGGCCACCGCCGTCTGGAACGTCACGTCCCACAGCGTCGGCGCCTCGGCCTGGTAGGCGTCCCCGCGCGCGAGGTTGCGCAGGAACATCCGCTGCGACACCGCGCGCGACTCGGCGCCGATGGTCGTGTAGAGGTAGCCCCAGTCGACCGAGAGCCCCAGCTGGCGGAAGAGCGCCTCGAAGGCCACCTCGTCGTCGGCGGTGAGGAGCTGGCACAGCTCGATGAAGTTGCCCCGGCTGACGGGCACCTGGCGCTTGGCGTCGGCCTTGTCGGGCGGAGCGAAGTGCTCGTCGTACGGGACCTGTGGGTCGCAGCGCACGCCGAAGTAGTTCTGCACCCGGCGCTCGGTGGGCAAGCCGTTGTCATCCCAGCCCATCGGGTAGAACACCGCGCGGCCACGCATGCGCTGGTAGCGAGCCACCAGGTCGCATTGCGTGTAGGAGCAGACGCTGCCGAAGTGCAGGGTGCCCGACACCGTCGGCGGCGGGGTGTCGATCGCGTAGACCTGCTCGCGGTTCGCGGTGACGTCGAAGCGGTAGGTGCCCTGCGCCTCCCAGGCCGCCGACCACTTCTCCTCGAGACCCTCCAGGGCCGGCCGCTCGGGTACGGCGACCGCGGCGTTGGCAGCAGTCGGCGACTCCTGGGCTCGGCGGGGCTCGCGGTCGGTCATGGTCGGAATCCTACGGGCGGTCGTCCAGCGGGTTCTGCGTGCTCGAGCGGACTGCGGCGGTGAGAGACGGGTCGGTTTCGGCGGTCGCCGAGCGCGTTCAGTCGCTATCGTCATCTCATGCCTGCTCAGGACTGCGGCTCGGCATGACCTGCGTCTCCTGTGGATCCGACCTCCTCGAGGGTGACGTCTTCTGTCCGCGATGTGGCGTGCCACAGCGGCCGCTGGCCTGCGCCGCCTGTGGTGCGCCGCTGCGGCCGGGAGCCGGCTTCTGCACTACCTGCGGTACCCCGGTTGCGACGGCAGCGCCGGCGGCGGCTGGCGGCACGAGCCATGCCCGGTCACTCCCCACGGCGGAAGACCGCCCCGTACCGACGCCCGCGGTGACGCAGCCCGGGTCGGAGCGGCGGCTGACGTCGGTGCTGTTCGCTGACCTTGTGAGCTACACGACGCTGGCCGAGGCGCGCGACACCGAGGACGTCCGCGAGCTGCTCACCCAGTACTTCGAGGTCTGCAAGTCGGTGGTACGGCGATATGGCGGCCGGGTCGAGAAGTTCATCGGCGACGCCGTGATGGCCGTGTGGGGTGTCCCGGCGGCCCACGAGGACGACGCCGAGCGGGCCGTCCGCGCCGGACTGGAGCTGGTGTCGGAGGTCGCCGACCTGGGCGAGCGTCTCGGCGTACCCGAGCTCGCGCTTCGGGTGGGTGTCGTGACCGGCGAGGTGTCAGCCAACCCGGCGGCAACCGACCAGGGCATGGTCGCGGGAGACCCGGTCAACACAGCGTCGCGGGTGCAGGCCGCCGCACCGGCGGGCGAGGTGTGGGTCGACGCCGACACGCGGGCCCTGACGGCTGCCGCGGTGACTTACGCCGACGTGGGTGAGCACACTCTCAAGGGCAAGGCGGAGCCGCTGCGGTTGTTCCGGGCCGGCTCGATAGTGGCCGCGGTCGGCGGCGCGCAGCGCGTCGACGGCCTGGAGGCACCGCTCACCGGTCGGGACCGCGAGCTGCGCCTGGTCAAGGAGCTCTTCCACGCCGCGGAGGAGTCCAGGCGCCCGCGGCTGGTGGTCCTCGACGGCGAGGCGGGCTCGGGCAAGTCCCGGCTTGCCTGGGAGTTCTTCAAGTACGTCGACGGGCTCTCCACGCGGGTGATGTGGCATCAGGGCCGCTGCCTCTCCTACGGCGAGGGCGTTGCCTACTGGGCGCTCGCCGAAGCCGTCCGGGGTCGGCTTGGCTTGCTGGAGGAGTCCACAGACGCCCAGTCGGTGGACGCGTTGGAGCACACGCTTGCGCAGTACGTTCCCGATGCGGAGGAGCGGGGGTGGATGCGCCCGCGGCTGGCGTCGCTGCTTGGTGCGGGCGGGGACTTCACCCGCGACGACCTCTTCGCTGCCTGGGCGCGGTTCTTCGAGCGGCTCGCGGACGACATCGACGCGGTGACGCTGGTGGTCGACGATGCCCAGTACGCCGACGGCGGCCTGCTCGACTTCCTCGACCGGCTGGTCGGCACGTCAACTGCTCCGGTGTTCGTGTTGCTGCTCGCCCGGCCGGAGCTGATGGCCGCGCGGCCGGACCTGGGCGGCCGCCGTACAACAGTCGTGCGACTGGAACCGCTCACCGACGACCACATGACCGCGTTGCTGGACGGGCTGGTCGACGGCCTGACGCCGGTGGCCCGGGCAGAGCTGGTCAACCGAGCCGAAGGTGTTCCGCTATACGCAGTCGAGACGGTGCGTGCTCTGATCGACCGCGATCTGGTGACCCCGGTCGGCGGCCGCTACGTGCTGGCTCCCAGCGCTGATGTCGACCTGTCCACGGTGGGCGCGCCGTCGTCGCTGCACGCGCTGGTGGCCGCTCGGCTCGACGCGTTGAGCACCGACGAGCGCCGAGTCGTCGCGAACGCGAGCGTGCTGGGCCTGTCGTTCGGCCGCACTGGGATCGGGATCCTTTCCGCTGACGTCACCGATCTGGACGGCGTGCTCACCAGCCTGCAGCGCAAGGAGATCATCGCCACCGACACCGACCGCTTCTCCGCGGAGCGTGGACAGTACCGGTTCGTGCAAGCGGTCGTCCGCCAGGTCGCCTATGCGACGCTGGCCCGGCGCGACCGCAAGGCGCGGCACGTGCTGGTCGCCAAGCACCTGGCGAGCCAGACCGAGCGGGCCGACGACCTCGCGGTGGTCATTGCCCAGCACCTGGTCGACGCGGTCGAGGCTGCGGGGCCCTCGGACCCCGACGTGCAGGCGCTGCAGACGCGGGCCGCGGAGCTGTTCACGGTCGCCGCCGACCGCGCCTGTGCACTTGGCTCGTACGCCGACGGGCTCCGGCTTTACCGGTCCGCGATCGAGCGGGTCGAGGACGGCAAACTGCGCGCCGGCGTACAAGAGCAGGCGGCCGAGGCGGCGCTCGCGCTGGCCGACTATGCCGGCGCGCTCGACCTCGCCCGGGCAGCCCTGACGACCCGTGACGCCGCCGGCGACCCAATGGCAGCCGCCACGGCGGCGAGCCTGGTCGGGAGGGCGCTGTCGACCCTCGGAGAGGACCGGGCGGCCGTCGAGCTCCTCCAGCCTCGCTACGACGAGCTGTGCGAGACTCCCGGCACTGACCCGGCGCAGCTTCTGCTGGTCGGCCCGCTCGCCAGCGCGTTGGACGCCGAGAGTCCCGACAGCCTCGACACCCTTTCGCTCTTCCACGTCGGCCTTCGGCTGGCCGAGCAGCAGCAGGACCGGCGACGCCTGAGCGGCGCTCTCAACGGGCTCGCGGTCAAGGAGGATCGGCTCGGCTGCCGGCAGGCGGCAGTGCCGCTGTGGACGGCGCTTGTGAGCCTGGCTCGCGAGTGGCAGGAGTGGCGGGCGCTGGCGGTCGCGGAGTCCAACCTGGCGGACACCCATGTGCACCACGACCCCCTGAAGGCGGTCGAGTACGCCACCGCGGCGCAGGCCGACGCCCGGGCGCACGGGGAGTACTCGGTGGCGGACAACGCGACGGCCAACCTGGCCATCGGGCTGTGGGCCGCAGGGGAGTGGGGTCGGCTGTCCGATGTTCTGAAGGACTTCTTCGAGGCCGACACCGCCCATGACGTCGACCGTCTCAGGATGCTGACCGCCGTGGACCTGTGGCTGGTCGAGGCCGGGCGGGAGCCGGTAGCCGGCGAGCATGACGAAGAACTCAAGGGCGGGAGATCGTCAGACTGGACTCGCCATCTGGGCATGCTCCGCAGCCTAAGGAGCGGCGACCTCGCTGCCGCCCGAGATGCGGCCGAGGGACTGGTGGGCGCCGACCCGGCCGCCACCGACGATTTCCACGTCTTGTGGCCGGCCGCGGTCCGCACCGCGCTGGCAGCAGGCGACCTGGCGTTGGCGGATCGGCTGCTCACCCCGGTAGCGGACGCTCCGCCCGGGGTCCGCAACCCCGCCTTGGAGGCGCACCTGCACGCCCTGCGCGGTGCCCTCGGTGCTGCCCGGGGCGAGCCCGCCGCGGCTGTCGAGGCCGACCTGCTGGCCGCGATCGCGGGCTTCGAGTCGTACGACGCGCCGCCGTACCGCGGCCGGGCCCACGAGGACCTCGCGCGGTGGCTTGTCGCCCAGGGCCGGGCGCCGGAGGCCGAGGCACACGTCGCGGCGGCTCGAGAGATCTACCAAGCACTGAATGCCAGCGCTTGGCTCATGCGCCTGGCGGCCGTAGCGGAAGAGGCTCAGGTCTCGTCGCGCTGAGCCCAGACTCGCCGGCGTCCGGAGCCGCCGCGACACGACACTAGACTTGCGCCGACATGCCTGACGCCCCTGCCACGCCGTCGTACGGCGATGTCGAGCGGGCGCTGCTTTCCCGCTGGCCAGAGAGCCGCCTGGACCCGACCCTGGACCGGATCGCCGCCGTCTGCGACCTGCTGGGGGAGCCGCAACGAAGCTACCCGGTGATTCACGTCGCCGGCACCAACGGCAAGACGTCGACGTCGCGGATGGTGGACGCGCTGCTGCGCGCGCTGGGCCTGCGGACCGGGCGCTTCACCAGTCCGCATCTGGAGTCGATGACCGAGCGGATCAGCGTGGACGCCGAGCCACTCACCGAGGAGCGCTTCGCGCAGCTGTATGCCGAGGTGCTGCCGTACGCCGAGATGGTCGACCGTTCCGGCGGTCACCCGCTCTCCTTCTTCGAGCTGGTCACCGCGATCGCCTTCGCCGCCTTCGCCGACGCCCCGGTGGACGCCGCAGTCCTCGAGGTCGGCATGGGCGGCCGCTGGGATGCCACCAACGTGGCCGACGCCGCCGTCGCGGTGGTGACCCCCGTGGCGGTCGACCACACGCGCTACCTCGGGCACACGCCCGGCGAGATCGCGGTGGAGAAGGCGGGGGTGATCAAGCCGGGCGCGTTCGCGGTGCTCGCGGAGCAACCCGACGACGCGGCCGAAGCACTGCTCCGCCGGGTGGTCGAGGTCGGCGCGACGGTGGCCCGCGAGGGTGTCGACTTCGGCGTCGTCGAGCGGGCCGTCGCCGTCGGGGGCCAGCGGCTCACCCTGCAGGGGCTGGGGGCGTCTTACGACGAGGTGTTCCTGCCCCTGCACGGCGCACACCAGGCGCAGAACGCGGCCTGCGCGCTCGCCGCCGTCGAGGCGTTCACCGGCGGCGCCGAAACCGGAGCCCTGGGCGTGGAGGTCGTGCGCGAGGCGTTCGCCGCCGTGACCTCGCCCGGACGGCTGGAGGTCGTACGCCGGTCGCCACCGGTGATCCTCGACGCCGCCCACAACCCGCACGGCGCGGCGGCGACGGCGGCCGCCGTCGAGGAGGTCTTCGCGCTCGACCCGCTGGTCGGGGTGGTGAGCTCCATGGCCGACAAGGACGTGAGCGGGGTGCTCGACGCGCTGGAGCCCGTACTCGATTTAGTGGTGTGCTCGCAGAACTCGACCCGACGAGCGATGCCGACGTCCGTGCTCGCGGCGGTGGCGCGCGAGGTATTCGGGGCGGAGCGCGTGATTGAGCGGCCCCGTCTCGACGACGCGCTGGAGGCGGCGATCGAGCTCGCCGAGACCAGTGGTACGGCGAGCGGCGCAGCAGTGGCCGGGGGTGTCCTGGTGACCGGCTCGGTGATCACCGCCGGCGAGGCCCGAACGCTCCTCGGCGGCCCAGGCTCCGCCGCGACCACGGCCGCCGGCGGCCCTGGCGCGGCCAAGGCTCGCTCCGGTGTGGGCGCGCAGTCATCGGACGGATCCGTGGACGGGCGCTGATGCGCTCGCCCCGGCGGGCGATGTGCGGCTCGGTCCTCGGGCTCGAGGCCGTCGTGCTGGCCCTCTCGTCGATCGTGCTGATCACGATCTCGCGGCTGCCCGCGTCGGCGGGTCTCGGTACCGGGCTCGGGCTCGCCGCGGCAGCCGTGCTGGTTGCCGGCCTGCTTCGCTACGAGTGGGCCTACTTCGCCGGCTTCGCCATGCAGCTCGCCGCCATCGCCGTCGGCGTGGTGGCGCCGGCCATGTTCGTGCTGGGCATCGTGTTCGGCGCTCTCTACACGACCGCGTACCTGCTGGGCCGGAAGATCGAGCGGGAGCAGGCGGCCCGGGCGGGCAGCCCGCCGGACGCCGGCGGGTAGGCTGCCGCCGTGGTCGAGCGGACACTGCTGCTGCTGAAGCCGGACGCGGTCCGGCGCGGGCTGGTCGGGGCGATCCTGGCCCGGGTCGAGGCCAAGGGGCTACGCATCGTGGCGATGGAGCAGCGGAGCATCTCCGCCGAGTTCGCCGACGAGCACTATGCCGAGCACCTTGCCAAGGACTTCTACCCGCCGCTACGGAGCTTCATCACCTCAGGCCCGCTCGTCGCCGCCGTACTGGAGGGTGCGGAGGCGATCGCGGTGCTGCGCATGCTGCTCGGGGCCACCGATGGCCGCCAAGCGGCGCCCGGCACGATCCGCGGGGACTGGAGCCTCTCGAACCGAGAGAACCTCACGCACGGGTCGGACTCACCGGTGTCCGCGAAGCGCGAGATCGGGTTGTGGTTCCCCGACCTGGACTAGACCCGGACCCGGCCTGGACCAGACCTGGGCTACGGGCTGCCGACGACGAACGGCCATTGCTAGCCAGCGGCTGCCTACTGGCCCTTGCGGCGCTCCAGCGCGCGCTGGATCCGCGCGGGCGACTGTCCGGTGACCCGAGCCAGGATCTGCACTCGGAACCGGTAGGCGACGTAAGCCGCCACGACGACGACCAAGATGATCCACCACATGAGGCCAGTGTACGGGCCGGTTCTCCTAGCCAGCGACCACCGCGCGAACCTCACTGAGCGCCGTCGGCCGGAACCAGGGCGGGCCCGGGCGGCGGGGCCAGATCGTCCTCGACGTAGCCAGGAGTCCCGACGATCACGCCGGTTGCCGCCTGGGGCACGAGGAGCACGATGAGGATCAGCAGCGGGACCGTCCAGCTGCCGGTCGCGCCGTACACCAGGCCGATCGTCACCGGGCCGGCGGCGGACAACAGGTAGCCGATACCTTGCGCGAATCCCGACAGGGCGGCGGTCGTCTCGGGCGTCCGCGACCGGAGTCCGATCAGCGTCAGCACCAGCGGGAAGAGTCCGGTGCCGACGCCGATCAGCAGGGCCCAGGCCCAGGCGCCGGGTCCCGGCGCGAACAGCAGGCCGAGGTAGCCGCCCAGGAAGCACGCGCACAGGGCCAGCACGAGCCCCCGCTGCCGGGGCCGGCGGACGGCCAGCCGCGGCAGGACGAGCGAGGCGGGGATGCTGGTGCCGGTCACCACGGTCAGCAGCAGGCCCGCCGACTCGGCGGAGAAGCCGGCGTCGCGGTAGATCTGGGGCAGCCAGCCGAAGACCGAGTACGCCTGCAGCGACTGGATGCCGAAGAAGATCGCGGTTGCCCACGCGAGCCGGGACCGTAGGAGACGCCGCATCGAGGTCGTCCGCTGCCCGGCGGCACTCAGGTCGTGGCGGACCAGGCCGAGCCAGGGTACGACGGCCACCGCGGCCAGCAGGGCCCAGACGCCGAGTCCGCCGCGCCACGAACCGGTCGCCTGCGCGACCGGCACGGTGAGCGCCGAGCCGGCGGTGAGACCGCTCGCCAGCGCGGTCGTGTACACGGCCGTCATCAGGCCGATCCGGTCGGGGAAGTGCAGCTTCACCAGCGAGGGCAGCAGGACGTTCGCGGCCGCCATCCCCGCCAGCGCCGGCACGGTGGCCACCACGAAGAGGGCGAGGTCGATCGCGACCGCCCGGCCGGCCAGCCCCAGCCCGGTGACGATCAGCGCGGCAAGCATGACCCGATGGATGCCGAGCGCCCGGGCCAGCCGGGGCGCCAGTCCGCCGAAGCCGGCGAAGCAGAGCACCGGGAGTGTCGTGACGAAGCCCGCCATCCCCGAGCCCATGGCCAGCGCGCTGCGCAGCTCGTCGAGCACCGGGCCGACACTGACCGCCGCCGGGCGGAGGTTCAAGGCCAGCGCCACGAGCGCGACGACGACGAGCCACTGCCGGCGGCGGGACGACACAGCCGTCGATTCTTCCGTGCCGGCCCGCGCTGAGCGCGCCCGGCGGGATGGCTAGCGGAGCGTGGGTCGGTTTGCCTGGTAGAACTCGGTCGACTCTCGGCGCCAGATCAGGATCACCGTCGTAACGGCGATCGCCACCAGGACCACCTGCACGATCCGCGACAGTGCGTCGGCCGGCTGGCTCAGGCTGACCAGGAAGCCCACCACCTCGAGCGCGCCCAGCACGGTCCCGACGATCCGGGCCCATGACCGTCCCTGGCCGTTCTTCCAGGCCATCCAGAGCCACAGCCCGATGCCGATGAGGGCGGCGATGAGCGCCACCACCAAGATGAAGTGGTAGGCCGCGTTGATCTGGTCGTGCGTGGCGTTCGGTGTGCTCTTGCGCATCGAGGAGGCCACCGTCGCCCGCAGCGTGTGTCGGGTGAAGAACTGCGCGATGAGGCTGATCAGCGACACCGCCGCGCCGACGTACATCAGGATAACCGCGGTCCGGATCGACTGCGGCTGCTCGACCGGCCCGCTCAGCGGAGCCTGCGGTGGAGCACCTGGGGGGTAGGACTCGTAGGCCGGATACGACTGGTACGACGGGTACTGCTCGCCGCCGGCGTCGGTCGGCTCGGTCGGCTCGGTCGGAGGCTCGTTGGTGGTCACCTGGTCCCCTTCGTCGGCGGGAGGGCGCGCGCGCAGGTGGCGAACGCCGGGGCTCAAGCCGACCGACACCCTACCCGACCGAGGTCGCCGGCAGTGGAATTCCGGCTAGGAGGCCGGATAGTGGCGCCGGGGCAAGCGAGCGGTCGATCCGCGCGTGGCTGGGTAGTTTCCGACTAGGTTCTCCGAGCGCGAGGACGGGCGTGGGAGCGGGCCGGCTTGCCCGGTGTGCGATACTTGCCTTGTCGAGTGGTACGGCACCTTCGTCCACCTGACCCGATGACATCCTCGCGGGCGCCGACCCCAGGGCTGGCCCGCCTGCAGGAGCACCGCAAGCTTGCGCTGCGGCCGCACCCAGCCGCCAGCGACCGACCGCCTCCGCGCGGCGCCATCGCGCCCGGAGGCAACTAGGAGCATTGATGTCCGACGAGGACCACCCAACTACAGAGCAGTCCCCAGCCGAGCCGGCGCCCTCGCAGCAGCCGACGCCGACGGCGGAGCCCGCCCCCGAGGCGGCCCAGAGCACCGCAGCGGTCCGCCGCCCGAGGCGCCGCCGGGCGGCGAGCCACCCTGCCGGCCCGCCCACGGCCGTCACCGGGTCCGACCGCGACGCCGACGGGTCGCCGGAGGCGGAGGTCCGAGCGCCGTCGGCGCCACTGGTGTCGTCCCCCTTCGCACCGCTCTTCCAGGCCCCCGATCCCGGGTTCCCCCCGGCACCGGGAGCTGGCCATGACGAAGACGACAGCGGTCAGGACGACCGGACGCCAGCGGACGACGAGGCATCGACGGAGTCCGGCCACGCCAGCGAGACCGCCGAGCCCAATGCCAAGACGGACGAGGCGCCGGGGGAGTCCACGTCAAAGCGACGGCGACGTCGTCGGCGCCGAGGTCACGGCTCCAGCGACTCGGCGGAGTCGGCTGACGAGCAGTCGGCCGGCGAGCAGCCGTCGGGCAAGGGGGCGACCGACGGCGATCCGGAGATCACCGCAGTCGAGGGTTCGACTCGGATCAAGGCCAAGAAGCAGCGTCGGCGCGAGGGCCGCGAGGCCGGCCGCCGCCGGCCGCCGATCCTGAGCGAGGCCGAGTTCCTCGCCCGCCGCGAGTCGGTCGAGCGCACCATGGTCATCCGCCAGCACGGCGAGGTGACGCAGATCGGCGTACTCGAGGACAACCTGCTCGTCGAGCACTACGTCGCACTATCGTCGCAGACCTCGCTGATCGGCAACGTCTACCTCGGTCGCGTGCAGAACGTGCTCCCGAGCATGGAGGCAGCCTTCATCGACATCGGTCAGGGCCGCAACGCGGTGCTCTACGCCGGTGAGGTCGACTGGAGCCTCCGCGGGGACCTCAACGCCCCGCGGCGAATCGAGAACGCGCTCCAGCCGGGTCAGTCGGTGCTGGTCCAGGTGAGCAAGGACCCGGTTGGCCACAAGGGCGCGCGCCTCACCAGCCAGATCTCGCTGCCCGGCCGCTACCTGGTCCTGGTGCCCGGCGGTGGGAGCAGCGGGATCAGCCGGAAGCTGCCCGACACCGAGCGGTCACGGCTCAAGAACCTGATCAAGGACATCCTTCCCGGCGAGGCCGGCGTCATCATCCGGACGGCCGCCGAGGGCGCCAGCGAGGCAGAGCTGACCCGAGACGTCACCCGGCTCACCGCGCGCTGGGAGGACATCGAGAAGAAGGTGTCGAGCGGCAAGGCGCCGGCGCTGCTCTACGAGGAGCCCGACACCACGCTCAAGGTGGTGCGCGACCTGTTCACGGAGGACTTCGCGAAGCTCGTCGTCTCGGGCGACGATGCCTGGGACATGGTGGAGGGCTACGTCTCCTACGTCGCGCCGGACCTGGTCGACCGGCTCGTCCGGTACGACGGGGCGGGGGACGTCTTCGCCGACTATCGCGTCGACGAGCAGATCGCGAAGGCGCTGGAACGCAAGGTCTGGCTGCCCTCCGGCGGCTCGCTCGTCATCGACCGCACCGAGGCGATGACGGTGATCGACGTCAACACGGGGAAGTTCACCGGCACCGGGGGGAACCTCGAGGAGACAGTCACCAAGAACAACCTGGAGGCGGCCGAGGAGATCGTCCGCCAGCTCCGGCTGAGAGACGTCGGGGGCATCATCGTCATCGACTTCATCGACATGGTGCTGGAGAGCAACCGCGAGCTGGTGCTGCGGCGGCTGATCGAGTGCCTGGGCCGCGACCGGACCCGGCACCAGGTGGCGGAGGTGACGTCGCTGGGCCTGGTGCAGATGACCCGCAAGCGGATCAGCACCGGCCTGGTGGAGGCGTTCAGCCACCCGTGCGAGGCTTGCCAGGGTCGCGGCGTGATCATCGAGGCGGAGGTGCAGCCGCGCAAGAGCGACGATCGGCATGGTGGCCGGCCGCGCGGCCGAGGCGGCCGGAAGGCCGACCCGAAGACGGACTCGAAGACCGACGTCGCGGACTCATCCGCCGGCGATCCGGAGCCCAACGGGTCGACCGGTACGCCGGACGGTCCAGCCGAGTCTTCCGACTCGGATGGTGGCGGAGGCACCGACCCCGCCAAGAAGTCCGCCTCCCGCGGCCGCCGACAGTCCCGCAAGAGCGCCTGAGGGGCCGAGCCCGGCGCGCTGCTCTGCGTGGGTGCGTTTTGACCCTGGCCCAGCGCGGTCCGTAGACTTGGCCCGGTCTCCGCGCTGCCCTGCAGCCGGCCGGCCGGGAGAGGTCGCCCCACCGGCTTCGTGAGCCCTATCGAGGAAGTGAGCCCCCCGTGTACGCGATCGTGCGCAGTGGCAGCCGCCAGCAGAAGGTCGCGGTCGGCGACGTGATCGAGGTCGACACCCTGGCTGTGCAGCCGGGCGGGTCCGTCTCGCTGCCGGCGGTGCTGCTCGTCGATGGGGACGCGGTCACCGCGGACGCCGCGAGCCTGGCGACGGTCAACGTGACCGCCGAGGTGGTGGGCGCAACCGCCGGGCCGAAGATCCATCTGCTCAAGTACAAGAACAAGACCGGCTATCGCAAGCGGCAGGGCCACCGGCAGCGCTACACGCGGGTCAAGGTCACCGCGATCGAAGCCAAGTAGACACTCGAGGACCAGGTCATGGCACACAAAAAGGGGCTGGGCTCCAGCCGAAACGGCCGCGACAGCAACGCGCAGCGGCTGGGCGTTAAGCGCTTCGGCGGTCAGTCGGTCAACGCTGGCGAGATCCTGGTCCGACAGCGCGGCACCCACTTCCACCCCGGCGACGGTGTCGGCCGCGGCGGTGACGACACACTGTTCGCACTCGTGGAGGGCAGCGTCGAGTTCGGCACCAGGCGGGGTCGCCGCGTGGTCAACGTGGTGCCACCCCCCGCCGAGTAGGCGACCGCAGGCCCAACCAGGCGATCGCGGGCCGGGGGCGCTGCCTGTGCAGGGCCGCTCGGAGTCGGGCGTAGGAGTCACCGTGGCTGTGCCAACCTTCGTTGACCGAGCAGTGCTGCACGTCGCGGGCGGTCACGGCGGCAACGGCGTCGCGTCGGTACGTCGAGAGAAGTTCAAGCCCCTGGGTGGTCCGGACGGCGGCAATGGTGGACGCGGCGGCGACGTAGTGCTGCAGGTCGACCCCCAGGTGACCACGCTCGTCGACTATCACCACCAGCAGCACCGGCGGGCCGGCAGCGGGGCACCCGGCCGCGGCGACCTTCGGAGCGGGTCCAACGGCGCGAGCCTCCTCCTGCTGGTTCCCGGCGGCACACTCGTGACCGACGACTCGGGCGCCGTGCTTGCGGACCTGGTGGGAGCGGGGACCAGCTACGTGGTGGCCGCGGGCGGCCGCGGCGGTCTGGGCAATGCGGCGCTGGCGTCGCGGTCGCGCAAGGCGCCCGGCTTCGCCCTGCTCGGCGAGCCGGGTGAGGAGCGGACCGTTGTGCTGGAGCTCAAGGTCGTGGCCGACATCGGGCTCGTCGGCTTTCCGAGCGCCGGCAAGTCCAGCCTGGTCGCGGCCGTGTCGAGGGCCCGTCCCAAGGTCGCGCCCTACCCCTTCACCACCCTGGTGCCCAACCTCGGCGTGGTGACGGCCGGCGACACGACGTACACGGTGGCCGACGTGCCGGGCCTCATCGAGGGCGCCAGCGAGGGCCGTGGGCTGGGGCACGACTTCCTGCGGCACGTGGAGCGCTGCTCAGCACTGGTGCACGTGATCGACTGCGCGACCGAGGAGCCCGGTCGCGACCCGGTGGCCGACCTCGACGTCATCGAGGCGGAGCTGCTGGCCCATGGCGGGCTGGAGGGCCGGCCGCGGCTGGTCGCGCTGAACAAGGTCGACGTACCGGCGGCGCGCGAGCTTGCCGAGCTGGTGCGGCCGGAGCTCGAGGGTCGCGGCCTGCGCGTGTTCGAGGTCTCGGCGGCCACCCACGAGGGCCTCGCCCAGCTGACCTATGCGATGTCTGGGCTCGTCGCCGCCGCCCGGTCCAGCGGCCCCGAGGTGGCCGCGCGGGTGGTGCTGCGGCCGGCCGGACCTGGGGACGACCAGTTCACGGTCACGAACGTGGACGGGACCTGGCGGGTGGCCGGCGAGAAGCCGCGCCGCTGGGTCCAGCAGACCGACTTCGCCAACGACGAGGCGGTCGGCTACCTCGCCGACCGGCTGCACCGGCTGGGGGTCGAGCAGCGACTGCTCGAGCTAGGCGCCGAGGTCGGCGACTCCGTGCTGATCGGGCCCGACGACGACGCCGTCGTGTTCGAGTTCGACCCGCGGGTCGACGCGGGGGCCCACCGTGCGCTCGGCCGGCGCGGCACTGACCCGCGGCTCGAGGGTCGCTGAGGCCCGAGCCGACGCCGGCCACCAGGGCGACTGTCGCCATTTGACTGACGGGCCCCGAGCGGACGGGCAGACTTGGACGGAAGGAGTCGAGGCGACCAGGTCAGGAGCGGCATGATGACAAGGCGCTTGCTCTGGCATGTGCGCCTCACCGTGGCCGGCGATCCCCAGGACGTGCTGCTCACTCACGCCGCGCTGCTTCGGCTCCGAGCCGAGAGCCCCTTCATGCACTCGCTCCGATACGACGAGGCGCGCGCGGAGGTCTCGTACTGGGAGGAGGGCGCCGACATGTTGGACGCCGCCTCGCTCGCGCTGCGGCTGTGGGGCGAGCACCGGCTCTCCGCGGCCCTGCCGGACTGGAAGGTGGTCGGCCTGGAGGTCGTCGAGCGCGACACGTACCAGGCGCGTGAGTCGGTGTCCCTGGCCGGCACGGACGCCGTCCCGCAGCGCTTCTGACCGCTCCGCTCGTGCTGGCCCCGTCCGACGAAGACCGCCGGACCGTCTAGCATGGCCACATGACGCAGATCTTCCTTGCGCAGCCCGAGCACATGCGCCACCTGCCGGCGAGCCCGTGGGTGTTTGGTGGGATCGCGTTCGTGATCTTCCTGGCGCTCATGTTGTGGGTGCTCTCGTTCGGCAAGGGCAGACCGCACGCCTGATGGCACCGCGCACGCGCCGGGTGGGGGTGATGGGCGGCACCTTCGACCCCATCCACCACGGCCACCTGGTGGCCGCCTCGGAGGTGCAGTCCTGGTTCGAGCTCGACGAGGTTGTCTTCGTCCCGACGGGTGAGCCCTGGCAGAAGGCCGACCGCGAGGTCTCGCCGGCGGAGGACCGCTACCTGATGACGGTGATTGCGACCGCATCCAACCCCCGGTTCTCGGTGTCGCGGGTCGACATCGACCGCGGCGGGCCGACGTACACCATCGACACGTTGCGGGACCTGCACGCCGCCCACCCCGACGCCGAGCTCTACTTCATCACCGGCACCGACGCGCTCGCGCAGATCCTCACCTGGCATGACGCCGACAGCGTCTTCGCCCTGGCCCACTTCGTCGGCTGTACCCGGCCCGGCACGGCCGTGGACGAGGCCGCGACTCTCGGCTTGCCGAGCGAACGGGTCACCGTGATCGAGGTGCCGGCCCTGGCGATCTCGTCCACCGAGTGCCGGGAGCGGGCACGCAAGGGCGAGCCGGTGTGGTACCTCGTCCCCGACGGGGTGGTGCAGTACATCTCGAAGCGGTCGCTGTACCGGGGTGCCGGGCAGTCTCCAGCGCCCGGCTCCGCCGACAGCGCTCCCGCGGCCACGCCGGCGGCCTCCGCGACGTCGACTGTCGGTGGTAGCGCGTGACCGCCACCGAGCGAGCCGTCGAGCTGATCTCGGTGGCTGCGCGCGCGGCCGCCGACAAGCTGGCGGCGGACATTGTCGCGTTCGACGTCTCCGAGCAGCTCGTCATCAGCGACGCCTTCCTGCTGTGCTCGGCCGCCAATGATCGGCAGGTGCGGGCGATCGTGGACGAGGTCGAGGCGCGGCTGGCAGTCGCCGGGGCGGGTCCCGTTCGGCGCGAAGGCGAACGCGGCGGGCGCTGGGTGCTGCTCGACTACGGCGAAGTCGTGATCCACATTCAGCACGCCGAGGAGCGGCTCTACTACTCCCTGGAGCGGCTGTGGCGGGACTGCCCGGAGATCCGGCTGCCACAGTCGGTGGGCTCGGCCTCGGGCGGCGACGCAGCCGCCGGTCCGACGCACCGCGCGCCGTGATCCCGCGCGAGTACCTGCCCGTCCCGACCGAGGTGCGCCGCATCGTGCTGTGGCGGCACGGTCGCACCGAGTGGAACCTGCTCGGCCGGGCCCAGGGGCATGCCGACGTATCCCTCGACGAAGTCGGAATCGCCCAGGCGCGGCGAGCGGCTCCCTTCCTGGCGTCATACCGGCCCGCGCTCGTCTGGTCCAGCGATCTGGCCCGGGCCCGGCAGACCGCGGAGTTCCTGGTTGCGCTTACCGGGCAGGAGCTGGTGCTCGACAAGCGGCTCCGCGAGTACGACGTCGGGGCGCGTCAGGGCTTGACGTTCGAGGAGTTCGAGGCGAAGCTCCCGGCCGCCTACCGGGCCTTCCGGTCCGGGGAGCGCGGCGAGGCGGGGGAGCAGGTGCCGGGTGCGGAGTCAGCCGATGAGGTGAACAGCCGCATGGTCGCCGTACTGACCGACGCGGCCGCCGCGCTGGAGCCGGGCGAGACCGCCGTGCTCGTCGGGCACGGGGCGGCCTTGAGATCGGGGCTGCTGACGTTCTTCGGCCTGCCGAGCGAGTTCTCCGCCATGCTGGCCGGGATGGCGAACTGCGCCTGGGCCGTCCTCGAGCAGCGCGCCAACCACGGCTGGCAGATCATCGACTACAACGCGCAGACCCTCCCCGAGCCGATCGAGCTCGCCGACGAGCCGCGGGGGTGATGTAGGGCCTCCGGTGGCGACGGGTAGCCGGCCGGCCGGGCCGGCTCGGGCGGCTGACTGCCTTGAATGGTCGCCGGCGACGAAGGAGGCGGCCCTGCAGCGGCGCTCCGTTGCCGACGCCGCAGGAAAGGGCCGGGGGTGAAGATGCGCTGCCCGTGGCGTTTCCGTGGCGGAGCGCCGTTCGTTAGACTTGCCCCGCTCGAGTCGGGCCGGGGTGTGCCGACGTCCGGGGCTGTGGCGCAGTTGGTAGCGCACCTCCATGGCATGGAGGGGGTCAGGGGTTCGAGTCCCCTCAGCTCCACTCGGTGCAGCGAGCCCCGCCGAGCGGCAGCGAGGTGGGGCGCGTCTGCACCGAATCGGACGCAGCGACTCGATGGGCCCCCGCTGCGAGCTCCGCGAGCAGTAGGGGACCCTCAGCTCCACCTGATGCGTCTTACTCGGGGCCGGTGAGGATCGCGAGTAGCTCTCCGACGCTCTGCCCTCCGGCGATCGGGTCGGGAAGCGGGAAGTGCCTGTTGATCGTGTAGCGGTTGCGGCGGCCGTCTCGTTCGCGGGTGAGGTAGCCGGCGGTGGCAAGTTCGACCACGATCCGGTGCGCGGCGCGCTCGGTGATCCCGACCCGCTCGCCGATGTCTCGCAACCGGACACCGGGGTCACGAGCGATACACACCAGCACCTGGGCGTGGTTCGTCAAAAACGTCCAGCCGGGGACGACCTTCTCCATCACGCACACCAGCATATCAACTCTAGACAGTAGTTTCATGATATGATGGTCTTATGTCAGCTCGAGGGAGCCTCGAAAGCCCCTTCACGGAACCTGAGGAGGTCCGCACGTGTTCACCAAGACCCAACGCCCACCAGCCAACTCGCCACCGGCAGGCACCGACACGATCGCTACCCGCGCCAACGGCGAGTCGCCGGTCACCGCCAACCCCCAGGCCGAACCCGCGGCCCCGCGAGCGTCCACCCAGGGCGAGACGGGGCGCGAGCACTTCCGCCGCAAGGCCCACCGGTCCCGCCTGCACGCCTACGCGATCATCGCGGTCATCCTGGTCGCGTGCCTGATTGCGCTCGCCGTGGCCAACACCGCCCGCATCAAGGTCGACTGGGTATTCGGCAGTTCCCACGTGTCACTGGTCTGGCTGGTGCTGTGCGCCGCATTCCTTGGCTGGCTGCTCGGACTCGTCGTGACCGCCGCATTCCACTGGCGCACCCGCGCACCACGCAGCCGCCGCTGACAACTCGGCGTGACGTTCAGCACGCACTGCGGGGAACCGTCGGCACGAACCTCCAGTCTTGACTCATTCCAGAGTACGCGGAAGACTCTCGCGTGTGGCAGTGCCGACAGCGGTCCCGCAGACGCTTCGCGGGGTCGGGCTCCGGGCGACGCGGCCCAGGCTGGCCGTCCTGGCCGCGGTGCGCTCGCACGCGCACGCCGGGACCGAGGCGATCATCGGTGCCGTCCGCTCCGAGCTTCCGCGGGTGTCCCACCAGACCGTCTACGACTGCCTGCGGGCGCTGACCGACGCCGGCCTGTTGCGCAGAATCCAGCCGGCCGGCTCGGTGGCCCGCTACGAGGCACGGGTCGGCGACAACCACCATCACGTGGTATGCCGGTCCTGCGGCGCCGTCGCAGACGTGGACTGCGCAGTGGGCTACACGCCCTGCCTGAGCGCAGCAGACCCCAGCGGCTTCGCGATCGACGAGGCCGAGGTCGTCTACTGGGGGCTTTGCCCGCAGTGCGCGGCCGCGCCCGGCCCCGAGCTCGTACGAGAGGAGAGATGAGATGTCCGACAGCAACGACGCGGTGATCGGCGAGGTCAACGAGTCCGAGGCGCAGTGCCCCGTGGTGCACGGACGAGCCCCGTACCCGTCCGAGGGGGGCGGCAACCAGCGCTGGTGGCCGCACCGCCTCAACCTCAAGATGCTCGCCGTCAACTCCCCGGTGGTAAACCCCCTGGGCGCGGACTTCAACTACGCGCAGGCGTTCTCGCGCCTCGACTTCGCCACCGTGAAGCGTGACATCGAGGAGGTGCTGACGACTCCGCAGGCTTGGTGGCCGCCGGACTTCGGCCACTACGGCCCGTTGATCGTCCGGATGGCCTGGCACGCCGCCGGCACCTACCGCATCGAGGACGGCCGCGGCGGGGCCGGCTCGGGTCAACAGCGGTTCGCCCCCCTCAACAGCTGGCCGGACAACGTGCTGCTCGACCGCGCCCGCCGGGTGCTGTGGCCGGTGAAGCGCAAGTACGGTCGCAGCCTTTCCTGGGGCGACCTGATGGTGCTGGCCGGCAACGTCGCCATGGAGTCGATGGGCTTCACCACGTTCGGCTTCGGCGGTGGTCGCGAGGACGCCTGGGAGGGAGACGAGAACGTCTACTGGGGCCCGGAGTCCACCTGGCTCGGTGACGAGCGGTACTCCGGCGAGCACGAGCTGGACAAGCCGTACGCCGCGACGCAGATGGGCCTGATCTACGTCAACCCGGAGGGCCCGCACGCTAACCACGACCCGCTGGCCGCCGCGGCGGACATCCGCGAGACTTTCGGGCGAATGGCGATGAACGACGCGGAGACCGTGGCCCTGATCGCGGGCGGTCACACATTCGGCAAGACACACGGCGCTGCCGACCCCAAGAAGTACGTCGGCCCGGAGCCCGAATCCGCCCCACTGGAGCAGGTCGGCCTGGGCTGGAAGAGCTCCTACGGCTCCGGCAAGGGCCGCGACTCGATAGGCAGCGGGCTGGAGGTCACCTGGACCAACACGCCGACCCGCTGGGACAACAGCTTCTTCGAGATCCTGTTCGGCTACGAGTGGGAGCTGACGCAGAGCCCGGCCGGCGCCTACCAGTGGCAGCCAACGGACGGGGCAGGGGCCAACACGGTGCCCGATCCGCAGGATGGGTCGCTGTCGAGGCCGCCCACCATGCTCACTACCGACCTGTCCCTCCGGTTCGACCCGATCTACGGTCCGATATCCAAGCGGTTCTTGGAGCACCCCGACGAGTTCGCCGACGCCTACGCGAGGGCCTGGTTCAAGCTGACCCACCGCGACATGGGGCCGGTGACGAGGTACCTCGGCCCCGAGGTCCCCGCCGAGCGGCTCATCTGGCAGGACCCGGTTCCCGAGGTCGACCACCCCTTGGTGGGAGCCGACGAGGTAGCGGCCCTGAAGCGGCAGGTCCTCGACTCCGGCCTGTCCGTTTCCCAGCTGGTGACCACGGCCTGGGCGGCGGCTTCCACGTTCCGCGGGAGCGACAAGCGGGGCGGAGCCAACGGCGCTCGGATCCGGCTGCAGCCGCAGGCTGGCTGGGCGGCCAATGAGCCCGAGGAGCTGGCGCAGGTGCTGGGGACTCTCGATGGCGTGCGCGAGTCGTTCAACCACGCGCAGAGCGACGGCAAGCAGATCTCGCTAGCGGACCTGATCGTGCTGGCTGGCGGTGCGGGCGTCGAGGAGGCAGCCCGCGAGGCCGGGTACGAGGTGGTCGTGCCGTTCGCCCCGGGACGCACCGATGCCTCGCAGGACCAGACCGACATTGAGTCCTTCGGGCTCCTCGAGCCCAAGGCCGACGGCTTCCGCAACTACCCGGGCAAGGGCAACGAGCTGCCGGCGGAGTACCTCCTGCTGGACCGGGCCAGCCTGCTGACGCTCAGCGCACCGCAGATGACCGTCCTGATCGGTGGGCTCCGGGTGCTGGGAGCCAACTACCAGCACTCGCAGCTGGGAGTCCTCACGGACACCCCGGGCGCCCTGACCAACGACTTCTTCGTCAACCTGCTGGACATGGGCACCGAGTGGAGCCCCGTCGACTCCGACGCCGAGTATCCGGACCGATTCGAAGGTCGCGACCTGGCCACCGACGAGGTCAAGTGGACCGGCAGCCGGGTGGACCTGGTGTTCGCCTCGACCGCCGAGCTACGCGCGGTAGCGGAGGTCTATGGCGCCGACGATGGTCGGGAGAAGTTCGTGCGCGACTTCGTCGCAGCCTGGGACAAGGTGATGAGTCTGGACCGGTTCGACCTCGCTCGACCCTGAGAGGGCGGCGCCGCCGTACGAGTTCGCTGGCGAACGACTCGACTAGCGAACCCGCTGGACTCATGACGATGTCGGGGCGGCGAGTGCCGCCGCCATGGCCCGGACCTCCGCGGGTCCCACCCGGCAGCAACCGCCCACGAGTCGGGCGCCGGCGCCCGCCCACTCGCTCGCCAGCCGGGGGGTAAGGCTGGCGCGGCCGGTCCAGCGGCGGTGGGAGGCATCCCAGGTCTCGCCACTGTTGGGGTAGGCGACCGCAGGCTTGCCGGTGCCGGCGTGCGCTCTTCGGACCAGGCCGGACACCTCTGACGGGTCAGTGCAGTTCACCCCTACGGCGACCACCTCGCCGATGTCGCGCGCCATCGCGAGGGCCTGGTCCAGGTCCTCGCCGGCCCGCGTACGCCCGTTGGCACAGGTCAGCGAGAGCCAGCACGGGCGGCCACTCCCCGAGACGAGGCCGAGCAGGGCCTCGACCTCGGCCAGGCAGGGGATCGTCTCCAGGGCCAGCACGTCGGCGTCCGACTCGGCGAGCACATCGAAGCGCCGTCGGTGCCACCTGCGCAGTTCCGCCACGTCGAGGCCGTAGTCCCCCCGGTACTCCGACCCGTCCGCGAGCGCCGCGCCGTACGGTCCGATCGACGCCGCCACCCAGCGCGCGCCTTGGCCCGGTGCTGCCGCCGCCGCCCGGGCGAGCGACACGCTCTGCCGCAGCAGCCGGTCGGTCTCCGCCGGACCCAGCCCGGCGCCGGCGAGCCCCTCATACGACACCTGGTACGACGCAGTCGTCGCCACTTGGGCGCCGGCAGCGAAGAACGCCGTGTGGGCGTCGACGATCGCGGCCGGTCGCTCGAGGAGCAGCCGGGCCGACCACAGCCCGCCGGAGAGATCGTGCCCGGTCGACTCGAGGTACGTGGCCAGGCCACCATCGAGTACGACGGCCCTGGCCGCCATCGCGGTGACGAGTGGTGGGGCGGCGCCTTGCCCAGTGAGATCGGACACTGTGCTCAGCATCACCCGCTCTCAACCCGGTTTCGGTTTCGGTTGGCGGCACCCGGCTGGCTAGCGTTGTCTCAGTGCCTTTGCACATCTTCCCGCGACCAACCAGCTACCGGCCCGGAGCCCCCATGCCGTCCATCGACCCGCGCTCGCTGACTAACTCCTCCGGCGACGCCGGCAGCGACACGGTGGTTTACAGACGACCGAGACCGCGGCTGGAGCTGAGCGGGGTCCGCGTCCTCGGCGGTGCGCTGGCAGCCGCGTCCGCCGCCGTCGCCGCCTCCTGGCTCGGTGTCGGCGGCACGATCATAGGTGCGGCGGTTGCGAGCGTGGTCGCCACCGTCGGCACCGCGCTGTACTCGCACTCGTTGGAGCGGAGCCGCTACACCCTCCTCGAGACGATCCCGACCAGGCTCGGCCGTCATCACCACCCCGGCGAGGACCCGGCGAGCGCAACGGAGACCCGACTCCTGCCAGTCAAGCCGCCAGTTCGGCCGCGGGTCCAGTGGGGCACCGTGGCCCTCAGCGCCGCGGTCGCCCTGGTGCTGGGCATCGGGCTGATCACTGCGTTCGAGGCGGTGGTGGGCCGGCCCGTCTCGGCCCTAACCTCGGCGGGCCACCAGCATGGGACGACGATCACCCGCATCATCAGGTACGTCGAGCCGCCCGCCCAGTCTGTCAATCCGACGCCGCCGGCCGGGTCTACCAGTCCCGCCACGACCGGCCCGACGACAGCACCGGCCACGACCCCGGCCAGCCCGGCACCTCCCAGCCACTCGACGCCGTCGAGCACGCCGACCACCTCCCCGTCCGCACCCGCGACTCCGACCGGGTCGCCCACCGGGACTCCCACGTCGCCTGCTCCGAGCGGATCCGCCACCTCACCTGCCGGCTAGGCGTCCTTGTTGCGCCGGAGCGCTACCGCGCGCGAGGTGCAGGACGCTCCAGCTGGTGAGTGGCGGGGGAACCGGAGCCGGGCCCGGCGCGTCAGAGGCTACGTGGCGTATCTGCGTGCGGTGAAGCGGCATCCGGTGGGCCGGTCGGCCAGGGTTGGCACCGCGCTGACGGCGGCGCTGTTGCTGGCTGTGGCATCGGCGTGCGGTACCTCCGCCGGGCCGAGGGCAACCGGACCGACGCATGGCCGCCTGCTAGTGTCCGACGCCGCGGTCGCCTCACCCTCGGCGGACACGTCGTACCAGGCCCTGACGCGAGGAATGCGGGCTCTCGGCAGCGAGCTGGCGCAGCGGCTGCCCAGCACCGACGGCAACCTTGTCTTCTCGCCGGCCAGCCTGTCCATCGACTTCGCCATGCTCCGTGAGGGCGCGGCCGGCTCGACCGCGACCAACCTCGACTCGGTCCTGCAGCTGCCGGCGAACCGGCGGCCGGCAGTCAACGGTCTGCTGCATGCGATGTCCTACCCGGGCGCAGGCAACCTCCTGCAGGTGAGCGACGGGCTGTTCACTGCACCGGGCTTCGCGGTGCGCAGCAGCTACCTCAGGGCCATCAAGCGCTGGTACGACGCCGGGGTGCAGCAGGTCGCCTTCCCGCAGCCGGCCTTGCGTGTCATCAACTCCTGGGTGGCCGAGCGCACACACGGCCGGATCCCGATGCTGTTCCAGAGCTTCGACCCCTCCACGGTGGCCGTGCTGGTCAACGCGATCTACCTGGATGCCAAGTGGGCGAACCCGTTCCTTGCGCCAGAGACCACGCCGCGACCCTTCACCACCTCGGCGGGCGACCAGGTCAACGTCAAGACGATGCGGCTCACGGCGAAGTTCGACTATGCGTCGGGACGCGGCTGGCAGGCGGTGCGCCTCCCGTACCGGGGTGACCGGCTCTCGATGTGGGTCCTGTTGCCCCGACGCTCGACCAAGGTCCCGACCGCCGCCTCCACTCCCGGCAGCCTCGACCATCTGCTGCTCCCGAAGACGCTGGCCGCAGTGGGGGCTGGCTTCCGGCTGCGCCCGGTGGCAGTGTCGCTGCCCCGGTGGCACACCACCTCGCAGCTCAACCTGCTCGGCGTACTCGAGCATCTCGGTCTGCGGACCGGCGGTGACTTCAGCGCGCTGTCGCCGACGAGTGGCCTGTCGGTCTCGCAGGTCGTGCAGGCGGCGAACATAACCGTGGGGGAGAAGGGCACCGTGGCGGCCGCCGCAACTGGGATTGCGGTGGCTACGAGCGCCCAGGCGCCGCCTCCCGGTCTGGTGCGGTTCGACGCCGACCACCCGTTCGCCTACGTCATCGCCGACAACACCACCGGCGCCCCCCTCTTCGAGGGCACCGTCGGCGACCCCTCCTGACCCACTTGTCTCCTCAGTGGGGCGTTGCGCGCGCTGTGGGTTTAGATCGGGCGCCAGATGCCCCCGGGACGGAACAACGCCCCCTGGGATGGACAAGCGCGCCGGCTAGACGGCTGGGGTCGCGCCGGTACGGCGAGCGGCCGGTGCGCTATCCTGCAGGTATGCGGACGACCCTGCTCCTTACCGGGCCGCGCTGAGACTTCCAGGCAGCGCGGCTCCCCTCGTGTCCGAGGGGCTTTTTTTTGCCCCGCGCCGAGCCCGCTGAGGCGCTCGGTCGACCGCAGTCCGTCACCCAGGAGCGCAGATGAACGAGCAGACCACCGGGCTGGCCGGCGCGGTTGACGACGGCCCGCCTGACCCTTCCGGTGACGTTCGCCGCCGGACGCAGCGGGCCGGTGGTGCAGGGGGCGCCGGTAGAGACGGCGGCGATCCGACCGGCCCGTCGGCGTACGACGTGCAGGCCGTGCAGGAGAAGTGGCTGAAGGTCTGGGACGGGCTGGACCCGTTCGGGGTGCTACGCAAGGGTGATGCGACCGGCGCAACCGGCTCCGCCGACGGGGACGGCGCCGACGCCACCGCCGAGCGCCGCTACCTGCTGGACATGTTCCCCTACCCGTCCGGCGACCTGCACATGGGCCACGCCGAGGCGTGGGCGCTGGCCGACGTCATCGCGCGGTACTGGGTCCAGCGCGGGTACGTCGTGTTGCACCCGGTCGGCTGGGACTCCTTCGGCCTGAACGCCGAGAACGCGGCGATCAAGCGCAACGAGAACCCGGCCATCTGGACCTACGCGAACATCGCGACCCAGGCCGAGTCCTTCCGTCGGTACGCCGTGTCGTTCGACTGGTCGACCCGGCTGCACACTTCCGACCCCGAGTACTACCGGTGGACGCAGTGGCTCTTCCTGCAGCTGTACGCCGCCGGACTGGCCTATCGGAAGGGCGCCAGCGTCAACTGGTGTCCGCAGGACCAGACCGTGCTCGCCAACGAGCAGGTGGTAGGCGGGCGCTGCGAGCGGTGCGGCGCCGAGGTCACCAAGCGCACGCTTACCCAGTGGTTCTTCAAGGTGACGGACTACGCGCAGCGGCTGCTCGACGACATGGCCGCGCTGGAGGGTCGCTGGCCGGCCCGGATCCTCACCATGCAGCGCAACTGGATCGGTCGCTCGGAGGGCGCGCACATCGATTTCGCCGTCGAGGGCCGCGCCGAGCCTGTCACGGTCTTCACGACGCGCCCTGACACGGTCTTCGGGGCCACCTTCTTCGTGGTCGCCGCCGACGCCGCGCTGGCCGAGGAGCTGTGCGCCCCCGAACAGCGCGGGGCGCTCGCGGAGTACCTGGAGCAGGTACGCCGGGCCACCGAGGTCGAGCGGCTGGCGGAGGGCCGGGACAAGACCGGGGTGTTCCTCGGCGTACACGCGACCAACCCGGTGACCGGTGCCTCGATGCCGGTGTACGCCGCCGACTACGTGCTGCCCGACTACGGCACCGGCGCGATCATGGCGGTTCCCGCCGAGGATCAGCGGGACTGGGAGTTCGCCCAGGTCTTCGGGCTGCCGGTGGTGCGGACGGTGCAGCCGCCGGCCGGCTGGGCGGGTGAGGCCTACACCGGTGACGGGCCGACCATCAACTCCGCCACCGATGAGGTGAGCCTCGACGGCCTGGGCCGCGAGGCGGCGAAGCGGGTCGTCATCGAGTGGCTGGAGGCCAACGGCCTCGGCCAGGGCGCCATCAACTTCCGGCTGCGCGACTGGCTGGTGTCGCGGCAGCGGTACTGGGGACCCCCGATCCCCATCGTGCACTGCCCGTCGTGCGGCGAGGTACCGGTCCCCGAGGACCAGCTGCCGGTCCGGCTGCCGGACCTCAAGGGCGCCGACCTGCTGCCGAAGGGCGTCTCGCCGCTGGCGGCATCGGAGGACTGGGTGCGGGTCTCCTGCCCGCGCTGCGGCGGCCCGGCCGAGCGGGACACCGACACGATGGACACCTTCGTCGACTCCTCCTGGTACTACCTGCGCTACCCCACCCCGCACGACGACACCCAGCCGTTCGACCCGGCGGCCGTCCGGCGCTGGCTGCCCGTCGACCAGTACGTCGGCGGCGTCGAGCACGCGATCCTGCACCTCCTCTACGCACGTTTCGTGACGAAGGCGCTGCACGACCTTGGCCACCTCGACTTCGTCGAGCCGTTCACCGCGCTGATCAACCAGGGCGAGGTGATCAACGAGGGCAAGGGCATGAGCAAGACCCTCGGCAACGGCGTCGACCTCGGGGAGCAGATCGAGCGGTACGGCGTCGACGCGGTCCGGCTGACCATGGTCTTCGCCGGGCCGCCGGAGGACGACATCGACTGGGCCGACCTCTCGCCGGCCGGCTCGCTGCGGTTCCTGCAGCGCGCCTGGCGGCTGGCCGGCGATGTCAGCTCACCGGTCGGCGCCGACCCGCGGGCCGGGGACGAGGCGTTGCGCAAGGTGACGCACCGCACCGTGCGGGACGCGACCGAGCTGGTCGAGAGCAAGCGGTTCAACGTGCTCGTGGCCAAGGCGATGGAGCTCGTCAACGCCACGAGGAAGGCGGTCGACAGCGGGTGCGGGGCGGCCGACCCGGCGGTCCGGGAGGCGGCCGAGGCGGTGGCTGTCCTGCTGAGCCTGGTGTCGCCGTACACGGCAGAGGAGATGTGGGAGCGGCTCGGCCACGCGCCGACCGTGGCCAAGGCCGGTTGGCCAACCTTCGACCCCGCGCTGCTGGTCGAGGAGTCGGTGACCTGCGTCGTCTCCGTGCAGGGCAAGGTCCGCGCCAAGCTGCAAGTGCCGCCGACGATTGGAGCCGACGAGCTGCAGGACCTGGCCCTCGCCGAGCCGAACGTCCAGCGAACCCTGGGCGATGCTGTCGTTCGCAAGGTGGTCGTCCGGCCGCCGCGGGTCGTCAACATCGTCATCTGAGTCCTTGCGGGACTAGGGTCACGGAGTGCCCCGCCGCGCCGTGCTCGTGTCCGACTCGGCGTCCGTGGACGAGGTCCTGGCGACCCGGTTCGACGTCAGCGTGGTGCCGCTGCGGGTCGTGATCGGTGCCCAGGCGTACGACGAGGGCTCGACCGCCGGCCCGGACGAGGTCGCCGCCGCGCTGCGCGAAGGTGCCCCGGTGTCCACCAGCCGACCGCCACCAGAGGTCTTCCTGCGCAGTTACGAGCAGGCGGCCCAGGACGGCGCCCCGGCAGTGGTTTCCGTGCACCTGTCGGCCGAGATGTCGGGCACGTTCGAGTCGGCCCAGCTGGCGGCGCGGCGGGCGCCGCTACCGGTCTTCGTGGTCGACTCCGGACAGGTGGGGATGGGCACCGGGTTCGCGGTGCAGGCCGCCGCCGAGGTGCTGGCGGCAGGTCGTCCCGCGGCGGAGGCAGCGGAGGCAGCCCGGCGGCGGGCCGCGCAGACCCGGAGCCTCTTCTACGTCGACACCCTGGAGTTCCTGCACCGCGGCGGCCGGATCGGCACTGCCGCCACGCTCGTCGGGTCGGCGCTCGCGGTCAAGCCCTTACTGACGATCCGGGCTGGACGGGTGGTGGCCCTGGAGAAGGTGCGGACGTCGACGCGGGCAATTGCCCGACTGGAGGAGATGGCTGTCGCGGCCGCCGGCACGGAGACGGTGGACGTGGCCGTCTCGCACCTCGCCAACTGGTCGCGCGCGGAGGAGCTCGCCGATCGGCTGCGCGGCGGTATCCCCGGCCTCCGAGAGCTCGTGGTGAACCAGGTGGGCGCCGTGGTCGGGGCCCACGTCGGCCCCGGCATGTTGGCCGTCGTCGTCGCGCCGGTGGACCTGCATCCACCGACCGCGGCGGACGAAACCGGCTGAGCATGCAGGAGGGCCGCGTCCCGGACCTGCCGCTCTCGGCCTTGACGTCGTCGTCGGGGTCGGGACGCCGACGGTTTCCACAGCCCGGCGGCACGGGATGGCCGCGGGCCGGTGCCAGCCCCTAGCGTCGTCGCCATGTTCGGTCGACGGCCTCCACTCGACAGCGCTGGGGTGGCCGCCGCCCAGCGGCGGCTGGAGGCGTTGGCCAGCCATTTCGGCACGGCCAGCACCGGCGAGCGCACTGAGACTCGCCCGACTATCGACCGCCCCTTGTCGCCCGGCCCGCAGGCTGAGCAGGCGGAGATCACCTCGCCGACGACCGCCCAGCCGGCTGCTGGCCCGAGCTCGTCAGTGACGGCCAGCCCCGGGCGAGGTCGGCGGCTGGCGGTCACGCCTCGGCACCGGGCGCCGGCCGGGCGTGGCGAGGTGGGGCGGTGGGGCCTGAGCGTGCACCACGTCGCCGTCGGTGCCTTGGTCGTGGCGGTGCTCACCGTGGGCGCGGCTTGGTGGGTGCTGCGGTCCGTGCCGCACGAGGAGTCGGTACCGGTGAGCCGCCAGCTCCCCGGGGGCGCCGCACCCCACTCGACCGGTCCTGCCGGCGGCGAGCCACCCGCGTCGGCGATCTCGCCCGGCGCGATGGCCGCCGGTGCGCCGGGGCCGGCCGGCCGCCGTACCGGCAAAGCCGTGCCGCCGCTCGTCGTCGACGTCGCGGGCAAGGTACGCCGGCCGGGAATCGTCGAGCTGTCACCGGGCTCGCGCGTCATCGACGCCATCGAGGCCGTCGGCGGGGTTCGGCGCGGGGTCGACATCACGGGGATCAACCTGGCCCGGCGGCTCGTCGACGGTGAGCAGATCGTAGTCGGAGTCGCTGTACCGGCGGTGCCGCCCGGCCCCGCGCCGGCCGGGGGCTCCGCGACTCCCCAGCGCCTCGACCTCAACGCCGCCACCGAGAGCGAGCTCGAGACCCTGCCCGGCGTCGGCCCCGTGCTCGCCGCGGCGATCCTCCAGTGGCGCGCCGAGCACACCCGGTTCACCAGCACTGATGAGCTGCTCGAGGTGTCCGGCATCGGCGAGAAGACGCTCGCCCAGCTAGAGCCCTTCGTGTATGTCTAGTGCGTCTCGACCTGCGCCTGGCGCCCGCAGCCCTGGCCGCATGGCTGCTCGCAGCCTGGGGGGTTGGCTGGGGCGCTGGTAGGTCCCTCGTCGGCGGGCTCATCCTGCTGGCGGCCGGCGGCGGTCTAGGCCTCCTGGCCTCCCGGGGTCTGCGCTGGTGGCCGGGTGGGTTCCGGCGGCGGGCTGCGTGGCGTGCCGTCGTCGTGGCTCTGATCGTCGGGGCGAGCGCGCTGGCTGCTGCCGGCCTGCGGGCGGGAGCCGTCCAGGCCGGGCCCCTGCCGGGGCTCGCCCGCGAGCAGGCAGCGGCATCCCTGGTGGCCACCTTGACCGGCGACCCGGTGGCCAAGAGCGGCCGGTTCACGACGTACGTGGTGGTACCGGTCCGAGTCAGTGAGGTGCGTGCCCGCGGGCGGACCACGCGCGTTCGATCCCCGGCCTTGGTGCTCGGGGACCCCGGCTGGCTGCGATACCGGCTAGGAGATCGGGTCGGCCTGCGCGGCCGGCTCGAGGTGGCCGAAGGTACGGCCCTGAGCGCCGTCGTCCGCGCCTGGGGCGAGCCGCTGCTCCTCGCCCGCGCTGGCGCCCTGGAGCGGGGGGTCGCCGCGGTCCGGTCCGGCCTCACCAGGGCCGCCGCGCCGCTGCCGCCGCCGCAGCGGGCCCTGGTGCCCGCGCTCGTCGACGGCGACACGAGCGGGATGCCCGCCGACGTCACCGTCGACTTCCGGACTACGGGCCTCACCCACCTGCTCGCGGTGAGTGGCTCGAACCTCACCTTGGTGCTGGCGTTCGTGCTCTTCTGCGCGCGATGGTGCGGCGTCCGGGCCCACGGCCTGGCTTTGGCGGGACTCGTCGCGGTCGTCTTCTTCGTCTTGTTGGCGCGCCCCGAGCCCAGCGTGCTGCGTGCCGCGGCCATGGGCGTGGTCGGCCTCGTCGGGCTGTCCGCGGGCGGCGCCCGGCGTGGCGTCCGGGCCCTATGCGTAGCCGTAGTCGTGCTGGTCCTCCTCGACCCGTGGCTGGCCAGGTCGCCGGGTTTCGTGCTCTCGACCACCGCTACCGCCGGGATCGTGCTCCTCTCGCCGGTCTGGCGCCGCGCCCTCGCACGCTGGCTGCCGGGCTGGCTTGCCGAGGCGGTCGCCGTACCGATGTCGGCGCAGCTGGTCTGTACGCCGGCGATTGCCGCGATCTCCGGTCAGGTAAGCCTGGTGGCCGTCCTCTCGAACCTGCTGGCGGCTCCGGCAGTGGGCCCGGCGACCGTGCTGGGGCTGGTGGCCGGCCTGGCCGCGGTGGTCAACACCTGGCTCGGTCAGCTGCTCGGACGGCTGGCCGGGCTGCCCGCCTGGTGGATCGTCGAGGTCGCCCACCGGACCGCTGCGCTGCCCGGCGCCAGCGTGCAGTGGGCGGTCGGTGGCGCGGCGATCGTCGCGTTGGCGGTGCTCTGCCTGGGGCTGGTACTGGCAATGCCGCGGTTGCTGGGCAACCGGTACGCGGCACTGGCCGCGGCGGCCGCGCTCACGGTGTCGGTCGTGCACCCCGCTCCGCGGCTCGGCTGGCCGCCAGCCGGCTGGGTGCTGGTGATGTGCGACGTGGGTCAGGGGGACGGTCTGGTCCTGAACGCCGGCCACGGTACCGCGGTGGTCGTCGACACCGGCCCCGACCCGCTCGCCATGGGGAGATGCCTGCGGGCCACCCGCATCCGGCGGGTCGGTCTCGTGCTGCTGACCCACTTTCACGCCGACCATGTTGACGGGCTGCCGGCGGTACTGCGCTCCTGGCCGGTGGCCGAGATCGAGGTCTCGCCGTTCGCCGAGCCGGCCGATCGGGCCGCTGTCGTGCGCCGCGAGGCAGCCGCGGCCGAGGTGCCGGTCACCGTGGCGGAGCCGGGGGAGCGGCGTACGGCGGGGAGCCTCGGCTGGACGGTTCTCGGCCCGCTCCGGCTGCACGACCCAGAGGACGACGGCGCCGGGCCGAACAACGCGAGCGTGGTGATGCTCGTGCGCTCCCGCGGCATTCGCCTGCTGCTGGCTGGCGACGCTCAGCACGAGGAGCAGCAGGACATCCTGGGTACGGCGACGGACCTGCGGGTTGACGTGCTCAAGCTCGCCCACCACGGCTCGGCGAATCAGGACCCGGCCTTCGTGTCCGCGACCCGGGCGCGGGTCGCGTTGATTTCGGTCGGCGCCGACAACGACTATGGGCACCCGGCCGCGGCTGCCCTGGGACTGCTGCGCGAGCTCGGCGCGCGGGTCTACCGCACCGACCTAAACGGCGACGTGGCGGTCGTCAGTGACCGCGGGAGGCTGTCGGTGGTCACCCTGGAGGCGGCGGCAAGCGGGGAGCTGAGTCCGGCGCAGCCGGCAGGGCACCAGTGGCCATGACCGCCAGTGCCTATCTGGTCTGCAGGCGAGTCTCCAGAGCGTCGCGCAGCGCGTTCCCGACGGTGTAGAAGCCCAGCACGGTCAGCACGATGGCGAGGCCGACGGGGTAGACCATCCACCAGTAGCCGTTATACAGCTCGTCTAGGCCCTTCGAGAGAATGTCGCCCCAGCTGGCATGGGGCGGCGGGATCCCTAGACCGAGGAAGCTGAGGTAGGCAACGCCGAGGATTGCATCCGCCACCTCGAAGGCCGCCTGCACAACGATGACGCCCAGCGCGTTCGGAATGACGTGGCGCAGGACGATCCGGCGCCGGGAGCAGCCCGCGAGCCGGGCGGCCTCGACGTACTCCTGACTGCGGAGCTTGAGGGCCTCGGCTCGCACGAGCCGCGAGGTGAGGAGCCACGACAGGCTGCCGAGGATCAGGATGAGGGACAGCACGCTGGGGGTGAACATCGTGGCCAGGATGAGCAGCAGTACCAAAGTCGGGATCGAGAGCAGGACGTCGACCGCGCGCATCATGAGAGCGTCAAGCCACCCTCCGGCGTAGCCGGAGATCGCGCCCCACGTCGAGCCGATCAGCATGGCGACGATCGCGACCGCACACCCGAGTTCGAGGGCTGACTGCCCACCGAGCATGATCCGGCCGAGCATGTCGTAGCCGGCGGCGTCGGTACCGAGCGGGTGCGCCCAGCTAGGGGGCTCGTCGGCCTCGAGCAGGTTGATCGAGACCTGTTGGGTTCGCCACACCACCGGACCGAGGAAGGAGAGGAGCACCATGAACGCGATTACCCCGAGCCCGACGATCGCGAGCCGGTTCTCCAGGAACGTCCTCGCCATCACCCGCCAGTTGCTTGTGATGGCAGGGGTCGGCCCGGCGCCGGGTGGCTCGCCGAGCGGGTCGACCGCGGTCGGTGCGTTGACACCTGGCATCGGGGTGGTGATGGCCGGCTCCTAGCTCAGACGAACTCGGGGATCGAGTGCCGCATAGGCAACATCCGCGAGGAAGTTGCCGACGACGACAGCGACCCCCCCGAACAGCGTGAAGCCCATCAGCACCGGGTAGTCGTGCTTCAGGGCGGCGTTGAAGAACATCAGCCCCATACCGGGGTAGTTGAATACCGTCTCCACGACGATGGCGCCGCTGAGGATGCCCGGTAGCACCAGGCCGAGGATGGTAACGATGGGGAGGAGGCTGTTGCGGAGCAGGTGGTGCAGCACGACGGCCCGGTTGGAGAGCCCCTTGGCGCGCGCCGTCCGCACATAGTCCTGCACGAGGTTGTCGATCATCTCGGAGCGCATGAACTGGGTGTAGGAGGCGACCGACCCGAGCGCCAGGGTGAGCACCGGCAACACGAGACCCGCAGGGTGCGCCAAGATGTCCGCCACGTTCGTGTACTGGGGAGCCCCCGGCGGTAGCCACTTCAGGGTGATTGCGAAGATGTCGATCAGGATGAAGCCCAACAGGAAGAACGGCATTGCGTAGAGCACAAAGGCGGCGGTCTGGGCCACAAAGTCGCCAGCCCGGTTCCGCCGCAGCGCCTGGTAGATGCCGATGGCCACGCCTGCCACCAGGCTCACCGCGTTCGAGATGATGAGGAGCACGGCATCCTTCGGCAGGGCCTCGGCGATAAGGGTCGTAACATCGCGGTCATCGGCGTACGAATGACCCAGATGGCCATGCGCCAGCCCGGTTAGGTAGTCCCAGAACTCAAGTGGCAGCGGTCGGCCGAGGCCATGCACCTTGTTAAAGTATGCAATGGCCGCCGGGGTGGCGTGGACTCCGAGCACCGACTTCGCCGTGCTGCCGGGCTCCAAGTGAATGAGAATGAACGTGACTACGGTCACGCCAAAAACCACGAGAACGGCATGGAACGCACGTCGGATAAGGAATCCGCTCACGCCGCTCCTTTTCGAACTTTGGCCCTCGCATGGCCGCAGGCCGTTGTTGCCGGACCTCGGAAGCAGTGTCCCGTTGACACCCTATCAAGCGATCGCTAGTATCGCTAGCAGCGCAGTGCTCGGGCGTTCCGCACACGGTATCCCCAGCGCGCCTGCCCGGGGAGCAGGCGCCGCGGGGATTGCGAAGGAGATGTCATGACACACGTGAGTCGGCGCTGGAGTGTGCTTGCCTGCTTGGCTGCGGCATCAGTGGTGGTGGCAGGGTGTACGTCGGGGGGGTCGGGAGGGTCACCCAGCGGGCAGGGCGGGGGCACCACGTCCACTACCGGAAAGCAGGCGGCGGCGGTCAAGGGCGGCACGGTGGTGGCCTCGCTGACTGCCGGCACGATCCCGAACTTCATCTCGCCGCTGCAGACCGGCGAGTTTCTGACCGTTGCCAACATCGAGGGGTTTTCCCAGCTGATGTGGCGACCGCTCGTGGTCATCGGCGTAAACGGGAAACCGGTGCCGAACCTCCAGCGAAGCCTCTACAAGTCGATCCACTACTCGCCTAGCGGGCGTTCGGTGACTATCCAGCTGAAACCGTGGAAGTGGTCAGACGGTAAGCCCATCACTAGCCGGGACGTCGAGTTCTTCTACAACCTTGTTCGCTACAACAAGGCGAAGTGGGGGAACTACAGCAAGGGTTATTTCCCGGACAACGTAACGAAGTTCACCACCAAAAGCGCGAGCACCTTCACTCTGACTTTGGACCAGCCGTACAACTCCGGGTATTACACCGATGACCAGCTGCAGGAGATCGTCCCGATCCCGCAGCACGCTTGGGACAAGACGTCTCCGGGCGGAAAGGTGGGCAACTTCGACCGGACGAAGTCCGGTGCCGCCAAGGTCTGGAAGATGTTGTTCCAGGCCGGCAAGGACGGCGGCACCTTCACCAGCAACCCGCTCTGGAAGGTAATAGACGGCCCGTGGTCGCTGAGCTCCTACTCGACCAACGGCAAGGTGGTCTTCGTGCCAAACAAGGCCTACTCCGGGCCTAAGCCGAAGATCGATAAGTACGTCAACCTCCCGTTCACCAGCGACACAGCAGAGCTCAACGCACTGCTGGCCGGGTCCCAGATCGATGTCGGGTACGTTCCGCTGATCGATGCCAAGCGGGCACTCTCTCAGCTGCCCGGGGATGGCTACACCATCAAGCCCTGGTACGACCTGGCCATCACGTTCTCGATCCTCAATCTGAAGAGCCCGTCGGTGGGTTCGATGCTGAGCCAGCTCTACCTCCGCCAGGCCATGCAGTCGCTGATTCCGCAGAAGCAGATCATCGACAAGATCTACAACGGCTACGGTGTCGTGGGGCCGGGGCCGGTTCCGCTCAAGCCCAACAGCCCGTACGTCTCCCCACTCGAGAGGGCCGGCGGGCCATTTCCGTACAACCCGACCAAGGCGAAGAGCCTGCTGCAGAGCCACGGCTGGCAGGTCAATCCTGGCGGGACGGACGTCTGTCTGAAGCCGGGCAGTGGCCCTGGCCAGTGTGGCCCCGGGGTGGCGGCCGGCGCGAAGCTGCAGTTCACCGCGCTGTACACCACCGGCTCTGAGGCCACCGACCTCCAGTACCAGGCGATCCAGTCCGCCATGGCCCAGGCCGGTATCCAGCTCAGCCTGAAGTCGCAACCGTTCAACACCGTCGTGGGGATCGTCAACCCGTGCAACCCCAAGAACCCGACCAGCAAGTTCTGTGGCTGGCAACTCGGGGACTACGGCGGCTGGGGGTTCAGCCCCTACCCCGTTGGTGTGCTGCTGTTCTCACCTGGCTCGATCGACAACTCGGGGAGCTGGGTGGACCACAAGGCGGTGCAGCTGATGAGTGCCGCCTTCCACTCGACCAACCCGAAGGCGGTGTGGGCCTATGAGGACTACGTGGCCAAGCAGGTGCCGTTCCTGTGGCTGCCAGTGCCGGCCGGGCTGATCGCCTACAAGTCCAACCTGCGCGGTGCCTTCCCGGTGAACCCGCTCGGCTTCCCGAACGCCGACGAGTACTACTACACGCACTAGCCCGACGGCTGCCCGGAGCCGCCAGACCATCCGGCGGCCAGCGGCGGACGGAGCGGGAAGTGGCAGGCCGCCGTGTGCTGCGGGATGCCGAAGGGGCGCAGCGGCGGCTCGACCTGGGCGCAGATGTCCTGCGCCAGCGGGCATCTGGTCCGGAACCGGCACCCGGAAGGGGGGTCGGCCGGTGATGGCAGCTCACCCTCGACCGGGGCGGCCGACTTCGCCCGCTCGCGCTCGGGATCCGGCAGCGGCACTGCGGCCAGCAGGCCGGCTGTGTACGGGTGGGCAGGGCCGTCGTAGATCTCGGCGGCCGGGCCGATCTCCACCAGCTTGCCGAGGTACATGACGCCAATCCGGTCCGCCAGGTAACGCACTACCGACAAGTCGTGGGAGATGATCACGTAGGTGAGGTCATGCTGCTCCTGCAGGCTTCGCAGCACGTTGAGCACCTGCGCCTGGATTGACACGTCGAGGGCCGACACGGGCTCGTCGGCGATGACCAGCTTGGGCTCGAGCGTGAGCGCTCGGGCGAAGCCGATGCGCTGACGCTGACCCCCGGAGAACTCGTGCGGGTGCAGGTCCACCGCCGTCGGTGCGAGCCCGACCTGTCGGAGGAGCTCGCGGATGCGCGCGTCCTGCTGGGCGCGGTTGCCGATCTGCTGCGCTTGCAGTGGTTCGCGCAGGGTTGAGGAGATCCGCATGCGTGGGTCCAGGGACGAATAGGGGTCCTGGAACATCAGCTGCACGTCCCGACGTGCTCGTCGGAGCGCTCGCCCGCGGAGTCTGGACATGTCCACGCCCGCGAACTGGATGCTGCCGGACGTCAATGGTTCCGCTGCGACCATCAGCCGGCCGAGCGTCGTCTTGCCGCAACCAGACTCGCCAACCAGGCCGAACGTCTCCCCGCGAGCGATCTCGAGGGACACCCCGGAGACCGCCTTGATCGAGCCGGCCTGACGGCGCAGCAGCCCCTTCCCGATGGGAAACTCCTTCACGACCTCGTCGAGGACGAGGAGCGGGGGTTCGGCCTCGTCGACCTCGGCAGCCGGGGCGGCGACGGCCACGGCCGGGGCGGCCTCGCGCGGTGGCGGGGTGCTGCTGGGCACAGGGCTCGCCGCCTCGGCCTCGGTCGGCGTGGTGGCGGGGAGCACCGGTCCGGCCACCGGGAAGAAGCAGGCGTACGGGTGTCCGGTTTCCCCATCGAGCGTCGGGGGGTCCTCGAGCCGGCATCGCGGCTGCGCGTAGCGGCACCGAGGGGCGAACCGGCAGGCCTCCGGCGGGGGCGCCAGCGTTGGCGGCGAACCCGGGATGCTGTACAGGGCCTGGCTCCGGTCGGTCTCCAGGTCCGGCATCGACTCCAGCAGGGCCTGCGTGTACGGGTGGCGCATCCGATGGAACAGCGTCGACGTCTCCCCGGCCTCGACGATGCGCCCGGCGTACATCACCAGTACCCGGTCGGCCCTGCCCGCGATCACCCCCATGTCGTGGGTGATGAGGAGCAGCCCCATGTGGAGCCGCTGCCTCAGCTCGTCCAGCAGCGACAGGATCTGGGACTGGATGGTGACATCGAGAGCGGTAGTCGGCTCGTCGGCGATGAGCAGCTTGGGCTCGCAGGACAGCGCGATGGCGATCATCACCCGCTGTCGCAACCCGCCGGACAGCTGGTGCGGGTACGCGTTCAGACGCTCAAGCGGGCGCGGCATGCCGACCATCGTCAGGATCTCCGCCGCGCGGTCCATGGCCTCCCGCCGGGAGGCTCCCCGGTGGATCCTTAGCGGCTCGGCGATCTGGTTGCCGATCGTCATCGTCGGGTTGAGTGCGGTCATCGGGTCCTGGAAGACCATGGCCACCTCGTTGCCGCGGATGCGCCGCAGCTGGGCCTCGCTGCACTGGATGAGGTCCCGTCCGTCGAGCACCACGCTGCCGTCGACGACCGCACCGTTCGGCGGCAGCAGCTGCATCAAGGACAGCGCGGTCACGGACTTCCCGCTGCCGGACTCGCCGACCAGGCCGACGGTCTCCCCGGGCCGGATGGAGAACGAGATCCCGCCGACCGCCTCGACCGTCGACTGCCGCATCCGGATGTGCGTCGTCAGGTTCCGGACCTCGAGCAGGCTGGGAGCGGTCGGTGCGGCCGGCTGGTCGCGGCCGCGGGCCCTACCCGTCATCTCAGCTGCCCTCGGGCGGCCCGGAAGAGCCGACCCCACCGGCCGGCGCTTGCGGGTTGTCCTGGGGACGGAGCCGCTCCAGAATCCAGGCGTAGACCTCGGCCTCGTAGGCAAGGTGCGCCCGGCGTCCGGAAGGACCGACGTGGGATGCTTCGTCGAGCTCACAGCGGAAGAGGCAACGCTCGGACCACGCGGGGTCGCTAGCGCGCAGGGCCGCCACCCACTTGGCCGGCTCCGAGACCATCACCCGGGCGTCGTGCAGCGCGCCGGTGACCAGCAGATCGGGGCGGCCGCCCGCCGCCGGGATGTTGTCGTACGGCGAGTACGCCAGCAGCCAGGCGAAGTCGGCAGCTCGGCGAGGGTCACCCCACTCGTCCCACTCGTTAGCGGTTAGAGGGATGGACGGGTCGAGCATCGTGGTAACCACGTCGACGAACGGCACCTCCGCGACCACGGCGCGCCACCGACCCGGTGCCTGGGAGAACACCGCCCCCTGGAGCAACCCGCCCGCGGACAGGCCGCGGGTCGCGATCCGGTCCCCGTCGACCAGGCCTCCCGCTATGGCGTCGGCGACGTCGAGGTAGTCGGCGAACGTGTGTTGCTTGTGCTCCAGTCGCCCGTCGAGCCACCACCGCCGACCGCCCTCCCCGCCACCGCGCACATGGGCGTGTGCGAACACGACCCCCCGGTCGAGGAGGCTCGGGAGGGCGAGGTCGAACTCGGGCTCGAAGCAGGCCTCGTAGGCGCCGTACCCGTAGAGCAGGCACGGCGCGCGACCGTCCAGCGGGGTGTCCTTCCGGCGGGCCACCGTGACCGGGATGGCCGTGCCGTCCGAGGCCGTCACGACCTCGCGGTCGCAGACGTAGCTCGTCGCGTCGTAGTTCGGGGTGTCCGGGCCCTTGATCAGGCGTCGCTCACCGGTGGCGAGCCGTACCTCCCACCACCGCGGTGGCTCGACGTACGACTCCTCCCGTACCGTGACGTTCTGGGAGTCGAACAGCTCGTTCCGGTCCAGGCAGATCGTGCCCTGGGCCAGGGACGGTGCCAGCACCCAGGGGTCACCGGCCCCGTCGAGCGGTACGACTCGCAGCTGGAGGTGACCGTCGAAGCGCTCGGTCACCACTAGGTGCTGCGCGAACGCGTCGACCGAGAGTGGTCGGCGGGCCGGATCCGCAGGCATGAGCTCTGCCCATCGCGCCGAGCCCGCCGCGGCGAGCGGCACGGATCGCACCTGGAACTCCGCCGCGCCCTCGTTGGTCAGGAGGTAGAGGGTGTCGCGGTCGACGCCACCGTGCTCAACCGCGTACTCGACCCCGCGAACCCGCGGCCGGACGCAGATCGGGTCCCTCGCCGGACTGGCCGCGTCGACCACCCAGCACTCGCTGGTGCACCGGTTGGCGGACGTGATCACGACCACCGAGCCGCTGCGTGTGGTGCGGACGTCCACCTCGTACTGCGCATCTGGCTCGCTGAAGATGCGCACGTCGCTGGCGGGGGGAGCGCCCACGGCGTGCCGCCAGACTTCGTATGGTCGGTGGGCCTCATCGGGCACCGTGTAGAAGAACGTCCCGGAGTCGGCGCTCCAGGCACCCGAGTAGTAGGTGCGCGGCACGGTCGTAGTCAGGTCGCCCCCGGACTCGAGGTCTCGGAACCGGAGCGCGAACACCTCGTCACCGACGAGATCCACGGAGTACGCGAGCCACCGCTCGTCCGGGCTCACGAGGCAGACGCCCAGGTCGAAGTACCCGCCGGCGCCGGTGATCGACGCCGGGTCGAGTACCGGCTCGAACAGGTCACCGCCGACCGCGACCGCGGCCAGGTCCGGGAGCAGGCGGTTAGCCGCCCGGCACAGCCGCGGGTGCTCCTGTCCCGCGGCCAGCCGGAACTGGTAGGTGTAGCGCGAGCGCCGCCACGGCGCGGAGGTCTCGGTCCGGGGTAGCCGGGCAGTCATCTCGCCGAAGAGCGTCTGGGCGAGCGGCCGCAGGTGCCGGGTCGCGGCGTCGTAGTAACGACGCTCGGCGCGCAGGTAGTCGAGCGTCTCGGCAGCGCCGGTGTCCCGGAGCCAGGCAAAGTGGTCTACCCGGCGTACGCCGTGCAGGTCCCTGATGAGCGGCTTCCGCGCTGCCTGCGGAGGGGCGGTCTCGGCGTCGCTCACGGTTCACATCCCTTCCTTCGTGCCGCTCGGTGCCGTTCCGGGGCCGTCGGGCGCCGCCGGTACGCCGCCCTCCCCAACGGTGCCGTAGACATCGACGACCGCACAGCCGTCGGCGTACAGGATGACCGGGTTCAGGTCGAGCGTCAGCGTCGGGTGGGCACTCAGAACGGACGCGACGCTGAGGGCGAGGTCGACGACCCGCCCGATGGCGAGCGGCGGCTGCCCGCGCCCGCCGGCGAGGATCGGGTGGCAGCGCAGTGTCTGCAGCGCGTTGCGAACGGAGGCCCGGGTGACCGGAGCGGCGCAGAGGGCGACATCGTCCTCCGCTTCAGTCCAGATGCCGCCACGGCCGAGGAGAACGACCGGCCCGAAGACCGGGTCCGTGAAGCCGCCGACCAGGAGCTCCAGCCCGGCCGGGTACGAGTGCATGACCACTAGGGGGGACGCCGGGAACCGGCGGCGGAGGTCTCCGACCACCTCCTCGAGCTGCCGCTTGTCGGCAACGTCGAGGCGCACTCCGTCGACCTCGGACTTGTGGGCGACCGCCGGGTCGGAGAGCTTGACCGCGACGGGGAAGTCGATGGCGTCGATGTCGCCGCGCCAACCCTCGCCGGGCGGGATGCGAACCTGCCCGGGAAGGTCGATGCCGCCTGCTCGGAGCAGGGCCCGCAACTCGTCTGGGTCGAGGGCCGAGACGGTGGCGCCCGCCCGGCGGGGCGCTCGGTTCGGCACCCGCGCTCCGGAGCTCGTCCGATGTCGAGTGGCCAAGGCCGCGGCCAGTCGCTGAACGGTCGGGTAGATGGCCACGCCCCCGTCGGCCAGCAGCAGCAGCGGGTCGGAGCGCGAGATGACATGGCTCGACTGGACGACCACGGGGATCCGCCCGAGATGCAGCTCAACCAGGGCGCGGGCGGTGCTCAGCTCCGCGGGTTGCTGCAGCGCATAGCCGCCGAAGACGCCGCCGAGGACGACGACGCCGACGTCTGGAGCCGAGGCGAACGCCTCGGCACAGCTGGCAAGGATGCCGGGGTTGTCCTGTACGCCGCCCGGTGTGTCCAGGGTCACCGGGTTGCCGCCTGGCGAGGGTGGGGCCAGCGGTGGGGCGACCGCGTGCACTCGGTCCCGGGCCGCGTCGGTTAGTGTCGCCAGCGGCAGCCCCACCTCGGCCAGCGCGTCCACCGCCATCACCGTGTCGCCGCCGCCATCGGTGGCGACGGCGACCCCCCCGGAGAACCAGGGCACGCGCACGGCGGCTTGCAGCACGTCCACCAGCTCCTCGGCGGACCCGACTCGGACCGCGCCATGTGCTCCGAGGACCGTGGCCCAGACCGTGTCGTCGGAGGTTAGCGCGTGGGTGTGAGTCTGCACGCTGCGTGCGCCGACCGCCGAGCTGCCCGACTTCAGGACCGCGACCGGCTTACCGGCCCGGCGACAGGCTTCCAGGCCGGCCCGGAAGCCGGCGCCATCATCGGCCCGGAGCCCCTCCACGTATAGCCCGACGGCCCGGGTCTGGCGGTCCGAGGCGAAGTACTCGAGCAGCTCTCCGAAGCCGATGTCGGACTGGTTGCCCACCCCAACACACCGGGAGAACCCGAGGCGCACCGCCGCGGCCTGCTGGAACAGGGCGACGGCAACATTGCCAGACTGCGACGCCAGAGCAAGCGGCCCTGGCGCGATCGGGCTGCGGGGGGTCAGGTTCAGCCTGTCGTCCGCGGAGAACACGCCGAATCCGTTCGGGCCCAGCAGCCGGGTGCCTGCCGCGGCGGCGATGTCCCGCAGGCGCGCTTCCGCAGCGAGCCCCTCTGCACCCAGCTCACCGAAGCCGGAGGCGGTCACCACCGCCACCCCCACGCCGACCCGGGCGACCTCGCGCATCGCCTGCTCTGCGAGGTCGCGGCGTACGGCGAGCACGGCGAGATCGATGGGGCCGGGGATCTCGTCGATCGACGGCACGAGCGGCACCCCCGCCACCTCCTCGCCCGCACCGGCGGTCGGGTTGATGCCGTAGATGCGCCCGGTGAACCCGGCGTCGAGCGTGTGCTGCAGGATGCGGTTCCCCCACTTCACCGACGTCCGCGAGACTCCAACCACCGCCACCACGCGGGGCTGGAACAGGGCGGCAATCCCGTCGGCTCCCTCCAGGCCGACGTGCGTTCCGGTAGCCCCGGCATCTCCGGTTGGCGGCTGCCCTCTCATTCGGCCGCGAGCCCAGGTGTTGCTGTGGTCGACCGGGCGCGGAACTGTTCGCTGGCTCGTCGGGCGTCGGCGGTGTCGTGCAGCACCATGGCGTTGGCGATCTCGGTCTCGTACGCCGCGTCGATCCCGCCCTGCACTCCGCGGTCGATCGCCAGCTTGGCCAGGCTCAGCGCCCGCCGTGGTTTGTCCCTCAGGGTCTCCGCCAGCTGGCGTGCCGAGTCGCCAAGCGCCTCGTCTGGCACCACGCGGTAGACGAGACACAGCCGGTGCGCCTCAGTGGCGTCGAAGGTCTCGCCGAGAAGCACCAGTTCCTTCGCCTTCGGCAGGCCCACGCTCATTGGCAGGATGTGGGATGCGCCACCGGTGATGCCGAGCCCGACGGAGACCTCGGGGAAGCCGAAGCGCGCGCTCTGGGCGGCCACGACCAGGTCGCAGCCCAGGGCAAACTCGCAACCCGCACCAAGGGCGAACCCGTGGACCGCTGCTACGAATGGGATGTGGGCCTGCCGGATCTTGCGGGTAACGTCTTGCACTCGGTGCAGCCGGTATCGCTCTGCGCCGTGGTCGTCCTTGGCGGCGGGCTGCTTCAGGTCGTAGCCCGCACAGAACGCCCGCCCGGCGCCGCGCAGGATAACCGCACCTGGGTCGCTCGACACCGCGTGATCGATAGCGAGGATGAGGGCTTCGACCAGCTCGGGGGTCACCGCATTCAGCCGATCCGGCCGGTTCAGCGTGATCATTCCGACGCCGTCGCGCTCTTCGTAGCGGACCACGGGCTGCTCGTGGCCGGCGCCGTCGGCTGGCGTAGTGGACTGGGCGTGGCGTTCGACAGTCATAGTGAGCCGCCTTGCGGAGTCACCGGCAACGTGGTGCTCAAGCCTTGCGCCGTCCGGTGGGTCCCTTGCGGCTCAAGAGGCTGAGCGCCATGGACACGTATGCGGCACTGATGTCGTCCAGCGACAGCCGGCCATCGGGTGAGTACCAATAGACCACTCCTGTGCACATTCCCAAGATCGCGAAAATTGCTAGCTTCACGTCCGGCACCTTGAATACTCCCGAGCTGGCACCCGCTGAAATCACGGAGGCCCAGACGGACTCGTAGGCATCGCGTAGTTTGACGATTTCCCGGCGGCGGTCGGGTGACAGCGACCTCAGCTCCGTGTCCGCCACCAGGGACAGCATGTTGTCGCGAGCGTGCTTGCGAACGTGCACGTCCACCAGCCTGGCGAGCTGCGCCGGGGGGTTACTGGCCGCCTCGACCGCATCCTGCGCCGAACTCAGCAGGCTCTGCATGCTGTCGCGCATCATGCGCTCGAGGAGATCTTCTTTCGTGCCCATGTAGTGGTAGAGCGACGCAACAGATATTCCGGCGCCGTCGGCGATCTGCCGAATGCCGGTGGCGGCGAATCCCTGCGTGGCGATTAGTGACAGCGCGGAGGACTGGATTCTGGCGAAGGTGTCCCGCTCGCTCTCCACGAATTCAGGCTAGGCGTCGGGATGGACTCTGTCAATCGATCGCTTGGGCGTTACGGGCGCTTTATGCAACGCGCGACGGGCCAGCCGCCGCCACTCGGTTGCCCGCAGATCGCTCGTCACCTGGCGCACCACGTTGCGCCCGGGGATGCCAGTCACGCCACCGCCTCCATGGGTGGCAGAACCGGCTTGGTAAAGCCCGCGGACCGGCGTTCGGAAGTCTGCGTAGCCCGCGGCGGGTCGAGCGTGGAAGAGCTGGCCGGTGGTCAGCTCGCCGTGGAAGATGTTGCCGCCAATGAGGTGGTACTCGTGTTCCATCTCGTACGGACCGATCACCTTCCGGTGGAGGATCGACTCGGTGAAGCCCGGGGCCACATCGTTGAAGCGGGACACGACCCGGTCGGCGTAGCTCTCGAGCTGCTCCGGTTGCGGAGCCGCGGCCCAAGTGTGCGGCACCCATTGGGTGAACATGGATACGACGTGTTGTCCGGGCGGTGCGAGCGAGTCGTCGAAGACGCTGGGAATGCAGATGTCGGCGAACGGCGTCTGGGCCGGCGCTCCACGCACCGCGTCCTGGAAGGCATCTTCGATGTCCTCGAGGCGCTCGGCCAGGACGATCGTCCCGCCGTGCACCGCGGGATCGAAGCCCGGCCTGGCAGTGAACTCGGGCAACCGGTCGACTGCGAGGTTGATCTTCACGGTCCCGCTGCGGGTCTTCCAACGCTCGATGTCCTTGACGAAGTCGGCTGGGAGCGCCGCTCTGTCCACCAGCGACAGGAAGGAGATCTTCGGGTGTGCGGTGGTTATGACTACCGATGCGCCGATCTCCTCGCCGGAGCCGAGCGCCACTCCGGTAGCTCGGGCCGACCCTGCGGTGCCGGTCGTGCAGATGCGGGCCACCTCCGCGCTAGTCCTGATCTCGGCACCGAACGACCGCGCCGAGTCGGCCAGGGCCTGGGAAACGCCGCCCATCCCGCCCCGCGGGAAGCCCCAGGCGCCCGGCTGGCCGTCCCCCAGGTCGCCGATGTGGTGATGTGCCATCACGTACGCGGTCCCGGGGGAGCGGGGCCCTGCCCAGCTGCCGATCACCCCGGAGACGCTGAGCACGCCCCGCATGGCGTCGGACTCGAAGTAGTCCTCCACCAGGTCCGCGATGCTCATCGTGAAGAGGCGGGTGATGTCGACGGCCTTCCGGGCGTCGAGCCCCCGCAGGCTGCCCAGCAGCGCCGCCTGCCGGAGCAGGTCCGCCGGTCGGCGAGAGCCGAGGCTGGGGGGGATCCGCTCCATTAGTGGTCCCAGCACCGTCCCCAGCCCCGCCAGCCAGGCGTCCCAGTCGGCGAACGCGTCGGCATCCCGGCCCGAGAACTTGGCGATCTCGGCATGGCGCGCCGCGGCGTCCGCCGGCAGCTGCAGGTAGCGACCGTCTCGACGCGGCGCGAAGTACGGCCCCTGCCGGTAGACGTGGTAGCCGTACCGCTCCAGATTCAGGTCGCGGACGAGCGAAGGTGGCAGCAGGGAGACGACGTACGAGAGCATGGTCACCGTGTAATCGGGGCCGAACGGGTGCTCGCTCACCGCCGCGCCCCCGACCACGTGGCGGGCCTCGCAGACCAGCGTGGACAGCCCGTGCTTCGCCAGGTAGGCGGCCGCCACCAGCCCGTTGTGCCCGCCACCGACGACGATCACGTCATAGCTCTTGCGCATCGTTCCCTCGCCCGGTCGCCGGCACCTGCTGGTCGCCCCCATCGTGGCCCCGAAGGAACGCCCGGACGAGCGACCCGAGGGTGGCCAGGTTGTACCCACCCTCTTGGACGATGACGGTGGGGCGGGACAGCGACCCGATCAGCTCGCCGGCCCGCTCGTATCCTGCCATCGTGACCTCGAGCGGGCTCTCCGGGTCATCGCGGGCCGCATCGACCCCGAGGGAGACAACGAGTGCTGACGGGGCGAACTGCTCGACCTCGGTGATCAGCGTGCCGAGGGCCGCCAGCCACTCGCCGTCGCCGGACCCCGGCGCGAGTGGGAAATTCGACGTCGAGCCGTAGCCGTCGCCGACCCCCCGTTCGCCTGCGAAGCCGACGACATGCGGGAACCAGCCCGCCCCCGGGTCGACGTGCACCGAGCCGTAGAAGACATCGCTGCGTGCATAGAAGATCGCCTCGGTGCCGTTGCCGTGATGTGCATCGATGTCGACGACAGCCACGTGGTTGTGCCCCGCCCGCCGGAAGGCTTCGGCGGCCACCGCGGCGTTGTTCAGGTAACACGACCCACCGAACGCCTCCCGGGTTGCGTGGTGGCCGGGCGGGCGACACAGGGCGTAGCACGAGCCCTGGCCGGCCTGGACCCGGTCCACCGCGGTCAGTGCGCAGTCGACCGCGCCCCTGGCCGCCTCGTTGGTGCCAGGGCCGACGACCGTCATGGTGTCGTAGGCGAACTCCCCGGCCCTGGCGTGCACGGCCCGGGCCGGCTGGGCGGGCAGCGGGCCGCGCATGGCTGCCGTTGGGAAGAAGTACGGGACCACCCGGTCCTGTCCGGGGTCTTCCGGGAAGCCGGCCGACACCCAGTCGGCGTAGACGCTGGACAGGTAGTCCACCAGGGCTGCGCTGTGCACCGCCCGGAGCACGGTGTCCGGATGTACGGCGGCCACCTGGAGCTCGTGGCCAGCGCCTTCCAGCGCGTCTCGGATCACGGTGACGCGTTCGGGGACCTCATCGCCCTTGGTGCGCAGGCCGATCCAGACCTCGGCGTTGGGCTCATGCGCCAGCGAGCTGGGGGACCAGATCACGGGTGTCGGGCTCATGGCTGCTCAGCCGACTGTAGTCGGGGTCTGCTCCCGCCTGAACCCCTGCCGGCACCACGGGCCGGGCAGCGGTCCGGGGATCGACGGTCGGGCCGTCCGGCGGGCTGCCCCGAGGGCCGCGCCCGCCTCGCCCGCGCGGGCGCCGGTCGAGTATGTCCGTTCCTGCGTCATTGCCTCACCGTCCTGGCCTGCTTCGCAGAATATCAATCGATCGACCGAATGGGCCAGCCGGTCGGTGGTCCAGGTCAGCTCACGAAGGTCTCCGTGCGGGCGGCTGTCGGCGGCGCAGAGTGGCTGCCGGAGCACAGCACATGCCGACCGGCCTGTCCGTGCGCCATGCGATGCTGTGGCGATGGGTACCGGCAATGGCCACTAGGCCGGCGGCAGCCGACGGGCTCGGCACTACCACGGTGGTCTACGGGCCGGAGGAGTTCCTGTCTGAGCGGGCGGTGAGCGCGGTCCGGGACATGGTCCGTAACGCCGACCCCGAGGCGGACGTCCGCGAGCTGAACGCCGAGGAGCTGGGCCCCGGGTCGGTCTTGGAGATGACCAGCCCGTCGCTCTTCGCCACCACTCGGTGTGTGATCGTCCGACGGCTGGAGTCCCTGCCGCCGGACGCGCTCGAGCCGCTGCTGGGCTACCTGGCCGCACCGGACCCCGACGTGGCACTGGTGCTGCAGCAGAGCCCAGGGTCGACCGCCACCGCAGTCGTCACGCGACTGCGGAAGGCAGGCGCCAGGGAGGTGAGAGCCGCGCGGCTCTCGGGACGGGATCTGAAGGAGTGGACGGCACAGGAGATCCGGGCCGCCGGGGCCAGCGCTGCGGCGGATGCGGTCGAGGCGCTCATCGAAGGTGTGGGCACCAACGTGAGAGCCCTCGCCTCCGCGGTGAGCCAGCTGGTCGCCGACCTCGGCGAGCGCCTGACGGTCCCACTGGTACGCCGCTACTACGGCGGTCAGGCGGAGACGAAGGGGTACAGCGTCGCGGACGCCGCTCTGTACGGCCGTACCTCGCTGGCCATCGAGCGACTGCGGTGGGCGCTGGCGGCTGGAGTCGACCCCGTTCTGGTGACCAGCGCCATGGCTAGCGGTCTGCGGGCGCTGGCGGTGGTGCGTGGCCACGACGCACCGGGGGTGCCGGCGGCCGAGCTGGCACTCGCGGCCGGCGTACCGTCGTGGAAGCTCGGCACGCTTCGCAAGCAGGGCGCGGCGTGGTCGGACCGGGGGCTGGCGGCTGCGATCGCGGCCACGGCGAAGGCAGACGCAGACGTCAAAGGAGCCGGCGTGGACCGGATGTGGGCCTGCGAACGGCTGGTGATCGCCGTACTGCGGGCCAGGGCGCTGTCCTGACGGTGGCCGTCGGGCGTGCGGCCGGACGCCGGAGTCGCGGCCTAGAGGAGCAGCCTAGCGGACGGAGCGCGGCTTAGAGGTCGGCTGCCTGGCTGGCGATCGACGACTTGCGGTTTGCTGCCTGGTTCTTGTGGATGACCCCGGCGGACGCCGCCTGGTCGAGCTTGCGGGCGGCGGACCGGGCGAGCTCGCGGGCGCGGTCGCTGTCGCCGGCCTCGACCGCCTCGTGGAAGCGACGGACCGCGGTCTTGAGCGCCGACTTGACCGACTTGTTGCGCTCGTGCGCAGCCTCGTTCTGCTTGATGCGCTTGATCTGGGACTTTATGTTCGCCACGCGGCAGTGCCTCTTACTCGGCTGGATGGATCGGGTCGCACGGAATGAGCAGTGCACGACCGCCAAGGCTATCAGCGCCGGCCAGCCGCCGCCAACCCGCGCCTGCCCAACCGGACCGTCCGGGCCGTCCGTGGTGGTCAGCGCATGCTGGGTGTTTTGACGCCGTGGGCCGGCAGGAACTGCACCTGTTCGAGCAACGGAGCACACATGGCTCTCCCACCGTCGATGCTGGCGGCCCAGGGCGCGTACCTACCGATCGCGCTCCCGGGCCATGCGCGCGGGAGCGAGACTACAAGGGTGTGCTCGTTCGTCTGCCGTACGGCTGCCAGTCCAACGCGCTGCCCGGATCCGTGGTTCGTTCGCCTTCGGTAGACATCCGCGCGATAGTGCCCGTGGTCCTCCGTTACCCGCGTGAAGATCGTGCTCTGCCCCGTGGAGCTGGTGTGGGTCTCCCAGTCAACGACGATGTTTCCGCACGGAGAGCGCACCAGTTGGTGCCGCCAAGCTTTGCCGGCGCGATAGGGGACGAACTGATCCGGGTGCAGTGGTTGGTAGCTTACCAGGGTGACCCTGATGTGGTCTCCAGCGGTGCGGACGGTGACCCGCCTGAGGTTCATCTCTCGACCTTTGTGCCGCCCGTCGGGCTCGGTGACCGAACTGAAAACCGCGACCGGTTGGCCCCCCGCGCTGGCACGATTCGACTGGGATGTGGTCGTTGACCCGGTCAGGGGATTCGTTCCGTCCGGCGCCGGAGAGCCCGCCAGCGCCAGTTCCTTACCACCTCCGTCGCTGCATCCGGCCGCAAGCAGCACCGTTACCAGTCCCAGGACAAGCCCGCTCGCGTAGCGACCCACGGCCGAACAGACCGCCGAAGCCGTTGCACTGTCTTGACCCGAGATCCGCGCAAACCGCCCCCGTGGGGCAGTCTTGAGATATCGGCACCTCGGATACTCATTCGCATGCCCCCCAGGTAGTCGTGAAACTGCCGAGGTCCGATCCGCCGATGGCGCCGGTTATGGCCAGCGTGTCGCCGGCGATCACGTCAGGGGTTGCCCCGCTTTGCGGCGGCATAACCATCTTGACATTCGTCTGTTGATTGGTATTTCCTATGGGGCTCTAGCGCAACGAGCACGAGTCCAACGATTGCCAGGGCAAGCATCGCCCTGGCGAGCCGCCCGAACACTGGCTCCGTCCTTTCCCAATGCTTTGCTTTGTAATGTACCTGCAAGGAGTCTCGTGGAGCCAGGTGGCGTGGAATCTTGGTCGCCGGACCTCTGACTGTACTGGGGACTGCCAAACGATGCGGCGATGAGTCAAGGCGACCGCTTCCCGCGGCGTGTGGGAGGCTCCTGCCATGGCCTCAGCCCGCGACGGCGTCGAGGAGCTCCTCGACCGGATCGAGTCCGTCGACCCACTCGTCAACGCCATCTGCACCCTCAACTCCGACGCGCGCGCCGACGCCGACCGGCTGGACGCCGAGTTGGCTGCCGGCCGGGTCCGCGGCCCGCTGCACGGTCAAGCGGTGCTGGTCAAGGACAACATCGACACGGCGGGCCTCCTGACCACCGCCGGCTCGCTCGCCCTGGCGGACCGCCCGCCGGCCGCCGACGCCCCGCTGGTACGGCGGCTTCGCGACGCCGGGCTGGTCGTGCTCGGCAAGACCAACCTCAGCGAGTGGGCCAACTTCCGCGACGAGCAGTCCACCTCCGGGTGGAGCGCCTACGGCGGCCTTACCCGCAACCCGTACGCCCTCAACCGGTCGGCCGGTGGCTCCAGTTCCGGCAGCGGCGCCGCGGTGGCCGCCGGGCTGGCCCGCCTCGCGATCGGCACCGAGACCGACGGGTCGATCACCTGCCCGGCCGCCTACAACGGGTGCGTGGGCATCAAGCCGACCGTCGGGCTGGTGCCAGCCGCCGGCATCGTGCCGATCTCCCGGTCGCAGGACACGGCCGGACCTCTGGCCGCAAGCGTGGCCGAGGCCGCGGCCATCCTGGACGTGCTCACCGGCGGCGGATCCGAGTACGCCGGCCACGCCCGCCGGGTCAGCCTCGAGGGCCGGCGCATCGGCGTGCCGAGGAGGCTCTACTGGGGCGAAAGCGCGCCGACCGACGCGGTCGCCGAGGCGGCGCTGGGGCTGCTCTCCGCGGCCGGCGCGGTCGTCGTGGACGGGACCGACCTCGAGTCGATGGCCGACTACGGCTTCGACGACGAGCTGCACGTGTTGCTGGCCGAGATCGAGGCCGGCATGCGCGAGTACCTGGCGACCCGGCCAGGCGACGGTCCCCGGTCGCTTGCCGATCTGGTCCAGTTCAACCGCGACCACGCCGATGTGGAGCTGGCCTATTTCGGCCAGTCGTTCTTCGAGGCGGCACTCCAGACACCGGCCGTCGGGTCCCCGGAGTACGCCGCGGCGCGGACCGCCTGCCTCGCGCATGGCCGCGACGATGGCATCGACGCCGTGCTGCGGGAGCACTCCCTGGACGCGCTGGTCACCCCGGCGTACACGCCGGCACCGCCGATCGACCTCGTCAACCGAGAGCATGCGTGGGGCCCCTGCACCCAGCCTGCGGCGATGGCGGGCTACCCGCTGGTCACAGTGCCGGCCGGGCTGGTGCACGAGCTGCCGGTCGCGGTCACCATCTGGGGCACGGCGGGGAGCGAGGCCACGCTGGTCGAGATTGCGGCCGTACTGGAGGGCGCGCTGGAGGGGGCCGGCGGGGCCGTTCCGCCGCCGACCTTTCCGAAGTTCGTCTGACCCCTCCAGCTGACCCGTTCGGCTGCACACCGCGCGTGGGCGGCCCGCTGGCCGGCGCCGCGGCCTGGCGCGGACCGCACCCGGCCACGGCCTACGCTGTCAGCGTGACCCCCACCTACTGGCTAGCGGCGCTGCTCGCGCTCCTGCCGCTGTCTTTCATCGGGTTCGGGGTCTGGCAGCTGAGGCCGCATCCCACCCGCTACCAGGCGTCGGCCGAGGGCGTCGTGGAGGACGTCTCCCCGTCGCACAGCTCGCCCCGGATGACGATCTCGTTCACCGCACTCGACGGGACGCGGGTGACCGGCGACTCGACCGAGGGCTTCACGGGGGCACGGGCGGGAGACCCGGTGAACGTGTGGTTCGACCCGACGGAACCCCGGCACTTCACCTTGTGTGAGCCGGGGTACGGCGACGGGCTGTCCATCGCGGCCATCGTCGCGGGCGTTCTGATGCTGATCTTCGTTGTCCGGGTGGCGTTCCTTCATCCCTAGTGGTCATGATCGCTAGCGGTCGCCCGACCTCCTGGCGACGCCCGTCCTCGGGATCGGGCGGGTCCGGACAGCAGAAATCTGTCATGATGCAGCATGGCCGTTGAGCCTCCCCCCTTCGACCAGCCGGAGGATTCCCCGGTGTCATTCGAGCACGTGGCGAACGTGCTGGCGCGCGCCGAGCAGGTAGCCGAGCAGCTGCGTGCCCAGGCGAAGTCGGAGGCCGACGACGCCCGGGCCCGGGCCGCCGCGCTGCACCTGCGCGCGGAGGCCGCACATGAGCAGGCAACTTCTCTCCGCGACGAGGCCGTCCGGGCCAGGAGCGAGGCCCGGGCGCTGGCGGAGTCCGCTTCCGGCCAGGCCCGGCAGATCGTGTCTGACGCGGGCGAGCAGGCGACCCTGCTGCTGGCCGCCGCCGAGCGCGAGCGTGATCAGATTCTGGCCGCCGCGCGCTCGGAGGCCGAGCAGCTCCGCCAGCAGGCCGCCGAGGCCGCGGAGCGCGCCCGCGAGACGGCCGACCAGGTCCTCTCGGGTGCCCGCGAACGCGCTGCGGAGACGCTGGCGGCCGCGGCAGAGGAGCGGGCCGTCCGCGAGCGCGAGCTCGAGGAGCAGGCGACCGCGCGCGCCGCCGAGCAGGAGGCCGCTCAGGCGCGGGCGGTGGCGGCAGCCGAGGAGGACATCGGCCGCCGCCGGGTGCAGGCGGAGAGCGACGCCCGGCTGCTGCGGGCCAGCGCCGAGGAGGAGGCGGCCGTCGCCCGCGGAGCCGCCGAGGACACCCGGGCGGCGGCGGCGGAGGAGGCGGGCCGCCTGCTCGCGCGGGCCCGAGCGGACGCCGACCGGGAACTCGCCGCAGCGGCCGAGCAGACCGAGTGGACCCGGCGTACCGTCGCATCGCTGCTGGCGACCGCCGAGCAGGAGTCGGATCGGGTCAAGGCCCTCGGTCACGCAGACCTGGCTCGGCACGCGCGAGGGGTGAGGTTCCGTACCCAGGCCGTGCTGGCCCGGTCGGCTGACCGCCTGCGGGCCCGGCGAGGAGAGTTGGACGAGCTGGCCACGAAGGGGGCGGAGCAGGCGGCCGCCCTTGTTGCCAGGGCGGAGGCGGAGGCGGCTGAGGTCCGATCGGCCGCGCAACGGGCGGCCGACGAGGCGGCCGAGGCGGCCGACCGGCGACTCCGCGAGGCCGAGGGCGGGGCACGTACGCTGCGTCAGCAGGTGAGCGACGAGGTGATCACCGCCAAGCGGGAGGCGCAGGAGCTGGCTCGGCGCTCGCGCGACGAGGCAGCCATGCTGGTGAACGAGGCCCGCCGGGAGGCCGACGAGCTGCGGACCGCCGCCCGGGCCATGATGCAGGCCAGCCGGCGCGAGGTCTCGGTGCTGTCGAAGCGGCGCCGGGCCATCGTCGAGGAGCTGGGCGGGCTGTCCGGGGTGATCGAGGCGTTGGCCGTGCCGGACGACCCCTCCGACGTCGACCAGCCGCCCGGGCCGCCCCGCTCGGCCGACGCGGAGCCGGACGGCGAGCCGTCCGGCGACGAGCAGAGTCCCGCGGACGAGCGGCAGCGCGACGCCGACGCATTGCCGACTCAGGGACCGGCGCCGGGGGACGGGTCGTCGGCGGAGCCCCCGGCGCAGCGGGTTGCGGTCAACGGGCTGCCACCCGGACCGGTCACGAGCTGGACCGGAGCGGGACGATGAGCCCGAGCAGGCACCACACTGGAGAGCGACGCTGAGAGGTGGACGACATGATGGAAGGCCCCGCCGCAGGCCAGAGCGGGTTCCGCGTCGTGCTTCGCGGGTACGACACGGGCCAGGTGGACCAGCGCATCCAGGAACTCGCTCGTGAGCTCCAGGCCCGATGCGACGATGTGGAGCAGCTGACGTCCAGGCTGAACGAGCTCCAGGCCGCGCACGAGGAGCTCAGCAAGCGAGCGGCCGCGGCGACGGCCGCACCGCCGACCTTCCAGGATCTCGGGGCCCGGGTCGGTCAGATTCTCGGGCTGGCCGAGGAGGAGGCGGCCGAACTCCGGGGAGCGGCGAAGAAGGACTACGACGCCCGGCTGCAGGAGGCCCAGGAGGCGGCGGCGGACGTCCGGACCGAGGCCGACCGGTACGTCCAGCAGTTGCGCAGCGCCGCCGATGCGGATGCGTCGCGCCTGATCGCGGACGCGAAGCGAGTCTCCGACCAGATGCTCGACGAGGCCGACCGGGACGCCACCGCCCGGACCCAGGAGGCCGAGGCGCTGTACGAGAGCCAGCGAGCGAAGGCGGCGACCGCTGCTGCGGAGTTCGAGCAGACGCTGGCCGGCCGGCGCCAGCAGCTCGAGGAGGAGTTCGGGCAGAAGGCGCAGGTGGCCCGCGATCAGCTGGCGGAAGCACAGCGCCGCCTGCAGCAGACGCGGGCGGACGCGGCAAAGATGCGCTCGGAGGTGGAGCAGCAGGCCCGGCGGCTGCTCGAGGAGGCCGAGGCACAGGCGGGCGAGATCGTCTCGCAGGCTCGCTCGCACGCAGACCGTATCCGGACCGAGTCCGACCGGGAGCTTTCGGCCGCCAGCCAGCGCCGCGACAGCATCAACTCCCAGCTCGCCAACGTGCGTCAGATGCTGGCGACCCTGTCGAACGTTGAGGGGGTCGGCCTGGTGGGCCTCACCGGGCTGGACGAGGAGGGGGAGGGCTCCGACGGCCCCGAGGAGACTCGCTCGGCCCCGGTCGTCCCCAAGGGCCGCACCGGGGAGGCTGACGCCGCTTCCGGCGGGTCAGCCGACGCCGACCACCCGGACCCGCCCGCCGCCCAGACCGACGGAGGCGCCGGTGATGGGGCCGAGAGCGCCTCGGTCGCCGAGAGTGGCGAAGAGGCCGGGCGGGCTGGCGGGCCCACCGACGCGGAGCGCGCGGAGCCGACCGCCGTCGCGCGAACGGGCGCCGCGGGCCGGCGGTCGAAGGGCGCCGGTAAGGCCAAGGCGGACACCGCCGCGGCCAGCCAGGTATAGCCGCATCCTGTTGGCCGCCACTCCCGCAGCACCGAGCCCTCCCGACCCAGGGGCCACCAACCCTTCGGAAATCCGGAACTTCTGCATCATCGCGCACATCGACCACGGGAAGTCGACCCTGGCGGACCGCATGCTGCAGCTGACCGGGGTGGTGGACGAACGCAGCATGCGGGCGCAGTACCTGGACCGCATGGACATCGAGCGCGAGCGCGGCATCACCATAAAGAGCCAGGCCGTGCGGCTGCCATGGAGGGCGACGTCGGGGCCGGCGGCCGGTCGGGCGTTCGTGCTCAACATGATCGACACCCCCGGGCACGTGGACTTCACCTACGAGGTGAGCCGGTCGATGGCCGCCTGCGAGGGCGCCGTGCTGCTGGTCGACGCGTCCCAGGGGATCGAGGCGCAGACACTGGCCAACCTCTATCTTGCGCTGGACGCCGACCTGCACATCGTGCCGGTGCTGAACAAGATCGACCTGCCCAGCGCCCAGCCGGACAAGTACGCCGCCGAGCTCGCCCACGTGCTGGGCGGCGGCCCCGACGACGTGCTCCGGGTGTCCGCCAAGACCGGAGCGGGCGTCGAGTCGCTGCTCAACGAGATAGTCGCCTCCGTGCCGCCGCCGGCAGGCGACGCCGACGCTGCCGCCCGCGCCCTGATCTTCGACTCGGTCTACGACGCCTACCGCGGGGTGGTGACGTACGTGCGCGTCTTCGACGGGTCGCTAGCCCACCGCGAGCGGATCCGGATGATGTCGACCGGCGCGGTGCACGAGCTGCTCGAAGTCGGGGTCATCGCGCCCGAGCCCACCCCGGCCGGCCGGATCGGGGTGGGCGAGGTGGGGTACCTGATGACCGGGGTGAAGGAGGTCCGGCAGTCCAGGGTGGGGGACACGGTCACCTCCGCCGCCCGTGGCGCCGCGCTGGCGCTGGAGGGGTACCGACACCCCCGCCCGATGGTCTACTCGGGGCTCTTCCCGATCGACGGCGACGACTATCCCGAGCTGCGCGACGCCCTCGACCGGCTGCAGCTGAACGACGCGGCGCTGGCGTTCGAGCCGGAGACGTCGAGCGCGCTCGGCTTCGGCTTCCGCTGTGGCTTCCTGGGCCTGCTCCATATGGAGATCGTGCGGGAGCGACTGGAGCGCGAGTTCGACCTAGAGCTCATCTCGACCGCTCCCAACGTGGTCTACCGGGTGGCGATGGAGGACGGCTCCGAGGTGGTCGTCACCAACCCGAGCGAGTACCCGGACGTTGGGTCGGTCGCGCAGGTCTTCGAGCCCGTGGTACGGGCCACGATCCTGTCGCCCGCCGAGCACGTGGGGGCGATTCTCGAGCTCTGCCAGAGCCGCCGCGGCAGCCTAGCCGGCATGGAGTACCTGTCAGCCGACCGGGTGGAGATCAGGTACACGCTCCCGCTGGCCGAGATCGTCTTCGACTTCTTCGACGCGCTCAAGTCGCGGACCAGGGGTTACGCATCGCTCGACTACGAGCCGGTGGGCGAGCAGCCGGCCGACCTGGTCAAGGTGGACGTGCTGTTGCAGGGTGAGCGGGTGGATGCCTTCTCCGCGATCGTCCATCGGGACGGGGCCTACGCGTACGGCGTCGAGCTCACCAAGAAGCTTCGCTCCCTGATCCCGCGCCAGCAGTTCGAGGTGCCCATCCAGGCGGCCATCGGCTCCCGGGTGATCGCCCGGGAAACGGTCCGGGCGCTGCGCAAGGACGTGCTCGCCAAGTGCTACGGCGGCGACATCACCCGCAAGCGCAAACTGCTGGAGCGGCAGAAGGAAGGCAAGAAGCGGATGAAGATGGTGGGACGGGTCGAGATCCCGCAGGAGGCGTTCATCTCATCACTCGGCACCCGCGATGCCCCCGACCGCAGGGCATGATCCGACATGGAGGTCGTCCCGACCTCCACGGCGTCGGATCTTGCGGGCAGGGGGTGGTGAGCGCCGCTCCGGCGCCGTCGGGGAGCGGGTACGGCGTGCGGTTCGAACCCTGGCTCCGGGCTACTTCGCCCTGGTCATGGCCACCGGGATCATCTCGCTCGGGATGCGGCTGCGCGGCTTCCACGCGTTGTCGGCAGCGCTGCTGGTGCTGTGTGCCGCGTCGTGGGTCGTCCTGACGGCCCTCACCACCTGGCGTCTGCTGGCGTTCGGGGTGGATCTGGCCCGCGACTTCACCGATGCGCGGCGGGCGTTCGGGTTCTTCACGGTCGTGGCAGGCACGAACGTGCTCGGCGTCCGGTTGGGGGTCGCCGGGTTCCCAGCGGTCACCGCCGGCCTGCTCGCGGCGGCGGGCCTGCTCTGGGTGGCCCTTGGGTACGTCGTCCCGTGGACGTCGGTGCTGTCGCGCGAGGAGCGGCCAGTCATCCGGTTTGCCAACGGCACCTGGTTCATCTGGGTGGTGGCGAGCCAGTCGGTGGCAGCCGCGGCCGCGACCATCGAGCCGACCTTCACGACCGGCCGGCGAGAGCTCGCGCTGTGCGCAGTCGTGGCGTGGTCGGTCGGTGCGTGTCTCTACCTCGCCGTCGGCGTCATGGTGGCCATGCGCATGCTCTGGTACCCGCTCCAGCCAGACGAGCTCAAGCCGCCGTACTGGGTGTCGATGGGAGCGCTGGCGATCACCGTCCTGGCGGCGGCCCGGATCGTGCAGATGGCAGATGCGCCGATGGTCGAGGCAACCCGCGGCCTGATCGCGGGCGCCGCGGTGGTGCTGTGGGCATTCGCGAGCTGGCTGATCCCGGTGCTCGTTGCGGCGGGCTGGTGGCGGCATCGAACCCATCGGGTGCCGCTGAGATACGACCCCACGCTGTGGAGCATCGTCTTCCCGCTCGGCATGTACGCCGTGGCGAGCGCCTACCTCGGGGACGCCGACCGGCTGCCCCTGGTGGGGGTCGTGGGCTCGGTGGAGCTGTGGGTTGCCTTCGCCGCGTGGCTGGCAGTCGGCGCGGCAATGCTCGGCCACCTGTGGCGGACGGTCGCGATCGGCGACATTAAATCTGAAGAATTCGTGTAAACTGGGCCTTGGCAGCCCGGTAGGTTCGAAAGCGAGGAGGGGCGCCATGCTGACACGTCGCAGAGCACGCCAGCAACTGGTCTCGGCCCAGCAGCAGGAGCGCATCAGTGCCGCGGTTGCGGCGGTGACGGCTGCCCGTGACCGACTCGACGCAGTCCTCGAACGAGGGGCGCCGCTGGCCGAGCGTCAGTCGGCCCGGGCCGAGCTTCGGTCCGCCTACCTGGCCGCGGATGCGCTGGTGCGACCGGTGGTCGAGCAGGCCAAGTCGGCGGTCGACGGGCGCCGGATGGCCTCGTACGTCACCTGGTCGGAGTGGCGGCGGCTGCTCTCGCGCATCGATGCGACCGGCCAAGCTGGGATGTTCGCCGACCAAGACGACCTTGGGGTCCTCCCGACGAACGGGCTCGAGTTCATCACCCGCCCGCCGGTCCGACCCGCGGTCGTCACCAGGTAGCCGCGGCGGCTCGTCGGAGGTAGGTCATGGCCGAGGTGAACGAACTCGCCGACTTCGTCGTCGGCACCCGGTACGACGGCCTGAGCACCGCCGCCGTCGATCAGCTCAAGATCCGGGTGCTCGACACGCTCGGCGTTGCGGTCGGAGCCCTGGACGCGGCCCCCACCGTGGCGGTCCGTGACCTGACGGAGTGGCTGGGCGGCAACGGCACCGCGACTTTGATCGGCGGCGGGACCTCGGCTCCCGACCGGGCCGCCTTCTACAACGTCGCTCTCAGCCGCTACCTCGACTTCATGGATGCCTATCTGGCCGTTGGGGAGACCAACCACCCATCGGACAACCTGGGCGCTGTCCTCGCGGCGGCGGAGAGCGTGGGCGCCACCGGCAAGGACTTCCTGACCGCGCTTGCCTGCGCCTACCAGGTCCACACTCGGTTGTCGGACGTCGCCCCGGTACGGGCTCGCGGCTTCGACCATACGGTGCAGGGCGCCTACGCCGTCGCCGCGGGCGTCTCCCGAGCGCTCGGCCTGGACGCCACCGAGACCGCCAACGCGATTGCGATCGCCGGGACCGCCAACAACGCGCTTCGGGTGACCCGAACCGGCGACCTCTCCCACTGGAAGGGCCTGGCCTACCCGCAGGTGGCCAAGGAGGGTCTCCATGCGGCGCTCCTGGCCCGCGCTGGCATCACCGGCCCTGCCGGCGTCTTCGAGGGGAACAAGGGCTTCAAGGAGACGATCGCCGGTGACTTCAGCATCGATTGGGGCCACGAAGACCTCGAGAGCGTCCGCCGCACGATAGTGAAGAAGTACAACGCGGAGATCCACTCCCAGTCGACGCTGGAGGCCGCCCTGGCCATTCGTGGCCGGGCGGGCTTCGACCCGGGCTCGGTGCGCAGGGTCGTGATCGACACGTTCCAGGTGGCCTACGACATCATCGGCGGCGGCGAGGAGGGCGACAAGCGGCACATCCGGACCAAGGAGGAGGCCGACCACTCCCTTCCATACCTCGTTGCGGTGGCCCTCCTGGACGGCCAGGTCGAGCCCGCGCAGTTCGCAGCGCGGCGGATCGGTGCCGACGACGTGCAGGCGCTGCTCAAACGTGTCGAGGTGCGCGCCGATGCCCACTTCTCCGCCCGCTTCCCGGCGGAGATGCCGACCAGGGTGGAGGTCGAGCTCTGCGACGGCCCCTCCCTGGTGGAGGAGGCGTCGTCGTACCACGGTTTCGTCGACCACCCGCTCGACTGGCCGGGCGCCCTGGCCAAGTTCGAGCGGCTCACCGAGCCGTTCACCGACCAGCAGCTCCGTGGCCAGATCGCGGAGACGGTCGCGAGCCTCGACACCCGTCAGGTCGGCGAACTGACCGCACTGCTCGCCGCGGTCTCGCCGCGGCGGCGGGGCGCAGCCCCACCAGACAGCCGCATCCCAAGTTGAGGAGAGGACCATGGCAGCAACCAGTTTCGACTTCATACCGCGGGCATTCCGGCCCGAGAAGCCACGCAGCTACGGACTGACCGAGGTCCGCGGGCCGTACTACTCGACGTACGGCACTCGCCACCTCGCCGATGTCCTGGACGTTGCCGGCGCCTGGGTGGACGGGGTGAAGTGGGCGGGCGGGTCGTTCGCCCTGCTGCCACGCGAGCAGGTCCGGGCCTTCAGCGACCTCGTCCACGAGCACGACGCCTACGTGTCCTCGGGCGGCTGGATCGAGACCGTGCTCCGGTACGGACCGGACGCGGTCGAGCGCTACCTCACCGAGGCGAAGGAGGTGGGTTTCGACGTGATAGAGGTCTCGACCGGCTTCATCTCGATGCCGACCTCCGGGCTGCTCCGGCTGGTGGAGCAGGTGACCAAGGCGGGGCTGAAGGCCAAGCCGGAGCTCGGGATCCAGTTCGGGTCCGGCGGCGACTCAACCGTGGCCGAGTTGGCGGCCGAGAGCAAGAAGGATGTCGGGGACCTGGTCCACCGCGCCGAGCAGGCGCTGGACGCCGGGGCTGACATCATCATGATCGAGTCCGAGGGCATCACGGAGAATGTCGCCGAGTGGAACACCGGTGCCGCCGCCGCCATCATCAACGGACTCGGACTCGACAAGGTCATGTTCGAGGCTGCCGACCCGCTTGTGTTCGAGTGGTACATCAAGACGTACGGCAACGAGGTCAACCTCTTCGTCGACCATTCCCAGGTGCTTCAGCTCGAGGGCCTCCGGCAGAACATCTGGGGCAACAAGTCGACGTGGGGGCGCATCTCGAACCCCGCGCCTCGCTGACGCCTGGGGCCACGGGCCGGCGGGACGATGTCCACCGGCCGCCGGCATGGTTGGATCGGGGCCGTGAACGCCCCCAGCGCTATCGAGCTGCCGGCGGGTCTCCTCGCGCTCCCTGCCCACAGTCCCGGCTGGGACGACTGGCTCAGCGGCCTGCCCACGCTGGCCCGCGAGCTGATGACCGAGTGGGCGCTCACGCAGGACGGCCAGGCACGGCACGGCAGGTGCGCACTCGTGCTCCCGGTCCAGTCCGCGCGGGCCGGCGCGGCCGTCCTCAAGTGCTCATTTCCGCACGATGAGGAGCGCGATGAGCACATCGGGCTCAAGGCGCTGGCCGGCAACGGCGCCGTCCGGCTGCTGCGGGCCGACCCGAACCGGCACGCGCTGTTGCTGGAACGGCTGCACGCCGACCGGGACCTGACCCGGGTCGAAGTCGAGGCGGCCTGCCGCATCGTGGGTGGCCTCTACGGACGCGTGCACATCCCCGCGCCGCCCCAGCTCCGCGCCCTCTCGTCGTACGTGCTGCGGTGGACCGACGACCTGCTGCGCCTCGATCGCGACGCCCCGCTGCCCCGTCGGCTGGTCGAGCAGGCGGTGATGCTCGCCCGTGAGCTGCTCGCGGAACCCGGCAGCAGCATGATTCACGGCGACCTGCACTACGAGAACGTGCTCGCCGCCGACCGTGAGCCCTGGCTGGTCATCGACCCGAAGCCGATGTCGGGGGACCCGCACTACGAGGTGGCGCCCATGCTGTGGAACCGCTGGGCAGAGGCCGCCGCGACCGGGGACCTGCGCCGCGCACTGCGGCGACGGATCGCCATCCTGGTCGAGACTGCCGGCCTCCAGGCGGACCGGGCCCGCGACTGGGTGGTGGTGCGGATGGTCCACAACGGCCTGTGGGCCATCCAGGACGCGCTGGCGGAGTCGAGAGGGCTGACGCAAGATGACCATGAGTGGATCACCCAGTGCGTGACGATCGCCAAAGCGGTTCAGGACTGATCCATGCTGGCCGGGAGCGCCGACTCGGCCGGGCGGTATGGAAGACTCTGACCGTGGTCCGGTCCCCCGGGTGGATAAACCGGAGCGTCATCAGGTAAATTTGGGGCGCCGCAGCTAGAGGAAGGCAGTCATGACCTACACGATCGCCCAGCCATGCATCGACGTCGTCGACCGGGCCTGCGTGGACGAGTGCCCGGTGGACTGCATCTATGAGGGCAAGCGCTCGCTTTACATCCACCCCGACGAGTGCGTCGACTGCGGTGCCTGCGAGCCGGTCTGTCCGGTCGAGGCGATCTTCTACGAGGACGACGTGCCCGACCAGTGGACCCAGTTCACGGCCGACAATGCCGCCTTCTTCGCCGAGACGCTGCCGGGTAGGTCCGACCCACTCGGCTCGCCCGGGGGGGCCGCCAAGTTGGGCACGCTCGGCGTTGACACACCACTGGTCTCGGGGTACCCGCCCCAGGCATGAGCTCTGGCGGGTCCCCCCACGCCGCCCTGGCGTCGCCGGTGCGGCGACGCATCCTCGGCCTGCTCCGTGCGGCGGCCAATCGGCCCGGGGAGGCCCGAGACCTCGACGTGTACGACCTGTCGCGGGCCACCGGGCTGCACGTGACTACCGTGCGCTTCCACCTCGACGTACTGCGAAGGGCCGGCCTGGTGTCCTCCCGGCCGCGGCCGCGCACGTCCGCCGGCCGGCCCCGCCTCGGCTTCTCCGCCGCGGCTGACCTGGACCCGCGGCCGGATCCGTACCGGACCCTCGCCGGACAGCTGGCCGGCGCCTTCGGCGCCAGCGCCCAGACCCGGTCCCGGCGAGGCGAGCTGGTTGGCCGCGACTGGGCCGCCGAACTGGTGGCGGACTCCCCACCGAGCCAGTCAGTGGCGGCGGCCGCGAACACGGTGTCGCAGTTGTTCGTCGACCTCGGCTTCGCCTCCGACCTGGCCACCGAGCGGGACCGGCACCTGATGGAGCTGCACGCCTGTCCGTTCATCGAGGTGGCGCGCGAACATCCCGACGTCGTCTGCGCCGTCCATCGCGGCCTGCTGCGGGGTCTCCTGGAGCGGCTCAGCCCGGCGCCCTACGAGTGCGGCCTGCAGGTCCAGGTGGCGCCCGACCTCTGCATCGCCCACGTCGCGCCTGACACCACCGATGGTGGTGTCAGGACCGGACGGGATGCGCATCAGTGCAGCACCGGTCGCAACGGCCGCGACGTGGTCGACTCGGTCCACGGCCAGGACGGCTAGGGCCGCCGTGCCATCGCAGCTGCCGTCGGGTGAGCCCGCACCGGCCGGCGGTTCGCTGCCGGCAGCCGCGCTCGCCGAGCTTGGCTCCCGGCCGTTCGGTGTGTACGTGCACGTCCCGTTCTGCCGGGTGCGGTGCGGCTACTGCGACTTCAACACGTACACGCCAGCAGACCTCGCCGGGTCGGCGGCCTCGCCCTCGTCGTACCTCTCGGCCGCCGTGGCCGAGATCAGGCTGGCCCGCCGGGTGCTCGGCGAGCGCGCCCCGGCGGTCGACACCGTCTTCCTCGGCGGCGGTACGCCGACCGTGCTGGCGCCGGTCGACCTGGCCGCTCTCCTCACCGCCGTCCGGACCGAGTTCGGGCTGGCCCACGGCGCCGAGGTCACCGTGGAGGCCAATCCGGACAGCGTGAGCGCCGCGGACCTCGCCAAGCTGCGCGCTGCCGGCATCACTCGCGTCTCGTTCGGCATGCAGTCGGCGGTGCCGGAGGTGTTGGCGGTCCTCGACCGGACGCACGACCCAGAGCGGGTGCCTGCGGTCGTGCAGTGGGCGCGGGAGGCGGGCTTCGAGCAGGTGAGCCTCGACCTCATCTACGGCACGCCGGGGGAGACCCTGGGCCAGTGGCGGACGAGCCTCACCAGCGCGCTGGCGGTGGCGCCCGACCATCTCAGTGCCTACGCCCTCACCGTCGAGGCGGGCACCGCGCTCGCGCGGAAGGTCCGACGGGGGGAGCTGCCGCCGCCCGACGGCGACGACCAGGCGGACAAGTACGAGCTCGCGGACGAGCTGCTGACCGCGGCCGGCTTCGGCTGGTACGAGGTGTCGAACTGGGCCCGCGCCGAGGCGTCTCGTTGCCGCCACAACCTCGGCTACTGGCGCGGAGCCGACTGGTGGGGGGTGGGGCCAGGCGCGCACTCCCACGTCGGCGGGGTTCGCTGGTGGAACGTCAAGCACCCGGCCGCCTATGCGGCCCGGCTGCGCGGGGGCGAGAGCCCCGCAGCGGCCCGCGAGGCCCTGGACGCCGACACCCGCCGGCGCGAGCGGGTCATGCTGGAACTGAGGCTGCGCGACGGGCTGTCGCTCGACGCCCTCGACGAGACGGCGGTCCGGGCCGCCCCACGGCTCGTCGAGGACTGCCTGGTAGCGGCCGAGGCCGGCCGGCTGGTGCTGACGCGGCGGGGCCGGCTGCTCGCCGACACCGTGGTACGGCAGTTGACCGACTGAACCGCGATGCGGCGGTAGCCCGCGCGGCGGGCGACTACCTGCGGACCCAGTCCGCGGGTGCGGTCGGCAGCCCAAGCTGGGAGTAGCCGCGGCGTACGGCGTCCGCCAACAGTTCCGGCGGGTACGGCCACCCCGTGGCGCCTCGGTCCGCCTCTCCGGGCACGAGGGGCGCCGTGCGCGGCACCCGGGCGCCGGCCGATGCCGCCTCGTCGAGGGCGACGCCGCCCTGCGCCAGGGAGCGGATGATGCCGGCGACGTCGCCGATGTCGGTTCGCTGGTCGGCTACGAAGTCGCGGTCGACCGGCCGGCCATGGCCGGGTACGACGACGGAGCTCGGGGTGAGCAGCCCCAGCACGAGGTCGAGCGAGGCCGGCCAGTCGAGCGGGAAGCAGTCGACCCCGAACGAGGGCGGCCCCGACTCCTCGACGAGGTCGCCGACGAAGGCCACGTCGACGTCGGGCACGCGTAGCAGGAGGTCGCCGTCGGTGTGCCCGCGACCCGGGTAGACGAGCTCGACCAGCCGGTCGCCGAGGTCAATCTGCCGAGCGGAGGAGAAGGTGCGGTCCGGCCGGCGGATCTCGGTGGCCAGCAGGTCCGACATGACCTCCGCGGAGAGCTCGGGATGGTCGGGGTCCAGCTCCGGGTCGGCCCGGACGAGCGCCTTCACCCGCTCGCCCGCCGCCACCATCCCGGCCGCGGCATTCTCGTGCGCGAACACCGTCGCTCCCTCGAACGCGCCGTTCCCGAAGGTGTGGTCGAAGTGCTGATGGGTGTTCACCACCCACCGCACCTCGGCCCGCGGAGCCAGCGGTCTGATGTCGGCACGGAGCAGCTCGCCCTGGCGGCCGGTCGCCCGGGTGTCCACGACGAGGGCCCCGGCCGCGCCGAGCACGACCCCGACGTTGACGTCCCACTCGACGTACCGACGCACGAAGCAGCGCTCCGCCACCTCGACCCACCCGGTGCCAGCCGTCATGGAACCACTATCGCGGCTCGCTGCTCCGGGGGGACCGACCGGGTAGGCTTGGCACTCGGATGCGCTGAGTGCCAGGGCCGCCGCCTAGTGACGCAGGACGCTAACGTCGTGCGCGCCGTACGCCGAGACGAGGAGGCGACATGCTTGACGACCGCAAGCTCGACGTACTCCGGGCCATCGTCGAGGACTACGTCAACACTCAGGAGCCGGTCGGCTCAAAGACCTTGGTGGAGCGGCACCGACTGGGGGTCTCGTCGGCGACCGTGCGCAACGACATGGCGGCGCTCGAGGAGGACGGCTACATCGCCCAGCCGCACACGAGTGCGGGCCGGATACCCACCGACAAGGGCTACCGGCTGTTCGTCGACAACCTGACCCGGATCAAGCCGCTGAGCGGCGCCGAGAAGCGGGCGATCGCGACCTTCTTGGAGGGTGCCGTCGGGCTGGACGACGTGGTCCACCGCAGCGTGCGGCTGCTCGCCCAGCTGACCCGGCAGATCGCCATCGTTCAGTACCCGACGCTGGCCCGGTCGACCGTGCGCCACGTCGAGATCGTGACGCTGACCGATCGCCGGGTCCTGCTGGTGATCATCACGAGTGCTGGCCGGGTGGAGCAGCGGGTCGTCGAGATCTCCGGGCCGCTGCCCGAGGAGCTGCTTGCCGACGTGCGCGCGCGGCTCAACACCTCCGCGGTCGGACAGCGGCTGGCAGACGCCGCCAACCGGGTGAGCGTGCTGCCCGAGTCCTTCCATGTCGACGACCGCCCGGTCGTGACCAGCCTGGTGGCCGCGTTCGCAGAGGCGGTCGCCGATGAGCACGTCGGCGAGCGCGTGGCGATCGGCGGCACTGCCAACCTGGTTCGCTTCGGCGAGGACTTCGAGAGTTCGATGCGCCCGCTGCTGGAGGCGCTCGAGGAGCACGTGGTGCTTCTCCGGTTGCTGGGCGAGGCCACCAGCCCGAGCACGGTGACGGTCCGCATCGGCCACGAGGTCGACCACGAGTCGCTCGCCGCGGCATCAGTGGTGACGACCGGTTACGGACCTGGCGAGGAGGCGCTGGCTACGCTGGGAATCGTCGGGCCGATCCGGATGGACTACCCCGGCTCGATGGCCGCCGTACACGCCGTCGCCCGTTACGTCAGCCGAATCCTGTCCGATGCCTGACCCCGAGCCGATAGCTGGAGCATGACCCAGGATCTGTACGACATCCTCGGCGTCTCGCGCCATGCGAGCCCGGAGGAGATCAAGAAGGCCTACCGACGGTTGGCCCGCCAACTGCACCCCGACGTCAACCCGGACCCGCACACGCAGGAGCGCTTCAAAGAGGTGACGCGCGCCTACGACGTACTGAGCGACCCCAAGAAGCGCGAGCTCTACGACCTAGGCGGTGACCCGCTGTCGGCGGCCGCGGGCGGGCCCGGCTTCGGCCAGGGCTTCTCGTTCACCGACATCATGGACGCCTTCTTCGGCCAGCAGTCCGCCAGCCGTGGCCCGCGCCCGCGGGTCCGCCGCGGCCAGGACGCGCTGATCCGGCTGCGCCTCGACCTCGCCGAGGCGGCGTTCGGCATCGCCAAGGAGATCAAGGTCGACACCGCGATCACCTGCTCGCTCTGCCACGGCGCTGGTACCGCGCCGGGTACGACGCTCGCGACCTGCGGCACCTGCCGCGGGCGCGGTGAGATCAGCCACGTACAGCGGTCGTTCCTCGGCGAGGTCCGGACGATGCGTCCATGCCCCACCTGCCGCGGCTACGGCACCGTGATGCCGAATCCATGTGGCGAGTGCTCCGGCGACGGCCGGATCCGCGCTCGGCGGGCCATCACGGTCAGCGTGCCGCCGGGGGTCGACGCCGGCACTCGGATACAGCTGTCGGGCGAGGGCGAGGTCGGCCCAGGGGGAGGGCCCGCCGGAGACCTCTACGTCGAGGTCGAAGTCGCCCCCCACCCGGTGTTCACCCGGCACGGCGACGACCTGCTCTGCACGGTCACGATCCCGATGACGGCGGCGGCGCTCGGCACGGAGGTGGAGCTGCCCACGTTGGAGGCCGATCTCGTCGATGCGGCCACGACCGACGTCGGGCTAACCATGGCGTTGAACATCCGTCCCGGCATCCAGCCGGGGGAGCGAGTCTATGTGCGTGGCCAGGGCGTGCCCCGGCTGCGCGGCACCGGCCGGGGAGACGTGGTGACGACGGTCAACGTCGAGATCCCCTCGCGGCTGGACAGCGATCAGGCCGAGTTGCTCCGCAAGCTGGCTGCCCTGCGCGGCGAGGAGAAGCCGTCGGCGACCGTAGACAGCAGGCACCGGAGTGTCTTCGACCGGGTCAAGGACGCGCTCGGCGGCCACTGACCCTGCCAAGGGTCCGACCTTCGCGTCGCTCCGGCAACCGAACTGTCGGATCTTTTGGGCAGGGGGACTGGGCGAGCCGCTCAGCGGACGGTGAACTGCTTGGAGTCGGCGTGGAGCACGCTGCCGTCCTTGGCGCTCTGCTCGTAGGCCACGATGGTGTAGGTCCCGGGAGCGAGGCTGCCCAGGCGGATCGAGAACCGCTTCCACATCCCCATAGCCGCGGTCGTGAAGCTCTTGCGCAGCTGCCGGCCATTGGCGTCGAGCAGCTTCCAGGTCACGTTGCCCTCGAAGACGTTGGCGTTCCCGCGGACCGTCACCGGGCCGCGCAGTGACTGCCCGTAGACGGGCGAGGTGATCTGGATGCTCGCCCGCTCCGAGGAGTACGGGCGGACCTTCACCGGCAGGGGTACGCCGAGCACGCTGTCGAGCTTCCGTCCGTTCAGAGTGACGGACAGCTCCATCCCGGGGGCCAGGCCGGCCGTTCGGGCCAGGGCTTGGACGGCGAGGCCGTACTGCGCGCAGGAGACGCATTTCGGCGGCCCGAGCGACGCGCTGCCCGTCAGGGCCAGCGTCACCGAGTCAGCGCCGGGAAGCAAACCTCGCACGTCCAGGTGCGCGGGCCACACGCGCGAGTAGTCGGGGTCGATGGGCGTCGAGGTCAGGAACTCCCGGATCGCGGCGAGCGGGCTCATCGACGCACTGGTGATCGAGTGCGGCTCGGCATACAGCTGATAGGGCTGAGAGGTGATACCCGTGGGCAGGCCGACGTAGTACATGGTCACGGTGGGCGTTCCGGGGGTGTAGACGCCCGGGTGCGGCGGGGGCACGATGACGGTGCCCCCGGCGGACTGCACCGGCGTGCTTGGGCGGACGGCCGTCGTCGGGGCACCGGTCGGGCCGGTGCTGTGGCGCGGCGCTGCGCTCGGCTGGGCGGCCACCGGTGTGGTGGCGTGGCCGCCACCCGTCAGCTCGACGGTCGCAACGACGGCGACGACCACGACCGCCGCCGCGGCTGCGGCGGCCAGCGAGGGCAGCAGCCAGCCTGGGATGCGCGCCCGAGCCCGGGACCTGGCGGTTCGCTCGCGGATCCGCTGCAGGGCGGCTCCGTCGACCTCGACGCGCTTGGACTCCTCGGCCAGCGACCGCCGCAGCAGCTCGGCCAGCGGGTCGTCGTGCTCAGGGGTGGTCATGGTTGCTCTCCCAACAGGTGGTCGAGGTGCTGTCGCAGGCTCGCCGTCCCGCGCGACGCGTGGCTCTTCACCGCGCCCCGGCTGATGCCGAGCGCGTCGGCGATCTCGGCCTCCGACAGCTCGCTGAAGTACCGCAGCACCAGCACCTCGCGCTGCCGCTGCGGGAGCTCGCGGAGGGCGCCCATCACGGCCTCTCGGGTGGCAGTGCGGAGCACATGCTGCTCGGGGCTCGGCTCATCGGGCAGGTAGCGCGGGGTGTGCTTGTCGACCACCTGGTGATGCCGATGGGCCGAGCGGGCCCGGTTGACGACCGACTGTCGCAGGTAGGCCAGCGCGTGGTCGGGTTCGTGCAGCCGCCGCCAGCGCCCGTGCATCGCCACGAACGCGTCCTGCACGATCTCCTCCGCCTCGCCGCTGTGCCGCACCAGCAGTGCGGCCATCCGGACCAGCGAGCGGTAGTGCGCGGCGTACAGCTGCGTGACTGCCTCGTCGGCGTCCCATCGGGGTGCAGACACCAGCCCCATCCCTCCGGTTGCGCCGAGCCCCGATACCGTGGACACGCCCAGGTCACGCGTAGCTCGGCTGCTGGGTTTACATGATGTCGTACGACGGGAGCCCCGGACGGCAACGGCGCTCACCAAGCGGGTCAGGACGGAGGACGCTCATGGCCGACGAGACCTGCCTCTTCTGCGGGATCGTGTCGGGCGAGGTGCCGGCCGAGGTGGTGGCCGAGAGCGACCTGGCGCTCGCCTTCCGCGACATCAACCCGACGGCGCCGCTGCATGTCCTGGTGGTGCCGCGCCGGCACTGCCCAACCATGCCGGACCTCGCCGGCGAGGACCCCGCCTCGGCGGCGGCCGTGCTCCTCCTTGCCCGACAGGTAGCCCACGACGCCGGCGCCGGGGACGGCTATCGGCTGGTCTGCAACAACGGGGCCGGGGCGCAGCAGACCGTCTTCCATGCGCATGCCCACGTGCTCGGGGGTCGACCGTTCACCTGGCCGCCGGGTTGAGGGGCGGCGCTGTCGCGGGCCGCGAGCTGGACCGCCGACCGTGGTCGACAGCCGACCGCGCTGAATTACGCATGGGCCGAGTGCCGCTCAGCACGTAGCATTGGTGGACGATGACCGAGCCGCCGCTGCCACGACAGACCATCGTGCTCCCGTCCAGCATCCCGGTCGTCGCGCTGCTGGGGCCGCGAGACGCGTTCCTAGACATCATCGAGCAGAGCTTCGACGCCGACATCCACGTCCGCGGCAACGAGGTGACCGTCACCGGCCCGGGTTCCGAAGTGGCCCTGCTCGAGCGGCTCTTCGACGAGCTGGTCACCATGGTGCGCACCGGCCAGGGCCTCGCGGACGAGACCGTCCGGCGCGCGATCGGCATGCTGCGGGCCGAGACCAGCGAGCGGCCGGCCGACGTACTGACCCTGAACATCCTGAGCAACCGCGGCCGGACGATCCGGCCCAAGACGCTCAACCAGAAGCGCTACGTCGACGCGATCGACAAGCAGACCGTGGTCTTCGCGATCGGACCCGCGGGAACCGGCAAGACCTACCTGGCCATGGCCAAGGCCGTGCAGGCGCTGCAGGCGAAGCAGGTGAACCGGATCATCCTCACCCGGCCGGCCGTCGAGGCCGGTGAGCGGCTCGGCTACCTGCCGGGGACGCTCAGCGAGAAGATCGACCCCTATCTCCGCCCGCTGTACGACGCGCTGCACGACATGCTCGACCCCGAGACCATCCCCAAGCTGCTCACCGCGGGCACGATAGAGGTGGCGCCGCTCGCGTACATGCGGGGGCGTTCGCTGAACGACGCATTCGTGATCCTGGACGAGGCGCAGAACACTTCGCCTGAGCAGATGAAGATGTTCCTCACCCGGCTTGGCTTCGGCTCGAAGATGGTGGTGACGGGCGACATCACGCAGGTGGACCTGCCCAACGGTACGACGAGCGGGCTGCGGATCGTGCGCGAGATCCTGGTGGGCGTCAAGGACGTTGGCTTCTGCCTGCTGACGGCACACGACGTCGTCCGGCACGAGCTGGTCGGCCGGATCGTCGCGGCGTACGACACCTGGGAGGCCGGACTGCAGGGGAGACCGGCGTCGGTGCACGACGGGCGATGAGCGTCGAGGTCCTCAACGAGTCCGGCGTCGAGCTAGAGGTGGCGGGCTTCGCCCGGCTGGCTCGGTTCGCGCTCGCGCGGCTCCGAGTGCACCCAGAGGCAGAGCTGTGCATCAAGCTCGTCGACGAGGCGACGATCGCCACCTTCAACGAGAAGTACCTGGGCAAGCAGGGGCCGACCGACGTGCTCTCGTTCCCGATGGACGAGCTCCGGCCGGCGGAGGAGGGGGAGCCGGAGGAGGCGGGCATCCTCGGCGACATGCTGCTCTGCCCGCAGTACGCGGCTGCGCAGGCACCGTCCTTCTCGCGGTCAGCGGTGGATGAGATGGACCTGCTGACGATCCACGGAATCTTGCACCTGCTCGGCTACGACCACGCGGAGACCGAGGACGAGCGGGTCATGTTCGGGCTGCAGGCGCGGCTGCTGGCCGAGTGGCAGGCCGTGCGGTCCGGGGAGGACGTGGAGTGAGCGGCGACGACATCGGGCTGCTCGTCCTGGCCGCCGTACTGGTGTTGGTTGCCGGCCTGCTGGCCAGCGCGGAGTCGGCCATCTCGTCGACATCGCGAGTGCGGGCGGCCGAGCTCGAGCGCGAGGGCCGGAGCGGAGCGCGACGGCTGCTGACGCTCGCCAGCGACCCGCCGCGCTACCTCAACACGGCGCTGCTGGTTCGGATCATGTGCGAGACCGCCGCGGTCGTGCTGGTCGCCAAGGTGGTCCTGGACGAGCTCACTCCGGTGTGGTCTGCGGTCGTCGTCTCGGCCGCCGTCATGGTGGTCGTGTCGTACATCGCGGTCGGGGTCGGCCCCCGCACGCTGGGGCGTCAGCACGCGGAGCGGGTGGCCCTGGGCAGCGCCACCGTGATCGCCGTACTGACGGCGCTGCTAGGCCCCCTGTCCCAGCTGCTCATCGTCATCGGCAACACGCTGACGCCCGGTCGCGGCTTCCGGGAGGGGCCGTTCGCCTCCGAGGCTGAGCTCCGGGAGATGGTGGACCTGGCCGAGCAGTCCGCCGTGATCGAGTCCGACGAGAGCCGGATGATCCACTCGGTGTTCGAGCTCGGCGACACGGTGGTCCGCGAGGTCATGGTCCCGCGCACCGACATGGTGTTCATCGAGCGCTACAAGACGCTGCGGCAGCTGAGCTCGCTGGCCCTCCGCAGCGGGTTCTCCCGGATTCCGGTCGTCGGAGAGGGCCTCGACGACGTGATCGGGGTCGCCTACCTCAAGGACGTGATGAAGCGGGTCTTCGACAACCACGCCGCGGAGACGACCGAGCGGGTGGAGAGCGTCATGCGGGCCTGCCTGTTCGTGCCGGACTCGAAGCCGGCTGACGACCTGCTGCGAGAGATGCAGGCGATGCGCACCCACGTGGGCGTCGTCGTCGACGAGTACGGCGGCACCGCCGGCCTGGTCACGATCGAGGACCTGCTCGAGGAGATAGTCGGCGAGATCACCGACGAGTACGACGTCGACCCCGACGAGGTCGAGCACCTTTCGGAAGGCGCGATGCGCGTCAGCTCCCGGCTGCCGGTCGACGACCTAGCCGAGCTGTTCGGCGTACGGATCGACGACGACGACGTCGACACCGTCGGAGGGCTGCTCGCCAAGTATCTGGGCCGGGTGCCCATCCCAGGCGCGGAGGTCGAGTGCAGCGGGCTGCGGCTGCGAGCGGAGAGCCCGGCGGGCCGTCGCAACCGGGTGGTGACCGTGGTGGTGGCCCCTGTCGTCGACGCGCCGGCCGAGCCGGGTAGGCCGGCCCAGCCGCCGCCCGCCGAGCGCTCCCCGGACGACCGCCACCCCGACCGGGTCGGCC
>DASSHZ010000037.1:0-2383 GCA_035692425.1 Nocardioidaceae bacterium
TCACCCTCGCGGGCCTCCTCGGCGATCGACTGACCAACCACCAATGGATCGGCGCCATCGTCGTCCTACTCACCACCGCCGCCGCCGTGGCCACCCAGCTCCGCCACCAGAACCAACGCACATGATCCAGGCGCCGGCCGAAACGCACCGCTCAAGCACGGTCGATCGCATCGGGCACCCAGTCCCACGCGACCAGAGAGCGGAAGACCTGTAGGCGCGTCCCCCCGACCCGGCGTCAAAGCCGGATGCGGGCTCAAGCCGGTGTGCGGCCATCAAGTGGCTGGAAGGGCTTGTTCCCGTCCGCCCCGTCCGGGAACGCATCCCGCATGCGTGCGTCGCAGCGCGGGTCGGCGATGCTGCAGCATGACTTCATCTTCACCCGGCCGGTGATGGAACCGATCACGAGGAAGACGACGAAGCCCATCACTGGGACGGCGAACACCCAAGCCATAGCAGACCTTTCGCGCTGCTCACCGTCATCGTAGGCCAACGCGTGGCGAGGGCTCTCCCATCTGAACTGGGATGACCGCTGCTGCGAGCGATCTCGGGCCGTCTCCGGTTGCCGATAGTGGCCGCCCACGCTGCGTCCCGCGCTGCGGCGGAGTCGCGTAGTAACGACCTGAGCGTGTCGGCCGGGGCTCGAGGCATCCCCCTGATGGGGTTTGACGGGCTTGGTGTCCCAGACCACTCATCAGGAGGATGCATGTCCAACAGTAGTCGTCGGCTCTCGCGTGGAGACCGCCGTCGCAACGCCAGGCTCGCGGCGCTGCGTGCGGTCGTCACTCGTCACAGCGTGGTGCTCGCGTTCGATCTCGCTGCTGACAAGCAGGTGTGCGCGCTGACCGACCAAGACTCCCGCGTGCTGGCTCGCCGCACGGTGAGGGCCAAGGCGTGGCAGCTGCGGGAAGCGGTCGAGTGGGGGATGGCCCAGGCCGCGGCGGCGGGGTTCTCCTCGGTCGTGGTCGCCTGCGAGCCGACCGGGCACCGCTGGCGGGTGCTGGACCAGATCGCCGAGCAGGCCGGCGTCCGGCTGGTGTGTGTGCAGCCGCTGCTGGTGCACCGGGCCCGGGAGAGCGAGGACTTCACCCACAACAAGAGCGACGAGGCCGACGCGATGATCATCGCCCGCCTGGTCACCGAGCTGCGCTGCTACCTGCCCGAACGAGCCGAACCCGACTGGGCTCGGCTGCGGCACCTCGGCGCCCGCCGGGTCGCCCTGGTCACCGACGCCACCGCCGCCAAACAGCAGATCATCGACCTGCTCGAGTGCGCTTGGCCGGCTGGGTTAGAAGCCGCCGGCAGGCCGATGAAGTCCAAGAGCTGGCTGGCCGCGATGACGGTGCTGCTGGACCGGGTCGGCGCCAGCGGCGACCCGAGCCTGATCCGCCGATGGGGCTGGCGCCGGTTCGCCGCGGCGGTCCGCCGCGAACTGCCCCGGCACGGCGCCACCCGCTGGTACTCCAAGATCGTGCGGGCCGTCTTCGACGCCGCGACCGACCCGGCCCAGGCCGCGGCCGGCGTGGCCGACCAGCGCGCTGGCGCGCTGGAGCGGACCCGGTTCGCGTTGGCCGACCTGGCCCACGCCCGCGCCGAGACCACAGTCGTCGAGACCCGCATGGTGCAGGTGCTCGACGAGCTCGGCCTCACCGAGCTGGCGACCAGCATCCCCGGGCTCTCCGCGGTCGGCGCCGCGGCCATCCTCGCCGAGACCGGCGACCCAACCCGGTTCTCCTCTGCACGGGCGCTGGTCAAGCACGCCGGGCTCTGCCCCCGCGATAACGCCTCGGGCAGCTACCAGGGCAAGACCGGAATCAGCGGCCGCGGCCGCCCCCAGCTCCGCCTCGCAGCGTGGCGGGCAGTGTGGGCCGCGTTGCGCAACAACCCGGTGCTCGCGGCCCGGTACGCGCACCTGACCGGCCGGGCCGACAACAAACTCACCAAGACTCAGGCGCGGGTCGCGGTCGCCGGCAGCCTGCTGCGCCAGCTGCACGCCGTCCTCACCACCGGCACCGCCTGGGACCCCGCCATCGCCGGCGGACTCAACCCGCAAACCCCCGCAACCACGAGGGGGACCACCGCTGCAGCATGACCCCAAGGCGCCGTAGCTGACCCGGACGGGGCGAGCCCGCCAGTGCGTCGGGATCACATCCCGCGATAGACCATGGGCAGCCCCGCCCGTCTCCACCAAAGCCCGGATGAAGGCTGTCGGGAACGAACCCGCTTGCACGCTACGTAGGGCAGGAGACGGGCGCGAGGCCCCCGGCCACACGCCAACAGCGCACCCCGCACACCAAACCAGCCCGCCGGCGAACCCGACGAGCCGACTTCCCCTGCACAAATCAACAAAACCAAGCCCCTTGACTTCGTCGCCATAGGCTGGTCT
>DASSHZ010000038.1:0-35474 GCA_035692425.1 Nocardioidaceae bacterium
ACGGGGGCCGGGGCGCCCCAGGCTGGGGAGCGCGGCAAGCCGTCAGCCAAGCAGGTGCTGGAACGCGCCGGCGATCGTCGGCACCACTCCGACCAGGACGAACGCTGGCAGGAAGCAGACGGCGAGCGGGCCGGCTGCCCGGACGCCAACCGTTCGCGCTCTGAGCTGGGCCATGGTGCGCTGCTCTCGCCGCCGGTCCTCGGCGAGCCGGGCCAGACCGTCCGAGAGGGCCGCCCCAGACTCCTGGCTGCGCAACATGGCCCGGGCCAGTGGTGCCAGCGCCGGCTCTCCCAGGAGCCGCCGCCACTCGCGGCTGGGGTCGGCACCGAGTGCGAGCCGGGCAAGTGCGGTGTCGAGCTGACCTCCCAACGGGCCGCCCACTGCTCGTGAAACCACGCCGAGCGCCTCCATCGGCGGCCGACCGGCACCCAGGCAGGCAGCGAGCAGCTCGAGGGCGAGCGGCAGATCCCGGGCCATCCGCTCACGGGCCCGGACCGCGCTGGGCGACTCCAGTCGGCCGACCCACCAAGACACCCCCGCGCCGAGAAGGGCTCCGACGGCGGCCCCGGGCGGCCCCAACAGCACCCAGGCGAGCCCGGCCCCAGCGGCCACGCACACGGCCGACCGAGGCGCCGGACTCTCCACCAGCGACCTGCGGCCCTCAGCGGAGTCGCGGTCCACGGGCCGCAGGGCCCGAGCCCGGCGTTGCCCGATCGGGCTGGACCAGACCCCCGCGGCTGCTGCGAGCAGACACGCACCTAGCACTCCCACAACGGTCATATCTCGGCCGCATCGGCCAGCCGCTCGACCCACCAGACGCCGGTGAGCGCGAGGCCCAGCCCGAGGGCAAGGCAGCAGATGCCCGGGGTCGTACCGAGTAGGAAGCGCAGCGGATGCGCACCGAGGGACGCGCCGAGGCCCAGCCCGAACGCCGGGAGCACGGCCAGGAGCTTCCCGGTGGCGCGTGGCGGGCCGAGCGCCGAGAGCACCTCCGCCCGGGCGTCCTCCTCGCTCCGAAGCGACGCACCGATCCGGTCCAGGACCACGGCCAGCCCGGCCCCCGACTGTGCCGACACCTCCCAGCCGGCGGCTATCGCCCGCGCTCCCCGCGCCCCCGGTGCGACGGACCACTGGCGCAGGGCACCCGGCACGTCACCGCCGGACGTCGCCGCAGACGCCACCGCGGCGAGCTCCGAGCGGCCTTCACAGACGTGTCCGAACGCCCAGGAGACCGGGGCGCCGCTCCTTAGCTCGGCGGCCAGCGCGTCGCAGAGCTCTATTGTCAGGCGTTGCCTTTCGCGACGGGCAAGCTTGGCCCGCCGACGCTGCGCCCACCGCCGGACGACCAGGGCGAGCCCGCCCGCGCCAACGCCGGCCGCGGCCAGGCGCGGTGCATTCCCCAGCGCCAGGGCGACTGCGGCGCCCACTGAGGCTGCCGCCAGCAGACGCCACGAGTGCGACCGTCGGCGGAGTCCCTGCCTGGGCGGTCCGCCGAGCCGCGAGAGCGCCCAGCTATGGCCCGGCACCAGCGTCATCACACCCAGGCCGGCACATAGGCAGCCAGCGACAACTGGCAGCAGCGACATCAGCCCTGCCCCAGGATCGCCTCGAGCAGCCGACCGGCAGGCTCCGCGGGTCGGCGCTCGTTCGAGCGCCGCCCTGGCAGGTCGAAGACGATCGCCGGCGTCACCTCGACCAGCGCGCCAGCTCGCTGCACCACCCCGACCTCACTCACCCATCGACACCCGCCCGCATCGCGTCGCAGATGCACCACGGCGGCGAGGCCTGCGGCGACTTGCGCGTGCACGGCCTCCCGTGAGAGTCCCGCCGCGACCCCGAGGGCCTCCAACCGCGCCGGTACGTCGGCGGGAGCATTTGCGTGCACGGTGCCGCAGCCACCCTCGTGCCCGGTGTTGAGGGCCGCCAGCAGATCGACCACCTCGGCCCCCCGGACCTCTCCCACCACCAGGCGGTCGGGCCGCATTCGGAGCGCCTGCCGGACGAGGTCGCGCAGGGTCACTCCGCCGGCGCCCTCCACGTTCGCGGACCGGGCCTCGAGCGAGACGACGTGCGGGTGATCCGGCCGGAGCTCCCGCATGTCCTCCGCGATCACGATCCGATGACGGGCATCTACGCGGGCGAGCATCGCGCCGAGGAGGGTCGTCTTCCCGCTGCCGGTGCCACCGGACACGAGGAAGGGCACCCGGCTGTCAACAAGCGCGGACAGGATCGCCGCGGCGTCCGGGCTGACGGCCCCGGCCGCCTCGAGATCAGCCAGCGACATGCCGGCCCGAGCGGGCACCCGCAGACTGAGGCATGTCCCCGGCCGGGCCACCGGAGCCAGCACGGCATGAAAGCGGGTTCCGTCGGGCAGCGGCACGTCGACGAAGGGGGACGCATCGTCAAGTCGACGGCCCGCCGTCGCGGCCAGGCGCTGCGCGAGCCGGCGAACCGAGGCGTCGTCGGGGAAGCGCACCTCGGTCCGGATGAGCCCGCGGCCGTCATCGACGTACACCTCGGCTGGCCCGTTGACCAGCACGTCGGTCACCCCCGGGCGGGCGAGCAAGGGCTCGAGTGGCCCCGCCCCGACGCTCTCCCGGCGGAGGGCGTCGACCACGTCGAGCACCACTTCATCTCCGACCAGACCGGCCTCGGAACGCAAGGCTGCCGCTACCGCGGTCGGAGTCACTTGCTGGCCGTCCGCGGCCAGGCGCGCTCGGAGCCGATGCAGGAGGTCGGCGTCGATCGCCGCCGGCGACATCAGTCCGCCGCCACGGCGCCCAGCCGCCGCGGTGTGCTCAATGCCAACTCGGCCAGCACGGCGGCTATGCACCGGCCGAACCGGCCATGGGAGGGCGGGCCACTCCCTTCGTTGACCTCCCGGGCCAGCGAACGGCGGCTGTGGACCACCCCGAGGAGTGGTAGCCCGAGCGTCTCGGCCACCGCCGCTGGCGAGAGGCCCGACGCCGACGTGGCCCGGACCACCACTCTGATGTCCGAACAGCGCGACCGCAGGACCGGGCCAAGGGCCCCGGCGGCCGCGACCGCCCGGACCTCGGCCGTTGTCACCAGGATGACGACGTCGCAGCAGAGGGCGGCCTCGCCGGCAGCCCCGTCCAAGGTCCTGGCCAGGTCAATGACCACAAGCTCGGCGCCGCGCTGGCCGGCCGCCAACATCGCGCGCAACGTCTCCCCGGCCAGCCCCGCGCCCTGCTCTCGGCCGAAGGAGAGCACCGCGAGCCGACCGCGGTGCGGAAGGGCCGATCGGAAGGCCGCCGCGCTGACCCGGCCCCTGGTGCCGGCTACGTCGGGCCACCGCAGGCCCGGCGTGGTCTCGCAGCCGACCACGAGGTCCAACCCGCCCGCCAGCGGGTCGGCGTCGACGAGCAGCGTGCGGTCCCCTTGCGCGGCGGACCGGAGAGCCAGCGCGGCTGCGAACGTCGATGCTCCCGCCCCTCCGCTGCCGCCGACCACGCCGATGGTGCCCGCCCGCCGACCACCACCGTCCGCAATGTCACGCAGCCGGCTGGCCAACCACTCCCACCCATCGGGCAGCAGCACCACATGCTCCGCGTGCACTCGCACGCCGTGCTCCCATACCCGGTCCGACGCCGGAGCGGCCGCTATCAGGACCACGTCGTCGCGGCGCGGCAGCCGCAACGCCGCGACCGCGGCGGCCTGGTCGTCGCCCACCAGCACCGCACTTGCCTGGCGCCAGCTTTGGCGCACGGCGGCCGCGTCACCCGCCGTGGCCCGATCCGGCGGCACGCCCGCGGCCGCACAAAGCCGGAGCAGCTCTTCTCCGAGATGGCTGTCCGCGGTGATCACGAGTGGCGGCCCGGCATCGGGCGTGGGCTCCATGTCGGTCAGCATCGTCGGTCCCGGCCTGCCGCCGGTCCGGACAGCCGAGCCCTGGGCACGGCGGCCTGGGCCGATGGGGCTGTGGACGCAGGCTCCGCGACGCCGGGTCCGGTGCGCGGGATCCGAGTTGGCGGGGCAGGGCACCATGGGGAGCGGTCCAACAGCAGGAAAGGCAGTGGCCCCCGGTGGGGGGGATGCCGGGGGCCACCTAAGGTCTCGGCGCCGGGGGGACGGGCACCGGACCCTTCTCCGGAGGCGGAAGAGCCGCCCCGGAGTCTGCTCCCGCCGGGCTTGTCCGTATTCGTCGGCCGCCGCCCAGCGGACTTCTCCCCTCCACGGTACCCCCCGAACCGCCTCGAATGGCAACTGCCGGCGCCGAAACGCCGTATCGTCGTCGCTTGAACCAGGGTCCACCGACGGCTGCCGGTGTGAGCGGCGCCAGACGGGTGCGATGACAAGGCGAGGTCGCGCAGGCATACCGAGGCGCGGGAGTATGTCGAGCATCGCCGACGACGGGGTGCCTCGGCTGGGCACGCTCAGCAGGCGCAGAGCGGCGGATCCAGGTTGAGCTCCCCGCGAGAGGTGGCCATTCGAATGTCGCAGGACCAGAAGCGGGCGGCTGCCTTCTTCGACCTCGACAAGACCGTCATCGCAAAGTCGAGCACGCTGGCCTTCAGCCGGCCGTTCTTCGAGGGTGGGCTGATCAGCCGCCGGTCCGTGTTGCGAAGCGGCTACGCGCAGTTCGTATACCTGGTGGGCGGCGCCGACCACGACCAGATGGAGCGGATGCGCCGCTACCTGTCCGACCTGGCGACCGGCTGGGACGTCCAGACGGTGAAAGACATCGTGGCCGACGCGGTGCACAACATCGTCGACCCGCTGGTGTACGACGAAGCGGTCGGCTTGATCCGCCAGCACCATGAGGAGGGCCGCGACGTCATCATCGTCTCCAGCTCGGGCGCCGAGGTAGTGGAGCCGATCGGCGACATGCTGGGTGCCGATCGGGTGATCGCCACCCGGATGGCCCAGCACGAGGGCCGCTACACCGGCGAGATCGACTTCTACGCGTACGGCGAGAACAAGGCGCGGGCGGTGCGCGAGCTCGCTGACGACGTGGGCTACGACCTGGCGGAGTCCTACGCCTACAGCGACTCGGCCACCGACCTGCCGCTACTGGAGGCAGTGGGTCACCCGTTTGCGGCGAACCCGGACCGCGCCCTTAGGCGCGCCGCGGTCGAGCGTCACTGGCCCGTGCTCGACTTCAGCCGACCGGTCCAGCTCGTCCGGCGACCCTTCGACGTACGCCGGCGGGGCGTCGCCGTCGTCGCGGTCGGTTTGGGCGCCGCCGCCGTCGGCGCGGTGGTGCTCGCCCGGCGCAACCGGACCGCCTGACCGATCGGACCAAACGGGACTGCACGCCCCCGCGGGAACGCGCGGGTTGCACCACCGGCGCGTCGCGCGACGACTCACCGCGGCCTCGGCAACCAACTTGCCAGTAGGGCTTCCCAATGCTCCGGCAACGGCGTAGAAAGGAAGGACAACTCCAGACCGGCACATGGATCCGGCACCCACGCGTCGATCCACCCTTCGCAATGGGCAGTCGGTTCCGGGACCCTCCCGGGGCGACGATAGCGAGTGCACGCCTGGTCACCGGGTTCCATGTGTTAGCGGCGGCGTCTTTGTGAAAGAAGGCGCCGCACGCATGCCGTCTGGTCGTTGGTGTCGGGCGGTGTCTCCGGCCCGCGCCCCTCACGCCAGCGGACTCGCTGCCACCCCTTCCGCCAGCGCGCGGGCGGCGTACCGGAGCCAGGCCCCGCACCCCGCCTCGCCGCCATCGGCGTATCCGCGCAGGGCCTGTCGGTACCGCTCGCCGAGTGCCAGGTGTCCCGCCTCCGGCACGGTCGACGAGACCGGATCCAGCCCACGGGCGACCAGCAGGAGCCGCTCCAACGCCCTGGCCACCAGGTCGTTGTCGGACTCGAACGGCGCCACCGTGACGACCTCGGCGTGCGCGAGTGCGGCAACCGCGATGGCTGGCGCCGTCGTCGGCCGAGCCAGCCGCTCGAGCAGCGCCGCCAGCCGGGCGCCGACGGCTGCGCCGGGGCGCGGTCTGCCCAGCCGCTCGGTCTCGACCGCGCCGGTCGCGGCCAGGACGTGCAGGCGCGCGAGAGCCTGAGCTGGGGACCTGCCGACTACCGGCACCAGGTTCAGGAGGCCGGCGTTGAGCCGGGCCGCCCGGAGGGCCACGTCATCACCCTCGCCGGCTCGGAGGTCGGCCACCGACGCCCTGCTGCCCGCCAGCTGGGCAGAGGCCGCTGCCCCGAGCAGCAGGGACTCGGCGGTGGTAGCGCCGGTCGATCGCGCCCGGCGACGATCCGACAGCAGTATGTCGACCGCGTCTCGGGCGGCGGCCAGTGCGGAGGGGACGCCTTCGAGGGAGGCCAGCCGGCCGAATACGTCGTCGCCGAACTCCGGCACGCCCAGGACCATACCGATGCCCCCGGAGCCGGGCGAACCCGGGACGATCTTCCGGTCATGACCATTAGTCTCGTGAGCGATGGATGAGCTCAGCAGGGAGCGGGCCGCCAGCTTTGGCCGGGTCGCAGCCACGTACGAGGCCCACCGACCGGGCTATCCGGACGACGCTGTCCGATGGCTGACCGGGCCGAGCGGGGACCCGGTTCCACGCGTCCTCGAGCTCGCCGCCGGCACCGGCAAGCTGACCCGAGCTCTCGCTCAGCACTGCGACGAGGTCATCGCCACCGACAGCTCCGCGGCGATGCTCGCCAAGTTGCGGGCGGCGGCGCCCGGGGCCGTGACGATCCCGGCGGCAGCCGAGTCGATCCCGTTCCGATCCTCGTCGTTCGATCTGGTCGTGGCCGCCCAGGCGTTCCACTGGTTCGACTCGCAGACCGCGCTCCCCGAGATCGCGCGCGTGCTCAGGGCCGGCGCCCTCCTATCGATCGCGTGGAACGTCGCCGACTACCGGGTGCCTTGGGTGCGCCGGCTGTTCGCCCTCTGCCTGCCCGCGCTGGAAGGCTCGGTCGAGGACGACCCGGTGCGCGGCTGCGACCTCTTCCAGCCGAGCGAGCACATCGTCTTCCGGCACTGGCAGCGGATGGACCGCGAGGCGCTCCTAGGCTTCGTCGGATCCCAGTCCCGCATCGTCGTGATGGCGGCCGCGGAGCGCGACGACGTGCTCGAGCAGGCCGGATCCCTGTACGACGAGTACGGGCGCGGCCCCGACGGCCTGGTGATCCCGTGGCAGACCACGTGCTTCCGGGCCCGGGTCACCAAGGTCGACGGCCCACCGCCCGAACGCGACGACGGAACCGACGACGGGCTGCTGATCCGGCTGGGCTGACCGCTGCCGGGCGGCACGCCAGTACGGTGTCGCATGTGCGGAACGTCTCCATCGCACTGGTGACGGCAGCCATCGTCGCTGTCATCGCGCTGGTGGCCTGGTGGCTGCAGCGCCGCCGGCACGAGTTCGGTACGTCGGCCGACCGGGCGACGTTCCGCACCCTGCACACGGCCAGCCTCGCCTCACCGCCGCTGCGGGAGGGACTGACGCCGAACAGCGCGGGCCGCTCACTGCACTACCTCCGCGCCCTGCTGGGAGTCCCGGCGGCCGCGCTCACCGACCTCGAGCGGGAGCTGGGCTGGGACGGCGGCGGCGAGCACCATCGCCCCTCGGCGTACGACGCGGCGAGCACCACGCTGGAGTCCGGGACCACCGCCGTGAGCCGGGTGACCTGCCGACGGCCGCGTTGCTCGCTGCGCGCGGTCATAACCGCACCACTGACCGTCTACGGCCAGGTGGTCGGCACGTTCCAGGTGTTCGCGCCGGCGGCTAGCGCGGGCCTGATCCGGGCCACCAATGAGGTGGCGGCCTGGGTGTCGAGCCAGCTCGAGTTGGTCGAGGTCGACGACTCCCGACGGCGCCTGGCGGAGGCCGAGGTGCGCGCACTCCGGGCCCAGATCTCCCCGCACTTCATCTACAACTCACTGACCGCGATCGCGTCCTTCGTGCGCACCGACCCCGAGCGCGCCCGCGAGCTCCTACTGGAGTTCGCCGACTTCACCCGGTACTCGTTCCGACGGCACGGCGAGTTCACCACGCTGGCCGAGGAGCTGCGCTCGATCGAGCGCTACCTGATGCTCGAGAAGGCGAGGTTCGGCGACCGCTTGCACATCACCCTCCGGGTGGCGCCGGAGGCGCTCCCGGCCACGGTGCCCTTCCTGTCGCTGCAGCCGCTGGTCGAGAACGCAGTCCGGCACGGCCTGGAGGGCATGGTCGACGGTGGTCGGATCACCATCATCGCGGAGAACGCGGGGCACGACGTGCTGATCACGGTAGAGGACAACGGGGCCGGCGAGGACGCCGAGCGGGTACGCCGCGCGCTAGCGGGAGACGCCTCCGTCGACTCGATCGGCCTCGGCAACGTGGACGAGCGGCTCCGCGGGGCCTTCGGTCCCGAGTACGGCCTGGTGGTCGAGACCGCGCTCGGTGCGGGCACCAAGGTGACCGTGCGAGTGCCCAAGTACGCCCCCGGCGTACATCCCTAGGCGGCGGGAACGAACTACTCGTCCTGCCGCCAGCGACCACGCCGGAACCAGCGGTCGACGACGTCCCGCAACGACCGGCCCACCCCCTGTCCCGGGTCGACGTCGAAGGCCGGGACTCCGGCCGGCTTGGGCAGTGCGCCGGACTGAGCCGGCGTCAGGGTGGTCCGCACGTACATGGTGGTGATCTGTGCGACCTCGTCGGCGTCCACGAACCGCTCCCCGTTGGCGGTGCTCACCACCAGCCCGTCGAAGAGGTCCTCCTCGGGTACGGCGAGCACCTTCACCACGGATCCGAACACGGTGCCGTCGGCGCAGCGGACCGGCACCCCGGAACTAAGCGCGGTGTAGGCGATCGGGGTCGGCTCCTCGGCCATATCGCCACTCTAGTGAGCCCGCGTCGGTCTGTGCGCTGGCGCCGACCTGCCAGCGGCAGACAGCTCAGCCGCCGGACTCGGCCGGCCGCACGGCCGACATGGGCGACTCCGCGCTGGACGCCTCGAGGAGCGGCAGCAGCAGCGTGAGCGCGAGATACGTGCGCCGGCTTTCGGTGGTGGCGTCCTGGCCGCGCTTGTTGTAGCGAAACAGCAGCGCCAGCAGCTCGTCGTGGAACTCACTCGCCTCCGCGTCGCTGAGCAGCATCGGTACGTCGTTGATGGCTCGCACGACGCCGGGCTCGTCTGCGCTGTCGTCGAAGAAGCGGTCCACCCAGCCATGCCAGGCGGCGACGCTGTGGGCGCGGAAGACGTCCAGCGCCGCCGGCCCGCCGGGCATGTCCGCGACCTCGTCGGAGTGGAAGGCCAGACCCTTCTCCGACGTCCGCCGCCACCAGCGCTCCCGGCCGTCCCGGGCCAGCTCCGGCGCCTCCTCGATGAGGCCGTACTTGGCGAGCGTGTGCAGGTGGAAGCTCACCGCGTTGACGGGGGCGTTGACGGCCTCGGCGAGCATCGTGGCGGTCGCCGCGTCACGTGCCTGCAGCTCGTACAGCAACGAGCCCCGCATCGGGTGGGCTACCGCCCGCAGGATCCGCGGGTCGCCCTCGACGCACTCGCGAGGCATGCACGAAGGCTAGCACAGTTCGCAAGGACCGATGCGCAAGATCTATTGCGCACCATCGCTTGCTCAGGGCAGACTGGCGACCATGGCCACCCCTACCGACTCCGCGCCGGGTCCGGCGACCGCCGTGTCCAGCAGCCCGGAGCCGGCGCCATGACGGCGCCCACGACGACCCAGACGCAGCCGCAATCGGCGGTCGCGGGCGGAAGGTCACCGGTACGCCGGCGGCGGATCGTCGACTCGCTGACTCGCACGACGCGTCGCTACTGGCTGCACGTGCGGCTGTTGCTGCGGTCCGCTCCGGGGCTCACCGTGCTGTGCACGCTGCTCACAATCGCCTCGGCCGGGGCGACGACGGCCGCCATGTACACGACTGGCCATCTGATCGGCATCCTGCCGGCGCTCACGCGCGGCGGCTCCGGAGGTACCGCGGCGACCTGGCTCGCCTGGACTGCGGTGGCGTGGGTCGCCGGGCCGGTGCTCGCAGCTGCGGCCGACACCACCGGCGCCGCCGTCTCGCGGCGTTACCTGGTGACGACGTTCGACATGCTGGCGGAGGCGGGGACGGCGCCGTACGGAGTCGACTGCTTCGACGACGCGGCGTTCGTCGCGGGACTCGAGGGCTTGCACCAGTCCATGCGGGACTGGACCTTCGTGATGGGCGTCGACTCGACGTGGGTCGTGCTCAACACCAGGCTAGCCGGCGTCGGGGCGTTCGTGCTCGCCTGCACCTGGAACTGGTGGGCTGCGCTCATCCTGGTGGCCGGCTACCTGGGCATGGGTAAGACCGTGACTACCTGGATCAACACGTTCTACGACGAGGCGCTCGGCGGCCTGACCCGCGGCGGGCGGCGGGCCGCCTACTTCCGCGGCCTGCTGACCGGCACCGACAGCGGCAAGGAGATCCGGCTGTTCGGGCTGGCCGGCTACTTCCTCGACGGGTTCCGGGCCACCTGGCTGGCGACGATGCGGCCGCTGTGGCGGCGTCGGGCCCGCACACTCTGGCCGGTGGCCGGGTCGCTGCTCGTCGCATTCGTGCTCAACGGCGGTGTCTTCTGGCTGCTCGCCCGCGACGCTCTGGCCGGCCGGATCGGCGTCGCGTCGATCGCGGTGGCGGTACAGGCGCTGCTCGGCCTGGAGGGCTTCGGCCCGATCGGCGACCCGCTGTCGGCGCTGGCCCGCAACACCGCCGGGGCGGCCCGGCTCGCCGACGTACGCCGGCAGGTCGGCCTGCCCGCGGTCCCACCGGGTCCCGGGGCGACGACCCTGGCGGGGCGCACGGTGGGCGGGGCGGACGACCCGACGGCCGTGGATGGGCCTGGCCCCCGAGCGAGCACTGCGAGCGAGGGTGGTTGGCCGGAGGGCGCCGCCCCGACCGCCGGGCGGCCGGCCGCCGCGCGTCCACGGATCCCAAATCCGACTCGGGCTCGGGGAGCGGGCGCCGCCGCCGCGGAGATTCGGCTGGACGGCGTGACGTTCACCTACCCGAGCCGCGACGTGCCGACGCTGCGTGACCTCACCCTGCACGTGCCGGCCGGCCAGTCGCTGGCGGCCGTCGGGGTGAACGGGGCGGGCAAGTCGACGCTCATCAAGCTGCTGTGCGGGCTCTACGCGCCCGACGCCGGGACGGTGCGCATCGGCGGCCGCGACCCATCCGCAGACCCGCACGCGAGACGCCGGGTGGCCGTCATCTTCCAGGACTTCGTGCGGTACCAGCTCTCGCTACGCGACAACGTCGCCTTCGGCGCCGGTGGCGACGGCCGGGATGCCGACGGGCTCGCGCGGAGCCTGCACGACGCGGGTGCCGACGGCCTGCTGGGGCGCCTCGGGAGCGGCTGGGAGACGATCCTTTCTCCGGGGTATGCCGGCGGCACCGACCTCTCGGGCGGGCAGTGGCAGCGGGTCGCACTCGCCCGGGCGCTGGCGGCTGTCCAGGCCAGCGCCGGCGTTCTGGTGCTGGACGAGCCGACCGCCGCTCTCGACGTACGCGCGGAGGCGGCGCTGTTCGATCGCTTCCTCGAGGTGACTCAGGGCCTCACCACCGTGCTGGTCAGCCACCGACTCTCCTCGGTGCGGCATGCCGATCGCATCGTCGTCATCGCGGCACCGAGCAACGGCGCGCGCAGCGGAGTCGTCGAGGACGGCAGTCACGAGGAGCTGCTGGCGCTCGGCGGCGAGTACGCGCACATGTTCACGCTGCAGGCCAGGCGGTTTGCGAAGGCGGGCGGCGCGGATGACTGAGTCGCCCGAGCTGCGCGCCGGGGGTCGCGGCCGTCGCCCGGTCCGTACGACGGCCGCGGCCGTCTGGCTGGTGCTGTCGACAGCGGTGCGGGTGAGCCGATGGCGGACGGTGGTGGCGCTGCTTGAGACCGCTGCGATGGGGCTGCAGGTGCTCTACCCGCTGTTCCTGGCGTGGTTCATCGCCGGTGTCATCGAGCGCAACGAGAGTCGCCTGATCACGGCCGTGATCGGCTTCTCGGCCAGTGTGACGCTCACCGTGATCCTCCAACTGGTGGGCAACACCTACCGCATCAACCTTCGCGAGGAGGTCGGCTTCGAGTTCGACAGCCGGATCGCGGAGATGACCGCGACGGTGCCCACCCTCGACCACCTCGAGTCGCCGCGCTACCTCGACGAGCTGCAGATGCTGCGCGATGAGCAGAGCGCGCTGGGCGACTCGCTGAACGGGATCTTCAACGTGTTCCGCGACCTCACGTTCATAGTCGGCACCGTGCTGTTGGCGGCGACCGCCGACCCCAGGATGTTGCTGGTGGCCGTGGCGGGACTGCCCAACGTGTTCACGTCCGCCTGGTCCATCCGCTGGGAGGCCGCGGCCGAGAAGGCCTCGGCAGAGCCGGGGCGGCTGGCCACCCACCTGGTCGCGGTGGCGACGACGACGCTCGGCGCTGCGGAGCTGCGCGTCTTCGATCTCGCCGACCCGGTCCGCCGGCGCCTGCGCACCGCCGTGGGCGGGTGGCGCCGGCCGTTCCTCACCCTGCAGGTGAAGCAGGGCACCGTGGCCGCCGTCAACGCCCTGCTTTTCTTCGGCACCTCGGTGGCCGTGCTGGCCTGGATGCTTGGCGGGATCGGCTCCGGGCAGGTGAGCGTCTCGGGGTTCGTCCTCGCGCTGCTGCTGGTGGGGCGGCTCGAGTACACCGCCCAGGGCGTGCAGCGCTCGCTGCAGACGCTGAGCCGCACCGTGCGGACGGCGGGTCGGTACCAATGGCTCACCCGGTACGCCGAGCGCGTCGGCCGGGAGCACCCTGGCGCAGCCGAACCGCCCGACCGCCTGCGGAAGGGGATCCGGGTGGAGGGCCTGGGGTACCGCTACCCCGAGGCCGATCGCGCTGCGCTGACCGGAGTGACGCTCGACCTCCCGGCCGGCTCGGTGGTGGCGCTCGTCGGCGAGAACGGCGCCGGCAAGTCCACGCTGGTCAAGCTCCTCACCGGCATGTACCGACCTACCGAGGGCCGGGTCCTCGTCGACGGGACAGACCTGGCGACGCTCGATGTCGAGCTCTGGCGCCGCCGTACCTCCGGGGCGTTCCAGGACCATGCGCGCTTCGAGCTGCCAGCCCTGCAGGTCGTCGGCGTCGGCGACCTGCCGCTGGCACACGACGAGCGCCGGGTGCGCGGGGCGCTCGAGGCGGCTGCCAGCACCGCTGTGCTGGACGCTCTGCCCGACGGGCTGGCGACTCAGCTCGGCCCGGCCTGGCCCGGCGGCGTCGACCTCTCGGGTGGGCAGTGGCAGCGCCTCGCGATCGGCCGCGGGATGATGCGCGTCGAGCCGCTGCTGCTGGTGCTCGACGAGCCGACCGCGGCCCTGGACGCCCCCACCGAGCACGCCCTGTTCGAGCGCTTCACCGCGGCCGCGCGGACGGCGTCCCGGCGCGGGGCGGTCACCCTGCTGGTCACCCACCGCTTCTCCACTGTCGCTGCGGCCGATGTGGTCGTCGTACTCGACGGCGGACAGGTCGCCGAGGTCGGCACGCATGCGGACCTAGTTGCGGCCGGTGGCCACTATGCGGAGCTCTACAACCTGCAGGCCCGGGGCTATCGCTGACCCTTTCTTCCGGGGAGAAGCACCTAGGGCAGGAGCGCGTTGTGCTGCTGACGGGTGGGGGATGCCGGTAGCCTCCCGTGCATGACGGCCGGCGAGGCGGCGCTGCATGTGCTCGTCGTCGACGACGAGGCGCCCGCCCGGGAGGAGCTGCAGTACCTGTTGGGCCGCGACCCGCGGGTGGGCCGGGTCGACAGCGTCGGGTCGGCGGCCGAGGCGCTCAAGGTCATCGAGGACGGCGACGTCGACGCGGTCTTCCTCGACATTGCCATGCCCGGACTATCCGGCCTCGACCTGGCGCGCGTGCTCGCCCGGTTCAAGCAGCCGCCGGCGGTGGTGTTCGTGACCGCCCACGACGCGTACGCCGTGGAGGCGTTCGAGGTCGCCGCGGTCGACTACCTGCTCAAGCCGTTCAGCGAGCAACGAGCCGCCGAGGCGATGCGACGAGTGCTCGCCGCAACCGGCCAGCGCGCCGACTCCGCCGTCGACGAGACGATCCCGGTGGAGCTCGGCGGGGTCACCAGGTTCGTCCGGCGCAGTGACGTGCTCTACGTCGAGTCGCACGGCGACTACGTCCGGCTGCACACCGAGACCGACAGCCACCTGCTGCGCACCCCGCTCACGACCCTGGAGGAGCAGTGGCAGGAGGCTGGCTTCGCCCGGATCCACCGACAGTGCCTCGTCTCGCTCTCGCACGTGACCGAGATCCGCCAGGACGGCAACCACTGTGCCGTGGTCGTTGGCGGCAAGCCGCTCGTGGTGAGCCGCCGACACACCCGCGACCTGCGCGACCTGCTGGTCCGGCGCAGCAGCAAGGCAGCGGCACCGGCGAGCTCGTCGTCCGATCCGGCCGCCGGGTCCGGTGGCTGACCACGAGCCGCCGGTCCGGATCAGGGTTACCGGCCCACACCGCGCCACTGCGCCGCATCGGCGCGACCTGCTCGTCCGTGAGATCGACGAGCAGACCGAGATCGGCGAGATCTACATGCGCGCGTTGATGCGCAGCCAGCTGCGGCTGGCCGGCCTCGTCATCGCCGTACTGGGCCTCACCCTGGGACTGCTGCCGGTCGTCTTCCTGCTGTGGCCGGCTACCCGCACGCAGCACCTGCTGGGAATCCCCCTCCCCTGGCTACTGCTCGGGGTGGCGGTCTATCCCGTCCTGCTCGGGCTCGGCTGGTTCTACGTCCGGCAGGCCGAGCGCAACGAGCGTGACTTCACCGAGCTGGTGGAGCGGGAGTGAACGCCACCGCCGGCGTGACCGCCGTCGCCGTGGTGTCGGTTGCGACGCTGGGACTCGGCATCTTCGGGCTGCGAGTCTCGCGCACGACCAGCGACTTCTACGTCGCGAGTCGCACCGTGGGCCCCGTGGTCAACGCCTCGGCAATCAGTGGGGAGTACCTCTCCGCCGCGTCCTTCCTCGGCGTGGCCGGCCTGATCCTGGCGCACGGAGCCAACATGCTCTGGTACCCCGTCGGTTGGACCGCGGGCTACCTCGTCCTGCTGGTGCTGGTCGCGGCGCCCCTCCGCCGGTCCGGCGCCTACACGCTCCCGGACTTCGCCCAGCTGAGGCTGGAGTCGCTGCCCGCCCGCCGGGTGGCCAGCGCACTCGTCGTACTGATCGGCGTCCTGTATCTCGTCCCGCAGTTCCAGGGCGCGGGTCTCACCTTGCGCGCGCTCACCGGCGCGCCAGCCTGGGTCGGCGCCGTGATGGTCGCCCTGATCGTGCTCGCGAACGTGCTGTCCGGCGGAATGCGGAGCATCACCTTGGTGCAGGCCTTCCAGTACTGGCTCAAGCTGACCGCCCTGCTGGTCCCGCTGGCCTTCTTCCTGGTGGTCTGGCACCATGCCGGCTCGTCGGTCGACCGACCCCTCTCCGCCCGCGACTGGGTGGAGCCACTGACCGGGCCGCACTCGCTCTACCTGACCTACTCGCTGATCCTGGCCACCTTCCTGGGCACCATGGGCCTGCCGCATGTGGTCGTCCGCTTCTACACCAACCACGACGGCCGGCGGGCCCGGCGTACGACGGTGTCCGTCCTCGGGCTGCTCGGCTGCTTCTACCTCATGCCGCCGATCTACGGGGTGCTGGGGCGGGTGTACGCCGGCGACCTGGTCGCGTCCGGACGGTCGGACTCGGTCGTCCTCGAGCTGCCGAGCCGGATCCTGAGCGGGACCGGGGCGGACATCCTCACCGCCCTGCTCGGCGCCGGCGCCTTCGCCGCCTTCCTCTCGACGTCGAGCGGGCTGATGGTCTCGGTCGCCGGGGTGCTGAGCCAGGACCTGCTCAGCACGCACGGCGACGGGGTACGCGCGTTCCGGATCGCGACCGGGGTAGCGGCGGCGGCAACCCTGGTGCTGACGCTCGCCTCGTCCGGTCTACCCGTGGCGCACGCCGTCGAGCTCGCCTTCGCGGTGGCGGCCTCCACGTTCTGCCCGCTGCTCCTGCTGGGCATCTGGTGGCGGGGCCTGACCGCGGCCGGTGCCGTCGTCGGCATGGCGGTGGGCGGGTGTACGTCCGGGGCGGCCGTGCTGGTGACAATGTTCGGCCTCTCCGTCCCCGGCTGGCCCGGGGTGCTGCTGTCGCAGCCGGCCGCCTGCACGGTGCCGCTGGCCTTCGCCATCATGGTCGGCGCCTCCTTGCTCACCCGAGGCCGGCTCCCCGCCGGGCTGGCCCGCACCATGGTGCGCCTGCATACCCCCGAGCTCCTCGACGTCGACCGCGGCAGCTACCACCCCGAGCGAGCTTGGCGCGGCCGGCGCGTCACGGAACTGGCCCGGGCGGCGGCGGGCCCGCACCGGAGGTAGCCGGCTCCGCGCCGGGCGAAATAGCCCGGATGAGTCGGATGCGGAAGTTGACCGATCAGCCGTTCGTCGTACCCGAGTGACCGCTCGTCGCGCCCTCCGAAACCGTACGGCGACGATTGCCGCCCGCCCGCCGAAGTGCTCCCGGCGGGTGCTTCCACCCGCCGGGCGCCGTACCTACCGTCGGGCCATCCGGCAGTGGGCCGGCCTCGTGACCGCTCGGGCTCGGGCGGTAGCGCAAAGGAGTGGAGATGGCCACAACCGAACAGGTCCCGGCGGTACAGACCAACCGCGGGGCACATCTCGCCGACCCGGCCGCTCTCGGCCTCGGTGGCTTCGCCCTGACCACGTTCGTCCTCAGCGTCGCCAACACCAACGTGATCCCGATCGCCGTCACGCCAGTGGTGTTCGGCCTGGCTCTGGCTTACGGCGGCATCGCCCAGTTCGCCGCCGGCATCTGGGAGTTCGCCAAGGGCAACACGTTCGGGGCGACCGCGTTCTGCTCGTACGGCGGGTTCTGGATCTCGTACTGGTACCTCACCGGCCACACCGATCTGTCCGGTGCCGGCGCGTCGGTGGACGAGGGAGTCGGGCTGTACCTGCTCGCCTGGGCGATCTTCACGGGCTACATGACGATCGCCGCTACCAAGACCAACACCGCTGTCCTCACGGTGTTCGTGCTGCTGACCATCACCTACATCCTGTTGGCGATCGGCAACTTCGCGAGCTCCTCCGGTTGGATCCACATCGGTGGTTGGGTTGGCGTCGCCACCGCCCTGGCGGCTTGGTATGCCTCGCTAGCCGTGGTCGCGAACTTCACCCACAAGAGGACGGTGTTCCCGGTCGGACCGCTGGAGTAGTCGAGAAGGCCCCCTGCAGGCGGGGTGGACGAGGCAGTCTCGTCCACCCCGCAGTTCGTCAGCTGCCAGCAGAGGAGCCCGTGCATGTCCACCGAAGCCCTGTCCAACCTGCTGCACGAGACCCGGCGCTTCGCCCCCCCGGCGGCGCTGGCCGCGGACGCCAACGTGAAGGCGGACTCCTATGCCGACGCCGACCACGACCGGCTCGCCTTCTGGGCCAGGCAGGCGGACCGGATCACCTGGGCCGAGCCCTTCACCGAGGTGCTCGACTGGAGCCACGCCCCGTTCGCGAAGTGGTTCCGCGGCGGCCGACTCAATGCGGCGTACAACTGCCTGGACCGCCACGTCGAGTCCGGCCACGGCGACCGCGTCGCCTACTACTTCGAGGGCGAGCCGGGAGACACCCGGACCATCACGTACGCCGACCTGCACCGCGAGGTCTGCCGGGCGGCCAACGCCCTGATCGAGCTCGGCGCGAAGACCGGCGACCGGATCGCCATCTACCTGCCGATGATTCCCGAGGCCGTGATCGCCATGCTGGCCTGCGCGCGGATCGGTGCGCCGCACACGGTCGTGTTCGGCGGGTTCTCCGCACCGGCCCTCGAGGACCGCATCCGCGACTGCGGGGTCGAGCTGGTGATCACCGCGGACGGCGGCTACCGCCACGGCTCGCCCGCTGCTCTCAAATCGGCGGTGGACGAGGCGCTGAAGAGCTGCCCGGACGTCCGGACGGTACTCGTCGTACGACGCACCGGGCAGGACGTCGAGTGGGACGAGGGCCGCGACGTGTGGTGGCACGAGGCGGTCGACAAGCAGAGCCCCGAGCACGCCTGCGAGGCATTCGACGCGGAGCACCCGCTGTACATCATGTACTCGAGCGGCACGACCGGTAAGCCCAAGGGCGTGCTGCACACCACCGGCGGCTATCTGGTCGGGTGCTCGTACACCCACTGGGCCGTCTTCGACCTCAAGCCCGAGCGGGACGTCTTCTGGACCGCGGCCGACATCGGCTGGGTCAACGGGCACTCCTACATCGTCTACGGCCCGCTTTGCAACGGCACGACGTCGGTGCTGTACGAGGGCACGCCCGACAGCCCGCACAAGGGTCGCTGGTGGGAGATCGTCGAGAAGTACCGGGTCAACATCCTCTACTGCGCCCCGACGGCTATCCGCACGTTCATGGAGTGGGGGGCCGAGATCCCGGCGAAGTTCGACTTGTCGTCGCTGCGGCTCATCGGCTCCGTCGGCGAGCCGATCAAGCCCGAGGCCTACGTCTGGTACCGGACCATCATCGGCGGCGATCGCTGCCCAGTGGTCGACACCTGGTGGCAGGCCGAGACCGGGCAGATCATGATCAGCCCGCTGCCGGGCGTCACGGCGGGCAAGCCCGGCTCGGCTATGACTCCGGTGCCCGGCATCTCGGCCCAGGTGGTCGATGACTCCGGTACGCCGGTGCCCAACGGCAAGGGCGGCTATCTGGTCCTCACCCAGCCGTGGCCGGCGATGCTGCGGACTCTCTGGGGCGACGACCAGCGGTACCGCGACACCTACTGGTCGCGGTTCCCCGGGGTGTACTTCGCCGGCGACGGCGCCAAGCTCGACGAGGACGGCGACTTCTGGCTGCTGCCCAGCCAGCCCGCCGAGGAGGAGTAGCAACTCGCATCGGAGGGCACCGTAGGGTTGCCGGTAGGGTCGCGGTTGCCCGCCCGCCGTACCGGTCGAGCGAGAGAGGATGCCCAATGACGATCGAGAAGGTCGGTGCCGACGGCGAGCCGACGCTCGGCCGGCTGATCGCCGACACCACCGCCGACGTCTCCTCGCTCGTCCACAACGAGATCGAGCTCGCCAAGTCCGAGCTGAAGGTAAGCGTCAAGGCCGGTGGGATCGGCGCGGTCGCTTTCGGCAGCGCGGCGTTCCTTCTCGTGCTCGGCGTCATCATGCTGTCGTTCTCCTGCGCGCACTTCCTGGAGCGGTGGTTCACCCCGCCGATCGCGTTCCTGATCGTGTTCGGGGTCTACTTCGTGGGTGCGGTCCTGCTCGGCGGGCTGGGAGTGGTCCTGATCAAGAAGGTCAAGGCGCCGGAGAAGGCGATCGCCGAGGCCAAGAGCACCAAGCAGGTGCTCACCCGAGGTTGACCAGCTCCGCGGTCGAGGTCGCCGGCGACTGGACCCACCGCTATGTCGCCGCGAACGGCGCCCGCTTCCACGTCGCGCTCTCGACCCCGTCGACCGCCGAAATCGGCGGTGCTACCGGGGCCGGCGGGTCTGCCGCGACTCCGCTCGTCGTGCTCCTGCACGGGTTCCCCGAGTTCTGGTGGGCCTGGCGGCATCAGCTGCCGGCACTGGCGCGGGCCGGGTTCGCGGCCGCGGCGGTGGACCTGCGTGGATACGGGGGCAGCGACAAGACTCCGCGCGGCTACGACCCCCTCACTCTCGCCGCCGACGTCGCCGGGGTGATCCGCGCGCTCGGCGCCCGAGATGCCGTCGTCGTGGGACAGGGCTGGGGCGGGTACGTCGGCTGGTCGCTCGCGGGCGGCCACCCCGAGCAGGTCCGGGCCCTGTGCGCGGTTGCGGCGCCACATCCGCTGGCGGTGCTTCGCGCGCCGTACCGGCACGTCAGCCGGGCGACCCTCGCGCATGTGGCGGCCATGCAAGTGCCGTGGCTGCCCGAGCGCCGAATCATGCGCGGTCGGTACGTCGACCAGCACCTGTCCAGGTGGTCGGGCTCCGGATCGGCCTTCCCCTCCGCAGCGGAGTCGGCCCGTTACCGGTCCGCGCTCGCCCTCTGGCCGTCGCCGCACTGCGCGCTGGAGTACCACCGGTGGGTCTTCCGCTCGCGGTTGCGCGCCGACGGCCGAGCCTTCGCGCGGGTAATGCGAACACCGGTTTACCGGCCCGTTCTGCACATGGGCGGGGCGGAGGACCCCGCGGTCGGCGCCGTGGCCGTGGCCGAGTCCGGCCGGCACGTCCGGGCTGCGTTCGCCACCGAGACGCTCCCCGGGGTCGGCCACTTCCCGCAGGAGGAGGACCCGCAGCGCTTCACCTCGCTGCTGCTGGCCTGGCTGGCTGCGCTGCCCTGACGCCCGTCCGCACGCCGCCCCCTGCCGTCCGGGGCCGGCGAGCCGAACTGCCGTCAGCCCGTGCAGGCGCCGGTGGAGACCTCGCGGTCGGCCGCCCGGCCCCGGTCCACGGCCCGGCGCACCTGGGACGAGGTGAGCGCGTAGCCGGTGTCGGAGTCGACCACGGAGGCGGCGAACACCACTCCAGCGACCCGGCCCGTCCCCGTCACCACCGGCCCGCCGGAGTTGCCCTCCCGCACCAGCGCGTACAGCGAGTACGTGTCTCGGTAGACCGTGCCGTCGCCGTAGATGTCCGGGCTCTGCAGCCGCTGCTCACTGCGTATCCGGCCCGGCTCGGCGTCGTACGGCCCGTTCTCCGGATAGCCGAGGACCGCCACCTGCCGGCCCCGGGCGACCGGCCCGGCGAGGTGCAGGGCGGGAGCCGACAGACCGGGCACGTCGAGTACGGCGACGTCGACCCGTGGGTTGTAGAGCACCACCTCGGCGGGGAAGTCGTGTCCTCTGAGCACGACCTGCACTCTGGTGGTGCCGGCGACCACGTGCGCGTTCGTGAGCACGCGCCCGGCGGCGAAGACGAAGCCGGAGCCTTCGAGCGAACGGTCGCAGGACGGTGCGATGCCCAGCACCCGGACCACGCTGCGGGCGTCCCGGACCACCCCGGCCCGGTGCAAGATCGCGGCGTTGGGCCGGCGTACCGGCAGGATCTGCTCGGGGACGAAGGGTTCTAGATAGCGGGGGAAGCCCGACGAGTCGACGATCGAGCTGAAGGCGGACGCGACCCGGCTCGACTGTCCCGGCAGGATCTGATTGACCCCGGCAAGGAGCGCCGAGCTCCGCACCTCGGCGTTGAGGCCCGGGAGCTGGGCGCCGCTGACGGCGACTCCGAGCACCCAGGCGATCAGCAGCATCGCGGCGACGCTGAGCACCGCACCGGTCAGTGCGTCGACCACGCGGGCCGGGCGCCAGGTGACCCGGCGCCGCATTAGATGCCCCAGGTAGGCACCCAGCGCCTGCCCGAGGAAAGCCAGGCCCAGCACGATCGCCAGGGCCCCTACGGTGACGGCGAAGCCGGGACTGAGGTGGGCGAGGACCAGGGGCGCGACCCGGATCCCCACGAACCCCCCTACGAGCAGCCCCAGCGTCGACGCAGCGCCGACCAGGAAGCCCTGCTGGTATCCGGAGAAGGCGTAGATGACCATGAACGCGATCAGCACGTAGTCGAGGATGTTCACGACCGACCCTCGGGCGGAGCGGCGAGCGTCGGGCCGGTGTCGCCTCGCCTGCGGGCCAGGTCGCGAAGCGAGCTCCGCACCAGCCGGTCGGGCAGGTCGACGACCCGGGACGAGTCCCACGGCCGCTCCCAGCCGACCACGGCCAGCATCCGAGACAGCAGGCCGGCCGTGAAGCCCCACACGACCAGGCCACGGACCAGGAACGCCGGGCCCAGGAAGCCCGACGGGTGACGCATCGTCACCCGGTTCGCCGGGTCCAGCAGCTCCTCGAGCGTCACCACGTGGACCGACGCCGTCTCGGCCGGGTCGACCACCCGGACCTCGCCCGGAGTGTGCCACCAGCCGAGCACCGGCGTGACCAGGAAGTTGCTCGGTGGCAGCCATAGCGCCGGCAGTACGCCGATCACCTCGACCCCGCGACTGTCGAGGCCGGTCTCCTCCTCCGCCTCGCGGAGTGCGGCCGCCACCTCGTCGGCGTCCCCCGGATCGCGCGAGCCGCCCGGGAATGCCACCTGGCCGGCGTGCGACCTCAGATCGTAGGAGCGCTCGACGAGCAGGACGCCCCGACCCGCAGGCAGGTCACCGAAGAGCATGAGCACGGCGGCCGCGCGGGGGTTGCCGTCCCTGGGCGGCAGGAACCCACTGAGCTGGCTCGGCGTCACCCGCGAGGCGGCCCGGGCCAGCTGCGACACCCACTCCGGCCGGCCCCGACCGCGCTCCGGTTCCGCCTTGGGGGCCCCGCTCACCTGCAGCGACCCGGGCGGCGCACCGGCGGGTTCCGGCGGGTCAAGCGCGACCGCCGTCGCGGAGCAGCTTCGCCGCCGCCACCGGGTCGGTCGGCCCCTCGCCATACGAGGGGCATAGCCGGGCGAGCGGGCAGGCACCACAAGCAGGCTTGCGGGCATGGCAGCACCGCCGGCCGTGCCAGATAACGCGGTGGCTCAGCATCGTCCACTCCGACCGCGGGAACAGCTCGCCGACCGCAGTCTCGATCCGGTCCGGGTCCGCCTCGGTCGTCCAGCCGAAGCGACGGGCCAAGCGCGCGACATGGGTGTCGACCGTGATGCCGGGCTTGCCGAACGCGTTGCCCAGCACCACGTTAGCGGTCTTGCGCCCGACTCCGGGGAGCGTCACGAGGTCCGTGAGCCTGGCCGGCACCTCGCCGCCGTACCGATCGAGCAGTGCGGCGGCGATCTTCATGATGGCCGCGGTCTTGGCCCGGAAGAACCCCGTCGAGGCGATGATGCCCTCGACGTCGGCGGGGTGAGCGGCCGCGAGCTCGGCCGGCCCGGGGTACTTGGCGAACAACGTTGGGCTGACCGCGTTGACCCGGCGGTCGGTCGTCTGCGCAGACAGCACGGTGACCACCAGTAGCTGCCACGGTGAGGTGAAGTCCAGCTCGCAGCGGGCGTCGGGATAGGTGTCGGCGAGGATCCGGTTCATCCGCCGGGCCCGGCGCACGAGCGCGGTGTGCGTCTCGGGCGCTGGGGAAGCTGCCGTCTTGGGCATGTAGGCAAGCCTACGGTTCCGGGCCCCAGGTCCGCGTTGGAGCCGGCCCGGGCGGGCGCGCCTCGGTGGTCGGTGGGCATGAAGGTCTCGGCCGGTGCTGGGTGCATCTCGACCAGGGACCTGGCCGGGCCGGGCTACCGCGGCGGGGCCGCCGGCAATGGGCCACACTTGTCCAGGCGCATCCGCCGCCCCTCGGTGGCGGTCGAGGAGGACCCCGGTGGACATCGACGTGCTCAGGCAGGCTCCGCTGTTCAGCGGTCTCGACGACGAGGCCGCAGCGGCATTGAGCGCCTCCATGACGGCGTGCAGGCTGCGGCGCGGAGACGTGCTCTTCCACGAAGGTGACGCCGGCGACCGGCTCTACGTGGTCACCGACGGCAAGGTGAAGCTGGGCCGGACCTCGTCGGACGGCCGGGAGAACCTGCTGGCCATCCTCGGCCCGGGTCAGATGTTCGGCGAGCTGTCGCTCTTCGACCCCGGTCCTCGATCCGCGAGCGTGACCGCAGTCACCGACTGCACGATGCAGAGCCTCAGCCACGACGAGTTGCTCAAGCTGCTAGACGGCCGGCCGCAGGTCGCTCGCGCCCTGCTGTGGCAGCTGGCCAGCCGGCTGCGCAAGACCAACGACGTGGTGGCCGATCTGGTCTTCTCGGACGTCCCCGGCCGCGTCGCGAAGGCGCTGCTCGACCTGGCCGGCCGGTTCGGTCGGGAGGCCGACGACGGAGTGCACGTACACCACGACCTGACGCAGGAGGAGCTCGCCCAGCTCGTCGGTGCTTCGCGCGAGACCGTCAACAAAGCGCTCGCCGACTTCGCCTCGCGGGGGTGGCTGCGTCTGGAGCCTCGGTCGGTGGTGCTGCTCGACGTCGACCGCCTCCGCCACCGCGCCCGCTGAGAGGCCCTGGAAATCACCCTCCGGCCAGGTAGTCGAGCTGGGCGCGGACGCTCAGCTCCGCCGCCGGCCAGAGGATGGGGTCGACGTCGGCGTACACGCGCGCGACGACGTCATGCGCGGTGACCGCGCCGTCCGCCAGCGCGGCGCGCACCTGATCGAGTCGCTCAGCTCGGTGGGCCAGGTAGCGGTCGATGACCGGCAGGGCCCGGTCGAGCACCGGCCCATGACCGGGCCAGACGGTCCCCACCTCGCGCGCCTCGGCCAGGTCGCGCAGTCGTTGCAGCGAGGCCAGGTAGTCCCCCAGCCGGCCGTCCGGGTGCGCCACGACCGTAGTCCCGTGGCCCAAGATCGTGTCGCCGGTGAGCACCGCCGCGTCGGCTGGCAGCAGGAAGCTCAGCGAATCGGAGGTATGTCCGGGCGTGCCGACCACCCGGACCTCCAGCCCGGCCACCTCGATCACATCGCCGTCTCGGAGCCCCTCGTCGCCGTGCCGCATGGCCGGGTCGAGCGCCCGTACGCCGCAGCCCGCGCGCTCGGCGAGCTGCCGGGCGCCCTCGCTGTGGTCGAGATGCCCGTGCGTGAGCAGCACCACCTTGATGGGCCCGGCCCGCTCGACGACCGCGCCGAGGTGGCCGTCGTCCGCCGGACCGGGGTCTACCACCAGGCTCGGCGCCGACGGGTCGGCACGCAGCACCCAGGTGTTGGTGCCCTCGAGCGTCATCGGGCCCGGGTTCGGCGCCAGGACGCACTCGGCGTGCCGGCCAAGGCGCCCGCCACGCCAGGACGGGTCGGCGCGTGGGTCCGCCGAGGTCACGGCAGGACCCCGTCGGGCAAGGTCAGGTAGGCGCCCCCGTCGACCACCTCGACTCCGGGAACCACGTGGGCAACCGTCCGACCCGGTGCGGCGGCCTCGGAAAGTACGGCGGCCACGTCGGCGTACCGCGTCAGGTCGGCGAGCGCGACGTACGTGGGCGGCAGCATCGCCGCCCGGCGCTCGTCGGCGGCGGTCGCGACGGCCCCAGGGAACTCCCACGCGACGTGGTCCGCCTCCCCCGACACATCTCGAGTCCGCTGCCCTACCGGCAGCGCAGCGACGAAGAAGCGGGTGTCGTAGCGGCGCGGCTCGAACTCCGGGGTGGTCCAGTGCGCCCAGTAGCCGAGCAGGTCGGAGCGGAGCATCATCCCACGCCGGGCCAGCAGCTCCGCGAACGCCAGGCTGTGGTCGGCCAGCGCGGCCCGGTCGCGCTCCCAAGCATCGGCCGTCGTGTCGCCCACGACGTCCTCGGGCCCGCTCCCGGCCAGCAGTACGCCAGCCTCCTCGAAGAGCTCGCGCACGGCGGCACAGACCAGCGCCCGGGCGAGCGCCGCGTCGCAGCCGAGGCGACGGGCCCACTCCTCGTCTTGCGGCCCCGCCCAGGAGATGTGGCGGTCGCTGTCGCGTGGGTCGACCGACCCACCGGGGAACGCGTACATGCCGCCGGCGAACGCCATCGAGAGCTGCCGGCGCAGCACGTAGACCTCTAGGCCGGCCGCGGTGTCGCGCAACAGGAGCACCGTCGAGGCGTCCCTGGGCAGCGCGGCCTGGATCTCGCCGGCGAGGTACCTGGTGGCGCGCGAGAGCAGCGTGTCGGGCAACACGATGGTCGGATGCCGCCCTCCCGCCGTACGCCTCCCCTCCCCCGTACGGCCCCCCTCCGACGTACGGCCCCCCTCCCCCGAAAGATCCGACCCAGACGTTGTCATGGCAGCGCGAACGTCGGATCCTTCGGGGGCAGACGCATCAAGCGACCTCGACCACGAGCTCTACCTCGACCGGCGCGTCCAGCGGCAGCACGGGCGACGCGACCGCGGAGCGCGCGTGCTGCCCGGCGTCGCCGAACACGTGTCCAAGGAGCTCGCTCGCACCGTTGGCTACGCCCGGCTGACCGGTGAAGTCCGGGGTGCTTGCGACGAAGGCCACCACCTTGACGACCCGGGTTACCCGGCCCAGATCTCCGACGACGGACTTGACCGCCGCCAGCGCATTGAGTGCGCACTGCCGCGCGCAATTCTTCGCGACCTCGGGGCTGACCTCTCCGCCGACCTTGCCGGTCGCGATGAGCTGCCCGTCGCTGCTCGGCAGCTGCCCGGAGGTGTAGACGTAGCTGCCCGTCCGTACGGCGGGCACGTACGCGGCGACCGGAGCCGGCACCGGCGGCAGGGCGAGACCTAGCTCGGCGAGCCTCGTCTCGGGACCCGACATCACGCACCCGCCTTCTCGCGCTTGAAGTAAGCCACGAGGCTCTCGGGGTTCATGCCCGGCACGACCTGGATCAGCTCCCAGCCGTCCTCCCCCATGTTGTCGAGGATCTGCTTGGTCGCGTGTACCAGGACAGGCACCGTGATGTACTCCCACTTGGTCATGGCGGGAGCCTATTACCGAGCGGTCGCCCGGATCGCGCCCCCCACGCGGCTCCACCAACCCCACCAACTGCCGAGTTGGAACGCTCTTGTCGCTTTCCGGCCGCATACCGGCCAACATCGTTCCAACCGGCCAAGGGGGGTTGCACCCGGTCTGCAGAACCGGCTATGCCGCCGTCAGGTGAGCAGGGGGGGTTCGGTTTTGGTGCGGACCTGGTCGGCGGTCACGTCGGGTGCGAGTTCGACCAGCGCCAGGCCGTCGGGCGTGACGTCGATGACGGCGAGGTCGGTGATGATCCGCTGGACGACCCCCCGCCCGGTGTAGGGCAGCGAGCACTCGTCGACGATCTTGTAGGACCCGTCCTTCGCGACGTGCTCCATCAGGACTATCACCCGCTTGGCCCCGTGCACGAGGTCCATCGCCCCGCCCATCCCCTTGACCATCTTCCCGGGGATCATCCAGTTGGCCAGGTCGCCGCGGGCCGACACCTGCATCGCGCCGAGGATCGCTGCGTCGATCTTGCCGCCTCGGATCATCCCGAAGCTCGTTGCGGAGTCGAAGAATGCCGCCCCCGGGCGGAGCGTCACCGTCTCCTTGCCGGCGTTGATCAGGTCCGCGTCCTCCTCGCCGTCGAGCGGGTATGGGCCAACTCCGAGAATGCCGTTCTCGGACTGCAGCACGATCTCGACCCCGGCCGGCACGTAGTTCGGCACCTTGGTCGGCAGCCCGATGCCGAGGTTGACGTAGGCACCGTCTGCCAGCTCCGACGCCGCCCGCGCGGCCATCTCCTCGCGCGACCAGGCCATCAGGACTGCCCCTCCCGCGGGCGCACGGTCCGCTTCTCGATCCGCTTCGCGTCCACCTGGCCCGGGGTCAGCGGTACGACGCGCTGCACGTAGACACCGGGGAGGTGGATCTCGTTGGGCGGCAGCTCGCCCGGCTCGACCAGCTCCTCGACCTCGGCGATCGTGACCCGCCCGGCCATCGCGCACAGCGGGTTGAAGTTGCGGGCGGACTCCCGGAACACCAGGTTGCCGTGCCGGTCCCCCCGCCACGCGCGCACCAGACCGAAGTCGGTGACGATCGACTGCTCCAGGACGTAGCTGCGGACCGCCCCGTCACCGCCGGTGAACTCTCGGGTCTCCTTCGGCGGGCTGGCCGTCACGACCTGCCCCGCGTCGTCGTACCGCCACGGCAGGCCGCCCTCGGCCACCTGGGTGCCGCCGCCGGTCGCCGTGTAGAACGCGGGGATGCCGGAGCCGCCGGCGCGGAGCTTCTCGGCAAGCGTCCCCTGGGGCGTGAGCTCGACCTCGAGCTCACCGTGCAGAAACTGGCGCTCGAACTCCTTGTTCTCCCCCACGTACGACGCGACCATCCGCCGGATCCTCCGGTCCCGCAGCAGCACCCCGAGCCCCCAGTCGTCCACCCCGCAGTTGTTCGACACCACCTCCAGGTCGGTCGCGCCGGCGTCGAGCAGTGCCTGGATCAGGACACTGGGCACCCCGCACAGCCCGAAGCCCCCGACCGCCAGCGACGACCCACTCCGCACGTCGGCCACGGCATCGCCGGCACTCGGCACCACCTTGTCCACGAGACCCTCCTCAAGCAGGTCGGCCGGTCGGCGGCAACGCAGCCGTACGGCGATCCGGCCGCGCCTCGCAACCTACTGCATGATCCCGGCACGAGCCCGGGCCACCGGCTTGCCGGTAGCGTTCACCGGGTGAACCGCCCGCCCGCCCGGCTGCACATCGTCACCGGCAAGGGCGGGACCGGTAAGACCACCGTCGCGGCATCGCTGGCGCTCGCGCTGGCAGCCGGCGGCCGGCGCGTGCTGCTCTGCGAGGTCGAGGGCAGGCAGGGGATCGCATCGGCGTTCGACCTGGCGCCGCTGCCCTACGGCGAGGCGCGGGTGGCCGTACGGCCCGACGGCGGCGAGGTCTTCGGGCTGGCCGTCGACGCCGAGGCCGCTCTGCTGGAGTACCTCGCGCTCTTCTACCACCTGGGCCGAGCCGGCCGCCTGCTGGACAGGTTCGGGCTGATCGACTTCGCCACCACGATCGCGCCCGGTGTCCGCGACGTACTGCTCATCGGGAAGGTGTACGAGGCCGCGCGACGGCTCGACCGGGACCGGCGGCCGGCATACTCCGCCGTTGTGCTGGATGGGCCGCCCACCGGCCGGATCGGCCGGTTCCTGAACGTGGGCACCGAGGTGGCCGGGGTCGCCAAGGTCGGGCCGATCCGCCGGCAGGCCACCTCGATCATGCGGATGCTCACCTCGCACCGCACCACCGTGCACGTGGTGACGACGCTGGAGGAGATGCCGGTGCAGGAGGCCCTCGACGCGATCGACGAGCTGGCCGGCCTGCGGCTGACGGTCGGGGACCTGATCGTCAACTCGGTGCGACGGAGCGAGGTCCCGGCCAAGGAGCTGGACGCGCTCTCGGCCGGGCGAGTTACCCCCAAGGGGCTGCTTGCCGCGCTGGCCGGCGCCGGCCTCCAGGTCGAGCGCCCGTTCGTCGAGGGGCTGCTAGACGAGGGCCGGGCACTCGCTGCCCGGCTGGACGTCGAGGCGGCACAGAGCGCCCGGCTCGACCAGACTCGGCTGCCCCGCGCGACGCTGCCCCGACTGTCGCAGGGGGTCGACCTGGCAGACCTCTTCGACCTCGCCGAGCATCTCGCGGCGTTGGCCAGTACGCCGACGGGCCCGGACTCGGAGGGCCGCTGAGTGCCGCGGACACGCGGGAGCGCCGGGGCATCCCGCCCTGCCAAGGCCGCTGCGGCGGGTCCACCCTCGGACTACGTGCGGCCCGGGCGAGGCCACGGCAGCCATGTTCGAGTGGGCCCCCAGCTCGACGTCGACCGCGTGCTGGCGTCGGACGGGGTGCGCATCGTCGTCTGCTGCGGCTCCGGCGGGGTCGGCAAGACGACGACCGCGGCCGCCCTGGGCCTGCGGGCCGCCGAGCAGGGCCGCAAGGTCGCCGTACTCACCATCGACCCGGCCCGTCGGCTGGCGCAGGCCATGGGGGTCGAGCAGCTCGACAACGTGCCCCGACCGGTCAAGCTGCCCGGTGCGGCAGCGGGGACGCTCGACGCCATGATGCTGGACATGAAGCGCACGTTCGACGAGGTCGTCGAGGCGTACGCGAGCCGCGAGAAGGCCGAGCAGATCCTGAGCAACCCCTTCTACCAAGCGTTGTCGAGCTCGTTCGCCGGCACCCAGGAGTACATGGCCATGGAGAAGCTCAGCCAGCTCCAGGCGGAGGCGGACCGGACCGGCCGCTGGGACCTCATCGTCGTCGACACGCCCCCTTCTCGGTCGGCGCTCGACTTCCTCGATGCGCCTGAGCGCCTCGCCTCCTTCCTGGACGGCCGGCTCATCCGCGTGCTGGTCGCGCCCACTCGCGGCTCGCTGCGGCTCTTCACCGCGGGCTTCTCGCTGGTCACGGCCGCCGTCACCAAGGTGATCGGCGGGCAGCTGCTGCGTGATGTGCAGACGTTCGTCGCGGCGCTCGACACCTTGTTCGGTGGGTTCCGCGCCCGGGCGGAGTCGACCTACGCCATCCTCAAGGCGCGCCAGACCGCGTTCGTCGTCGTTGCGTCACCCGACGGGGACGCGCTCCGGGAGGCGTCGTTCTTCGTCGAGCGCCTCCAGGAGGACGAGATGCCCCTTGCCGGCATGGTGCTCAACCGGGTGGCCCTGCCTCCGCTTCCGGATGTCTCGGTCCAGGCGGCGCTGGCGGCAGCGGAGCGCCTTGACGAGAGCGACCGTACGGCGGCCGGCCTGTTGCGGCTGCATGCCGACCGGCTGACTCAGGTGACGCGCGAGACCGCCCTGCGCCGGCGCTTCGCCGCGGCTCACCCCGGCGTGGCCACCGCGATCGTCACGGCTCTGCCAACCGACGTACATGACCTGGACGCCTTGCGCGTCGTCGGCGACCTGATGGCCAGCAACTGACACTCCAAACCCAGAGTTTCGAGCCGGGCGGCGTCAGCTGGCGACGCTGCCCTCCGGCGCACCCAGGGTGGCCGAGAGTACGTGCTGGTCGCGAGCTGCCTCGAGGAGCCGACGCCATGAGGTCACGTTGGGCCGCCGACGCAGCAATGCCCGCCGCTCACGCTCGGTCATGCCGCCCCAGACACCCCACTCGATGGTGTTGTCCAGGGCTTCGGCCAGGCACTCGGTCCGGACGGGGCAGTTGCCGCACACCTGCTTGGCGCGGTTCTGCGCGGCACCGCGGACGAACAGCGCGTCCGGACGAACCCTCCGGCAAAGAGCGGAGTCTGACCAGTTCTCGTTCCATGTCATGTGCGTGTCCTACCGAGAAGGGAACTACCTGGATCGGGGCCTTGGCCAGTGGCCGTCCCGCGACCACTAAGTTACGGACAAAGGATGAGTTGGTGAGAGGTCTGAACGGCTCGAACCGGGTGGCCCGAACGTACTAGTCAAGAAAGTCGCGATTATGGCGATTGGCCGTTCCGGATGAGGCCCAAACGCCGGGTTTGCTCGGCGGCGCTGGATTCAGCCTCTCCGGCCGCGTCCCGTACCCTGATAGCCATGCCGTCCGCGCACCGCTTCCCCGGCCTGGGTTTGCGACCCCGCGGCGAGGGCGGGATCGTGCATGAACTGGTGTCGATCATCGCGATCAGTGTGCTGTCTGGTGCGCTCATTGCCGGGCTCGCCCTCCCCTGGGTCGGCCTCGCGGCGAAGGGCGCGCAGGCGAGCTCCACCGCGATCACCAAGGATTTCCCGCTCAAGCTGCACTTCAAACCGCTCAACGAGCGGACCACCGTGCTCGCGGCCAACGGGACGCCGATCACGTCGTTCTACGACCAGAACCGCGTCTACGTGCCGTTCCGCCAGATAGCGCCGGTAATGCGCCGGGCCATCGTGGCGATCGAGGACTCACGCTTCTACCAGCACGGGGCCATCGACCTAAAGGGCACCCTCCGGGCTCTGGTCGAGAACCAGACCCACTCGGAGATCGTCCAGGGTGGCTCCACGATCACCCAGCAGCTCGTCAAGCTGACCCTGCTCTACAACGCCACCACGCCAAAGCAGCAGGCCGAGGCCACCGCCGAGACCTACTCGCGCAAGTTCCGCGAGCTGCGCTATGCGATCTGGGTGGAGAACAACTACACCAAGCAGCAGATCCTCGAGCACTACCTGAACACGGCATACTTCGGCGACGGTGCCTACGGCATCCAGTCCGCCGCCCACCACTTCTTCCACACGTCCGCCAGCAAGCTCACGCTGCCGCAAGCGGCCCTCCTCGCCGGGCTGGTCCAGAACCCGTCCGGCTACGACCCGAGCCTGCACCCTCGGGTGGCGCGCGAACGACGCAACACGGTCATCGCCCGGATGTGGCAGCTGCACGAGCTCACCACCAAGCGCAAGAAGCACGCCATCCACACCCCGCTCGGCCTGCACCTCACCCAGACGGTTAACGGGTGCGCCAGCTCGACTTACCCCTTCTTCTGCGACTACGTGCTGAACTACCTTCTGCAGGACCGGGCACTGGGCAAGACGGTCCAGGATCGCAAGCAGTTGATCTACGGCGGCGGGCTGACGATCAAGACCACGCTCGAGCCGAAGGTCCAGCAGGCGGCCCAGAAGGCGGTCAGCTCGCACGTGCACGCCACCGACTCGGCGATCGGGGCACTGGCCTTCGTGCAGCCGCGCACCGGCAAGGTGCTCGCGCTGGCGCAGTCCCGCCCGATGGGCAACAACTCCAAGAAGGGCCAGACCTTCTACAACTACACGACCCCGCGCCAGCTCGGCGGGGCGCCGGGGTTCCAGGCCGGCTCGACGTTCAAGCTGTTCGTGCTCACCCAGGCGATCAGACAGGGCATCCCGCTCAACAAGACGATCTATGCACCGGGCGTCATCTCGATCCCGGAGAACAACTACGCGGACTGCAATGGGCGGAACTTCCCGGCTTCGGTGACCTGGACCGTGCACAACGACACGGTCAACGGCAACATGAATCTCGCCACCGGCACCCAGTGGTCGGTTAACACCTTCTTCGCGCAGCTCGAGGAGCTTACCGGCGTCTGCAAGCCGTGGCAGCTCGCGGAGTCAATGGGGCTGAACCTCTGGCCGGCCAAGGACCAACTCAACGCGCAGGGCAAGGTAATCCATCTGGGGACGCGCTACCCGCCATTCACGCTCGGCATCGCCGACGTCGCGCCGCTGTCGATGGCGGAGGCCTATGCGACGATGGCCGCCCGGGGCATGCACTGCGACTCGACCCCGATCACCGAGATCCTCGGCCGGAACGGAGAGGTCGTCTCCGACCCCAAGCCGACGTGTAACCGGGTCGTCCGACCGGCGGTGGCGGACGCGGTCAACTCGATCCTCGCCGGCGTTATGCGGCCCGGCTACTTCGGTGGCCCCTTTGCGCCGCGGATCCCGTCGGCGGGCAAGACCGGGACCACCGACTCCGAACGGTCGGTGTGGTTCGTGGGCTATACGCCGCTGATCGCCGGCGCAGCCATGGTGGCCGGGGTGAACCGGGCGGGCCATCCGAAGTCGCTCATCGGGATGAGCGTCGGCGGGCAGACCCTTTACGCAGCGTGCGGCGCGTGTACCGCCGGCCCGATCTGGGGCGCCGCCATGCACGTCATACAGAACTGGCTGCCGCCGCGGCAGTTCATCCCGCCGGACCCAGCGGTGATCGCCGGGCAGCAGGTCCCGATCCCGTCGTTCTTCGGCTGGGATCCGCAGAAGGCCGCCACCAAGCTCGACAAGCTCGGCTTCAACGCTCAGATCGCGAGCAGCGTCAACTCCAGCGCTCCCCTCGGGACGGTCGCCTACACCAGCCCGTCCGGCCACGGCATCAGCGGCGAGACGGTGAAGATCTACATCTCCAACGGCTACCAGCCACCGCCGCCAACCAAGCCCACTTCGTCGCCGACGTCTTCACCGACTTCGTCGCCCTCGCCATCGCCGCCCAGCTCCAGCCCCACCTGCCACGGCAACAAGAAGAAGTGCGGTAACGGCTAGCCTGAACCCGGCCGGGGCCGTCGGCTCGTCAGCCGAGCTGGCGGCGTACCTCGGCAGCGACCGCTGCGCCATCGGCCCGCCCGCGGGTGCGAGGCGTCAGCGCCCCCATCACTCGGCCCATGGCTCGCTGCCCCTCGTCGGCAACGCCTAGCTCGGCGATGGTCCCCGCCACCAGGGCGCGGACCTCCTCGTCGGTGAGCTGGGCGGGCAGGTACTCGGCGATGATCTCGCCCTCGGCGACCTCCTTGGCGGCGAGCTCCGGCCGATTGCCGTCCGCGTACGCTGCCGCCGCCTCCCGGCGCTTCTTCGCCTCGGTCGACAGCACGGCGATCACCTCGTCGTCGCCGAGCTGGTGGCGCTCCTTACCCGCCACCTCGGCGTACGACAGCGCCGACAGCATCATCCGCAGCGTCGAGGAGCGCAGCTCGTCGCGAGCCTTGAGCGAGACGGTGAGGTCGCTGCGCAGCCGGTCGCTCATGGAAGTCATGCTCCGAAGTCTGGCACCGGTGTGAAAGCCTGGCGGCATGCACCCAGTCACGAGGGTCGCTTTGGGCCTGACGGGCCTCGGCGCCGCTGCCATGACGTACGCCGCCGGCTACGAGGTCCGCGCGTTCGCCCTCCGGTACGTCGAGGTGCCCTGCCTGCCGACGGGGGCGTCCCCGCTCCGGGTGTTGCATCTTTCCGACCTGCACATGATGCCGAGGCAGGGCCGCAAGCAGCGCTGGCTCCGAGACCTCAGTGACCTCAAGCCCGACCTGGTCGTGAACACCGGCGACAACATCGGCCACCCCGACTCCACCGGTGCAGTCCTCGACTCGCTCGGCGAGCTGTTGGATCGCCCAGGTGCCTTCGTCTTCGGCTCCAACGACTACTGGGGGCCGGTGGCGAAGAGCCCGCTGCGGTACCTCCAACGCAGCCACGCGGGCGATCGGCTGCAGGGCGACCCGCTGCCGTGGGACCGGCTGCGGGACGGGTTCAAGGCGGCCGGCTGGCTTGACCTGACCAACAGCGCGGTGGAGCTGGAGGCCGGGGGCAGGCGCATCAGCCTCCTCGGGGTCGACGACCCGCATCTGGGCCGCGACGAACTCGGAGACCTACCTGCGGGAGCCGACCCGTCGGTGCCGCGCATCGGCGTCACCCATGCGCCGTACCTCCGAGTCCTGGACGCCTTCACCGCGCATGGCTGCGACCTCATCCTGGCCGGCCACACGCACGGCGGTCAGGTCCGCGTCCCCGGGTACGGCGCACTGGTCACCAACTGCGATCTGGACCCCCGGCGGGCTCGTGGCCTGCACCACCACCAAGCGGACGGCCGTTCCTGCTGGCTGCACGTGTCGGCTGGCTGCGGCACCTCGCCGTACGCGCCCTATCGCTTCGCCTGCCGCCCGGAGGCCTCGCTGGTCACGCTTACAGCGAAGCGCTGACCGGCCGCTGGGCCGCGACCGCCACCAGCCCGCCCGCCGCGCCAACCAGCACCGCTCCGGTAGACTCGCTGCGCCCTCGCTGAGGGGGCAGCGGGGTGTGGCGCAGCTTGGTAGCGCGCTTCGTTCGGGACGAAGAGGCCGCAGGTTCAAATCCTGTCACCCCGACCACATAAGTGCAGGTCAGAGGCCCCCTTCCGCTTCGTCCCCAACGGTACCCGCCACCGGGAAGTGTGCAGAAGTGCGCAGTCCCCCTAAACCCTTGCGCCCGTCCAGAGGATGGTCGCCATGGCATGGGCAGTACGTCGAGTGCTGAAGAGCGGAGAAGTCCGTTACCTCGCCCGCTACCGGGACGCGAGCGGACGCTGTCACTCCGCGGGGACGGCACCGACGCAGAAGATCGCGCTGGCACTGGCACGTGAGCAGGAGTCGAGGATCTTCCGCGGCGACTGGCAGGACCCGGCGCTGGCACGGACCACCCTCGCGGAGTACTTCAGCGTCCGCTGGCTGCCGAACCGGATCCTGGAGCTGAACACCTGCAAGACCTACCTCGCCCATTGGCGCACGGCGATCGCACCCGAATTCGGAAACCGGGCCATGAGGACGATCACACCAGGCCAGGTCCAGGAGTGGGTGACGCGAATGCAGCGGCAAGGCGCGAGCCGAGTGACCATCCGTGACAGGTTCCGCGTCCTGCAGGCGATCCTCGCCGCGCAGCACGGCGTCTCC
>DASSHZ010000039.1:0-55182 GCA_035692425.1 Nocardioidaceae bacterium
ACCACTTCGTGGACGCAGAGTTGGACCGCATCGGCGACAGCGCCCAAGAGGTGGCCCTGTCGGTGCTCTGGAGTACTCGGAAGCCTGCCGTCGCGAACTCCGCCGAACTGGACCCTACTTGTGAAAACCCAACGTTCAGAACACCGCCGTTCGCACGTGCCCACCGCAGCAGCAATGGCGACGGCGTGCCCAGTCGCTCTGCGAACGCGGAACCTGCTGGGACCGTCCAGATACCCAGCGAGGGCGATGGCAGGATTTCCCCCACATGCTCCGAGATCCCAACCGGAATCCCGTACGCCGCCACTGTCACCTCGCTACCGCCGAGGTCGGTCGCGGCTACCCCCCTCACGTCAGATACCGCGAGCGTAAGAACCCTTGGTGAGACTTCGGCTACCGCCCCCCCCCGCTTCCTACGATCACACCAGTCGCCAGTAGTGCAGCAACGCCGAGAACTCGTACTGACCGATTGCGTCGACCCATGTCGGTCGCCCCTTTCCAGGACGGTGACACCATGCCATCGTCAATCAGAAATGTCCCCCCAGGCCGAGCGCCTGTCAAGGGTCGGCCAGCACGCCGTTAGCCTGACTGGCGTGGATGGCAGCCCGCGGGTTATCACCAGCGCGTCCAACGCCCGGGTGCGGTGGCTAGCGTCGCTGCGCAAGCGGAGCGTCCGCGACGCCCAGGGACTCACCGTCGTCGAGGGGTACGCCGAGCTGTCGCTCGCGCTCGACGCCGGCGGGGTCGCGCCGCGCGTGCTCGCCTACTCCCCCGAGCTGGTGCGCGACGACGTGCAAGCAACCCTGCTCGGCCGGGCCGAGGCGGCCGGGGCGGAGCTGCTCCGGCTCGGACCGGCGGCATTCGCCCGGGCGTCGTACCGGGAGTCGCCGGACGGCTGGCTTGGAGTGGTCCCGTCGCCCGAGCGGCCGCTAGCCGATGTCGCGCTCTCGTCTAACCCCCTCGTGCTGGTCGCCGACCGAGTGGAGAAGCCCGGCAACCTGGGCGCCATGGCCCGGACCGCGGAGGCGGTCGGAGCCGACGCCGTCGTCGCTGCGGACGCCGTCGGAGACTGGGGCAACCCGAACGCCGTACGGGCGAGCAAGGGCACCGTGTTCGCGGTGCCGGTCGCCGCCGCACGCTCCGCGGAGGTGCTCAGCTGGCTCCGAGCGCATTCGGTTGCGGTCCTGGTGGCCACCCCGGAAGGGGACTCGCTGGTCACCGAAACCGACTTGAGCGGTCCGACTGCGGTCGTAGTGGGCGCCGAGCACGAGGGGGTGGGCGACGGCTGGCGAGGGAGCGCCGACCACCTGGTCCGGCTGCCGATGCACGGCACCGTCAACTCCCTCAACGTCGCGACGACGGCGGCGGTGCTGCTTTACGAGGCCCTCCGCCAGCGCTCCTGACAACGTTCTCTTGCCTTCTCCGGGTGGCTTTGTCCACCTCAGGGGGACCAAATCGGGCGCAGAACCCCCATACGGCGGACAACGCCACACCGGGCGGACAACGCCAGGAAAGCGTCAGGCGGCGGGGAGCAGGAAGGTGAGGACGACCCAGGTGACCGCCACCGTGGCGAGCAGCGAGTCGAGTCGGTCCATCACCCCACCGTGCCCGGGCAGGACGCCGCTCATGTCCTTGATGCCGAGATCCCGCTTCACCAGCGACTCGATGAGGTCGCCGGCGGTCGCGGCCACCACCACGACGGCACCCAGCACGAGGCCGACCCACCAGACGCCGTGGAGGAGGTAGAGCACGCACACCACCCCCACGCCGAGGCAGGCGGCGGCCGAGCCGGCGAACCCCTCCCACGACTTCTTCGGGCTGATGCCCGGTGCCAGTGCATGTCGGCCGGCCAGGATGCCGACGAAGTAGCCGCCCAGGTCGGAGGCGATGGTGACAGCGACGAACGTGAGCACCCGGCGTACGCCGTCGGGGGGGCTGAGCAACAAGGGCACGAAGGAGGCCATCAGGGGCAGGTAGACGAGCACCAGGCTGGTCGCCGCGAGGTCGCGGACGAACCCGTCGGCCCCCCCGGGCAGGCGCCATATCGCGGCCAGCAGGAACCCGCCGGCAAGTACGGCGAGCGAGACGTCCGGCCGGGCGGCATAGTAGCCGGCGGCCAGCATCCCGAGGATCACCGCGACGAGCAGGGGCAGTGGCATCCGGATCCCGTCGGCGCCGAAAGCGCGCACCAGCTCCCAGACGCCGACGATGATGACGGCAGCCACCACGACCAGGAAGAGCGCCTTGTAGAAGGCGAGCGAGGCGACGACCACGACTACGAGGCCGACGCCGACGGCTACCGCTGCCGGAAGGTTCCGGCCGGCCCGGCCGCGACGGGCAGGGTCTGGCGGCGCTGGGTCGGTCACTCCGTCAGACCTCGAGCAGCTCTGTTTCCTTGTGCTTGAGCAGGTCCTCGACCGCGTCGGTGTGCTTCTTGGTCAGCCCGTCGAGGCGCCGCTCAGCGCCGGCCACCTCGTCCTCCCCCACCTCGCCGTCGCGCTGCGACCGCTCCAGCTGCTGCTTCGCGTGCCGGCGGACGTTGCGCACCGCCACCCGGGCGTCCTCGGCCTTCGCCCGGGCGAGCTTGATGTACTCCTTGCGGCGCTCCTCGGTCAGCTCGGGCATGGTGACGCGCAGCGAGTCGCCGTTGTTGGTCGGGTTGACACCGAGGTCGGAGTCCCGGATGGCCCGCTCGATGGCGCCGACCGCCTTCGGGTCGTACACGTGGATCGTGATCACCCGCGGCTCCGGGTTGGTGAAGGATGCGAGCTGCTGGATCGGGGTCGGCGAGCCATAGTAGTCCGCGGTCAGCCGGGCGAACATCGCCGGGTGGGCGCGCCCGGTCCGGATCGTGGCGAAGTCCTCGCGGGCCACCGACACCGCGCCGTCCATCTTCTGGTCGGCCTCGCGCAGGATGTCGTCGATCACGGCTGGCTCCTTCTGCTCTCGTGGGCGCCACCGGGCGCTCCCGTGGTACGCCGAGCGGTCACCGTCGACTCAAGCCGCTCCGACGTACGTGCCGATCTTCTCACCCGCGACGATCCTGGCCACCGCCCCGCGCTCGCGCATCCCGAAGATGATCATCGGCAGCTTGTTCTCCATGCAGAGCGCGAATGCCGTGGCGTCGGCCACCCGCAGCCCGCGCTGCAGAGCCTCGTCGTACGTGAGGGTGTCGAGCTTGGTCGCGGCCGGGTCCTTGTTCGGGTCGGCGGTGTAGACGCCGTCCACCCCGCTCTTGCCCATCAGCACCACCTCGCACTTGGTCTCGAGGGCACGTTGCGCGGCCACCGTGTCGGTGGAGAAGAACGGCATCCCGGCACCCGCCCCGAAGATGACGACCCGTCCCTTCTCGAGGTGCCGGATGGCGCGCCGCGGAATGTAGGGCTCGGCCACCTGGCCCATCGTGATGGCGGTCTGCACGCGCGTCTCGACCCCCTGCTTCTCCAGGAAGTCCTGCAGCGCCAGGCAGTTCATTACGATGCCCAGCATGCCCATGTAGTCGGCGCGGGCGCGGTCCATCCCGTGCTGTTGCAGCTCCGCGCCGCGGAAGAAGTTCCCACCGCCGAGCACCACCGCCACCTGCACGCCCGACCGGACCACCGCGCCGATCTCCCTAGCCACCAGCTGCACGACGTCGGGATCGACTCCGACCCGCCCGCCCCCCAGCACCTCGCCGGAGAGCTTGAGCAGCACTCGGTGGTACGCCGGCGGGCCGGGCTGGGATTCTTGGCTGCTCATCACAGTGCGGTCCTCCTCGCCCCTGGTCCCCGGTCCGTCGGACCCAGACTATCGGCCCGGGGTCAGTCGTGGCCGACCTCGAAGCGGACGAACCGGGTGACCGTGGTGCCGTTGGCGGCGAGGGTCTCGCCGACGGTGCGCTTCGGGTCATGGACGGACGGCTGCTCAAGCAGGGCGACCTCGCGGAAGAAGGCGTTCACCCGGCCCTCCACGATCTTCGGCAGGGCCTGCTCCGGCCGGCCCTCCTCCCTTGCCCTGGCCTCGGCGATCTCCCGCTCCTTGGCGACGACGTCGGCCGGCACGTCCGCGCGGCTCAGGTACTGAGGGCGCATGGCGGCCACCTGCATGGCCGCGTCGCGGGCGGCATCCTCGCTCGGGCCCTCGTAGGCAACCAGCACTCCCACCGCCGGCGGCAGGTCGCTGGCACGTCTGTGCAGGTAGGTCGCCGTACGGCCGTCGACGTACGCGACCCGTCCCAGTCCGATCTTCTCGCCGATGACCGCCCCGAGGGAGGTGATCGCGTCCGCGACGGTCGAGCCGTCGGCGAGGGTGAGCTCGGCTGCGGTCGCCGGGTCGTCGGCCCGGGCGTCGCGCACCGCGGCGGCAACCTGGTTGGCCAGCGAGACGAAGCGCTCAGACTTGGCGACGAAGTCGGTCTCGGAGTTGAGCTCGACGAGAGCTCCCCCCGCGTTCGCCACCAGCCCGGCGGAAGCCGTCCGCTCGGCCCCCCGCTTGGCCGCCTTCGCGGCACCCTTGACGCGCAGCACCTCGACCGCCTTCTCGAAGTCCCCGGCGGTCTCCTCCAGGGCTCGCTTGGCATCCATCATCCCGGCTCCGGTAGCGTCCCGGAGCTCCTTCACCTGGGCGGCAGTGATCTTCATGGCTTGTCCTTGTCGGTGCAGTTTCGTGACGTGGCCGCGCCCCGATGTCGGGGCCGGCAGCAATGGCGGCCGCAATCAGGCGGTCGGCGGTGGTACGGCGGCATCGGAGGGCTCGACGTCACCGGCCGATGGATCCGCGTCGGTAGCCGGCTCGGCAGTTTCCGCCGCCGCTGACTCCTCGGCAGCCGAGTGGGCCGGTTCGGAGGCTGCCTCGACGCCCGCCGCGGGCTGGGCGGACGGGTCGGCCGACGACTCGGTGGGCGCCGCCGCCTGCGCAGGCTCGGCCCCCTGAGTGGCTAGCAGCTCGCGCTCCCACTCGGCTAGCGGCTCCTCGGCGCCCAGCTCCTCACCGGGTGCCTCATCACCGCTGCGGACCCCGGCCCGAGCGATCAGACCGTCCGCCACCGCATCGGCCACCACTCGAGTGAGCAGGGCGACCGAGCGGATGGCGTCGTCGTTCCCGGGGATCGGAAAGTCGACCAGGTCGGGGTCGCAGTTGCTGTCCAGGATCGCGATCACCGGTATGCCGAGCTTCCGGGCCTCGTCGACAGCGAGATGCTCCTTGTTGGTGTCCACCACCCAGACGGCGGCCGGCACCCGGCCCATGTCGCGGATTCCCCCCAAGGACCGCTCGAGCTTCTCCTTCTCGCGGCGCATCTGGAGGAGCTCCTTCTTGGTGCGACCGGAGCCGGAGACGGCGTCGAAGTTGACCTCCTCCAGCTCCTTCAGGCGCTGGATCCGCTGGTGGACGGTGTGGAAGTTGGTGAGCATGCCGCCCAGCCAGCGCTGGTTGACGTAGGGCATCCCGACCCGGCGCGCCTGCTCGGCCACCGCCTCCTGCGCCTGCCGCTTGGTGCCGACGAAGAGCACCGCCCCGCCGGACGCAACCGCGGAGCGGACGAAGGCGTAGGCCTGGTCGATGAACTCCAGCGACTGCTGGAGGTCGATGATGTAGATGCCGTTGCGCTCGGTCATGATGAAGCGCTTCATCTTCGGGTTCCAGCGACGGGTCTGGTGCCCGAAGTGGACGCCGCTCTCGAGCAGCTGGCGCATGGTCACGACGGCCATGGCGGATCCTCCTGGTGCGGCGCGCCGCGCCGCGGTTGCGGTTCGATGCCTCTGGCGAGGCCCTGACGCTCACGCGGGTACCACCCGGCCGGCTCGGTCGTGTCACCGACCGCCCGGGACCTCGGCACCCGCCCGCAGGAGCCGCGGAGGTGGGCGTGCGAAGTCGACCCGAGTCAACGGGTCGCGTCCAGAAGTCTACGGCACCGCAGCGGCCAGGGCCGAATCTGCCAACCCGGCCCTGGCCGACTCCACAGCCCAACCAGCGCCCCACGGCCATGCACAGCGACGGCGCGGGCCGCCCCGCGGGTCGCGGGCCTCGAGCAGGATGTCGCCCCATGAGGCGACGAACCTGGCCAAGGGCAGCGGCTCGGGCCACCACGGTGGCGCTGCTCTGGCTGCTGGTGCTGTCGGCGACCGCGGTCGGGGCCGCGGCCGCCGACGACCCGGCGCCGCGCACCTGGGGTTGGCCGCTGTCCCCGAAGCCGGCAGTGCTGTCGCGGTTCGACCTGCCGGCGAGCCCGTGGGGCCCCGGCCACCGCGGCGTCGACCTGCTCGGCCGACCCCGCCAACCAGTGCTCGCGGTCGCGGCCGGCCGGGTCACCTTCGCCGGGATGCTTGCTGGCCGGGGGGTGGTGGTGGTCAGCCATGGGGCGCTGCGCTCGACGTACGAGCCGGTCCTCGCCTCGGTCACCGTCGGCGCCCGTGTCGATGCTGGCGAGCGAATCGGCGTCCTCGCGACCACCGGCTCGCACTGCAGTCCGCGCGCCTGCCTGCACCTCGGGGTGCTCCGTGGCCGGAAGTACGTCGACCCGCTGACCCTGCTCGGCGGCGGTCCGATCCGCCTCAAGCCGCTGGCCGGCACCGGCGCCCCGCCAAGCGCGGAGCCCGGTCCGGGGCGCGCCGGCGCGGCAGCCGCCGCTGGGTCTGCGACCGGGCCGGCGGCACCCGGCTCGGCCCCGTCGCGGGTGCTGCGTGCCCTCGCCGGTGCGGGCGTCGGGCTGCTGACCGCCGCGGGCGCCGCCTGGCTGCGGCGCGGCCGCGGGACGGGTCAGGCCCTGGGGTGAGCCTGTCGGTAGGCGGCGCGAAGCCGCTCCGCCGTGACGTGGGTGTAGATCTGCGTGGTGCCGAGCGAAGAGTGCCCCAGGATCTCCTGCACCGACCGCAGGTCCGCACCCCCTTCGAGGAGATGCGTCGCCGCCGAGTGCCGCATCCCGTGCGGCGCCATGTCGGGAGCTCCGGGCACCGTCGCGATCCGGGCGTGGACCATGCTCCGGACCGCGCGCTGCCCGAGCCGACCGCCGCGCGCACCGAGGAACAACGCCGGGCCAGGGCTCGATCGGGCTAGCCTCGGCCGGCCCTCGGTCAGCCAGGTGTCCAGTGCCGCGGCTGCGGGCACCCCATATGGCACCGTCCGCTCCTTCGACCCCTTGCCGAGGACCTTCGCCAGGCGCCGCTCCGGATCGAGGTCCGCACAGTCGAGCGCGACGAGCTCGCCGACCCGCATGGCCGTCGCGTACAGCAGCTCCAGGACGGCGACATCCCGCAGCCCTACCGGGCCCTCCAGCCGGGCCCCGGCCGCGGCCTCGTCGAGCAGGCTGCGCACCTGCCGTGCGTCCAGCACGGCGGGGAGCGTACGGAGGCGCTTGGGCGACGCCAGCAAGGCGGCGGGGTCGCGGTCGATGCGGCCGGTCTCTCGCGCCCAGGCGAAGAAGACCCGAGCCGCCGCCGAGCGTCGAGCGATCGTCGCCCTGGACCGCCCCTGCGTCTGCTGGCGGGCCAGCCAGCCGCGTAGGGCGCGCAGGTCGACGTCCGCCAGCTCCGTGAGCCCCAGCCGAGACAGGTGCTCGGCGAGGCTCTCGACATCGCCGAGGTAGGCCCGGACACTGTGCGGGCTGAGCCCGCGCTCCGCGGACAGGTGCCGCCGATAGTCGGCCAGTACCTCGGAGAAGTCACCGGGTGGCTGGACGTTCGCGCGGCCCACGAGTCGAGTATCGCAGCGGGGGATCGCCTGACCGCGGAGCCCAGGTGCGGTTCGCGCTGGCAGCGACCGCCGCCGGGCGCCCGCTTACTCGCGGCGTGAGCTCCGTCGCCAGCGCGAGCCGTCCCCGGTCACCTGACCGTGTTCGACCAGTGCGTCCAGCCGTCTGCGGGCATCCTCGGGATCGAGGCCGGCCGCCCGCGCGATCGACTGCGCGCTGGCCGATCGGTGCAGGGGCACCGCGTCGAGGAGCTGCCGGCTGCGCTCGTCCAGCTCATCGCGTCCGACCGTGGGGCCCGCCTTGTGCGCGGCGAGCGCCTCCCCGATCGGCGAGATGTGCTCGAGCACCTCGTTGGCGTCGGTTACCAGGAGGGCCTCCGGCCGGCGGAGCAGCTCGTGGACGCCGGCCGACGCCGCGGAGGTGACCGGGCCGGGAACGCCCATCACCAGCCGGCCCAGGTCCCGAGCCCAGCGTGCCGTGTTGAGCGAGCCGCTGCGAAGTGCCGCCTCCACGACCACCGTCCCCTGCGTCAAGGCGGCGATCAGCCGGTTGCGGACCAGGAAACGCGACCGGCTGGGCACGCAGCCCGGCGCCCCCTCGCTGACCAGCGTGCCCTGCCGCGCCACCTGCTCGAGCAGGTCTGCGTTGCCGGGCGGGTACAACCGGTCGACCCCGCTGGCGAGTACGGCGACCGTCCGGCCACCGCAGGCCAGGGCGCCCCGATGCGCGGCGGCGTCGATCCCGAAGGCGCCGCCGGATACGACGGTGATGCCGCCCCGGACCAAGTCGCCCGCCAGCTCGCCCGCCACGTGGTCGCCGTACGGGGTGCTCGCCCGAGCGCCCACGATGGCCACCGAGCGCTCGGCGGCCGCCAGCGATTCACCGCGCACCCACAGGCCGATCGGTGCGTCGCAGCGGCGACCGAGCACCGACTCCCCCGCGGTCGTCAGCACCGTCGTCCCGGCCGGCCACTCGGGGTCGCCCGGGCACACGAAGCGGGCGCCCGCGTGCTCCCCGGCCCAGCGCAGCGCATCGACGGAGACGGAGGACGCCCGCGCAGCCCAGTCCCGAGCCTTCGTCGACGGCAGGGATCCCGCGGCCAACCGGTCGAGCAGCTCGCGAGCCGAGAACTGCCTCACCAGCCGGCACGCGTCGGGGTCACCCGGCTCGGCGACCCAGCCGAGCACGATTCGCGCCCGGCGCTCCGCCTCATCGACGGGCGGACCGACGGCGGGGTCGGCGCGAGAGCCGGCGGTCATGCCGACCACCGCGAAGCGCCGCCGGCGCCGAGGAGGCCGTCCGAGCGAAGCCGCAGCGCCTCGACCATGTCCGCTACCGAGGGAGTACGCCGGCCGGCCAGGTCGGCAACCGTCCAGGCCAGCCGGACCACCCGGTCAGCACCACGCTGCGTGAGCCTGCCCTCGGCCACGGCGTCCTCCACCAGGCCGGAGGGCTCCGGGCCCAGGGGGCAACGACGGCGCAGCTCGGGCATGGGCACGCGCGCGTTCACGGTCGCCGCCAGTCCGGTGAGCCGGGCCTGCTGGCGCAGCCGGGCATCCCGCACCCGGGCGGCCACCGCCGCCGTGCAGTGCTCCGCCCCAACCGGCTGGCGCATCTCGGCGCGCGAGACGGGCAGCACCGTGTGCACGATGTCGATCCGGTCCCGCACCGGCCCGCTGATCTTGGCTTGGTAACGCCGCTTCAGCGACGGCGGGCACTCACACCCCCGCCGGTGGTGCGAGCGGCCGCACGGGCAGGGGTTGGCGGCCAGGATCAGCTGGAACCGCGCCGGGAAGCGGGCCGCGCCGTCGGCCCGGCGGATCGAGATCTCGCCGCTCTCGAGTGGCTGTCGCAGTGCATCGTGCACCGAAGGGCGGAACTCCGGAGCCTCGTCCAAGAAGAGGACGCCGAGGTGCGCGAGACTGATCGCGCCCGGCCGAATGACCCGGCTGCCGCCGCCCACCACCGACGGCACGGTGTCGGTGTGGTTGGGAGCGAGGAACGGCGGTCGTACGACGAGCGGGTCGTCCCGCGCCAGCAGACCCGCGACCGAATGGACCTTGCTCACCTCGATCGACGCCACCAGGTCGAGGTCGGGGAGCAGCCGGGGGAGTCGCTCGGCCAGCATCGTCTTTCCCGCGCCCGGCGGGCCCTCCAGGAACAGGTGATGTCCACCCGCCGCGGCAACCTCGACGCACCAGCGAGCGCGTGCCTGGCCGCGCACGTCGGCGAGGTCGGTCTCCTCGGCCGCCGCGGGGGCGGCGCCCGGCGTCAACCCGTAGTCGTCGAGGACCGGACCGTCGGGCGGCGGTTCCTCGCCGCGCAGCACGGCCATGCACTCGACCAACGAGGAGACCCCGACCACCTCGAGGCCCGGCACCAGCTGCGCCTCGGCCACGTTGCCGATAGGCACGATCGCCCGCGACAGCCCCGCGCGGACGGCGGCCAGCGCCGCGGGCAGCACTCCGGGTACCGGCCGCAGGCGGCCGTTCAGCCCAAGCTCGCCGAACACCACGGCGGAGGCGAGCGGTCCCTGCGGCACCTCGCCCTTGGCGATCAGCAGCGCCAGAGCTATCGCCAGGTCGTAGTGCGAACCCACCTTGGGTACGTCGGCCGGATACATCGCCACGGTGATCTTGCGGTCGGGCCACTTCTGGCCGCTGTTGATGACGGCCGCGCGGCAGCGGTCGCGAGCCTCGGAGACGCACAGGTCGGCCAGTCCGGACAACGACCAGCCCGGCACACCGTCGCTGACGTCGGCCTCGACGACCACCACCCGGCCGTCGACGCCGTCGAGCGCTACGGAGTAGCTCATCCCGGTCGGCATCACGACACCCCGGTGAGATGCTCGACCTGCGGTGGCCCGCCCTGAGCCAGGAGTACGGCGACCACGTCGACCCGGAGCTCTGCGCAGCGCCGGTCGTGCTCCCGCAGCCACTGCCAGCCCAGCCGGTGGAGCCGCCCTGCCTTAGCCGGCGTGATGGACTCCACCGGTGAGCCGAACCGGGTGCTGCGGCGGGTCTTCACCTCGCACACCACCAGCACGGCGCCGTCGAGCGCCACGATGTCGATCTCGCCGGCCCGGCACCGCCAGTTCCGATCCAGCACCCGGAGGCCGCTGGACGCCAGGTACTCGGCGGCCAACCGCTCTCCGTAGTCGCCCAGTGCCTTGCGCTGCGCGTATGTCGCCACGGCCCACCTCCGGGACCAGGCTGACCCAAGAGGGCCCGGATGAGCAGCGCCTCGGCGGCCGGCGTGGACGAGGGGCCGGCCGGCGACCGGCTGTGCAGAAACTCGGCCGGTCCGGCCGTCAATCCTTCGGCGGCTCGAGGTCGGACTTGGCCAGCTCCTCGATGTTGACGTCCTTGAACGTCACCACCTTGACGTTCTTGGCGAACCGTGCGGGCCGATACATGTCCCACACCCAGGCGTCGGACATGCTCACCTCGAAGTAGGCGTCGCCGGCCTCGGTGCGGACCTTGAGGTCGACCGCGTTGCAGAGGTAGAAGCGCCGATCCGTCTCCACGACGTACTTGAAGATCGCCACCACGTCGCGGTACTCGCGATAGAGGTGGAGCTCCATCTCAGTCTCGTACTGCTCGAGCTCCTCAGCGCTCATCTGGTCGCTCCCCACGTAGTCATCGGCTCATGCTCATTGTCGTCCTCCGGACCGATAGATCCCCAGCCAGCGGCGCGCCGGACGTTGACGAACCGCCGCCGGTGCTGCGGAGTCGGCCCGTACGCCGCCAGCGCGGCCTCGTGCTCGGGGGTCACGTAGCCCTTGTGCACGGCGAAGTCGTAGGCGGGGAACTGCCGGTGCAGAGCCGTCATGAGGCGGTCCCGCGTCACCTTCGCCACCACCGATGCGGCGGCGATGCAAGCGGCGACCCGGTCCCCCTTCCACACCGCCAGCGCGGGCGAGGCCAGCCCGTCGACGGGGAAGCCGTCGGTGAGCACGTAGTGCGGCCGCAGGTCGAGACGGGCGAGTGCCCGCCGGAGCGCGGCCACGTTGGCGACGTGCATACCCAGCCGGTCACACTCCGCCGCCTCGACCACCACCGCGGACCAGGCCACCGCTCGGGTCACGACCTGGGTGTAGCAGCGGTCCCGCGCCTTCGGGGTAAGCAGCTTGGAGTCGGCGAGGCCCGGCACGATACCGCTCGCCCCTTCCGGGAGGATGACGGCCGCGGCGACCAGCGGCCCGGCACAGGCGCCCCGGCCTGCCTCGTCCACCCCGGCGATGGGCGCCAGCCCGGCTCGGCGCAGCGCGCGCTCATAGCCGTACAGCCCGGCGTCGCGGCGAACAGTTCGACCGTGCGGACGCTCGCTCACGGTGCCATGTTAGGTACCCATTACGACCCCAGCGGTCGCCGGCACAGCCGAAGCCTCAACGATCGCGCTTCTGGTCGCGGCGCCGGCGCCGGACGGCCAACGGGACCAGTGCCACCCCCGCCAGACCCAGGCCGGCTGGACCGGTGGCCACTCCAGCCGCCTGCAGCCCCGGCTGGTCGAAGGTCGACGGGCGGGGGAAGAACCGCCAGTGGTCCACTGGCCAGATGACCACGAACACCTTGCCCACCACGTCGCCGTCCGGGATGAAGCCACCACCGGGATCGCCAAGGTGTGCGCGCGAGTCCGCCGAGTTGTTGCGGTTGTCTCCCATCACCCAAAGCTCGTGCGGCGGCACGACCACCGAGAAGTTGCTGTCGCACGAGCGTCGGGCCAAGGTGACGTACGACGACTCGTGCAGGACCACGCCGTTGACGGTCAGCACGCCGGCCTTGCACTGGACGTGGTCCCCACCGATCCCGATGACTCGCTTCACCAGGTGCCCGCCGGTCGGGTAGAGCCCGATGAGCGCCAGGCCCTTGGCGAGGGCGTTGGGGGGCGCGCCGGTCTCCTCCTGGTCGAGCCAGTGGTCGGGGTCCTTGAAGACGACGATGTCGCCGCGTTGCGGAGTCCCGAACCAGTACGAGGGCTTCTCCACCAGGATGCGGTCGTAGACCCGCAGGGTGTTCTCCATCGAACCGGACGGGATGTAGAAGGCCTGGATGAAGAACGTCTTGATGATGATCGCGAGGACGACCGCCGTGACGATCAGGATCAGCGTCTCCTGCCACCACGGCGTCGGCCGGCGAGCACGCTTCGCCGCACCCTTGGTGGCCGACCTCGGTCCGGGGTCGGGGTCCGGCTGCACGTCCGGAGTCACCGGGGGGCCGTCCGGGCCGTCACCGTCGTCGGATGACGGGCTGCCGGGGCCGCCGCGGGCAAAGGTCACGAGCGGAGCCTAGTTGTCACCCTGGAGGTCACGGGGGGGAATCAGCCGCGGCCGGAGGTGGGGACCCGCTTCTCCCGGATCTTGGCCGCCTTGCCGCGGAGGTTGCGCAGGTAGTAGAGCTTCGCCCGGCGTACGTCGCCGCGAGTGACGACCTCGATCCGGTCGATGATCGGGGTGTGCAGGGGGAAGGTCCGCTCGACACCCACCCCGAAGCTCAGCTTGCGCACGGTGAACGTCCGGCCCGCGCCGGCACCCTGCAGGCGGATGCAGATGCCCTGGAAGACCTGGATCCGGGAGCGGTTCCCCTCGACCACCTTGACGTGGACCTTCAAGGTGTCACCGGGACGGAACTCCGGCACGTCATCGCGGATCGCCGAGGCCATCACGGCGTCGATGGGGTTGGTCATCTCGGGTCGCTTCCTCGCGGTGCCACAGGTCACCCACGCACTGGTCCGGTGGATCCCGTTGAGCGGGGGCGGCTCGCGATCCGCGCTCCCCTGCGGCAGAGCGTGTCGCTGCGGCCGAGCCGCAGCACGAGTGGCGCCAACGGGCAAGTCTGCCACATGGCCGGAAGAGGTCGGAAATCGCCCGGTCGCGAACGGCGGTGGCGATCAGGCTCCGGTGCGCGGCTGGTCGAGCAGGTCCGGCCGGTTGCTCGCCGTGCGCCGACGGGCCTCGGCCCGACGCCAGGCGCGGATCTCGCCGTGGTGTCCGGACAGCAGCACTGCGGGGACGTCCAGGCCACGCCAGGTGGTCGGTCTGGTGTAGACGGGGTACTCGAGCAGTCCGCCCAGCTCGCCGGCGGTGTGCGACTCCTCGGTCAGCGACTCGGCGTTGCCGACCACGCCGGGCACCAGGCGCGCGACCGCCTCGATGACGGCCAGCGCAGCCACCTCGCCGCCGCTGGTGACGAAGTCCCCCAGGCTGACCTCGTACACGTCCAGCCGCTTGCGGTAGTGGTCGACCACGCGCTGGTCGATCCCCTCGTACCGGCCGCAGGCGAAGACCAGCCACGGTCGCGCAGCAAGCTCTACGGCGACGCTCTGATGGAAGCGCCGGCCGGCCGGGGTCGGCACCACCAGACCCGGCACCAGCTCGGGCCGCTCGGCCAGCAGCGAGTCGATCGCCTCGCCCCAGGGCCCGGGGCGCATGACCATGCCGGGGCCGCCGCCGTAGGGCGCGTCGTCGACGGTGTGGTGGCGATCGTGCGTGAAGTCGCGCAGATCGTGCACTCGGAGGTCAACCTGCCCCCGGTCGCGGGCCTTCCCCAACAGCGAGAGCCCCAGCGGTGCCAGGTACTCCGGGAAGATCGTGATGACGTCGATGCGCACGCCGTCAGCCGCCCTGATCGCCGGAGGGAATCCCGTCGCGGAGGCTGTCGGCGTCGACGAGCAGGCGGTGCGAGGCGAGATCCACCGCCGACACGACCTCCGCTCGGAACGGCAGGTGCAGGCCGCCTTGTGGCCCGCGTACGACGAGCAGGTCGTCGCTCTGCAGGTGCAGCACTGCCTCGACCTCCCCTAACCGCTCCCCCGACCGGTCCAGCACCGTGAGGCCCACCAGCTGGTGGTCGTAGTACTCGTCGGGATCCGCCGGAGACTCGCCTGCCGGTACGTCGAGGGCCAGGTCCAGCCCGCGCAGCGACTCGGCGGCGGCTCGGTCGGCGACCCCGGCGACGCGAACCAGCAGGCGGGTTCGATGCCAGCGGGCCGCCTCCACGGTCAGCGGGCCGCGAGCCGTCCGCAGCCGAACGCCGGGAGCGAACCTGCGCTCAGGCTCGTCGGTGCGGACCTCGACCGACAGCTCGCCGCGTACGCCGTGCGGGCGACCCACCCGCCCGACAAGCACCTCGCGGGTGTCTGCGGCGTCCACCGGCCCGGTGGTCATGACCACTGACGCTCAGCGTCGGTCGACGTCGACGAAGTCGACCCGGACCCGCTGCTTGTCGGCGAGCGCCGAGACGACGGTCCGCACTGCGGTCGCGGTTCGACCACCGCGGCCGATGACCCGGCCGAGGTCATCGGGGTGGACCCGCACCTCGAGGAGATCGCCGCGACCCGACCGGGGGTTGCGGTCATGCCGGGCCCGGACGTTGACGTCTTCGGGGTTGTCGACGATGCCGCGGATCAGATGCTCGAGCGCCTCGGCGAGCATGTCAGGACTCGGTGCTCTCGTCCGCGCTGCTCTCGCCCGACTCGGCCGGGTCCTCGGTGGTAGCCGCCGCCTCGGGAGCTGCGGGCTCGGTGGCCGCCTCGTCGCTGCCGGCAGGTCGTTCAGGGTCGTCCGCGCTGGTCGCGGCCGCGTCGGGAACGGCGGCCTCCGCAGCGGACGGCTGCGTCGGTGCCGCCGGCTCGGCGGCCGGTGCTGGCTCCCCGGATCCCGCCTTCTCGGCAGCGGCCGGCGCCGCGGCGGCCTTGCGGGCCGGGCGCTTGGTGGTGACCGCCTCAGCCGCCGGCTCCGCGTGCGCGTCCTTGAGTGCCTCGTTGAAGATCTCGGTCTTGTCGCGCTTGGCCGCCGGCTGCCGCATCGGCTCGGGGGCAGGCTCGCCGCGGAACCGCTGCCAGTCTCCGGTGACCCGCAGGATGGCCGCCACCGGCTCGCTCGGCTGGGCGCCGACCCCGAGCCAGTACTGGACTCGCTCGGAGTCGACCTCGATCAGGCTCGGGTCCTGCTTGGGGTGGTACTTGCCGATCTCCTCGATGACGCGACCGTCGCGTTTGGTGCGCGAGTCGGCCACGACGATGCGGAAGAACGGCTGGCGGATCTTGCCCATCCGCTTCAGGCGAATCTTGACGGCCACGGTTGTGGTGTCTCCTCAGCTGTGTGGTGTCGTTGCGCCGGACCGCCCGTCGTGGGGCTGCGGGACATCGGCCGCCCGGGATCCGGGGCGCCGGCTGAGAGGGTCCGGTGCGCCCGGATTCGCAGCCATTCTGCCAGAGGACTCCTCCGCATCTCCAATCAGGCGTCCGGGGCTGCCGGCCCAGTCTGCGACGGAGAGCCGAGGTCGCGGCGGCTAGGCCGCCCTCGCGACGACGTTGCCACGCAGTAAGACGAGCCGGGGATGCCGGAGGACGGCGAGATCGGCGAGCGGGTCCGCGTCGTACACCACGAAGTCGGCCGGGTTGCCCTCGGCGAGCCCTGGCCGCCCGAGCCAGTCCCGGGCCCGCCAGGAGCCCGCACCGAGGGCGTCGCGGGCCGAGATGCCGTACGACGCCAGCTCGATCACCTCCTCGGCGATCAGGCCGTGTGGGAGGACCCCGCCGGCATCGGTGCCGGCGAAGATCGGCACCCCGGCGTCGTACGCCGATCGGATGGTCTCGCGCCGGCGCGCGTGCAGCGCTCGCATGTGCCGCGCGTAGGCGGGGAACCTGGACTCGCCGGCGGCGGCGTAGCTCGGGAAGTTGTCCAGCTGCTTGACCGTGGGGACGAGCGCGACTCCCCGCTCGGCCATGTCCGCGATCAGTTGGTCGGAGAGGCCGGTGCCGTGCTCGAGGCAGTCGATCCCGGCGGCCAGCAGGTCGGGCAGCGCCTCCTCGCCGAAGACGTGCGCGGTGACCCGGGCCCCGTGCTCGTGCGCGACCGCCATGGCCTTGACCAGCGCCGCCAGCGGCCAGCACGGTGCCAGGTCGCCCACGTCGCGGTCGATCCAGTCGCCGACGAGCTTGACCCAGCCGTCGCCGCGGTCGGCCTCCTGGGCGACGTACGCCGGCAGCTCGTCCGGCTCGATCTCGTGCGCGTAGTTGCGGATGTATCGCTTGGTGCGGGCGATGTGCCGCCCGGCGCGGATGATCCGCGGCAGGTCATCACGGTGGTCAATCCAGCGCGTGTCTGCGGCCGACCCAGCGTCGCGCAGCAGCAGGGCGCCGATGTCGCGGTCGGTGCGAGCCTGCTCCTCCTGCACCTGTGGCGGGACGGCGCCGTTCTCGTCCAGCCCGACGTGGCAGTGCGCATCGACCAGGCCGGGCACTATCCACCCGGTCGCTGCCAGCGATGCCCCAGCCACCGGCGAGTAGGTGACGCGTCCCTCGACCACGTAGAGGTCGCGCGACTCGTCCTCGGGGACGACCTTGCCGCTTACCCGGATGGCCTCTCGCACGAGCGGCAGGCTACCCGAGCTCGCCCGTCTTGGAGCCCGGCCGGCGAGCCATGAGGCACAATGGCAGCGGGCCCCGCAGCGGCCCGCCTCGTCGTGGCGAGCTCGTGGAGCCGCCACGAACGCCTTTTCGACAGCACGGAGCGACCCATGAGCACGAAGTCCCGGTCTCGGCGGGCCGAGCAGGTGCGCCAGATGCAGGCAGCGGCCGCGCGCAAGGAGCGCGTGCGCCGACTGGCAATCGCGGGCACGGCCGGCGCCGTCGTCGTCGTCGTCATCGTGGTACTTGTCGTGCTCAAGCTCACCGGGGCGGGGACTCCCTCGAACAACCCGGCCGCGGCCGGTGGGAACGCCGCGCAGACCGCCAAGGTGGTGTCACTCATCGAGTCGGTCCCCAAGTCCACTCTCGACAAGGTCGGGCCCGGCACCGTGTCGAACCCGCCGAAGGCCATCACCGCGCCCAAGCTCACCGCGGATGGCAAGCCGAGGGTGCTCTACGTCGGCGCCGAGTACTGCCCCTACTGCGCAGCCACCCGCTGGGGCATCGTGCAGGCCCTGTCACGCTTCGGCGCGTGGAGCGGGCTCGGGCTGACAAGCTCGACCGCCAACGATGTCTACCCCAACACGCCCACGCTGACCTTCCACGGCTCGTCGTACAGCAGCCAGTACCTGGCGTTCACCGGCGTGGAGACCAAGGACCGCGCAGGCAACCCGCTGGAGACTCTGAGCGCCGCGGACTCGGCCGTCTTCGAGAAGTACGACTCGCCGCCGTACGTGCCGGAGCAGGGCAAGCTCGGGATCCCGTTCCTCGACCTCGGCGGCAGCTACATGAGCTCCGGGACGGCCTACAACCCGGGCATCCTCAAGGGCATGACGCACGTCCAGATCGCCCACGCGATGAGCAACCCCTCGAGCCCGGTGGCGGAGGCGATCGACGGTGAGGCCAACATCTACACGGCGGCCATCTGCTCGCTTACCGGCAACCAGCCCGGTGCCGTCTGCTCGGCCCCCGGGGTGAAGGCCGCCAAGTCGGCGCTGGGCAAGGGTTAGCCGTGGCACCGACGGCCGACCGCCGCGAGGAGCTGGCCGAGGCCGGCCCGGGCGAAAGGATGCGGGCGCCGACGACCGGCACGCCGCGCTGGGTGCAGGCCACGTCACTGCTGCTCTGTGTCGCTGGCCTCGCCGTGGCCGGCTACCTGACCTATGAGCACTACTCGGCGTCCGTCACCTTGGCCTGCCCGGACACCGGGGTGGTCAACTGCTTCAAGGTGACGACCAGTCAGTACTCCACCTTGCTCGGCATCCCGGTCGCACTGCTCGGCCTGCTCTTCTTCGCCGGCGAGACGCTGCTCTGCCTCCCTTGGGCGTGGCGCGCCCGCCTCCCGGCGGTTGGCCTCCTCCGGCTGGCGGGCGCCTCCGTCGGCGTCCTGTTCGTCTTCTACCTGGTCTACGCCGAGCTCTTCCGCATCGACGCGATCTGCCTGTACTGCACTGCGGTGCATGTCATCACGCTGCTGCTGTTCTTCGTCGTCGCCTTCGGCCAAGCCCTCACCGGCACCCGTCATACCGCTAGCTCCGCGGACTGAGCACAACCTCGGGCGCTTCCTCCGGGGCACGAGTCGACAGCACGACGCAGCCGATCACCGCACCGCAGATCGCCAGTGCCGCCAGCCAGCCGAGGCCCGGCCGGGCGGCATCACCAAGGGCAGCCACGCCCAGGAGGCCGCCCAGGACGACCTCGACCACCCAGGTCAGCGCGGTCACCGGGCCGACCCGACCGTGCTCCAGCGCGCGGGCGTAGGCGACCGAACCCGCGATCCCGTACCCCGCCACCGCCCAGGCGTCGGGCCGGGACGCGAGCACCTGCATGGGCAGCTCGCCAACGGCGCGGGCGCACACCGCCGCGCCCGTGAAGGCGACCCCGGCGAGCAGGGCCATGACGGTAGGCCCGGCGCCCCGGTACCAGGCGACCACCGCCGCGCAGACCAGAACGAGCAGTACCAGTACCGCCGGCGTGAACCACGCCGGCGGCGGCGCGGCTGGGCTCGACTCGAACGCCACCGACACCCCGCCGAGGGCTACCACGACCACGGCGACGGCGACCAGATCCCGGCTCCGCAGCCGTACGCCGAGCGCCGCCCACCCGAGGAGCGCGGCCACTGCAACCGACCCCGCCAGCAGCGCCTGGACAGTGAACAGCGAGAGCCGGCTGAGCGCCACCAGCGAGGCCACCCAGGCGACCAGGTCACAGGCGATCCCGGCCAGGTACGCCGGCCGCCCGAGCACCAGGAGGCCGCCGCCCAACCCGGCCGACTTAGCCTGCAGGACCGAGCCGATGCCGTACCCCGCCGTCCCGACCAGCGCGGCGAGATATGCGAAGGCCACGCCCACCGCCGGTCACGAGCCTCCGGCCACCACCGGGTCGCTGCCCAGGAAGCGGCCCAGGACGGGCAGTTCGCTGATCCCCTCGGCGTCCACGATCGCCATACCCTGGGCCGCCAGCGCGTCCGCGCCGCCGACCAGCACGTAGCGCGGAGCCCAGCGCGGTCCGAACTTGGCGTTGAAGCGCCATAGCGACTCGATCTGGGCCCGGCTGGAGGCGAACCGCAGAGCCCGCTGGCCCAGCCGCCCAAGCCGGTTGTCCTGCTCGCCGGCGACCACGCTGCGAAGGAACGCGAAGTTCAGGCCGAGTGCGCGGTAGCCGAGGCTCGCGGCATACCGGACGGTCTCCACGACCAGGAAGTCGATCACGCCGTTGGGCATCGACTCGTCGACCCGGCGGCGCATCACGTCGAGCGACCATCCGCCGACCGCTGGTGCCGGCACCCACTGGATGAACGCCATCGGTCGTCCGGTGTCGTCCCGGGCGATGCTGACGAGCAGACCGGTGTCAGCGGGGTCGAAGAGCCGTGACAGCGTCATCGAGAAGCCGCGCTCGACCGCCCCGCGCCGACTCTCCTGCGCCAGGTCGGCCAGCTCCTGCTGCTCGGCCAGGTCCAGCAGCACCGGGTCGTGGAAGGTCGCGGTGTACCCCGCCCGCGCCACCCGATGGTGCGCCTGGCGGACCGACTTCCGCGCGTGGCCCTCGAGCGAGAAGCTCTCGCAGTCGATGATCGCCTCGTCGCCGATGTAGATCGGCCGCAGACCGGAGGACGCGTAGACCGCCAGCCACTCCGGTGCGGCGCCGAGCACTGACACCGACCAGCCGCTCTGCTCGGCGTGCTCCCGGAAGGCCAGCCAGGCCCGGAGCCGGTCCTCGGCCGGCCCGATCGGGTCTGGCGAGACGAGGCACACCCCGCGCCGGACCGCGTAGGCGACAACGCTGCTGCCGGTGAAGAACCACCGCTTGTCGTCGCGAAGTGCGAAAAAGTCGAGCGTCCCGCCCCCGTACCGGGCCACCACCTCCCGGGCGCGCTCGCGCTCGGCCCGGTGCGCCACGGCCGTCTGCGTCGCGCAGGCGCGCGGGGACAGCAGCAGCCACAGGGTCGACGTCAACAGCCCTAGCGCCGCCGCGATGAGCAGCGGCGCGGCGAACCGACCGCCGTACGCGAACGGCACGTGGCCCAGCCCGAGGAAGCCGAACACCGAGGCCGTCATCGAGTCATCGAGGTCGTGTGCGTCCGACGCGACCGACAGCAACGTCGAGACGGCGAGCACCAGGCCGCTGCCGCCGGCGGCGAGCAGCGTTGCCCGTACGACGGTGCGGCGTTCCGGCCGCACCGGGAACGCACCGGCCCGGGTTGCCAGCCACGTGGCCATCCCACCCGCCAGCGCGGCCTCGCCGATGTCGAGCCCCTTCACCAGGTGCAGAGCCATGGATACCGTGACCAGCGCGAGGGCCGCAGCCCAGGCGCTGCGATGGCCGCGCCGGAGCCCGCGCGCGGTCAGCATCAGGGCGCACGAGACAAACACCAGGGTCACCCGAGCGGTCTCCGGAACGACCATCGGAAGCAGCGAGAGCAGGACTCCGAGGCGGTCTCGCACCGGCGGCGCGGCAGCCGAGAGGATTCCCACCAGGCCGAGCACGAGGCCACCGGCGGCCGCGATGCGCCGGTCCCGCTCATGGGCGGACCAGCGGTCCAGCAGCCCCACCTGCATGGCAACCTGCTGCTCAGACACGCAAACCACCCTGGATCTTGGCGCCACCGGTTGCCGACCGGGGGACCTGATGACCGTGTTCGCAGACGGCCCGGGCGGGGGATCCTGCCCGAGGGGGCGAGCCTTAACCAGGATAGTGGCGAGCCGGCCCGTGCGGACGCGTTGCGGGCGAACAACGTAATGAAATGTCCGGCGAAGGGCGCGGGCCGCGGCGCGCAGTATGGTCGAAGCCGTTACGGGAGGTGAGACCGATGAGCACCCCAGCCAGCAAAGTACGGATTGCCCGGGTGTACGACGATACCGAGCAAGACGGGGCCCGCGTCCTGGTCGACCGGCTCTGGCCCCGCGGGGTCGCCAAGGCGAATGCCCCGTTCGCCGAGTGGTGCAAGGACGTGGCCCCGAGCCACGAGCTGAGGCGTTGGTACGGCCATGACCCGGCGAAGTACGACCAGTTCGTCGAGCGCTATCGGTCCGAGCTCCGAGCTCCCGCGGCGGCCGCCGCGTTCGACCATCTGCGCCACCTGGCCGACGCCGGGCCACTGACCCTGGTCACCGCAAGCAAGGCAGTCGAGATCAGCCAGGCCGCCGTACTGGCCGACGAGCTCAACCACCGCCGCTGACGCCGCGCCGGTCGCGCAGACATCGGCGTCCGGGGTTTCGACTCCGCCGCCTTCGCGGCGGGCTCAACCGCCGGACCTGTCCCGCGGCGGTTCGGCGTGCGCGGGGGCTCTAGAGCAGGTCGCGGAGCTCCTTCGGCAGCTCGAAGCCCTCGGTGGAGTCGGCCGATCCGTCTTCGGAAGGTGTGAAGCCGAAGGCCGCGGCCCCATCGCCGCTGCTCGGCGGCCGCACCGCCCCGGCCTGCTGGGCGGCCCGTTTGGCCGGGTTGCCCGACCCGCGCCGGACGCGGCCCTGCTTCGCCTGCTGCCTGCTCCGAGCGCGCTTCCCGCCCATCCCCGGCATGGCAGGCACCCCAGGTAGCCCACCGCCCTGGGCCATGGACATCATGAGCTTGCGTGCTTCGAAGAACCGGTCGACGAGCTGGTTGACGTCGCTGACCGATCGCCCAGACCCCCTCGCGATGCGGCTGCGGCGGGAGCCATCGATCATCTTGGGATTGGCTCGCTCAGCCGGGGTCATGGACAAGATCAGCGCTTGGACCCGGTCGACCTCCCGCTCGTCGAAGTTCTCTATCTGGTCCCGGTACTGGGCCATCCCCGGGATCATCCCCATGATCTTGGTGAGCGATCCCATCTTGCGCACCGACTGCATCTGCTGCAGGAAGTCGTCGAGGGTGAAGTCGCCGCCCCGGCCCTGCAGCTTCGCCGCCGCCTTGGCGGCCTGCTCGGCGTCGAAGGCGCGCTCGGCCTGCTCGATGAGCGTGAGCAGGTCGCCCATGCCGAGGATTCGGGAGGCCATCCGGTCGGGGTGGAAGACGTCGAAGTCCGTCAGCTTCTCGCCGTTGGACGCGAACATCACCTGGCGGCCGGTGACCTGCGCCACGGAGAGCGCGGCCCCGCCTCTGGCGTCGCCATCGAGCTTGGACAGTACGACGCCCGAGAAGCCGACGCCGTCGAGGAAGGCCTGCGCCGTGCGCACGGCGTCCTGGCCGGTCATCGCGTCGACCACGAACAGCGTCTCGTCGGGCTGGACCGCGTCGCGGATGTCGGCCGCCTGCCGCATCAGCTCCTCGTCGATGCCGAGGCGGCCTGCGGTGTCGACGACCACCACGTCGTACAGCTTGCGGCGAGCCTCCGCGACCGCCTGACGCGCGACCGCGACCGGGTCGCCGACCCCGTTGCCCGGCTCTGGCGCGAACACCGCGACCCCGACCTGGCCGCCAACCACCTGCAACTGGGTGACCGCGTTCGGACGCTGGAGATCGGCGGCCGCCAGCAGCGGGGTGTGGCCCTGCTCCTTCAGCCAGCGCCCGAGCTTCGCGGCGAGCGTCGTCTTGCCGGAGCCCTGCAGACCGGCGAGGAGGATCACCGTTGGCGGGGCCTTGGCGAACTGCAGCCGTCGGGTCTCCCCACCGAGGATCGAGACCAGCTCCTCGTTGACGATCTTGACGACCTGCTGGGCCGGGTTGAGCGCCTCGCTGACACCCGCGCCCTTGGCCCGCTCGCGGACATGGGAGATGAAGTCCCGCACGACCGGCAACGCCACGTCGGCCTCGAGCAGGGCGATCCGGATCTCCCGGCAGGTGGCCTCGATATCGGCCTCGGAGAGCCGCCCCTTGCCACGCAGGCGCTTGAACGTGGTGGCGAGCCGATCCTGGAGAGTGGTGAACAAGCTGCGCAGTCCTCGGTGTGAGTTGTCGTCGTACGACGTGAACCGGTCGCAGGCGAACCGCGGTGGGTCGACGCCCCAGCCTACCGTCCGGTGCCGTCCGTGCCGGGAGCGTGCTTCCGCCGGCAGCTAACCCGCGAGCAGGGCGTCCACGAAGACCTCGGGCTCGAAGGGCGCCAGGTCGTCGGGCCCCTCGCCCAGCCCAACCAGCTTGACCGGGGCCCGCAGCTCGCGCTGGACCGCGATCACGATGCCGCCCTTGGCGGTGCCGTCGAGCTTGGTGAGCACCACGCCGGTGACGTCCACGGCCTCGGTGAAGACTCGCGCCTGCGTCAGGCCGTTCTGCCCGGTGGTGGCATCGATCACGAGCAGCACCTCCCGGACCGCGGCCTGCCTCTCCGCGACCCGCTTGAGCTTGCCGAGCTCATCCATCAGGCCCGCTTTCGTGTGCAGCCGGCCCGCGGTGTCCAGCAGGACCGTGTCCACCTCCTGCTCGACACCGGCCTGGACGGCGGCGAAGGCGACGCTGGCCGGGTCGGCGCCGGGCTCGCCGCGCACGGTGGGCACCCCGACCCGGTCACCCCAGGTCTGGAGCTGGTCAGCGGCGGCCGCCCGAAACGTGTCAGCGGCGCCGAGGAGCACGTCCTTGTCCTCGGCGACGAGGAGCCGGGCGAGCTTGGCCGCAGTGGTGGTCTTCCCCACGCCGTTGACACCCACCACGAGCACCACGGCCGGCCGGCCATCCAGGCGGTCGGTCTGCAACTTACGGTCCAGGGCCGGGTCGACCATGGCGACCAGCTCCGCACGGAGCAGGTCGCGGACCTGCTCTCCGGTGGCCGACTCCACCCGGACCCGTTGCCGCAGCCGGTCCACCAGCTCCTGTGTCGGCCCGACCCCCACGTCCGCCAGCAGGAGAGCGTCCTCGACCTCCTCCCAGGTCTCGTCGTCGAGCCGGTCCCGGGAGAGCAGGTTGAGGAGGCTGCGGCCCAGCGACGACTGGGACAGGGCCAGCCGCCCGCGCAGCCGCTGCAGCCGACCGGCGGTCGGCGAGGGCCGCTCGGCCGGCGGCGCGGCCGGTGCGGCGGGGGCTTCGGCCGGTGCCGCTTCGGAGGCCGTAACCGGTCCACGCTGCTGCCCGGGGCCGGCCGCACCGCCGTCCGGGGGCGCGCCCGGCCCCGGGGGCAGCGACCTGAGTGAGCGGCGGAGCCGACCGGAGGCGGTCACCAGACCGGCCACGAGCAGCGCCGCCACGACGAGGATTGCGATGGCGACGTAGAGGACGTCAGACACGGTCAGGCATCCTCGCAGATTCGGATGGGCGGCGGTACGCCAGCGTCAGGGCAGTAGCCGGCGCCGAGCCCGCACCATCGCGTCGGACAGCCACTCGGCGTAAGGGATGGCCTCCCCGCGGCTCGGGTAGGCGACATAGGCCCCGACCAGGGCGGCGAGGCCGAGTACCACAAGCAGCGCGACGGTGATGATCAGCACGACTTCATGGTGCCATGCGCGCCGGCCCACACCAAGCACCGTGCGCCGTACGAGTCCTGCACGCGTCGGCGTACGGTCCCGCACTCCGGGCGGTCAGGACTGGGCGAGGCAGCTCGCGGGCAGGTCGAACCAGCAGAGGTGGTCGAAGTCCGGTCCGAGGGTCGTCGCACCTGGCCCGGGGTCGGCCGGCGGCTGCGCGTCGGCAAAGACAGCCTCCGCATCGACGAGGTAGTCCTTGAGGACGGACTCCGGCGCCGTGGTGCCGGTCGCCGGGTACCGGAGGCGCCCCGACTCGTCGTACGACAGCATCGACAGCCGCAGCGGCGGCTCCACCGGGCCGCGGCGGTGCCGCCACAGCCCACGGGCGGGGTCGAACGCATAGTCGCCGAGCAACCGCCAGCCGTCGCGAGCAACCAGATGAACAGCCTCGATGATGTAGTCGACGACGGCGTCGGAGACGAAGTAGTTGAAGCTCACGCGCGTCCAGCCGGGCTTGATGCCCTCGCAGCCGCGCGATATCTCGCGCTCGAACTCGTGCGAGACGTCGAGGTCGATGCCCAGCAGCCGGTGCCCGTACGGCCCGGCGCAGGAGCAGCCGCCGCGAGACTGGATGCCGAAGAGGTCGTTGAGCAGGGCGACCACGAAGTTGTGGTGCAGGTACCGGCCCCCTGGGCGGCGCACGACGAAGGACACGATCGACAGCCGCTCAGCCTCGACGTTGCCGAGGATCTCGATCGCCGGCTCGCTCCGCCAGGACGCCACGGCGCGGGCCAGGAACTCCGACTCCCGCGCCGCGATCGTGTCGACGCCTACCGCCTCCTTGAGTGCGAACACGAGCCCGGCTCGGATCGCCTCGACGATTGCGGGAGTGCCCCCCTCCTCGCGCGCGACCGGGTCGTCCAGGTACACGTGCTCGGTCGGGTTGACGTAGGCAACGGTGCCGCCCCCGGGGACGTCCGGCACTCGGTTGGCGAGCAGCTCCCGGCGTACGACGAGCAGGCCAGGCGTGCCCGGACCGCCGATGAACTTGTGCGGAGACACGAAGATCGCGTCCTTGTACGCCCGCGGGTGCGCCGGGCACTGCGGGGTCATCTCGATGCGCACGTACGGCGCAGCGGCCGCGAAGTCCCAGCAGGACAGCGCGCCGTGCCGATGGAGCAGGTCGGAGATCGCACAGGTGTTGCTGACGATCCCGGTCACGTTGGACGCGGCGGAGAACGAGCCGATCTTGAGCGGGCGGCCGGCGTAGTCCGTCAGCCGCGACTCCAGTACGCCGAGGTCGATGTGACCGTCGGAGTCCTCCGGGATCGTCACCACGTCCGCGATCGTCTCCCGCCACGGCAGCTCGTTCGAGTGGTGCTCGAACGGCCCCACGAACACGACCGGCCGTTCGGTGGGCGGGATGGCGTCCGTGAGCCGGTAGCGCTCGTCCAGACCGGCGGGCACTCGCAGCCCGAGGATGCCGACGAGCTTGTCTACGGCGGCAGTCGAGCCCGAACCGCAGAAGACCACGACCGTGTCGTCGTCCGCGCCGACCGCGCTGTGGATGACTTGCCGCGCGTCCTCCCTGAGCCGGGTGGTCTGCAGGCCGGTGCCCGACGACTCGGTGTGGGTGTTCGCGTACCGCGGCAGCACCTCGTCGCGGATGAAGTCCTCGATGAAGCCGAGGGCTCGGCCCGACGCCGTGTAGTCGGCGTACGTGACGCGGCGCGGCCCGTACGGGCCCGGCAGCACTTCCGCGTCACCGATTACCGAGGCCCGAATCCGCGCGAGCAGGGCTTCACCGGCCACGCGTCCACCCTACCGTCGTTAGACTCTTCGCTGGTGTCCATGGACACCCGTGGGACGCGGGCAGGGAGGTCTGGTGGGCGAGCAGGGTGAACACCTGCAGCCGCTCATGCCGTACGTGCCGAGGCTGGTCCTCGACTGGCTCGGGCGGTGTCCGGACGTGCGGTACCGCTCGCTGCCGGGCTCGCTCGTCTTCGTAGACATCTCTGGTTTCACCAAGCTCACCGAGCGGCTGGCTCGGCGCGGCAAGGTCGGCGCCGAAGAGATGAGCGACACGCTCAGCGATGTCTTCGCGGAGCTTTTCAGCGTCGCGATCAAGGATGGCTCCGACCTGGTCAAGTGGGGGGGCGACGCCATCCTGCTCTTGTTCGAGGGCGACGAGCATGCCCAGCGCGCGTGCCGCGCGGCGTACCGGATGCGCGCGAAGCTGCGCGAGATCGGCACGCTGGCCACCTCCGCCGGCCGGATCCAGCTGCGAATGTCGGTGGGCGTCAACAGCGGCGACTTCTCGTTCTTTCTGGTCGGCGACCCGGCGATCCACCGCGAGCTGCTCGTGACCGGGCCAGCGGCAACGGTGGCAGCGAGGATGGAGTCGGCGGCTACCGCGGGGCAGATCGCGATCAGCCACGCGACGGCGGCTCTGTTGGATCCCGGCCAGGTCGGCGCCCCAATCGGCAACGACGGCTCCCTGCTGCGCCGCCCGATCGACCTGCCGGACCGGGAGCGGATCGTCCGCCAACCCACCGACCTGGACATCGGCAGCGTGTTGTCGGTCTCGGTGCGCGACCACCTGCTGGCGCAGCGCGGTGACTCCGAGCACCGGTCCATCGCGGTCGCGTTCGTCGAGTTCTCGGGCACCGACGCGCTGATGGAGTCGGCCGGTCCCGAGGCGCTGGCCGACGCTCTGGAGGACTGCGTCACGACGGTGTCGCGCGCGGCGCTGGAGTACGAGGTGACGTTCTTCGAGTCCGACATCAGCGCCGACGGCGGCAAGATCATGCTCACCGCAGGCGCGCCGCGGACCACTGGGAACAACGAGGAGCGCATGCTGCTGGCCACCCGCCGGATCCTGGACCACCACGGCGCCCTCTCCCTGCGGATCGGCGTCAACCGCGGCCGGGTGTTCACCGGAGACTTCGGGCCGTTCTACCGACGCACCTACTCCGTCAAGGGCGACGCGATCAACCTCGCCGCCCGGGTGATGGGCAAGGCGCAGCCCTGGCAGCTGCTGGCGACCAACGAGGTGGTGGAGCGCTCGGCCACGGCCTTCGACACCGAGTCGTTGCCCCCGTTCATGGTGAAGGGAAAGTCTCGTCCGATCCGCGCCATGTCGGTCGGTGCGGTCGCCGGCCGGCGGGAGCAGTCCGTCACCCGCAGCCCGCTGGTCGGTCGCGAGGAGGAGACGCGGGTCCTCACCGCCGCCCTCGACGACGTACGCCGTCGAGCCGGGTCGCTGGTGCAGATCGTCGGCGAGCCGGGGATCGGCAAGTCCCGCCTCCTGGATGAGCTGGTCGCGCTCGCCACTGCCGAGGGCATCCCGGTGATCTCGGTCCGCTGCAGCGAGTACGAGTCGGCCACGCCGTACTACCCCTTCCGCCTCCTGATGCGGCAGCTGCTGGGACTGCCGGCCGGCACTACGCCTGACGCCGCGCTGCAGCGACTCATGTCCCGGGTGGCCGCGAACGCCCCCGAGCTCGCCGCCTGGCTGCCGCTGCTGGGCGTGCTGCTCGACATCGACCTACCGCCCACCAGGGAGACCGCCGAGCTGGAGGAGGAGTTCCGCAAGGCTCGGCTAGAGGACGTCGTCGCCCGGTTCCTGGACTGCGTGCTCCCGACCCCGACGCTGCTCACCTTCGACGACGGGCAGCTGATGGACGAGGCGACCAGCGACCTACTAGGCCGGCTCACCGCTGACCTGCCAGCCCGGCCGTGGCTGGTCATCGTGACCAGACGCGAGCACCCCATCGGGTTCGTGCCCGCGCCGAGTCCGGCACTGCGCACCATCCGACCCCAGCCACTGGCCGCGGACGCGACCCTCAGCCTGGTGCGATCGGTGGCCGAGTCGTCGCCCCTGCCCGCGCCAATGCTGGCGGCGCTCGCGGCCAAGAGCGGTGGCAACCCGATGTTTCTGGAGACGCTGGTCGAGGCGGCGCGCAGCTCGGGCGAGGTCGACGACCTCCCGGAGTCGATCGAGCAGCTCGTCACCACCCAGATCGACCGCCTCTCGCCGCACGACCGGACCGTGCTGCGCTATGCCGCCGTACTCGGCATGTCATTCCAGCTGCGGCTCTTCCAGGACCTGCTCAGCCGCGACGACCTGGTGACCGGCCCGGCGACCCTGCGCGGGCTCGCCGGTTTCCTGACCATGGAGTCCGGCGGTCAGCGGGTCGGCTTCCGCCACGCGCTGATGCGCGACGTCGCATACGAGGGGCTGTCCTACCGGCGCCGGCGCGAGCTGCACGAACGGGTCGGGCTGGCCCTGGAGCACGACGTTGGCGAGGAGAACATCTCCGAGCTGCTCTCCCGACACTTTTTCTTCGCCCGCCGGTTCGACAAGTCCTGGTCGTACTCGTTGCAGGCCGGCCAGCGCGCCCGGGCCAAGTTCGCGAACCGGGAGGCAGTGGAGTTCTACCTGCGCGCGGTCGAGTCTTCCGACCGCTCCGATGACAGCGTGGTGACGCCCACCGAGCTTGCCGACACGCTCGAGACCGTGGGCGACCTCTGGTTCACCATCGGGCTGCCCGAGAAGGCCTCCGAGTCCTACCGACGCGCTCGGACGCTCCTGCGCGATGACCCGATCCACTCCGGCGAGCTCATCGCCAAACTGGCCCGCATCGACCAGCGGCTCCGGAAGCTCTCGGTGTCGATCGGCCGGCTGGGCCGGGCCTGGCGGGCACTCGAGGAGGTCGACGGAGACCGAGCGCACGGGCTCCGCTCGCTGCTGGCCGTTCGTTACGCCATCAGCCGCGCCTCGCAGGGTCGCGTCGACCAGGCCCTCGTCTGGGGAGACCGCGCCGTCGACGAGGCCCGGCTCTCCGCCGACCAGGCGGCGCTGGCGCAGGCCTACCTCACCCTGCACGGCATCTGCGTCAATACCGGGCGCAGCACCTATCTCTCGTACGGCGAGCTCGCGCTCCAGGCGTTCACCGCGCTTGAGCAGCTTCCCGGGCAGGCCCACTGCCTCAACAACCTCGCCGTGGAGGCGATGAACGCCAACCGCTGGGCAGCCTCCGCAGACCTCAGCCAGCGAGCCGCGGAGATGTTCCACCGCATCGGCGACACCGCCTTCGAGGGCAACGCGCTGTTCAACCGCGCCGAGATCCTGGTCCGGCAGGGCCGGCTGGACGAGGCCCGTCCGCTGCTGTCGGAGGCGCTGCTCACCGCCCGGGCGGTCTCCGACGACGAGCTCGTGGCGCTGGTGCTACGGGAGTCCGGCCGAGCCACCTATCTAGGCGGCGACCCGGCCAGCGGACTGTCGCTGCTCGACGAGGCGCGGACGGTCTTCGAGAACCTGAAGCTCGAAGAAGAGCTGCCCGCAACCGACCTGTCCAAGGCGGACGCGTACCTGTTCGCCGGCGAGCCGGAGCGCGCTCTGGAGCTGCTCGACCAGGGCCTGGTGGCTGCCGACGAGGTGGCCGCGACCAGGACGCATCGGCTCCGCGGGTTCGCACTGCTGCTGCTCCGCCGCCGCGAGGAGGCAGCCGCCGAGCTGGCCCGCGGGTCGGACCTCGGCGCAGCGGAAAACGACGTGTACGAGCAAGCGCTGTGCGAGTACGGCGCCAGCCTCGGCGGCGAAGACCCCGCCGGCCGCACCGACCGGCGGCGCGCGGCGCTGGGCCGCCTGCGCGGCCTCGGCGTCGTGCAACTGCCCCTGCCGGAGGCGGTTGCCGACGACCGGTTGCTCGCCGAGCTCCAGCCGGTCTAGACGGCCCGGGAGCCGGCGCCGCTTACAGGAAGCTCGCCCGACCGTCCTGCAGGAACAGCAGGTAGAGGAGCGTGTCACCGGCATTGGTGCGGGTGCTCTGGACGTAGTCGACGCAGTAGGTCTGGTCGGCGCCGACGGTGTCCTTCGCCGGGCAGGCCGGGGCGGCTGTCAGCGGACCGGTCGGGGCGAGGTTGACGCCCAATGAGTACGACGGGATCCCGCCGCCCGGGCAGAGCGACTTGTCACAGGAGACGATGAGCGTGCCCGGGCTGGTGCGCGTGTACACGGTGGAGTCGAGACCCACCAGCCACTGCACGACGCTCTGGTCGCTCGGGCAGCCGACGACGGAGTCGCAGACGCCGAGCGAGAGCAGCTGGCTGGTGCTCGACCCGTCCGGCAGCACCAGGGTCGCGCAGACCGGGTTCTGCTTGGTCGGCGCGCAATGAGAGCCGACGCCGCCGCCCGCGCCGATGCTCGTCAGCGTCGAGGAGTCCGGAGCCGTCTGGACCGAGCCCTGTACGTCGAGAGGTGCGGTGAAGGCTGGGGCCAGTGCCGGGGGCTGGTTGCCCCTCGCCTTCGGGCCGTCCACCTCGATGACGACGCCGTTGGCCTGGGTCGTCAGGATGACGTTGTCGAACGTCGCGGTGTCGGCTCCGGCCGGTACGTCGACCGAGAGCGTGCCCGACTTCGACAGCGAGGTCGACCCAGCGCTGACCTTCAAGGACAGCGTGGTGTCCTTGTTGTAGGAGAACGGAGTCGGGTTGCCGCTGGCGTCCTCGAGGGTGACGCCGGACGTGAACGGCACGCCGGCCACGATGAACGACGCCGGCTGAGCGCCGGTGTTCGGCACGACGATCGAGGGGGTCGACGGGATCGTCGTGACCACGATCTGGGTGGCGGTCGGCAAGGGTGAGGCCGAGGCCGGCAGCATCATGGGCACGCCTGCCGCGACCATCCCGAGGGCAGCCAACGGCACCAATCGCCAGCGGTGCCTACCGGCAAGCCGGATAAGAGCGGACTTCGACACCGGACCTCCTCCGTCGGGACGTCAGGAATCGAACATCCCAGACTTCGCCCCACGCAACGGTAAGTGTCACCAGCGGACCCGTCCATGGCCCATCCGGGCTACTAGCAAGGGTCCTGCCAGTTCGCTAATGCCGGCCTTAGCCGACCGGCGAGTGGACCCTATCGCGGAGACGCTGGCTGATGACCGCAGACACCCCGTCCCCGCGCATGGTGACGCCGTAGAGGGCGTCTGCGACCTCCATCGTGTACTTGTGGTGCGTGATGACGAGCAGTTGGGAGGAACCCCGCAGCTCCTCGTAGATGTCGAGCAAGCGCCGCAGGTTGATGTCGTCCAGCGCCGCCTCGACCTCGTCCAGCACGTAGAACGGCGACGGCCGAGCCAGGAAGAGCGCCACCAGGAAGGCGACCGCGACCAATGACCGTTCCCCGCCCGACAGCAGCGACAGCCGCTTCACCTTCTTGCCCGGCGGCCGGGCCTCGATCTCGACCCCGCTGAGGAGCAGGTTGTCGGGGTCGGTCAGCACCAACCGACCCTCGCCACCGGGGAACAGCCGGGCAAAGGTCTCGCCGAACCGGTCCGCGACGTCCGCGTACGCCGCCGCGAGCACCTCGCGTACCCGCGTGTCGACGTCCCGCACGATGCCCAGCAGGTCGGCGCGCGTCCGCCGCAGGTCGTCCAGCTGCCCGGTCAGGAACGCGTGCCGCTCCTCGAGGGCAGCGAACTCCTCGAGAGCGAGGGGGTTGACGCGGCCCAGCTCCGCCAGCGCCCGCTCCGCGGATCGGAGTCGCCGCTCCTGCTCGGCCCGTACGTACGGCCGCCCGGCAGCCGGTTGGTCGCCGCCCTCCGGTTGGTCGCCAGCCGCCGGTTGAGGAGGCCGCGCAGCGGCCGTCTCGAAACCAGCGGCCTCCGCCGCCCCGGCCGGGGTTTCGACAGGCTCAACCGCCGGAGCGGGGCCCGGCCCAACCGCCGGAACGAGGACGTCGGGGCCGTACTCGGTGACCAGGGTGTCCAGGTCGAGGGCCAGCTCGTCGACCGCGCGTTGTTCGACCTGCTCCATGCGGAGGCGATGCTCGGCCCGCAACATCTCGTCCCGATGGACCGAGTCGGTAAGCCTGGCCAGCTCTTCCTCCAGGGCTCGGACCTCGTCCGTGCAGCCGTTGAGCTCCCGTTCGCGCTCCGCGCGCTCCGCCTGAATATTGCGCGCTCGCTCGTCCGCCCGCGCCAGGGACTGTTCCAGGCGGTCCAGGACGATCCGCACCGCCGCCGAGACCGCCCGGGCTGCCAACGCCTCGGCCGCCCGCTGCTCCTGGCGCGCGCGAGCCCGGTCGCGGGCGGCACGCTCCTCGGCGGCCGACCGCAGCAGCGCGTCCGCGCGCCAGCGCAGCGCCCGGGACCGCTCCTCGACCGTGCGCAGGGCCAGCCGCGCTTCGGTCTCCAGCTGTCGGCTGCCCCGCTCCTGCTCCCCCAGCCAGTCGCGCTCGTCGCGCGGCGGCTCGTCGGTATCAGTGGTCTTGGCCAGCTCGAGCCGCCGCTCCAGCTCCGCCAGACCGGTCACCGCCGACTCGCGCGCCGCGGTCGCCGAGGCGATCGCCTCCTCGAAGCTCGTGCACTCGGCGCGGGCCGAGCGGACCACCGAGCCAAGGTGGGCCAGCTGCTCGGCCAGGGCCGACATCGAGGCGTCCGACTCGTGCAGTCGCGCCAGGGCACTGTCTACGGCTAGCTGCGCCTCCTGTCGCTCGGCCGTCAGCCGGCTCTCCTCGAAGCGCATTCTCTCCAGCTCCGACGTCGCCTCGGCCAGCGCGTCGCCGGCGTCGTCGACGGCGGCCTGGGCCTCGATCGCCGAGTGGTGCGGCGATGATCCGCCGCTCGCCGTGCGGTCCGACAGCAGGTCGCCCTCGGTCGTCACCGCGACGAGCCCCGGCCGGTCGGCGACGAGAGCACGCGCTGCGACCAGGTCAGGCACCACCACCGTTGTCCGCAGCAGTCGCCGCAGCACCGACGCCAGCGCAGTTGGGACCGAGACGACGTCGAGCAGATACGCCGCCCCGTCGGGCAGAGCCGGGCGCGCGCCGTCGTCGCTGCCCTCGTCGTACCAGTCACCGACAAGAACCTCGGCGCGGCCGAGGCCGGAGTCCTTGAGATAGTCGATCGCGCCGATCGCAGCCTCCAGGTCGCGAACTGCGACCGCGTCGGCCGACGACCCAAGGGCTGCCGACACCGCCACCTCGTACCCGGGCCGGACGTCCAGCAGGGCGGCCACCGAGCCGAGCACGCCGGGTACCTGGGCGCCAGCGGCCAGTAGGGCACTGGCACCGTCCTGGCGCACCAGACTGGCCGACAGGGCCTCGTGCCTGGCGGCCAGCGCGGCCCGCTGGCGCTCCGCTGCTTGGAGCGCCCCCCGGAGCTTGTCCGTCCGGTCCGCGAGGTCGTCCAGGCTGGCGACCGCTGCCTCGTACTGCGCGTCGAGCCCCACCTCCCCGGAGTCGAGTCCGGCGACCCGGGTCTCGAGCGCGGTCAGCTCGTGCTGCGCCCGGTCGGCTCGGGCCCGCGCCTCGGTCAATGCGGTGCCAAGGCGGCCGACCTCCTCGTCGGCGGCGGCGGAACGGGCCAGGACCGAGCTCACCTCGCCGGCCAGCCGGGCCAGCCCTTCGCGGCGGTCGGCGGCCGTCCGGAGCAGCTCGGCAACCCGTTCTTGCTCCTGCTGATGCGCCGCCTCTGCCCGGCGGCGAGCCTCGACGGCCTCCTCCAGGGCCGCTCTAAGCGTGGCGACCTCGTCGTCTAGCTGCTGCTGGCTTGCGGCAGCCTCGGCCGCGGCCCGCTCGAGCTCTGCGGGATCTCGGCCGGAGGCTCCCTCCTCCTCGTCGTCGGCGGCTGCGCGCAGTCGCTCCGCCGCCAGGGCAGCCGTCCCACCGAGCCGCTCTCGCATGCCGGCGAGGGCGTACCAGGTCTGTTGGGCCGAGTCCAGTCGGGGACCGTCCTGGCCGAGTGCAGCGGCGAGCGACTCCGCATCCTGACGTCGTCGGCCCAGCGCCTCCTGGGCCGCGGACCGCCGGGCCCGGACCACCTCCTCGTCCGCGAGGTCACGGGCGAGCGAAGCCTGCAGCGCCACCACGTCGTCGGCCAGCAGCCGGGCCCTGGCGTCGCGGGCGTCGAGCTGGACCGCGGCGGCGCGGCGGGCCACCTCCGCCTGCCGGCCGAGCGGCTTGAGCTGACGCCGGATCTCGGCGTGCAGGTCGCTCAATCGGGTGAGGTTGGACTCGGTGGCCTCGAGCTTGCGCAGCGCCCGCTCCTTGCGCTTGCGATGCTTGAGCACCCCGGCAGCCTCTTCGATGAAGCCTCTCCGGTCCTCGGGCGACGCGTGCAGGATCTCGTCCAGGCGACCCTGGCCGACGATGACGTGCATCTCCTGGCCGATGCCGGAGTCGCTCAGCAGCTCCTGTACGTCGAGCAGCCGGCAGGGCTGGCGGTTGATGGCGTACTCCGACCCGCCACCCCGGAACATCGTCCGCGAGATCGTCACCTCGGCGTACTCGACGGGCAGCGCGCCGTCGCTGTTGTCGATGGTGAGGACGACCTCCGCCCGGCCCAGCGGCCCGCGGGCGGTGGTGCCGGCGAAGATGACATCCTCCATCTTCGCGCCCCTGAGCGACCGGTAGCCCTGCTCGCCCATGACCCAGGCGAGGGCGTCCACGACGTTGGACTTGCCCGAGCCGTTGGGCCCGACGATGCAGGTGACCCCCGGCTCGAACTGCAGCGTGGTGGAGGAGGCGAACGACTTGAACCCGCGGAGCGTCAGGCTCTTCAGGTACACCGCAAGGCTCCTTCGGGGCACGCACACCCGTCGACTGTCCGGGGAAGAGCAGCTGGTGCTGGTGTCCTGCAGCCTAGCCATCCGGGGGCGCGCGGAGCGCGGGGCGCGCCGATCGCCGGAGAGACGACCGCCCCGAGTCCGTCAGGAGGGCCGGCGGGGTGAGCTCAGACGGACGCGGAGTGACCCGCCATCGCTTCCGGCACGGTCAGCATCTCGTCATCCTCGAGATGCGCGGCAAGCGCGTCGTTCTCGGCCTGGAGCCGTAGCACCATCGCCTCAAGATCCGCTATCCGCCGCCGCAGCCGCTGAATGTCGTCAACGAGGCGGCTGTCGCCTCCCACGTACCCAAGGAGAGCCTTGGCCATGAACGAGTCCTCCGAAACCGCTCGCGAGTCTGGCAGCCCTGCGATCGCGGAGCCTGGGACGGCGCTGGCCCGGCGACGGGATGTGCTGCACTTCTAAGACTCTCACCGTGCGAGCGCGGGGTCAACTTGGTGGCTGTCCGCAGGCGAGGCCCACTCACCAGCGGGCTCGCCGCGGCCTCGGCTGGCAGCCCGGGCAGGTGTACGACGATCGGTTCATGAAGGCGTCACGGCGAACGGGCCGACCGCACCGCGGGCACGGCTGCCCCGCCCTGCCGTAGACGGCGAGCGACCGCTCGAAGTAGCCCGACTCTCCGTCGATGTTCACATATAGGGCGTCGAAGGACGTCCCGCCCTGCGCAAGCGCCCGCCCCATCACCGCGCGGACCTCGGCGAGCAGGCGCTCCACCTCATGCCGGCGCGCCGTGTCGGTTGGCCGGGCGTAGTGCAGCCGAGCCGCCCACAGGGCCTCGTCGGCGTAGATGTTGCCCACGCCGGACACCAGCGTCTGGTCCAGCAGCGCCCGCTTGAGCCCGGTCCTACGGCGGCGCAGGGCGGCGACGAATGACTGGTCGTCGAACAAGGCGTCGACCGGGTCCCTGGCGATGTGGGCGATCTCGGCCGGCAGCTCTGACCCGCCGGCGGAGACGGACAGACCGCCGAACGTGCGCTGGTCGACGAACCGCAGCTCCGAGCCGTCCGACAGCGCCATCGCCACCCGCAGGTTCCGCTCGGGAGCGGCGGCCCGGCTCCGATGCAGGAACTGTCCACTCATCCCCAGATGGCCGAGCAGGGCGTCGCCGGAGTCCAGCGGCAGCCACAGGTACTTGCCTCGCCGGCGCGCCGCGAGCACCTGCCGACCCGCGAGCCGCGCCGCGAAGTCCGCCGCGCCGCCGCGATGTCGACGTACCGAGCGGGCGTGCAGGACGGTGACGCCGGTGACCACCCGGCCCACAACGTGCCGTTCGAGACCCCGGCGGACGACCTCTACCTCAGGAAGCTCCGGCATGGCGCACGGCCTCGTCGTAGCCATCGCCGGACATACCCGTGCGAATCTCTCGCCAGGCGGTCTCCGCGGCCTGCTGTTCGGCCTCCTTCTTGGACCTGCCGGTGCCGTGGCCGTAGACGTCGCCGTTGACCCGGACCCTGGCCACGAAGGTCTTCTCGTGGTCCGGCCCGCTGTCGTCGATCAGGTACTCCGGTACGCCGAGGCCGAGGTCGGCGGTGAGCTCCTGCAGGCTGGTCTTCCAGTCGAGGCCGGCTCCGAGATCGGCCGCCGCGACCATCACCGGGTCGAAGAGCCGGTGCACCACCGAGGCGGCCGACTCGAAGCCGAGGTCGAGGTAGATCGCACCGATCACCGCCTCGACCGTGTCGGAGAGGATCGAGGACTTGTCCCGGCCGCCGGTGGACTCCTCCCCGCGTCCGAGCAGAATGTGCTCCCCGAGGCCGAGCGTGCGAGCGACCTCGGCCAGCGCGCGGGCATTGACCACGGCCGCCCGGAGCTTGGCCAGCTGCCCCTCCGAAAGGTCGGGGTGGTTACGGAACAGCGACTCGGTCACGACCACCCCGAGGACCGAGTCGCCAAGGAACTCCAGCCGCTCGTTGGTGGGCAGCCCGCCGTTCTCGTAGGCGAAGGACCGATGGGTGAGCGCCCGTTCGAGCAGCTCCGGATCCAGGTCGGGCACCCCGAGGTCGACGCACAGCTCCGCTCGTGGCGGGTGCAGCTCGGCGGCAGCCACGGTACGACCGGTCAGAGGACCTGGCGGCGCTCGGTGCGGGCGCCGTACTGGCCGCACTCCGGGCAGACCCGATGGGGCAGGTGCAGCGACCGGCAGGCCGGGTTCGCGCAGGTCACCAGGGCGGGGGCGGTGGCCTTCCACTGGGCGCGGCGATGCCGGGTGTTGCTGCGCGAGGTCTTCCGCTTGGGGACGGCCACGGTCTACTCCTCATCCTCGCCGGTGCGGGCACCAGCCTCATTGCTGCCAAGGGCGGCGAGCGCCGACCACCTCGGGTCGGTGTCCCCGTCGTGCGCGTGGCGCGGCTGGTCGGCGAGCCGAGCACCGCATACCGGACAGAGCCCGGGGCAGTCGGGTCGGCAGACCGGCCGGTACGGAAGTGCGAGCACCACCGCGTCGCGCAGGGCCGGCTCGAGGTCGAGCAGGTCGCCCTCGAGCCGGGCGTCATCGACGCCGTCGATGGCCCGGTCCGGGTAGACGTACAGCTCCTGGATGGGGGCCTCGAGCTGGCTCGCGACCGCCCCCAGGCACCGTGCGCACTCCCCGGCGAGGACCGCTCGTGCCCGGCCGGACACGAGCACCCCTTCGGCGACCGCCTCGAGCCGCAGCTGCAGCTCGACTGGGGAGCCTTCGGGGACACCGATCAGCTCGATGCCGAGGTTGGTGGGAGCGGTAACCGAGAGCTCGAGACTGCGCGCCGAGCCGGGCTGTCGACCGAGCTCCTTGGTGCTGAGCACGAGCGGCGCACGCGGGTCGAGGCGCATCCTTGCTTCCGAGTTGCCGTACCTACCAACCGCTGCCCCCTGCGGAGGCAGCACCTAAGCCTACTGGCACCCGCTTGCGCGGCTCAAATCAGCCCAGGTCGGCCATGACACTAGGCTGGCTCGCCGATGTGCGACCGGGCGTGCCGCGCCACCGGCCGGTCGGACGCCGGCTGGCCCGGCAGCGGCACTGCCGGCCGCGACTCCGCGGGCCGCCGGGGCTCTGCGGCCGGCGCCTCGGGTGTCGGCGCGGCCGAAGACGGCGGCCCCTCCGGCTGCCGCCGCGGCGCCGACGGTATCGGCTGCGGACCGGGCGCCAGCAGGTCGTCGTGACTGAGGACGGCGGCGCCGTTGTGGCCGTTGACCGGCTGGTGCTCGGCCTCCTCGGCGGCCAGCGCCTGGAACGGCGACCGGCCCTGGAGCTTGTCTCGGCCACGGGTCACGGCGTCGAGGGTGCGAGTGAGGGCGATCTCGAAGGTGGCGAGCTTGGTGTCGACGTACGCGTCGATCTGTGCTCGCAGCTCGTCGTGCTCGCGGCGAGCTGCGCCGAGCACCTCCTCGGCGTCGTGCTTAGCGACTCGGAAGACCTCGCTGTCGCAGACCAACCGCTCTCGCTCGAGATCCGCCTCGGCGACGATCTCGGCGGCCCGCCGTCGCGCCTCGTCAAGGACGGCGTCACGATGCGCCAGCAGCTCCTGCGAGTCTGCGAAGGCGGTCGGGAGCGCGACCTCGATCTGACGGATGAGGTCGAGAACGTCCCCACGGTTGACCATCGCCGAAGCGGACATGGGCATCGAGCGCGCGCTCTCGATGGTCGACCGCAACGCGGCGACCAGTTCGTTGACGTCCACGACGCCGCCCTCTCTTCCGGAGACCACTCTCTACTGTGGCCGAAACCGGCGAAACTGTCACGCGAACGGGTGCTCTTGCAACTTGTTCACCACATACGACGGTACGAGTTCCCTAACATCCCCGCCAAATCGGGCCACCTCCTTGACCAGGCTGGAGGCGAGGAACGACCATTCGGGGCTGGTAGGTATGAACACTGTCTCGACGGCCGCGAGGCTGCCGTTCATCTGTGCCATCTGCAGCTCGTAGTCGAAGTCACTGACGGCGCGCAGGCCCTTCACCACAACGGTGATCCCGCGCTGGGTGCAGAAGTCGACCAACAAGCCGCTGAACGATTCGACCGTCACGTTCTGGTACGTCGCAACGGCCTCCGCGAGCATGTCGAGCCGCTCGGCCACGGAGAACAGGCCCCGCTTCTCATCGTTGGTGCCGACGGCGACCGTGACGTGCTCGAACAGGGAGGCGGCCCGGGCGATGATGTCGAGATGGCCGTTCGTCACCGGATCGAAGGAGCCCGGACAGACGGCCTTAGCCATTGGGGAAGCCTCCTAGTGTCCTGTGCCCGGGTGCGCGACCGTACCAGAGCATTGTCTCGCCGTACCGCTTCGAGCGCACCGCGGTGAACCCGGGCGGCCAGTCCCAGGCGGGGTCGCGACTGCTGCGCTCGAGTACGACGAGCGCGGCGTCGGCCGACCACCCGCTGCTCGCCAGCCGGGCCACGACGTCCCGCAGGGACTCGGCCGGCAGCGAGTACGGCGGGTCCGCGAACACCACGTCGAAGCCGTCCGTCCGGTGGCCGGCGAGCACGCGCTCGACCTTTGCCTCGAGCACGGTGACGGGCAGCAGGCCTACGCGCTCGGCATTCGACCGGATGAGGGCCGCGGCGCGACGGTCCTCCTCGACCAGCGTCACGGCGGCCGCGCCGCGGGAGCGAGCCTCCAGCCCGACGGCACCGGAACCGGCGTACAGGTCCAGGAAGCCGATGCCCGCCAAGCTGCCCATCGCGGCCACAAGCGCGGAGAACGCGCCCTCCCGGACCCGGTCCGAGGTTGGGCGGGTGGAACTCCCCCGCGGGGTGCGCAGCCGTCGACCACCGGCGGTGCCCGCGATGATCCTGGTCACGTCTTCGCCAGGAACTCGGCCTGCTGGGACGCCGCGAGCGCAGCGACCTCGGCGGCGAGCAGCGGGTGTCCGTCGAGGTGCGGGTCCGCCGCCACGACCTCGTCGGCGGCCTCCCGGGCGGCCGAGATGACCGTCCCGTCCCGGGTCACCGACAGCAGCCGGAGGCTCGACCGGCGGCCGGACTGCATCGCTCCCAGAACGTCACCCTCCCGCCTGGTCTCCAGGTCGAGCTGAGCCAGCGAGAAACCGTCCGAGGTGGCCGCCACCCGGTCGAGGCGCTCGCGGCTGGCAGCGCCGGCCGGCGCCTCGGTGACCAACAGGCACACGCCCGGTGCGGTCCCGCGGCCGACCCGGCCGCGGAGCTGGTGCAGCTGGGAGACGCCGAGCCGGTCGGCATCCAGCACGATCATCACCGAGGCGTTGGGCACGTCGACGCCGACCTCGACCACCGTCGTCGCGACCAGGACGTCGATGTCGCCGGCGGCGAACCGCCGCATCAACTGGTCCTTCTCGTCCCCGGCGAGCCGGCCGTGGAGCGCCGCGATCCGGAGCCCGGCCAGCGGTCCCGCCGCGAGCTCGGGCAGCACGTCCAGCACGGCCCGCGGGGGTCGGCGGGCGGCGTACCCCTCGTCCTCGGCCGCCTCCTCCTGGCCGGGCTCGATGTCCGTTCCGCCGATCCGGGGGCATACGACGTACGCCTGGTGCCCGGCCTCGACCTCTTCGCGGACCCGCTCCCACGCCCTGCCCAGCCAGCGCGGCCGGTCCGCGACCGGCACCACCGTCGTACGCACCCCGGGGCGCCCGTCCGGGAGGTCGTGCAGCGTGGATACCTCAAGGTCGCCGAAGACCGTCATCGCGACGGTGCGCGGGATCGGAGTTGCCGTCATCACGAGGACGTGCGGCGGGGCGGCGCCGCCCTTCGCGCCCATCGCCGCTCGCTGCTCGACCCCGAACCGGTGCTGCTCGTCGACGACCACCAGGCCCAGGTCCGCGAAGGTCACCCGCTCCTCAAGCATCGCGTGGGTCCCGATCACGATGCCGACCCGGCCGCTCGCGACGTCGAGCAGGGCCTCCCGCCGGGCCGCGGCGGATATGGAGCCGGTGAGCAGCGCGACCGAGGTCCCCGCCCAGTCGCCGGTCAGCGTCCCCGGTTGGCTCAGCGGCCCGAGGAGGTCGGTCACGGACCGTAGGTGCTGCGCTGCGAGCACCTCGGTGGGGGCAAGGAGCGCAGCCTGCCCGCCGGCGTCGACGACCTGGAGCATCGCCCGTACGGCGACCACCGTCTTCCCCGAGCCCACGTCGCCCTGCAGCAGCCGATGCATGGGATGGGGGCTGGCGAGATCCGCGGCGATCCGCTGGCCCACCGCGCGCTGGCCCGCGGTGAGCTCGAACGGCAGGGTGGGGTCGAACCTCGCGAGCAGCCCGTCCGGGCGCCCCGGGCGGGCCACCGCCGCCATCTCGCGCAGCTCACGACGCCGCCCGGCGAGCACCGACTGCAGGACGAACGCCTCGTGGAAGCGCAGCCGCTCCCGGGCGCGCTCGAACTCGGCCGGGTCCGCCGGCTGGTGGACCTCGCGGATCGCCCGGTCGTAGCTGCGGAGTCCCCGCGCGGCCAGCAGGGCAGGCGGGAGCGGGTCGGGCAGCTCGTCGAGTACGGCGAGCACCTGCTTGACCGAGTCCATCAGCTTCTTCGACGACACCGCCGCACTGGCCGGGTAGATCGGCCAGTAACGCTGGACCTCCTCCTCGTCGTACTCCTCGACGTCGTCCCCGCGGCCGAGCACCTCGACGTGCGGCTGGGCGAGCTGGCGAGCGCCCCTGAAGGCGCTCACCTTGCCGCTGAACATCGCCACCGTGCCGGGCTTGAGCTGAGCGCTCCGCCAGTGCTGGCCGAAGAAGGTCATCGGCAGCTGCTGGTTGCCGTCGGTGACCACCACCTGGGTCCGAACACCGGCCTTGCGGCCATTCCGGGCTGGGTACCGATGCTCGACGACGCTCAACGTCCGCGCGATCACGGTGGCATGCTCGCCCTCCACCAGACCGGACAGGTCGGTGAGCTCGCCGCGGTCGTCCAGCCGGCGGGGGTAGTGGGTGAGGAGGTCTCGGACGACCTGCATGCCGAACGCCTTCCGCAGCGCGTTCGCGGTGCCACCGCCCAGCACCCGGCCGAGGGGGGTGTCGAGCCCCGGCATCACTCGACACCGATGAGCAGCGGGTACCGCGCCTGCCGTCCGTCCAGGGCGACGACCTCGACGCTCGGGTGCCGCTGCTCGACGTGGGTCCGCACGACACCGACCAGGTCGGCCGGGCCGTCGGCGCCGGCCACCAGCGTCACCAACTCGCCGCCTCCCGCCAGCAGCCGGTCGGCCACCGTGCAGGCCACTGGGGCCAGGTCGGCGCCCACCACGGCGAAGTCGCCCTGCACGACGCCGAGGATGTCGCCGGCATGGCACGGTCCGGCCATGGTCATGGCGTCGCGAGTCGCCACCGTGACCGCGCCATGTCTGGTGTTGCCCGCGGCGGCGGTCATGGACACGACGTCGTCGTCGAAGCTCCGGGACGGATCGCGGACAGCGGCCGCCGCCAGCCCCTGCACCTGAGCCCGGGTGGGGACCACCGCAACGCGGATCCCGTCGTCTCGGGCCGCGTGTGCGGCCGCCTCCGCGACGGTGAGCGTCTCCGGGTCGTTGGGCAGTACGACGACCTCGGCAGCCCGACTCGCCTTGATCGCTGCCAGGACCTCCCCGGTGGTCAGTGGCCGGCCCCCGGTCCGCACGACGTCCGCGCCGGCGCCGGCGAAGAGCTCGGCCAGGCCGGGTCCGGCCGCGAAGGCCACCAGCGACCGGTGCTTGGCCCGACCCCGACCCGTTCCCGCCGTACCGGCCTCCTGGTCGGCGAAGTGGACCACCCGGATCCGGTGCGGCCGGCCGGCGGCGACCGCGGCTTCGACCGCCGGCCCGACATCATCGACATGGATGTGCACTTTCCACAGCCGGTCGCCGCCTACCACCACCAGCGCATCCCCCATCGGCTCCAGGGCGCGGCGCAGGCCGGCCACCGCCTGGTCGTCGGCGTCCAGCAGGAACGTCAGCTCGTAGGCCGGCCCGTCCGGGGTGAGGTGCGCGTGGGCGCCGCCCACTGCCGGAGCCCCGGGACTCGGCTGCGCGGTCCGGCGGGCCGGCCGGATGCCGGTCAGCGCCTCCTGGGCCGCATCCATGAGCACGCACAGCCCGCGCCCGCCCGCATCCACCACCCCGGCTCGTTGCAGCGCGCCAAGCTGGCAGGGCGTCCGCGCCAGGGCGTCCGCGGCGGCCCGGGCCGCCGCCTGAATCACCCAGCCCGGCTGCCCCGCCGGGTCGTCGGGCGCGCCGGCGACGGATTGCTGCGCCGCCAGCGCTGCCGCCCGGGCGACGCTGAGAATGGTGCCCTCGACGGGGTGGCCGACCGCCTGGTAGGCGGCGTCGGCGGCCGTCGCCAGGCTGTCCGCCAGGAGCCGGCCCGGGGTGGACGCGGTGCCGGCCAGCAGCTGCCGGGAGCCGGCCCGCAGGAGCTGGGACAAGATCACCCCGGAGCTGCCGCGGGCCCCCAGCAGCGCGCCCCGGCCGAGCGCCGCGAGCGCACCGGGCAGGGGCCCGGGCCCGGCCGCCAACATCGCCTTCCGGGCCGCCTCGAAGGTGAGCAGCAGGTTGGTGCCCGTGTCGCCGTCGGGCACCGGGTACACGTTCAGCGCGTCGATCTCCTCGCGCGCGGACTCCAGCCCGGCAAGGGACAGGTCGCACCAGTGCCGCAGCAGCGCGACACTACGCTCCTCGCTCACCCCGCCAGCCTCTCCAGCCTCGGTACGACGGCGGGCCGGGCCGCGGCGTGGGCGGGCCCGCCCCGTTCACCGTAGTGCTCCGTGGTCGCTAGTGCCCCGTGGCCATGCGGCCCGGCGGCACGTTACGACCGGGTCCGATTGGCCTCGGCGGCGCGGAATCGGCTAGCCTGGTGCGGTTGCCCGGAGGATGCCGGGCTGACGTCCGACCGCATCTGCCGTTCGCTGAGGAGCACGCCGTGGCCGCCGTATGCGACATCTGCGCGAAGGGACCGTCCTTCGGCAACAACGTGTCGCACTCGCATCGGCGTACCCGCCGTCGCTTCGACCCCAACATCCAGCGCGTCCGCGTCGTCGTCGGCGGCACGCCGAAACGGCTCAACGTGTGCACGTCCTGCCTCAAGGCGGGCAAGGTCACCCGCTGACCTCGACTCAGCGCACGCTCAGGACCGGAAGTGCTGATGGCCGGGCGCGTCGTAGGCCGACCCGTCGACCGTGACCCGGCCCGGCTCGCCATCCACCAGCACCCAACCGATCGTTGCCCACCCGGCTGGCAGTCGGGTGCCGTCGGGGAACGTCGCGGCCAGGCTGTAGTCCTCACCGCCGGTGAGCACGAAGCGCACCGGGTCCATGCCGAGCGCCGCTCCCACCGACCGCAGGGGTTCCGCAACATCGAGGTCGGCGGCGCTCACATCGATCGCCACCGCGCTCGAGCGCGCGAGGTGCCCGAGGTCCTGGACCAGCCCGTCGCTCACGTCGACCATCGCCGTCGCTCCCGCTGCCGCCGCGTCGAGCCCGGCCGAGTACGGCGGCTGCGGCCGGCGGTGTGCCTCCACCACCGCGCGAGGTGAGCGGAAGCCGCGGGCCAGCACGGCCTGGCCGGCGGCGGCCCAGCCTTGCCGCCCGGCCAGCCCGACCAGGTCCCCCGGCCGCGCCCCGGCCCTGGTCACCACCCGTGCCGGGCACTCGCCCAGCACGCTCACCGCGACCGCGATCCGATCTGCTGAGCTGACGTCGCCACCCACCACGCTCGCCCCGACCAGGGCCGCCTCCTCGGCGAGGCCCGCGGCGAAGTCGAGCACCCAGCCGAGCTCCAGGTCGCCGGGCAGGGCGAGGCCCACCAGCAGCCCGGTGGCCCGCCCGCCCATTGCGTTGATGTCGGACAGGTTCGCGGCGGCGGCCTTGTGCCCCACGTCGGCGGCCGACGACCAGTCCAGCCGGAAGTGCCGGTCCTGCACCAGCAGGTCGAGCGACGCCACGACCGGGCCATCGGAGCGGGCGACGACCGCCGCATCGTCACCCGGGCCGACCAGGACACGCTCACCTGGCGAGAAGACCGAGGTGATCTCGGAGACCAGCTCGAACTCCCCCACCTCACTCAACGGCCGCGACCGCGGGTCGGCCATGAGCGCTCCTCTCGCCGGGCGAAGCCCCTTACTCAGCCACCTAACCAGGCGGTACCGTGTCCTGCGGTGCAGCGACACGACGAATCGGGAGGTCGCCATGGCGGTTCAGGCATATGTGCTGATCCAGACCGAGGTCGGCAGGGCAGCCGACGTGGCGAGGGCAATCTCGTCGGTTCCCGGCGTGACGCTGGCCGAGGATGTCACCGGCCCCTACGACGTGATCGTCCGCGCGGAGGCCAAGAACGTCGACGAGCTGGGCAAGCTCGTGGTGGCCAAGGTCCAGGGCGTCGAGGGAATCACCAGGACCCTGACCTGCCCGGTGGTCCACATCTGACCCTGCGTCCGCGGTCCGCCGCCGGCGTGCTGCTGGCCGGCTGGCTGCTCGCCGGCTGTGCGGCTTCGTCGGCACCGGTGGCGGTGACGCCCCCGACCCCTGCCGGGGTGGCGGCCCGCGACTGCCGAGCGCTGCTCGCTGGCCTGCCCTCCTCGGTCGGTGGTCAGCCGCGGCGGGACGTCAGCCCGAGCGATGCCCTGGCCGCGGCCTGGGGCGCCCCGCCCATAGTGCTGCGCTGCGGCGTGCGGCGTCCCGCCTCGCTGCGCCCCACGTCGGCTTGCCCGACAGTCGACGGCGTGGGCTGGCTCGCCCGGCGACAGGCGTCCGGCTGGGTGTTCACCACGATCGGCCGGTCGGCGTACGTCGAGGTGACCGTGCCGAGGCGCTACGCCCCCGCCGGGGACGCCCTGGCCGACCTGGCGGGAGCCATCAAACGCCACACCGCCTACCGGCACCCATGTCGCTGAGCCCGCGCGGGCTTCGAGACGGCCGCCGCGCCCTCCTCAACCGCCGGGGGTGCGGCGGCGATCCCCTCGGTCAGCGCAAGCCCGTCGACCGGGTCAGGGCCAGGCGCAGCAGCCTCTCCACGAGCTCGGGGTAGGCGACCCCGGAGGCCGCCCACAACCGCGGGTACATCGACGTCGGGGTGAACCCGGGCATCGTGTTGATCTCGTTGACGACCAGCTCGTCGCCGGGCGTCCAGAAGAAGTCAACCCGCGCCAGTCCCTCGCACCCTATCGCCTCGAACGCGGCCAGCGACAGGTCGCGGACCTGCTTCGCCGTACGCTCCGGCAGCATCGCCGGGACGGTCAGGGACACGCCCTCCTCGCCCAGGTACTTGGCCTCGAAGTCGTAGAAGGGGTGGGTGCCGTAGCTGGCGACCTCCGCCACCACGCTGGCCTCGGCCGGCCCTTCGAGGGACTGCAGCACCCCGCACTCGAGCTCGCGGGCACCTTGCGCGGCGGCCTCGACCAGGACCTTGGGGTCGTATCGCGCCGCCCCCTCCAGGGCGGCTGCCAACCCCTCGGGCGCGGCCACCCGGCTGATGCCCAGACTCGAGCCACCGCGCGCGGGCTTCACGAACACCGGGTAGCCGAGCGTCTCGACCGCGTTGGCGACCACGGTCGGAGGCTGGTCACCGGGACGCACGGTCACGTACGGCATCACCGGCAGGCCGGCCGCCGTCAGCACGGTCTTCATGTACTGCTTGTCCATGCCCAGGGCAGACGCCAGCACCCCCGCCCCGACGTAGCGGATACCGGCCATCTCGAGCATCCCCTGCAGGGTGCCGTCCTCCCCCCACGGACCGTGCAGCAGCGGGAACACCACGTCGACCTGGCCGAGTGCCCGCGGCGCCTCACCCGGCGGCGACACGACGAGCTCGCGCCGGGCGGGGTCGCTGCTGAGCACCACCGACGCGGCTGCGGCATCGACCTCCGGGACCTGACCCGCGGTCAGCGTGAGCCGGTCGGGACTCCTCGACTCGAGCACCCACTTCCCGTCGGTGGTGATCCCGATGGGTACGACGTCGTACCGGTCCGTGTCGATGACCGACAGCACGCTCGCCGCGGTGGAGCAGGACACCGCGTGCTCGCTCGACCTACCCCCGAAGACGAGGGCCACGCGTGGCCGTCCGGGTGCGCTCATCACCGGCCACCCTAACCCGGCCGCGACCGCCCCATAGGCAATGATGCCGGGTGTGACCGAACCCAGCGACGACAGCGCCACGACCCTTGAAGCGACCTCCCGCCCGGCCCGGCCGGCGACGGTGGCCGTGACCGCCGGCCGGCCCCCGGTGCAGCCGGACCAGCCGTTCAATGAACCGCTGGTGATGGCCTCGACCTACGTCGCCGGTGGCGAGATGGAGTACGGCCGCTACGGCAACCCGACCTGGGAGGCGTTCGAGACCGCGCTCGGCGCCCTGGAGGGCGGCCGGGCACTGTCGTTCGCATCTGGCATGGCAGCCGTCTGCACCGTCCTCGATCTGGTGGCGCCCGGAGAGACGGTCGTCGCCGCCCGGCACTGCTATCAGGGGACCCTGGCTCAGCTCGCCACCCTGGAGCAGCGGGGACTGGTGAAGGTGCGGTTGGTCGACATAGACGACACGGCGGCGGTCGGTGAGGCGCTGGATGACGAGGTGGCGCTGCTGTGGGTCGAGTCCCCCACCAATCCGGCCCTGGAGGTGGCGGACATCGCGGCGCTGTGCGATCTGGCACGCCGCGAGACCGTCACGGTCGCGGTGGACAACACGTTCGCGACACCGGTGCTGCAGCGGCCGCTCGACCTAGGAGCGGACCTCGTCGTCCACTCGGCGACGAAGTACATCTCCGGACACTCCGACGCGCTGATCGGCGCGGTCGTCACCCGCAGGGACGAGATCTTCGCCGCGGTGGACAACCGGCGCCGGGTGATGGGTGCCATTCCCGGCACCCTCGAGGCCTGGCTAGCCCTGCGGGGGCTACGCACGATGCCGCTGCGGGTGGAGCGGGCCCAGGACAACGCCCAAGAGATCGTCCGCCGGCTGGCTGGGCACCGAGCCGTCGAGCGGGTCCGCTACCCCGGGTTCGGCGCGATCATCGCCATCGAGGTTGCGGGCGGCAGCGCCGCCGCGGACGCGCTCACGAGCTCGACCCGGATCTGGGTCAACGCGACCAGCCTCGGCGGGGTGGAGTCGACGTTCGAGCGGCGGCGGCGCTGGGCCGGCGAGTCGCGAACCATCCCGGAGTCGCTGGTGCGGATGAGCGTAGGCGTCGAGGACGTCGACGACCTCTGGCGCGACCTGGTCGATGCGCTCGACCGGGTGCTGCCCTAGTACGACGCCCGCTGGCCGCGGCGTACGCGGTGCGGTCAGTCTCGCTCGGACTTGGCCGCCCGGGAGATCAGCCGGGCAAGCGTCTCCTGCGGCGTGAGCTCGCCACGCACCAGCGCCGCGACCTCGTCGACGATGGGCATCTCGACGCCTGTTCGGCCGGCCAGGTCCCGGATCGACTCGCAGGACATGACGCCCTCGGCGACCTCCCGGCTGGTCGCCATGATCTCGGCGACCGACTCGCCGCGGCCGAGCCGCTCGCCGAACCCGCGGTTGCGAGACAGCGGCGACGAGCAGGTAGCGACCAGGTCGCCGAGCCCCGCCAGGCCGGCGAACGTGTCGCGGCGGGCTCCAAGCGCCACCCCCAGCCTCGTCGTCTCGGCCAGTCCCCTGGTGATCACCGAGGCCGTTGCATTGTCGCCGAAGCCCAGGCCGATCGCCGCGCCCACCGCAAGCGCGATCACGTTCTTGGTGGCCCCCCCGAGCTCGCAACCCACGACATCGGAGTTGGTGTAGGGCCGGAAGGACTTGGTGTGACAGCGGCGCTGCAGGAGCGCCGCCACCTGCTCGTCCCGGCAGGCGATCACCGACGCGGCCGGCTGCCGGGCGGCGATCTCGCGCGCCAGGTTCGGCCCGGTGAGCACCGCGAGGCGCTCGGCCGGGATCTCTGCCACCTCTTGGATGACCTCGGTCATGCGCTTGGCGGTGCCGAGCTCGACGCCCTTCATGAGGCTGAGCACAACGGCGCCCGGCCGGATGTCCCCGGCCCACTGCTTCAGGTTCTGCCGCAGCGACTGCGACGGTACGGCGAGCACCACCACGTCGGCGTCCGCCAGGGCGTCCTTGGGCTCGTGCGTGGCCCGGACCCGGTCGGGAAGGACCACTCCGGGGAGGTAGTCAGGGTTGACGCGGGTGTCGTTGATGGTGTCTGCCAGCTCGGGTCGCCGGGTCCACATCACGACGTCGTTGCGCGCGTCGGCGAGCACCAGTGCGAAGGCGCTACCCCATGACCCGGCGCCGAACACCGCAACGTTGCTCACACCGCACCTCCGGCTCGCATGTCGAAGGGCTCGGCGGGCGGGGTCTCGCCGCGCACTACCGCCAGCTGCGCGGTGATCGCGGCGATGATGCGACTGGTGGCCTCCCGCAGCTGCGCCGGGGTCGGGGCCGCCGCCGTCAGGTCCGACAGGTCGACGGGGGGTCCGACCGACACGTGCACCACCTTCCGCGGCAGCAGGTGCGGCCGCCGGGCGTACGGCGCGAGCAGGTCCTGCGCACCCCAGTGAGCCAGCGGGATCACTGGGCAGCCGGTGTTCAGGGCGATCCGAGCGGCCCCGGTCCGGCCGACCATGGGCCACAGCCCCGGGTCGCGTGTGATCGTCCCCTCGACGTACACGACCACGCACTCGCCGCTCTCGACCGCCGCCACCGCCGCGCCGTACGCCTTGGCGGCGTCGGCGGAGCGCCGGTGGACGGGGATCTGGCCGGCGTTGCGCAGGATCGCGCCGACGACCGGGAGCTTGAACACCTCGACCTTGGCGAGGAACCGGGGCATCCGGCCGCTGTCATACACGAAGTGGGCCACCGGGACCGGGTCGAACTCCGAGATGTGGTTGGTCGCGATCACGCACCCACCGGACCTGGGGATGTTCTCAGCGCCTCGCCAGTCCTGACGGGTGACCACTCGGGCGAACGGACGCATCACCGACACGCAGATCGCCATGCCCCATCCGAGCCTGCGCCTCACCGCTCCTCCTTGCGCGTCAGTGACCCGACCGTACCGGCAGCCGCCCCAGCACGCGAGCACCGCAGCGTCGGTCGATGCGTGGGTGCCTGGTGGCATAGTCGAAGTCGATGTCACCAACCCAGCCCTGGACCATCCTCGTCCCGGTCAAAGAGACGCACCTCGCGAAGTCCAGGCTGACCGAGTTCGAGCCGGCGGACCGAACGGCGCTCGCACTGGCGTTCGCACTGGACACGCTGAGCGCCGCACTGGCCTGCCGGTCGGTGGCCACCGCGGTCGCGGTGACCAACGACGCAGCCGTCCGTACGGCGGCCCGTCGCCTCGGTGCAGAGGTGCTGCCGGACGTTCCCGCGGCGGGGCTGAACCCCGCACTCGCGGCGGCCGCCAGCACGGTGCGGGCCGAAGGCCGGGCCCGTGTCGCGGCCCTGTCAAGCGACCTGCCCGCACTCACCGCGGAGACGCTCTCGATCGTCCTAGACGACCCGCCGGCCGAGTACTGGTTCGTCGCCGACGGACGCGGTGACGGCACGACCATGCTGGGAGCCAGTGGAGCCATACCCCTGCGTCCGCGCTTCGGTCCGCATTCGAGCGCTGCCCACGCGTCGAACGGCGCGCTCGCCGTCGGCCGAGCTGGGCTCGAGCGGCTCAGGCAGGACGTGGACACCGAGGCCGACCTCACGGCTGCGTTGCGGCTCGGGGTCGGTACCTGCACCGCGCGGGCACTGGCCGAGATGCGTGCGGCCCTCCCCCGGCCCCAGTGACCTAGGGCGCATAGCACACACAGCGGGGCCCGGCCGTCGACGGCCGGGCCCCGCTGTGAGCGGCGTTGCTAGCGCTTGCGCGCCGTCTTCTTCGCGGTCGTCTTCTTCGCGGTCGTCTTCTTCGCCGTTGACTTCTTCGCCGTTGACTTCTTCGCCGGCGCGGTCTTCTTGGCCGTGGTCTTCTTCGCGGCCGACTTCTTCGCCGGCGCAGTCTTCTTCGCGGTCGTCTTCTTGGCCGTTGACTTCCTCGCCGGCGCGGTCCTCTTGGCCGTGGTCTTCTTCGCGGCCGACTTCTTCGCCGGCGCAGTCTTCTTCGCGGTCGTCTTCTTGGCCGTCGACTTCTTGGCCGTGCCCTTCTTGGCCCCCGCCCGCTTGCTGGTCACCGAAGCCGCTGCGGTCGGGCGCCGAGCCGGCCGAGACATGGCGGCGACGGCAAGCGCCGGCAGCTTCTTGGTCCCCGCGACAACCGCCTTGAGCTCGGCGCCCGCGCGGAACTTCGGCACTGCGGTCCGCCCAGCACGCTTGCGCTCGCCGGTGCGAGGGTTGCGCACCATCCGGGCCGGACGCACGGCCTTCTCGAATGCACCGAACCCGGTGATGGCCACCTTCTCTCCCTTGGCGACCTCACGCGTGATGGTGTCGAGGACCGACTCGAGGGCATGCCGAGCCGCTTTGCGGTTGCCCTCGTAGTGCTTGGACAACGCATCGATGAGCTGGATCTTGTTCACTGACTTCCCTTCCGTGAACCTGGACGGGTCGAGCCCCTGCTCGACGTTGGTCAGAACGCTAGGCACAATCAAAGCGCATCATCGGACGACACACCCAACTGCAAGTCAAGTTTCAGTCGACTGCTTGCGGTAGCGCAACACGACACGTGGCCGACGCGGGACTGCACAGTGGTCTGTCAAGGGATCGTTCGAGGCAGGAAGACGGCCCGATTCCCTTCGTAGCTTGAGATCTCGGCTTCGTGCGTCATAGCGACGCCGATCTCGTCCACGCCTTGCAACAGCCGGCGCCGGGTGTGGTCGTCGATCTCGAAGGACACCGTTACGGAGTCACTCGTGACCGTCCGGTGCTCGAGATCCACCTCGAACGACGCGTCGGGCTGTTGCTCGACGAGGTCGCACATCCGGTGTACGTCGACTTCGTCTACGACCGCCGCGAGCAGTCCAGCCTTGCCGGCGTTAACTCGGAAGATGTCGCCGAAGCTGGATCCGACCACCGCGCGGAACCCATAGTCCAGCAGCGCCCAGACCGCATGCTCCCGAGAGGAGCCGATGCCGAACTCGGGGCCGACCAGCAGCACTGAGGCGCCGGCGTACCTCGGGTCGTTCAGGACGAACGCGGGGTCTGCCCGCCACTCGGCGAACAACCCCTCTCCGTAGCCCGCGCGGGTGACGCGTTTGAGGTACCGGGCCGGGATGATCTGGTCCGTATCGACGCTGCCGCGGCGCAAGGGCACCGCGGTGCCACGATGCGTGGTGAAGCTCAGCACGCCGCCACTCCGGACAGCTCTGCCGGGCTCGCCAGGTGCCCGGCCACCGCGGTCGCCGCGGCTACCGGTGGCGACACGAGGTGCGTGCGGCCCCCCTCGCCCTGCCGGCCCTCGAAGTTGCGGTTCGAGGTGGAGGCGCACCGTTGCCCGGGATCGAGTCGGTCGGCGTTCATGCCCAGACACATCGAGCAGCCGGCACCCCGCCACTCCGCGCCGGCGCTCCGGAACACCACGTCGAGCCCCTCCGCCTCGGCCTGCTGCCGGACCTGCGCCGACCCGGCTACGACAAGCATCCGCACGCCAGGGGCGACCGAGCGCCCCGCCAGGACCTCCGCGGCCGCCCGGAGGTCCTCGATCCTGCCGTTGGTGCACGAGCCCAGGAAGACCGTGTCGATGCCGATCGCCCGCAGCGGCGTGCCGGGGGACAGTCCCATGTAGGCAAGGGCCCGCTCCGCACCGGCCCGGTCCGCGCCCGGTCGGAAGTCCGCCGGCGCCGGGACCACGCCGCTGAGCGGCGCGCCCTGGCTTGGGTTGGTGCCCCAGGTCACGAACGGCTCCAGCCCGTCGGCATCCAGCTGAACCTCGTCGTCGTACGCCGCCCCTGGGTCGGAGCGCAGCGTCCGCCAGTGCTCGGTTGCAGCCTCCCAGGACGTCCCCGTCGGTGCGTACGGGCGCCCACGCAGGTAGGCCGACGTGACCGCGTCGGGCGCGACCAGGCCGGCCTTCGCTCCCCACTCGATGCTCATGTTGCAGATGGTCATGCGCTCGGCCATCGACATGGCCTCGATGGCAGGACCGCGGTACTCCACGATGTGGCCGCGTCCGCGAGAGATGCCCACGGCGGCGACCAGCGCCAGCACCAGGTCCTTGGCCGTCACGCCGCCGGGCAAGCTGCCGGTCACCGTGACTGCCATCGACCTCGGACGCGTCTGCGGGAGCGTCTGGGTGGCGAGCACCTGCTCTACCTCGCTGGTGCCGATGCCGAACGCCAGGGCTCCGAACGCCCCATGCGTCGACGTGTGCGAGTCACCGCAGACGATCGTCATGCCGGGCTGCGTCAGACCCAGCTGGGGGCCGATGACGTGCACGATGCCCTGCTCCGCATGACCCAGCGATCGCAGTGGCACGCCGAACTCGGCGCAGTTATGCCGCAAAGCCTCCAGCTGCCGCCGCGAGACCGGATCGTTCACCGGGTGGTCGGCGCCCGCCGTCGGCACGTTGTGGTCCTCGGTGGCGAGCGTGAGGTCCGGTCGCCGGACCGACCGTCCGGCGAGCCGCAGCCCGTCGAAGGCCTGTGGGCTCGTCACCTCGTGCACCAGGTGCAGGTCGATGTACAGCAGGTCCGGCTCGCCCGGCTCCCGGCGTACGACGTGGGCGTCCCAGACCTTCTCGGCCAGGGTCCTCGGGCGCTGCGGCTGCATCACGAGCTCCAGACTTGCATTCCAACATCTGAGACGTCAATATCGTGACATGGACAGGTCAGAGAACTCTAGCGGAGTCGGCGTACTCGACAAAGCCGCTCTCGTGCTCGCCGCCCTGGAGCCTGGACCGGCCAGCCTCGCCGGACTGGTGGCCGCGACCGGCCTGGCCCGCCCGACCGCGCACCGGCTGGCGGTCGCCCTCGAGCATCACCGCCTGGTGGCCCGGGACCTGCAGGGTCGATTCATGCTTGGCCCCCGGCTGGGGGAGCTGTCCGCTGCAGCCGGCGAGGACCGGCTGCTGGCGGCCGCCGGCCCGGTGCTGGCGCGGCTGCGAGACATCACCGGCGAGTCGACCCAGCTCTTCCGCCGGCAGGGCGACGTACGGGTCTGTGTCGCCGCGGCCGAGCGGCCGGCCGGCCTGCGAGACTCGATCCCGGTCGGCAGCCAACTGACCATGCTCGCCGGGTCGGCGGCCCAGATCCTGCTTGCCTGGGAAGACCCCGCCCGAGTCAACCGCGGGCTGCACGGCGCCAAGTTCAGCGCCGCCACGCTCGCCAACGTACGACGCCGCCGCTGGGCGCAAAGCGTCGGCGAGCGGGAGCAGGGGGTGGCCTCGGTCTCGGCGGGCGTGCGGTCGCCGTCGGGCAAGGTGATCGCGGCCGTGTCGGTGTCGGGGCCCCTGGAGCGGATGAGCCGGCAGCCGGGTCGGATGCATGCGCCGGCGGTGCTGGCCGCCGCCGACCGGCTGAGCACCTCGCTGCTGCGCAGCAGCGCCTGACTGGGCTAAGAGGCCTCATCGGTACTCTGGCGCCCCGTCAGCGCTGCGCCGCCTCGAACAGCGTGCCCTCGGTGGTGCGGGACGCCTCCAGCGCGAGCAGGAAGCGCTTGCGGTCGAGGCCGCCCGCATAGCCGGTCAGGCTCCCGTCGGCCCCGATCACGCGGTGGCAGGGCACGACTATCGCGATCGGGTTGGCACCGTTCGCCAGCCCAACCGCCCGACTCCCGCCAGCCGCCAGCCCGAGCCGCCGCGCGATCTCGCCGTACGACGCAGTGGCGCCGTATGGGATCTCACGCAACGCGCGCCAGACCCGATGCTGGAAGCTCGTCC
>DASSHZ010000040.1:0-128877 GCA_035692425.1 Nocardioidaceae bacterium
GGGCGCCAGCGGAGCCCAGAGCTCCCAGCCGCGGGGCTCGTAGGCCTTCCCCGGCGTGCCTTCCACTGCGATGACGGTTGTCCCATCCTCGATGGCGGAAGCCGTCCGCTTCGTGTGGGGAGACACGAACACCAGGGTCCCCGCTGGCGCAAGACTCAAAACCGCCTGGCCAGCCCGGACCGCCAACCTGGCCCCGCTGACGAGGTTCCACCACCGGCTCAAGACCTTCGGCGGCTGGTCGGTCGCCCAGCCCTTCGACGGCACCTTGGTCTGGCGGTCCCGGCACGGGCGGCACTACCTCGTCGACCACACCGGCACCCATCGCCTCGGCTGACGCCTGATCGCTTGAACGCCGCCCCCGTGGATAGGCGGGTAGCGTCCATTTGGTGTCAGTACAGATTGTCTTCGAGACGCACGCAACTAGCGAGGACAACGAAGCTGGCCTTGCATCGGGCTGGCTGCCAGGGCGCCTGTCGAAGGCGGGCAGACAGCAAGCCAGCCGACTGGGTCGTCGACGTCGCCAGGACGGACTCGCTGCAGTGTTCTGCTCGGATCTGCAGCGGGCAGTCGAGACAGCCCAAATCGCATTTGGCAACACCGACCTCAAGCTCTTCTACGACTGGCGGTTGCGCGAATGCGACTACGGCGATCTCAACGGCGCTCCGGCCGAGCTCATCCATCAAACTCGCCAGCAACGTCTCCGTACGCCGTACCCCGGTGGCGAAAGCTGGGAACAGGCAGTCCGTCGGGTCCGCGGGACGCTGGACGACCTGGCTAGGTGCTGGTCCGGCGCGCGGGTCCTCTTGGTTGGACACGTGGCAACGCGCTGGGCGCTCGACCATTTTGTTGCTTCCCGATCCCTGGCGGAGCTCGCGGCTACGGAGTTCACCTGGCACCCGGGGTGGGAATATCGCACCGACGAACTGCGGGTACCCGCTCGTGGAAGGCGTGACTGCGCTCCGCCGTCGCGCCTCGGGTGACCCGGTTTCGCAACCGTCCCGTGAGCGGTCCGCAAAGTGCCGCGGCGTACGTTGTCGGCGTGGATGTCGCCGAGGCGATGGCGCCGCTCGAGTCCGGCTACGAGTTGCTGCTCGCCAAGGTCAGGGCTGTGGTGGAGCCCGACCCAGAGGTGCGCGCTCTGTGGCTGGCGGGCTCGCTGGGGCGCGGGGCGGCGGACGCCGGGAGCGACCTCGATCTCATAGTCACGGTCACGGCGCCGGATCGCTTCGCCGACCCAGACATCTGGCGCTCGTTGGACCCGGTGATCACCACACCGTTGCCCGGCATGGTGGGATGCTTCGCGTTCACCACCCGTTCGGGGTTGCGGGTCGACGTGGTCGTCGAGGGCGTCGACGACCTGCCGCGCACCGGCGCCCGGCAGCGGATCGCCGTCTTCAACCGCGACGGGTTGACGGTTCCGCCGCCGTCACCGGGGGTAGGCCCGGACCTAGATCGGATGCAGGCGATCGTCACGGAGTACATGCGGCAGGGCGCGCTCTTCCCGGCCGCGGTGGTCGCGCGCGAGGACTGGCTGCTGGGGCAGGTGGCAGTGCACAACTACGGCCTGATGCTCTACGAGCTCTTCGTCGAGTCCAACCGCCCGCTCCCGGAGACCGGCGTCAAGCGGTGGAGCGACAAGCTCAGCCCCCAGCAACGCGAGGTTCTGGCCAGCCTCTCGCCGCCGCGGGCCGCTCGTGATGAGGTGCTGGCGGCCATGAAAGAGGTACGGGCCGCCACCTCCACCCATGGGCGAACCGCGCTCGAGTCGGCCGGCGGTACCTGGCCGACCGAGCTGGACGAGACCGTCCACGGCTACTGGGTCCGTCACCACCTCGCCTGACCGACAAATTGGCAACCGGCGTACGACGACCAGCGGGGACTGCGCGGGCCTACTCGCGGCTGGCTAGGCCGACCTCGTTGCCTTCGGAGTCACGGATGAACGCCATCCACTCCGTCTGTCCGACCGGCCCGAACGTCCCGTCGGTGTCGGTGAAGACGACATGCGGCTCGGTCATGACCTCGACCCCGGCGGCGCGCAGCTGCTCCACCGCGCTGCGCACGTCGGAGACCTCCAGGTAGAGCAGCGCACTCGGCGCCGCCTTATCGAGGAGCAGTCGGGTGCCGCCGAGGTCGAAGAAGAGCAGGCCGGGCGGGTCGAAGCGGGCGAGGGGCGGCCTGCCGAGGAGGCTCGAGTAGAACGCGGCCGCGCGGTCGAGGTCGCCGGCGTGCTGCGCGACCTGGTGAAGGCGCATCTCGCCCTTGGCCTCACCCGTCGTCCTCGCGTGGCGCATGCCGGTCAGGATAGCTGCGTACCCCCTGCCGGTCCACGGCCGCCGCCGTCCACTGGGCAGGGTTGGCCCGCGGGCTAGGCGAGATGCGGGAGCACGTTCGCCACCAGCCGCTCCAGCTGTTCGCGGTCGTCGTCGACGCCGGAGCCGAGTGGGTGGAGCAGGATCATCTCGGCCCCGGCGTCCCGGACCGCCTGCAGTCCTCGCACGACGTCGGCCGGCGTACCGGACACGGGTACTTCCCCGATCCCGGGCATCCGCCCATAAGTACGTCGCAACCCGCCGAGCACGCGCTCTCGGGCCACCGCGGCATCGCTGTCGACGGCCAGGTAGACGCGCTTGCCGATGGTGAAGCCGGCCGGGTCCCGCCCCTGGTCGCGCAGCTCCCGCCGCAGGATCGCCACCTGGTCGGCGAAGGCCGCGGTCGTCGTCGAGCCGGCGCCGAGGAACGCATCGCCATGCCGGACGGCCCGAGCCAGCGCCGCCGGTGCGCTGGCGCCGAACCAGATCGGTGGATGCGGGCGCTGGACCGGCTTGGGCTGGATGGTCAGGTTGTCGAGCTGCCGGAAGCGGCCGTGGAACGTGACCCGAGGCTCGTCCGACCACGCGGCCTTCATCAGCGCCAGCCCCTCCGTGAATCGGGAGACGAACGACTTGCGCTCGACGCCGAAGGCCGAGAACTTGCGGAACCCCCCGCCGGCGGACACCCCGAGGTCGAGACGGCCGTGGCTCAGTCGGTCGACGGCCGTCGCGGCGGCCGCGAGCTGCAGCGGGTCGTGCAGCGTGCTCACCACAACCGCGACACCCAGCCGGAGTCGCTCGGTGCAGGCCGCGGCGTACGCCAGCAGCTCCAGCGGGGCGAGCAGCGGCGTCGGCCCGATCGTCTGCTCCATGACCCAGCCACCTTCGAAGCCCAGCTCCTCGGCCCGGGCCAGGTACGCCCGCAGCGCCGGCGCATCGAAGCCGTCCTGATCGAGCTGCGGAATCGCGATCGACAACCGCACGAGCCCGAAGTTACCCGCGTACGCCGCGCCGAGCCACGCCGCCCAGGGCGCCCGGGCAACCTGGTCAGCTCAAGCGGCGTCTTCCAAACGTGGACACGCCTCACAACTGCCGCGCCAGCCGGTGCTGGCTGGCGCGGATGGCCTGGATGCTGGTCGTGGCGGGAGTGACCGTGGGGTGCGGCACGCAGCCTGCGCTGCAGGCGGGAGCGCCGTCCGCCACCGCAGGTGCCACCGCGAGCACTCACAGCCCCCGCACACCCCATCGATCTACCCGAGCCAGCCGACCGACCACCCCCGCGACCGGCGTTCACTGGGTCCGCAGGTCGTGGGACGCTGTCGCCGACGCGAGGGCCGGTTTGTTCCTGGCCTGGCAGACGTCGCCGCCAGCCAGCCCCGCGGTGACCGACGACCTCGCGCGCGCCAGCCGCCAGACCGGCGCGATCCTGGCCCACAGACGGCTCCCGGGTAACGTCGGCCCGATCCTCGCCGCCGCCGGCTCGCTCTGGGTGACCACGTCGCGCTGGAGCGCGGCGAAGGCCGACCGGTTCGAGCTCTGGCGGCTCGACCCACGCTCGCTGGCCCTCCGCGGTAGCAGTCGCGTGAGCGGCTCCTCAATGGTCGTCGCCGGCGGCCATCTCTGGCTGGCTGGCGACTCTCGGCTGGAGCGCGTCAGCCTCGCCTCGGGCACGGTCACTGCCAGGCTGGCGCTGCCCGGCCAGTCATGGGCTGACGTCGGCACCGACCAAGCCGGCTCGGTCCTGGTGGTTGGGGTGGCCGACGGCGAGGGACGTGGTCACGTCGAGCGACGGTCGCCGTACGACGGCGCACTGCTCGCGACGTCGACCGCGCTGTACGGAGTGGCCAGCCCTGAGGTGGGCGCCGTCATCGGCGGACGGATCTGGCTGTCCGAGGCAACCGGGATGATGGGTTACGTACGGCGATATCGGCTCTCAACGCTCGCCCCCACCGGCAGGTCGTGCGTCGAGGGCGCCGACAGCGGCAGTTGCACGCAGGGCACGAACGGCATCAGCGCCCGCGTCGCGAACGGCCTGGTCTGGATCACCGACCCCCCTGGCGGGCCACGCAGGAACGCGTGCATCGCGCCCGCTTCCGGGCGCCGCCTCGCGCCGCTGCCGCTGACCGGCGACGATGAGCTCATGGCGATCGGGTCCCGACATCTGTATGTGCTCAAGGCAAACCGGGAGCCGGGGTACCTGGTCGAGGAGCCCATTCCGGCCGCCTGCTGAGCCGCCGGCGATGGCGGCACAATCTGAGGCGTGCGCCGGCTCCTGCTTGTAGTGGCAAGTACGGCGCTGCTCGCGGCCGCGTGCCAGGGCGGGACGGGGCGGCCGCAGCCGACCCCCACGCCGCAGCGAAGCACCACCCCGAGCTCGACCCCCGTCGCCGGCCGACTGCCAGCCTGGCCGACGTACCACCACGACGATGAGCGGTCGGGCTACGTCCGGCGCGGACCGACCGGGCCGCTGCGGCCGGCCTGGACTGCCCGGCTCGACGGCGCGGTGTACGGCGAGCCGCTGGTCGCGGACCACCTGCTGATCGTCGCGACCGAGGAGAACCAGGTGTACGGGCTGAATCCTGTCACCGGTGTCGTGCGGTGGCACACCGATCTGGGCCCGCCGCAGCCGCTGAGCGGCCTGCCCTGCGGCAACATCGACCCGCTCGGCGTGACCGGTACGCCGGCGTACGACCGGGGCACCGGCCTGGTGTTCGTCGTCGCGGAGGCTGCCGGCGGCCTCCACGACCTGTTCGCGCTCGACGCGGCCTCCGGCGCGCTCCGCTGGCGTCGGAATCTCGACACGCAACCGGGTCGCGACCGGCTCGCCGAGCAGCAGCGCAGCGCCCTCCTGGTGGCCCACGGCCGAGTGATCACCGCCTTCGGCGGGCTGTTCGGCGACTGTGGGAACTACGTCGGCTACCTCACCTCGGTTGCCGTCGACGGCCGCGGCCCGATCGCCAGCTATGCGGTGCCGACCGCCCGCCAGGGCGGCATCTGGGCGCCGCCAGGGCCGGTGCTCGGGCCGAACGGCAGCGTGTACGTCGCCAGCGGCAACGGAGCGGCACGCAGCGGGCCATGGGACCGCAGCGACTCGGTAACCGCACTGTCGCCGGTGACGCTGCGCCCGCGGTCGGCGTTCGCCCCGGACAGCTGGCCGGCCGACAACGCCGGCGACCTCGACCTCGGCTCGATGTCGCCCGCGGTCGTGCCCGCGGTCGCCCGCCTGGTCATCGCCGGCAAGCGCGGGACGGTCTACCTGCTGCGGCCGCCGCTCGCAGGGGTCGGGTCCGAGCTCGCCCGGCTGCCCGGGTGTACGGCGTTCGGTGGCGCCGCCGTTGTCGGCAGCATGGTGCTGATGCCGTGTCTCGGCGAGTACGCCATCCGGGCGCTGATGGTCGGGCCGAGGTCCCTGCGCTGGGCCTGGACTCGCCCCGGCGTCTACGGGTCCCCGGTCGTCGCCGGCAGCCGCGTGTACGTCGCGGACCGCCAGAGCGGCGATCTCGTCGTGCTCAGCCTCGCGGACGGGTCCGTGCGACAGCGGCTCCCGGCTGGGCCACTCCCACACTTCCCGTCCGAGGCGGTGTCCGGCGACTGGGTCTTCGTGCCGACGCTCGACGGGGTCACCGCCTTCCGGAGTCGCTGATGGTGTGTGCCCGGTCGCCCGGTGGGCGCGCTGGACGCTGGCCGGCCACGGCAGTGGCGGCCAGGTCCTCGTCGTACGCGACCTCCGGCACCAGGCCCGCGCGGTGCATCGCGGCGCACACCTCGTCGACCTGCCGACGGCTCGCCTCGACGATCACCGACCCGTTCGGCGCAAGCCAGCGCGGAGCCTCCCGTACCACCCGGCGTACGACGTCGAGCCCGTCCGGCCCGCCGTCCAGCGCCGCGTGCGGCTCGTACCTGCGCGCCTCCGCCGGCATGAAGGGCAGCTCGGCAGTGGGCACGTACGGCGCGTTGGCGACGACCAAGTCCACCTGCCCGCGCAGCCGGGACGGGAGCGGTGCGTACAGGTCGCCGGCGTACACCTGACCTCGGCCACCGATGTTCACCGCGGCGAGCGCGACGGCCGCCGGATCGATGTCGACGGCGTACAGCCGCACGTCGCGTTCAGCCGGGCGGTTCAAAGCCGCCGCGATCACAAGTCCGACGGCGCCGCAGCCGCAGCAGAGGTCGACGGCCGTCGCGGCCGGGGCCGTGACGCGGTCTCGTCCGGCCGCGACCAGCCTTGGCTGCAGCAGGCCTACGCCGATCCTGACCAGCAGCTCGGTGCGCGCCCGCGGCACGAAGACGCCGGGACCGACCCGTAGCCGGCGGCCACCGAACTCGGCCCAGCCCAGCAGGTGCTCCAACGGCACCCCAGAGCATCTCGCCTCGACGAGCCGGTCCAGCTCGAGACGGTCGGAGCTCTCGGCTAGCAGCAGATGCGCCTCGTCCTCGGCGAAGATGCAGCCGGCCGCCCGCAGGCGGGACGCGACCGCCTCGACGGTGGTCGGCCTGATCGGCTGAACGCGCTCCGAGGTCACCTCGTCGACGTTATCCGCTCGACCGCATCGCCGGGGCGAACTGCCGTTAGAGTGCCCGGGTGGGCGATGACTGGCGGGTTACCGTGACCTTCCGCGCGAACGGACGCGACGGGTTCCTGTCCGCACTGACCGAGCATCAGCTGGACGACGAGCTGCGGCAGCGGCTCGGCGCTCGGGTGGCGGTGAGCGACGGCGACGAGGGCGAGGTCTTCCTGTACGCCGGCGACCAGCGTGCCGCTCGGGCCGCCCAGGAGGTCGCCACGCAGGTGGCCGAGCGCCACCGGTTGGACGCGACGGTGTCGGTCGACCGCTGGCACCCGATCGAGGAGGAATGGGAGGACGCGACCGTCGCGATGCCGGCGAACGCGCCGGAACGGGCGGCCGAGCACGAGCGCCTCATGGCGGAGGAGTCCGAGGAGTCCGCAGACTCCGGCGTCGCCAGCTGGGAGGTCCGCGTGCGCGTCAAGTCCCACCGCGAGGCCGTCGAGCTCGCCGAACGCCTGCAACAGCGGGGCGAGTCCGTCGTACGCCGGTGGCACTTCCTGGCGATCGGGGCGGGCAACGAGGATGAGGCACGAGCGCTGCAGCAGCGAATCAGCGCAGAGCTCCCGCCCGGCGCGCACAGCGACGTGGAGCCGGGCGGTGGAGTCGGCTGGCAGGAGGGCCTCCCGGGAACACCTTTCACGTTCTTCGCCAGGCTCGGCGCCTGAGCCGGGGTGCGCTGACGGGCCTGTTCACGATAGATTTGCCAGCGGCGGACCTCGGTTTGCGATCCTTCCGGGCGGGCGCCCAGGAGCCGGACATTCGACGGGCGGTGGCGAGTCTGAGCGCAGATCGTGCGGGCGTGGGCGCCACCGCAGCAATTCCCTCCGGTCCGTCCCGGCGCCGGGCGGCGCTGGCCGCAGGACTGGACCTCATCCGACCCCACCGGGCGGCCGTGCGACCGTGGCTGGTCGGCGAGGTCCTCATCGTGCTGCTGCTGGTGAAGGTCTACGACTACGTCCGGTCGTTCGCGCACCTGCACGAGCAGCAGGCCTTCCACAACGCCCAGAGCTTGCTCTCCTTCGAGGCGGTCGCCCACGTCGACGTCGAGCGCGGCCTCAACGCCTGGTACACCGCTCATCACACGGTCGCCGTCGCCTCGTCGTACTGGTACGAGTACACGCACGTGGGCGTCACGCTCACGGCGCTCGCGGCGTGCTACCTCCTGATGCCTGCCGCCTACCGGGCGGCCCGCAACACCTTGGTCCTGACGAACGTCATCGGCATGGCGATCTTCCTCTTCTACCCGGTGATGCCGCCGCGGCTGCTCCCAGGCGGCGGCTTCGTCGACACCGTGGTGACCGCCGGCTTCGGCAGCACGCACATGGGCCCGGTGCAGGAGGACCAGTACGGTGCGATGCCGTCGCTGCACGTCGCCTGGGCGGTCTGGGTGGCGATCGTCGTGTTCGTGATGCTGCGGCGCTACGGCTGGCGGATGGTCGTCGTGCTCTACCCGTTGATCATGTCGGTGGTTGTCATCGGCACGGCCAACCACTACGTCCTCGATGTGATCGCCGGAGTGCTGATCGCGCTCGGTGCCGCCGTACTGACCGGACTCTTCGTGTACGGCGAGCGGCCGCGAGCCGCCCTGGCAGCCGCGGCCCCGGCCCCAGCCGCCACACCAGTGCCACCACCGCGCTCCGATGACACGGGCGAGCCCTCCTCGTCCGCGCCCGCCTCGCCGTCGCCGGCAGCCGAGCCGCCTGTACGCCGCTGAGGAGACGCTCCCGGCGGAGGCGCCCGAGTCAGGAAACCCGCCCGGCCGCGGCATCCTGGTCGCCGGTGGGACCGGAACAGGGCAAGATGGTGCGGTGGCACGCATCGACGGAGGGCTGTCGCTAGGCAGCCCCCTGCGCGCCCTGAAGCGCCGGCTGGTGCGCAGCATCGCCGGCCGAGCCCTGCGGTCCTCCCGCCTGGCCAGCCTCGCCAACCTGCCGCCCGCGCTGCAGCTGCCGCTTCGGCGTACCGACGTCGATCCCGTCCCCGAGCTGGCCGAGCTACGGGAGCGCGAGCCCGTGTCCCGGCTCGCCAGCCTGTTGGGGATGAGCGTGTGGCTGGTCACCGGCTACGACGAGGTGCGGCAGGTGCTGGCCGACTCCGCGGCGTACACCAACGACATCCGGCCGGTGATCGGCAAGGCCACCGCAACCGGGCCGGACGCGATCGGGGGGCTCGGCTTCACCGACCCGCCCGACCACACCAGGCTGCGCAAGTACCTGACCCCGGAGTTCACCCGGCGGCGGCTGCTCGGTCTGCAGCCGCGCATCGCCGCGATCGTAGACGCCCAGCTGGACGAGATGGCCCGGCTCGGGCCCGACGTCGACCTGGTGCGAACCTTCGCGTTCCCGATTCCCTTCCTGGTCATCTGCGAGCTCCTCGGGCTGCCCAAGCACCAGCGGGAGGAGTTCCGTCGTCTCGGGACCGAGCGGTTCGACGCCTCGTCGGGCATCGTCGGCGTGTTCGGGGCCGCGTCCGAGTCGCGGACGTTCCTCTTCGAGTTCGCCCGCCAGCAACGCGAGGCGCCGAACGACGGTCTCATCGGCCGGCTCGTGACCCGGCACGGCGACGAGCTCAGCGACGTCGAGCTCGGCAGCTTCGCCGACGGGCTGTTCCTGGGCGGGTACGAGACGTCGGCGAGCATGCTCTCGCTCGGCACCTACGTGCTGCTGCGCAACCCGGCGGCCTACGAGCGGATCGCCGAGGACGCCGACTGGGTGGCCGGCGCGGTGGACGAGCTGCTGCGCTACCTGACCGTCGTACAGGTTGCCTTCCCGCGGTTCGCCCGCGAGGACCATGAGCTGTTCGGGCAGCAGGTCGCCAAGGGCGACGTGGTCGCCTGCTCGCTGAGCGGTGCCGACCGGGCCGCGGTGTTCGGTCCGGACGAGGAGCGGTTCGACCCCGACCGGGACCCGGCCGCCCGGCATCTCGCCTTCGGCTACGGCATGCACCGCTGTGTCGGGGCGGAGCTGGCGCAGCTCGAGCTGCAGACGGCATTCCCCCGGCTGGCCCGGCGGTTCCCGCGCCTCGCGCTGAGCGCGGACCCGGAGGCGCTGCGATTCCGCGCCCTGTCCATCGTCTACGGCCTTGAAGAGATGCCGGTGTGCCTGCACGGCTCGCGCCGGGAGGTAGCACCAACCCAGCCACCGATCCCCGTGCCATGAGGTCTCGGCAGCCGAGCCGATAGCGGATATCCTCACCCCATGCCGCGTGACGGGGTGACCGGTACGACGACCGGCGGCACCGACCCGGCGGATCCCTACGCCCGGGCGCGCCACGCCGCCGACGAGCTGCGGTCGCGTGGCTTCGACGACCACGAGGTGCTGCTCGTGCTGGGGTCCGGGTGGCGCGTGGTGGCCGACCAGCTCGGCGTACCGCTCGCCAGCGTGCGGATGGCCGAGGTCGAGGGGTTCCTGGCGCCAGTCGCCGAGGGCCACGGATCCGAGATCCGCTCGTACGACGTGGCGGGGCGCAGACTATTGGCCTACCTGGGGCGGACTCACCTCTACGAGGGGCACGGTGCCAACGCCGTCGTACACGGCGTCCGCACCGCTGCTGCGCTCGGCTGCCGGGCCGCGATCCTGACCAACGCCAACGGCTCGCTGCGCCCCGACTGGGGACCCGGCACCTGCGTCGTGCTCAGCGATCACCTCAACCTCAGCGGTGGCTCGCCGTTGACCGGCCCGCGGTTCGTGGACCTTACTGACGCGTACGCCGCGCGGCTGCGCGACCTGGCATGCTCGGTGCATCCGGCCTTCGTCCAGGGCGTCTACGCGATGCTCCACGGGCCCAACTACGAGACGGCCGCGGAGGCCGCCGCCCTCGCGCGGCTGGGCGCCGATGTGGTGGGGATGTCCACCGTCCTGGAGGCCATCGCCGCCCGCGAGGCGGGCCTGGAGGTGCTGGCGCTGTCGATGGTGACGGTCGTGGAGGGCGCCGGCACCGGCATCGACCCGGCCGAGGTCGTGGCCCAGGCGGCCGCCGCATCCAAGGAGCTGGCGCCGGTAGTGATCGACCTGGTCAGGAGGCTGTGATGTCCGTGGACACGCCGAACCGATCCGCGTACTCGAGCGGGCTGTCCATCGAGCAGAACGGCATCAACATCATCGGCGAGGGCGAGCGGAAGGGCCGGCCCGCGGACCTGTTCTGGCCGTGGTGCGCAGCGAACATCTCGTTCTTCGGCATGTCCTACGCGGCCTTCGTCCTCTACTTCGGGCTGTCCTTCCGCCAGGCCGCGATCGCCTCGGTGATCGGGACCGTGCTGTCCTTCCTGCTCGTCGGCTTCGTGTCCCTGGCCGGCAAGCGGGGCTCGGCCCCCACGATGGCGCTGTCCCGGGCGGCGTTCGGCGTACGGGGCAACGCTCTGCCGACCCTGGCGTCGTACCTGATCCTCGTCGGGTGGGAGACGGTGCTGGTCGCCGTCTCGACGCTAGCCACCTCGGCCATCATCCAGGACCTCGGCTGGTCGTCTGGCAACCTCACCAAGGTCGTCGCGTTCCTGGTTACCGCGTTCCTGATCGTGCTCGGCGGCGTGCTCGGCTTCGACGTCATCATGCGCATGCAGAAGTGGCTGACCTACGCGACGGTCGTCATCACGATCGTCTACATGGTGCTGACAGCCCACGACATCGATTGGTCCAAGGTAACGTCGATGCAGTCCGGGACCACCTCAGCCTTCATCGGCGCCCTGATCCTGATGATGACGGCGTTCGGGCTTTCCTGGGTCAACTCGGCGGCGGACTACTCGCGGTACCTGCCGCGCCGCTCCTCGGGCGGCGGTGTCGTGGGCTGGACCACGTTCGGCGGTGCGATCGCGCCCGTCATCCTGCTGCTGTACGGGTTGCTGCTGATCGGCTCACGGCCCAAGCTCATCGACGGCATCGCCGCGGACCCCCTCGGCACCCTGGCGACGCTGCTGCCGACGTACTTCCTGATCATCTACGCGATCGTCGTGATCGCTGGTCTCGTCGCCGGCGCCGTGCTCGACATCTACTCCTCGGGGCTCGCCCTGCTCACTCTCGGACTACCGGTGCCGCGCTGGCTGGCGGCGCTCTTCGACGGGGTGATCATGGTGTGCGGCGCGATCTACATCGTCTGGTTCGCGCAGAACTTCCTTGGCCCGTTCGAGGGGTTCCTGGTCACGCTCGGCGTGCCGATCGCCTCGTGGTGCGGGATCTTCCTCGCGGACCTGCTGCTGCGGCGGCGGGACTATGACCAGCTGGCGCTCTTCGACTCCCGTGGCCGGTACGGCGCGGTGAACCCGGCCGCCGTACTCGTCATGCTGATCAGCATGGCGGTGGGCTGGGGCATGGTCGTCAGCACGGCGAGCGGCTTCCACTGGCAGGGTTACCTGCTCGGCCCGATCGGTCTCGGCGGGAAGGGCGGCGTCTGGGCGTTCGCCAACCTCGGGGTCGGCTTCGCGCTGGTCTTCTCGTTCCTCGCCTACCTGCTGCTGTGCCGCGGCCGGGTCCGCGCCCAGGAGCGCTGGGAGGTCGCCAGCGACGAGCCGATCGCGCCCGTCCGCACCCTCTAGCCTCCATCCGCCGCGCTCTAGTCCCCCGCCCTCTCCCGCACGCAAAGATCCGACTTTCGCGTTGCTCCAGGCACGTTTACGTCGGATCTTGCGAGCCGGCTCCCCGCAAAGATCCGACTTTCGCGTTGCTCCAGCCACGTGCAGGTCGGATCTTGCGGGCTGGGTCAGGCCAATAGGGTAAGCGCCATGAGCGAGCGGGCAGTCTCCGAGCTGTTCGACCCCGCGCGATGGCATGCCATCGACGGCTTCGGCGAGCTCACCGACGTCACCTACCACCGGGCGGTCGACCAGGGCACCGTCCGCATCGCGTTCGACCGGCCGGAGGTGCGCAACGCGTTCCGCCCGCACACAGTCGACGAGCTGGCCCGCTGCCTGGACCACGCACGTATGTCGGCGGACGTGGGCTGCGTGCTGCTGACCGGCAACGGCCCCTCGCCCAGGGACGGCGGCTGGGCCTTCTGCTCCGGCGGCGACCAGCGCATCCGCGGAGCAGCCGGCTACCAGTACGACGACTCCGCCCCGAGCGGCAGCCCTGCGGACGGGGCGATCGACCGAGGGGCCCGGTTGGGTCGGCTGCACATCCTCGAGTGCCAGCGGCTGATCCGCTTCATGCCCAAGGTGGTGATCGCCGTCGTACCGGGCTGGGCGGCCGGCGGTGGGCACAGCCTGCACGTGGTCTGCGACCTGACCTTGGCCTCTCGCGAGCACGCCCGCTTCAAGCAGACCGACGCCGACGTGGCCTCCTTCGACGGCGGGTACGGATCGGCGTACCTGGCCCGCCAGGTGGGCCAGAAGCGCGCGCGGGAGGTGTTCTTCCTCGGCCGGGAGTACGACGCTGAGGCCGCTCATCGGATGGGGATGGTCAACGCGGTGGTGCCGCATGAGCAGCTGGAGGCAGTCGCCCTGGACTGGGCAGCCGCAGTGAACGCGAAATCACCGACCGCCCAGCGCATGCTTAAGTACGCCTTCAACCTCGTAGACGATGGCCTGGTCGGGCAGCAGCTCTTCGCCGGCGAGGCGACCCGGCTGGCTTACGGCACGGCCGAGGCGGTGGAGGGCCGCGACGCCTTCCTAGGCAAGCGCCCCCCCGACTGGTCCGCGTTCCCCTGGTACTACTGATCAGCCGCGTCTGCGCGGTTCAGCAGTGGTATTGGCCGGTACCTAAGGACCTTGCTCGGCGTGGTCAGCGCTTGCGGCCGGTCGCAAGGAGAAACTCCCAGTCCATGACGGTTGTGTCGACCCCGAGGCCGTGATCGCGGGCGAGCTTCGCGAGGTCGGCGTCGAGCCGGGCGGTCTTTTGTGGGTCACCGGCGAGTCGCTGGTAGGCAGCGACAGTCGGGCCGTAGTGCAGCTTGAAGTCGTCGCGGAAGTCTTCCGGATGGGCGTAGCTGCGGACCCGGACCGTTTCGCGCCGTGCGGCAAACGCCTCGACCCCATCACCCCATAGTTCCCGCAGGTGCCGTTCGTCTCCCCACAGCAGCGGCGATTGTGCCCCCGGTGACGGCGGTGGCGAGTAGGCGCGCATGGCGGCGAACATCTCGCCGATGAAGCCCTCCCGAGTCCAGCTGATGACCCCAAAGGTGCCGCCCGGGCGGCAGACTCTGATCAGCTCATCGGCGCAGATCTGATGGTGCGGGGCGAACATCACCCCGAGGCAGGAGAACACCACGTCGAACGAGTCGTCCTCGAAGGGTAGGGCTTCGGCATCGGCCTGTCGCCACTCCAGGTCAACTCCCTCCTGCTCGGCGCGGCGCCGGCCGGCGGCGAGGAGTTCCGGAGTCAGGTCGGAGGCGATCACATGTGCGCCGAGCCGTGCGGCGGGGAGGGCCGCGTTCCCGGCGCCGGCGGCGACATCCAGCACCCGGTCGCCGGCGGCTACACCGCACGCGGTCACCAGGGTGCTGCCGAGGCCCGAGACCAGCTTCTCGGCCAGGGCCGGGTAGTCACCGAGCGCCCACATGGCCCGATGCGCTGCCTTCGTCTTGTCAAGGGCCAGGTCTGCGTCGGACCCGGTCACGGATGTGCTCATGGCGTTCTCCTCTTCTCCACCGTTGCCTGGTTGCGCCACCCAAGGAGTCGCGGGTGGTCACGGCAAGGACGCTAGGAGCGGCCAGCCAGTCCGGCTAGTACACGATCTGTACCACCGCGCTCCGGCGCGGCTACGCTGCGTGCCATGGGCGCGCCCTACCGACAGTTCTGTCCCGTGGCCAAGGCGATGGAGCTCTTGGACGAGCGCTGGACGATGCTGATCGTCCGGGAGCTCATCTGCGGTAGCGAGCACTTCAACGAGATCCGTCGCGGTGTTCCGCGCATCTCGCCGACACTCCTGGCCAAGCGGCTGCAGCAGCTCACCCGGGCCGGAATCATCACCAGGGTCAGCGCACCTGGCGACCCGCGCTACTGTCTCACCGACGCGGGCCGGGAACTGCGGACGGTGGTCGAGGCACTCGGCTCCTGGGGCATCCGCTGGGTCGGCGAACTGGGCGAGCCGGACCTGGATCCCAAGCTTCTGCTGTGGGACATGCACCGCAACGTCGACTGGCAGGCCGTTCCCAACGCGCGCACCGTGGTGAAGTTTGTCTTCCCCGACGTGGCGCCACAACTGCGCTCCTGGTGGCTGGTGATCGCCAGCGGCGACGCCGATGTCTGCGACAGCGATCCGGAGTACCCGGTCGAGGTAACTCTGGTGGCACCCCTGAGGCTGATGACCCGCATCTGGCGCGGGGACCTGAGCTGGTCGGCCGCTCTCCGTGCCGGCGACATGACGCTCCAGGGTCCGGCTGGCTCGCGCCGTGCGCTGCCCAGCTGGTTCACCCTCTCCACCTTCGCCGCCGTGACCCGACCCTAGCCATCTGGCCGGAGGGCAGTTGCTCAGAAGACGTAGCGAGCCGGCGACCGCGGCATCGTCGGCTCGGCCGACCGGCTGAGCGTACTGTGCTGGCTATCGACCGGCCGAGCACGGCCGCACCGACTTCAGGAGAGTCCGTGGCATCGAAAGTCCACGCGATCACGTTCGACAGCCGTGACCCCGAGAAGATCGGCCGCTTCTGGGCCGAGGCCATGGGGTACGGCGATGACCCCGGGAACCCGAACTCTCCCGGGGACCCCGAGTGGCTGCTGGTCTCCCCCGATGGTGCGATCCACCTCCTCTTCCAGGCGGTGCCCGAGCCCAAGCAGGTCAAGAACCGGATTCACCTGGACGTCGAGCCAGTCGGTCGCACCCGCGACGAGGAGGTCGAGCGACTGCTGGCGCTGAAGGCGAGGGTCGTCGGCGACTTCCGAAACGAGGACGGGACAGGCTGGGTCACCATGGCGGACCCGGAGGGCAACGAGTTCTGTGTCGTCCGCAGCGCCCCCGAGCGCCACTGAGCACCGCGGCACCCTCACGGCGTGATTGCCTTTGAGATAGCCAGCCACGACCTGCTGGTGCGTGAGCTGGAGCCGCCCGACGAGGCGGAGGTGCAGGCGCTGTTCGCGGCCTGCGATGACTGGTTCGAGGCGGCGACCGGCCAGCCATCGATGCCCGGTGACGTCCAGAGCATGTACTACGCGGTCCCCGTCGGTGCCGACCTCGCCGCGAAGCGGATCCTGGTCGTCGTACGCCGCGGCGCGATCGTCGGCGTCGTGGATGCGGTCCTGCACCACCCCCGGCCGGACGGGTGTGCGGTCGGGGCGTTCCTGCTCCATCCCGACCACCGGCGCCAAGGGGTCGGCACCGCGCTCGCCGGTGCGCTGCTGGACCGGGTGCGCGGCCACGGCGTCACCACGGTGTCTGCGGGGTGCGCACCTGGCTTCGAGCCCGGGCTGGGCTTCCTCCGCGCGCTGGGGTTCACCGTGGAGACGCTGGCCGAGTGGAGCGAGGCCGTCGACCGCAATCGCGGCCCGCACGAACCAGTTCCGCTACGCGCCACCTTGGACCTCGGGCCGCCATCCGAGTGAGACACCCGGGCCAGGTGGCTGTGCTTACGCCGGACGACCGTTAGGTTCGACCCATGCGCCTGACGGTCGTCAAGGAGACGCTCGACGGCGAGAGCCGGGTCGCGATGGTGCCCGCCCTCGTCGAGCGGTTCACGGCGCTCGGGTACGAAGTGGTCGTTGAGCCGGGGGCGGGAGTCGCCGCCCTGCACGGCGATGACGAGTACGCAGAGGCGGGGGCTACCGTCGCCGCCGGGACGCTAGGCGACTCGGAAGTTGTCCTGTCCGTGCAGCAGCTGACCGGCGACCAGGTCCGGCGGCTGCCCGAGGGCGGGGCGACCTTCTCCTTCCTGCCGCCTGCCCAGTCGCTGGAGATGGTGGCTCTGCGGCGGGACCTGCAGATCACCTCCTTCGCCCTCGAGCTGGTGCCCCGGATCTCGCGCGCGCAGGCCATGGACGCGCTGAGCTCACAGGCCCTGGTAGCCGGCTACCGCTGTGCGATCGTCGCCGCCGGCCGCCTGCGCCGCTTCTTCCCGCTCAACATGACCGCGGCCGGCACGGTACGACCGGCGGAGGTCCTCGTACTGGGCGCCGGCGTCGCCGGCCTGCAGGCGATCGCCACCTGCAAGCGGCTCGGTGCGGTGGTCAAGGCGTACGACGTCCGGGCGGCCGCGGCGGAGGAGATCCGCTCGATGGGCGCCACGGCAATCGAGCTCGACCTGGAGTCCCTGGAGGGCACCGGGGGGTACGCCCGGGAGATGACCACGGACCGGGCGGAGCGCCAGCGCGAGCTGCTGTCGCCGTACGTCGAGGCGGCCGACGCGCTCATCACCACGGCCGCGGTGCCCGGCCGGCAAGCCCCACTGCTCGTGACGGGCGAGATGGTGCAGCGGATGCGGCCCGGCTCCGTCGTCGTCGACCTCGCCGCCGACACGGGGGGCAACGTCGAGGGATCCGTGCCGGGCAGTGTGGTCGCGGTGGGAGGAGCGCAGCTGTGGGGCGGGTCGAACGTGCCCAGCCAGATGCCGGAACCGGCCAGCATGCTCTACTCGCACAACCTGCTCAACCTGGTCACCCTGATGACCACCGAGGAGGGTTTCACGCCCGACTTCGAGGACGAGATCGTAGCCGGCACCTGCGTGACCCATGCCGGGCGCGTCACCCACGCGCCTACTCTCGAGCTGCTGGGGGGCCCCGATGAGTGACGCCGTCGTCTGGCTGACCTTCTTCGTGCTCAGCGTCTTCGTCGGAACAGAAGTGATCTCCAAGGTGTCGTCGACCCTGCACACACCGCTGATGTCGGGTGCGAACGCGATCCACGGCATCATCCTGCTTGGGGCGATCCTGGTCGCCGGCACGGCTCACTCGACGACTGTGCTCGCGATCGGTCTGGTCGCGGTGTTCCTGGCCACCCTCAACGTCGTCGGTGGCTTCGTGGTGACCGACCGGATGCTGGAGATGTTCCGCGGCCACCGTCGGCGCCAGGCGACGGAGCCGGCGCACGAGCCGGCGCAGTCGCCGCCGGAGCCGCCGCGATGACGCCGACCTGGGCGCAGGTTGCCTACCTGGTGGCTGCGATCTGCTTCATCCTCGCGCTGAAGGGCCTGTCGTCGCCGAAGACCGCGCGCTCCGGCAACCTGCTCGGCGCGGCCGGCGCGCTGTTGGCGCTGGTGGTCGTCTTCTTCGCGGAGCACCTGACCCACCTGGCGCTCATCGTGGTCGCGATCGTGGTCGGCGGCGTCGTCGGCGCGGTCATCGCCCGCCGCGTCAAGATGACGCAGATGCCGCAACTGGTCGCGCTGTTCAACGGCGTCGGTGGCGCGGCGGCCGCCCTGGTGGCGCTACTCGACCTGCACGAGGCGGCCGGGTCGGGCGCGGCCGGCGTCTCGCGGTTCCACCTGGTCATCCTCGGCTTCACGATCTTCGTCGGCTCGGTGAGCTTCCTCGGTTCGATGGTCACCTTCGCCAAGCTGCAGGAGCTGATCACCACCCGCCCGATACTGTTCCCCGGCCTACCGGTGGTCTTCGGGTGCTCGTTGGCCGCGTCCGCGGTGCTGTGGGGGCTCCTGGTCGCCAACACCTCGGTCCTCGGCGGGGTCGTGCTGGCGCTGGTCGGGCTGCTTCTCGGGCTGTGGCTGGTCCTCCCGGTCGGCGGCGCCGACGTACCGATCGTCATCTCACTGCTCAACGCGTTCACTGGCCTGGCCGTCGCCGCCGACGGCTATGTGCTCGGCAACACCCTGCTGCTGGTGGGCGGCACGCTGGTCGGCGCTTCGGGCACGTTCCTCACCCGGCTGATGGCCAGCGCCATGGGCCGCTCGCTCCCCAACATCCTGTTCGGGGCGTTCCGTGGTGGCTCGACCCTTGGCTCGACCGCCATGTCGGACCGGCCGGTCCGCTCGGCCGGGCCGCAGGACGTCGCGATCCTGCTCAACTACGCCCATCGGGTGATCGTGGTCCCCGGTTATGGGCTGGCGGTGGCGCAGGCCCAGCACACGCTTCGGGAGCTGGTCGACGTACTCTCCGACCGCGGTGCCGAGGTCGACTACGCGATCCACCCGGTGGCCGGTCGAATGCCGGGGCATATGAACGTGCTGCTGGCGGAGGCGAACGTCCCCTACGAGCAGCTCAAGGAGATGGACGTCATCAACGGCGACTTCAAGCAGGCGGACGTGGTGCTCGTGGTGGGCGCCAACGACGTCGTCAACCCGGCAGCCCGGACGACGCCCGGGGCACCCATCTACGGGATGCCCATCCTCAACGCCGGCGACGCCAAGCAGGTCGTCTTCATGAAGCGGTCGATGCGGCCCGGCTTCGCCGGCATCGAGAACGAGCTCATGTTCGACCCCAAGACCACCCTCTTGTTCGGCGATGCCAAGGAGACGATGGGCAAGCTGCTGGCGGCCGTCAAGGCCATGTGAGCCGGGCGCAAACGCCTTAACCGCGGGTCAGCCCGCGATGCCGTAGAGCCGGTCGCCGGCGTCGCCGAGACCTGGCACGATATAGCCCTTGTCGTTGAGCTTCTCGTCGAGGGCGGCCGTCACGACGGTCACGGGAATGTCGAGCGGGGCGAGCTCGCGTTCCAGCCGCTCGCAGCCTTCGGGAGCCGCCAGCAGCGCGATCGCCGTTATGTGGTCGGCACCGAGATCCACCAGGAAGTGGATCGCCGCGGACAGGGTGCCCCCGGTCGCCAGCATCGGGTCGAGCACGTAGCACTGACGTCCAGACAGGTCCTCGGGGAGCCGCCGGGCGTAGGTGGACGCCTTCAGGGTGTCCTCGTCGCGGACCATGCCTAGGAAGCCGACCTCCGCGGTCGGCAGCAGGCGGGTCATCCCCTCCAGCATGCCGAGGCCGGCCCGGAGGATCGGTACGACGAGTGGCTTCGGCGGCGCGAGGCGCACCCCGGTTGCGGGCGCGACCGGGGTGATGACCTCCACCGGCCACGTACGCACCTCCCTGGTCGCCTCGTAGGCGAGCAGGGTGACCAGTTCGTCGGTCAGCCGACGGAAGGTGGGTGAGTCGGTGCCCTCGTCGCGCAGCATGGTGAGCTTGTGGCTCACCAGCGGATGGTCGATCACCCGGACCTGCATCCCGCCACCATAGTGCGCCGGCCCTCTCGCTCGCTGCCGTCGCCCGGCCGGGCAGCAGTCGATTTTCCGGTCCCCCTCTGTCAGGCTGGTGCGGTGACCTCAATGGATGAGGAGCATCCCGGCGCCGTGGACTTCGCGGTGGCGGCCTGCCGGGACGAGGGACGGTGGGAGCTGTCGTTGCTGCCGGCCGAGGCCGCGCTTCGCCTGGGCACCTTGGAGCGCGCGCTGGCACAGCTTGCCTCCGAGGTCGGCACGGTGGGCTTGGTCAGCCTCGACGACGACTTCTTCGTCCTGCTGCGGGTCTCCGGTGCGCATGTTCGGATCCTGCTCTCCGACGTCGGGGCAGCAACCGAGTCACCGCTCGCAATGGCGATCCTGGAGACTCTCGACCTGCCGGTGCCCGACGACGACGACCCGGCGCAGCCGGCCGGGGACCTGTCTCTGCTGCACGACCTAGGGCTCAGCGCCCAGCAGCTCGGCGCCATGTGCGACGACACGGAGCTGTATCCCGACGAGGTGCTCGCCGACGTGGCGGACCGCCTCGGGTTCGGCCGTGAGTTCGAGGACCTGCTCGGCGTGGTCAGCGCCTAGGCGGCAGATCTTGCCGCCGTACGAGCGGGTGTCCGATGACACCGACGCCATGCGTCGAGCCCTCGCGGAGGCCGCGCTCGCCGCGCGCCATCACGACGTACCCGTTGGCGCCGTCGTCGTATCCGACCGCGGGGAGCTGCTGGGCGCGGGGCACAACCGGCGGGAGGCCGACGCCGACCCGACTGCGCACGCTGAGCTGGCGGCCCTCCGCGCCGCCGCCGCGGCGGTTGGCTCGTGGAATCTCGCGGGATGCAGCCTCGTCGTGACCCTCGAGCCCTGCACGATGTGCGCGGGCGCGGTTGTGCTGGCCAGGCTCGACCGGCTCGTGTTCGGGGCGTACGACGACAAGGCGGGTGCGGTCGGCTCCCTCTGGGACGTGGTCCGGGACCGCCGGCTCAACCACCGCCCGGAGGTGATGGGCGGTCTCCTAGCTGATAAGTCATCCGCCCTGCTCCGGCAGTTCTTCTCCGGCCGCCGGTAGCTGCCGGCGATTCCGCCCGGGCAGCGCTCTCCGGTACCCTACTTCGCGGTGGCGTGTCCGAGCGGCCTAAGGAGCACGCCTCGAAAGCGTGTGAGGGGGCAACCCCTCCGTGGGTTCAAATCCCACCGCCACCGCTCTCTGACCCCTGGATTCGCTGGGCTGTAGTTCTAGGTGGGCGCGCGCGAGCGTGTAGCGAACGTTCGTGGCGGCGTCGTGCAGTTCTCTGGCCCGCGCGATTGGTGTCAGTCGGTCGAGCGCCGCCTGCGGCCGGCCGCGGTGGATGTCGAGTTCGGCGAGCAGCGTGCGGAGTCGACGCTCGGAGGGTTTGAGACCCATCCTCAGCGCCGCTTCGTGGGCGGCTCCCACGTAGCGCTCGGCCAGCTCGAGCCGGCCCTCCCAGATCAGCCCCTGCCCACGCACGAACGCGACCCGGGCTGCGATCGAGGAGGAGTCGACCGAACCGAAGAGCACATCGGCACGCTCGAAATACGGCTGGGCGGCGTCCCAGGCGCCGGAGATGTGCAGGGCGCCGCCCATGAGCACGGCGTGTGCGGCAGTGACGACCGGATCGTTGTGCGCCTCGGCCAGCGGCAGCATCTCTCGGCTGAGCGCAAGACTCTCCTCGACCGCGCCCATGCTCAGCCGGGCGCCGGCTAGGATGGCGGCAGTTTCGAGTGTCTGTTGACGGTCGTCCGTGGTGCGGTTTCGAGACAGCGCCGGCTCGAGGACCGCCACCCCTTCGGCGAGCCGGCCGAGCTGGATAAGGCATAGGCCCTCGATCTGCTCACCCGCCGTCAAGAGCCGCTGGTTGCCGCTCGTTCGACCGATCCGGCGCAACGAGCGGCCGAACGCGAGTAGTTGCTTGTAGGCGCCGCGCTCGAACAGGAGTCGCGCGAACTGGTGCCGCGCCGCGAGCGAGGCCCGCGTCGCCTTCTCGTCGGCTGCCTCCTCAGCGATCTGCGCCGCCGCGTGCTCGTCGATCTGGTCGTGGCTGCCGCGGCGGAAGTGGACGTCGGCCAGACGAGCAGACACGCGGCGCACGCTCTCCTCGTCCCCGCGATCCCGATGCAGCCCGCTCGCCCGTTCGAGAGCCGCGATCGCGTCATCATAACGACCCGAGTAGTAGAGGGCGGCAGCCAGCTTCTCCTGGAGCGGGGCGAGGTCGGCCTGCGCGCGGCGCTCGCTGTATGCGAGCGCCTGCAGGTAGAAGTCCGCTGCACTGGCGTGCGCGGAGCGCTCGCGGGCCTCGTCGCCGGCCAACACAAGGTAGCGGGCAGCCTTGTCGTTGTCGTCGGCGTGGGTGAAGTGGTAAGCGAGGGTTTCGGCTGGTACTCGCCCCTCGAGCGCGAGCGCCTCGCCGAGGCGGCGGTGCAGCAACTGGCGGCGGCTTTCCGAGAGGCCGTCTTCGATCGTTTCGCGGATCAGGTCGTGCGCGAAGCGATAGTCGCCCTGCTGATCCTCGGCGAGCAGGCGGGCTGTGGCTGCCGCCTCGAGCGCGGCGAGCACCTCGTCCTCGGAGCGGTCGCTGACGCCGCTCAGTAAGGAGCGCGAGACGGCGCGTCCGGCAACGGCGGCCAGGGCGAGCGGCTCCTGTGCGCTCTCGGGAAGCGCGAGCAGACGCTGGCTAATCACCTGCCTGACCGTCCAGGGCAGCGTGAGGCGCGCTGTAGCCGGGTCGCCGGCGCGGAGGTCGTCGACGAAGCTGAGCAGGAAGAAGGGAACGCCGCCGGCGCGGCGCACGATCGTGGGGAGCATCGTGTGCAGCTGCTCCGCGTCGGAGAGCGACTGGATGATCAGCTGCTCGGCCTCGGCGTCGGAGAGCGGCTCGAGCGCGAGCGGCCGGACCCGCGCGGCGCGGGCGAGGTCGGCGACGAACTCGTCCAGGCGGCTGCCGACTGCGGTCTCGGTGTCGCGGTAGGCACCGATCAGCCGGATCGGCGGCGACCCCTCCACGGCAAGCAGGGTGGCGAGCAGATCGAACGCGTCAGGGCCAGCCCAGTGCAGATCGTCGAGGACGAGCAGCACGCCGGCCTCGCCGGCGACGGCGCGCAGGCACGCCGCGACGGCGGAGAACAGCACCCGCCGCCGCTGCTCGGGCTCGACACCGCGCTCGATCCAGCCGCCGGTTCGATCGGGTCGCTCGGCCGCCGTCGCGAACTCCGGCAACAGGAACTCGAGCCCGCCAGCCTGCCCAAGCGCCCGCGTCCGTTCGGCCTCGGACAGGCGCTCGAGCGTCGAGACGAGCGCGCCCGTGAGCGGCGCGTAGGGATCGAGGCCGCGCCGCTGACAGCCGCCCGCCACGACCCGCCAGCCGCTGCGCGCAGCGCTCGCGGCAGCCTCCTCGAGCAGGCGCGTCTTACCGATCCCGGGCTCGCCGGCGAACAGCAGCACCGGCGGCCCGAGGCCCGTCAGGTGCCGGCGAAGCTCGGCCAGTTCCCGCTCGCGGCCGGCCAGCGGACGGGCAGCAGTCAGGTCCCCCCCGCCGCTCCGCACCCGCGCCGCTTCCAGCGCGGCACGCTCGTCGTCTGCCAACGCGAGGGTGGCCGCGAGGCGATCGGCCGCGGCCGCCGGCAACGGCCGTTGATCCCGCTCCAGCTTGCTGACGTAGTCGGTGCTGTAACCAGCGCGGCCGGCAAGCTCGTCCTGTGTCAGCCGGGCCCGGCGGCGATAGCGCCGCAGCAACTGGCCGCAGGAGGGCGCCGCACCCTGCGCCGGTCGTCCTCCGCCCGGTTGGGCCACGGAAGGAGCCTAATCGGCGGGTGGCGGGCTGCCTATGGCGGCGCCGGCCGCTGCGAACCGATTTTGTCCGGGTCGTTGTCCGGGTCGGTCCCTGGACGGCGAGCGCGAGCGGGAGCATGCTGCGACGGGCAGGCGGTCGGGGTCTTCCTCGCCTGCCTGCCCGAGTCGGACGAGCTCCGGGTGCTCTCGGCCTCCACCGCCGAGGAACCCGTCCGGCGAGGAGGCTGCGCGGCAGTGCGGCAGCCGGAACGGGGAGCGCACCGGTGCGGACGACACACGTTCGTTGTGAAGCTACGACGGGAAGGGACCCAAGCGAGATGCGTACGGTAATTCGGACACTGGAAGGCGCGGGCCGCCGGTGGCCCGGCCGGGTCGGCGGTGTGGCAGTCGCGGGTGCGGTCGCTGTCCTGCTGGCGCTGCTGCCGGCGGCGGCCGGTGCTGCGCCTAGCCCCGCGCTCGCCTGGTCGGGGAGCTCCGACTTCGGGACGATCGCCCCGGCAAGCACGACCTCGCAGCAGTTCACGCTCACAAATACCGACGGCAAGGCCTCCGGTGCGATCACGACCAGCCTATCGGGCTCGTCGGCGTTCTCGATCACCAGCGACGGCTGCCTCGGCGTCAGCCTCGGCAAGGGCAAGTCGTGCCAGGTCAGCGTCCAGTACGCCCGGCCAACGCCGGGCAGAGCGACGGCGCGACCCTCACCGCGAGCAGCAAGAAGCTCGGGAGCGCGAGCGTCAACCTGACCGGCGCCAGCACCGCGGCGGCGTGTACGGGCGTCCCGGTCGCAGTGCTCGACCCGTCCCAGGGCGACGTTGGCTACCCCACCCAAGTTTTCAACGGGGCGAATAGCTACGACCCGTGCGGACGTCCGCTCCTCTACGGCTGGGACTGCCTTTCCACCTATGACCAACAAGAGTGCAGCGTGATCAACTCCGACCCGTCGTCGCCAACCGAAACCTGGACCGACACCACGTTGGGGGACCAGATCACCCTCGGTCTGATCGTCTGTGTGGTCGATCCCAATGCTACGGACGGGTACCCCACCCCCCTCTCCCACCCCGGCTACGAGTGCTCCGACGAGGCAGGGCCGTACCAGTACAACGCCGTCGTCACCACGGCCTGACCGACTAGCCAAAGAGCCCGGGGTGCCATTCGTTGGCGCCCCGGGCTCCTTGTTTCACCGGTCAGTCCTTCATCGAAACAAGCGCGACCACCAGCGCCGTCCCGTCGTCGTAAGCGCAATGCGCCAGTGGCTGTTCGGGACACGTCTGGACAGCACCGCGCGCGCAGCCGCTGACACGTGTTCGATGAACTCGCCCCTTGGGACGTGGCGCGCGTACTGCGTCAGGCGGAACTGTCGGTCGACGAATTCGCGAAGCTCATCTGGCCATGCAGATCGCCAGCGGCCCAACCGCCGTCTCGCTTGGCGTCCACTCGTGGGGTGTACGGGGCGGCGAGCCTGCCGTGACGTAGACGACCACCGCACCATCCCAACAAGTTCTGTCGATCGAGGGATCTTGGAGAGGAGTGGCACGATGGTCGACTCGACGATGGTCGTCGGTTCTGACTGGTTGGGCAAGCAGCTGGAGAAGGCGCCGCCGGATCTGCTGCGCGAGATGGTGATGGGTTTCATCTCGGCGTTGATGGGCGCCGAGGCCGACGCGATCTGTGGAGCGCCTTACGGGGTGGTGTCGCCGGAGCGGACCACAGCCGCAACGGCTACCGCCATCGCGATCTAGACACTCGGCTGGGCACTTTGGACGCGGCGGTGCCCAAGCTGCGCGAGGGCAGCTATTTCCCGGACTGGCTGCTGGTCCCGTGACCAGCCAGCGGGATCGGTGGCGCATCGCTGGTCGCCGCCGGCACGAGTGGCGGCTTGCCGCTTGCCGAACCACTTGCCGGGTTCGGCGGCGGTCCAAGCGAGGTATGTGCCGACTATCCATGGACGGCTACACACGTGCTCGACCCGGACAATCCGCTGCCGGACCAGATCGTGCCGGGCGGGTGGGGCCAGCTGGAGCTGGTCGTGCTGGACGGATTCATCACCGACGAGGACTACGACGTCGTAGTTGCCCGCGTCACCCGGTGACCGATCCGGACGCCAGGCTGCGGTCACAGGTCGCCGCACAGCTCGACGCCCTCGCCGATCCTCCAGGGACACCGGCCGCCACGGGGCAGCGGGCGACGATCCAGCAGGCGGGCCTGTACGGCGCCGACGGACTGCCCACGCGGGAACGGCAGCGGTCTCACCGTGAACTGATCATGCGCTACCTGGCCAGGCAGCCGAACGTGCCCCGGCAGGGCAGAGCCGCGTTGCTCGCCGCCGGACCCACCCGGCGCGGGCAAGTCGACGGCGATCGAGGCGACAACCGACGTGACCGGCACCGGCGGATGCCGCGGAGGCTCGGGGCTAGTGGAAGCGGACGATCGAGCTCCAGATCTCACCGCAGGGGTGCACGGCCGGTATCCCGTAGCACCGCTGCGGCTCGCCCGCGAGCGCGCTTCCCCAGCTGAGGATGACGGACTGACGCGACTTGCCTCCGGTCCCGCCTGGAAGCGCGGCCACGCCGATCGTGTCGCCGGGCCACACCTTGGGATCGCCGTACCGGCTGGATACTCGGACCGGGCGGCCGACCCAGCCGCGGTGCAGCGAGAAGCGCCGCGCCCAGAGTGCGTACCCCCGTGGGGACGCGTCTGTCAGCCAGCTCACGTAGGCGCCGTGCCGCCCGGCGCCGGCGACCGCCAGCAGGTGCATCGCTGCGTCGTGGTCAGGGGTCGCCCGAAGGGGTCTTGACCAGGTTCGGCCGCCGTCTGCCGAGCTTGCCAGCCAGCCCACGTCGCCCCGGGTGCCCTGAGTGTCCCAGACGGCGTACAGATGACCCGCGCCGTCCCGGGCGAGCGAGCAGTCGATCCACCACGTCGAGAGGGCTATCGTCCGATCTGGCCAGCCGGCCCGGACCGGTCGGCTCCACGCCCTCCCTTGGTCCGACGAAGAGGTGAACCACTCGTTGCCGGGGCGAAGCCGGTAGGTCGCGGGGTTGGTGGGCAGGCGCTGGAAGAGAACCGCGAGCCGCCCGCCGGGCTCCACGACGATTGGCGCCATGTCGACCCCGCCGTGTGGATAGCCGGGACTTACGTGCTCCATCGGGCCCCAGCTACGCCCGCCGTCGTGCGAGCTCCGCATCACCGCGTTGAGGTCGCCGTGGCTGAAGGAGCAACTGCCTCCCTTGGCGCACGTCTCGCGCAACCGGGCAGCGCTCGGGCCATAGTCCCACGTGACGTACACGCGCCCGGCGGATCCGGTGGCAATGAACGGCCGGTCGGCGAAGTTACCGACAACGGGCGACCCGAGCGACACCACCCGTCTGAACGACTCGCCGTGGTTGGTGGAGATCGCGACCTTGGGGAACATGCGGCCATGCGCCTGCCGCATGTAGACGACATAGATCGTGCCGCGCCGAGACACGGCGATTGCCGGATCCCAGGAGTAGTCCACCTCGCCGGAGGTGAACCGCTCGGCCGACCCAGGAACCTGAACGGTCGGGCCGAAGGTTCCACCGTGGTCCGCCGATCGCGCGAACCCTATCGTCGCCCGCAATCCACAGAACAACCACACCTCGTAGACGAATCGGCCGTCCACCGCCTGCTGCACCTCGGCGTTGTCGCCAGTGCAGTGATCGACCTTGACCATGGGCGTTACGGTCGGCCAGGGCGCCGCGGGATGCGCGGTTGCCGCCGACGCTGACGAGACGACTGCCACCGCTAGCCCCGCTGCCACGGCCGCGCGACCGATCCGTCGTCGCGGCGCCGCCCCCGGCCGGCTCAACCGAACCCGCATGATCGCTCCCCCTCCGGCCGCGAACCCGCCGCAACTAGAGCACTCGGCGGCCGGCCGGGGTCAATCTACCGCCGTGAGCGGTGCCCTGCACCTAGTCCACCTCCTAGGGTGACTCCGTGAACGTCGGAGCGCTCGACCAGGTGCTCCTGGTCGGGGCGGTCGTCGTACTCCTTGCCATCCTCGCGGTCCGCGGCTCCGTCTTCCTCGGCCTGCCCAGCCTGCTCGCCTATCTGGGAATGGGGCTGATCCTCGGGGAGGCCGTGATCGGGCTGCGCTTCGACGACCCCTCCACCGCCCACGCGCTGGGCTTCGCGGCGTTGGCGGTGATACTCGCCGAGGGCGGCCTGACCACCAGGTGGAGCGAGGTGCGCCCCTCCATCGGGGTTGGGCTGACGCTGGCGACCGTCGGCGTCGTAATCAGCACCGCGGTCGTCGGCGCGGTCGTCCATCTGGTGCTCGGAGTCAACTGGCGGACCGCCTTCCTCCTCGGGGCGGTCGTCTCGCCCACCGACGCCGCAGCGGTGTTCACCGTCCTGCGCCGAGTGCCCCTGCGGTCGACGGTGCGTGGCGCCTTAGAGTCGGAGTCCGGGCTGAATGACGCCGTCGCGGTCATCTTGGTGACCTTGCTCACCAGCGGCCTCTCCCACAGTGCCGGGGTCATGGTCGGCTTGGTCTGCTACGAGCTGGTCGGCGGCATCGTGTTCGGGGCGCTGGTGGGCGCGGGCGGGGTCTGGCTGCTCCGCCGGGTCGCGCTGCCCGTAACCGGGCTCTACCCCGCCAGCGTCCTGGCCATTGCGATCCTCTCGTACGCCGGGGGGGCCGCCATCCATGCAAGCGGCTTCGCCGCCATCTACGTCACGGCGCTGGTGCTCGGCAACGGCGAGCTGCCGCACCGGCTGGCCACCCGGTCCTTCGCCGAGGGCTTCGCCTGGCTGGCCCAGATCGGGCTGTTCGTCATGCTCGGGCTGATCACCTCGCCGCAGAGCTTCCGCCTGGAGCACCTGGTCGGTGGGGTGGTCGCAGGCGCCGTCGTGACCCTAGTGGCGCGGCCGGTCAGCGTGGCCATCTGCACCATCCCATTCCGCGTCCCCTGGCGCAGTCAGTCGTTCCTGTCGGTGGCGGGCCTGCGCGGAGCGGTGCCCATCGTGCTGGCGACGGTCCCGCTCGCGGCCCATGCGACTGGGTCGCGCAACCTCTTCAATGTCGTCTTCGTGCTCGTCGTAGTGCTCACGCTTGTGCAGGGACCGGCCCTCCCGCGGGTAGCCGGCCGGCTCCGGGTGCTCGTCGAGCGGTCCCGGGAGGTCGATGTGGATGCAGCCCCGCTGGAGGGGTTGGCCGCAGACCTCCTGCATGTGCACGTGACCGCCGGCTCGCTGCTGCATGGCGTGGAGGTCGGCGAGCTGCGCCTTCCCCGCGGGGTGAGCATCTCCCTAGTCGTGCGCGAGGGAACCAGCTTCACGCCCGGCCCGGGTACGCCGATCCGCCATGGAGACGACCTGCTGGTAGTCACGCCGCGGCGACTGCGGGAGGCTGCGGAGAACCGGCTCCAGGAGATCAGCCGTGGGGGTCGACTGGCCGGCTGGCTCCGCGTCGTACCTCCACCGGACTGAGCCCTGGAGCGCGGTCAGCCGTTCGCGCGGCTCGCCTTCTTACCTGAGTGGTGTCGGTGGGTCGACCGCTTGGGTGTGCTGATCCGCACACAGCTCTGGATGTCGTGCTTGAGCACGAACGTCGTCGGTGCCTGGCCGTCGACACCCTTGAAGTTGGTTCCGATGACGACGTCGATGCCGGGAGCCAACGGCGGGCCCTTCTCCACTTTGACCGGGCCCTTGAACTGCCGCTCGAGCAGCTTGACCTTCGGGGATCTGGGGTTCTTGGTGAGGATCACGACTCGGCTGGCGAAGACGGTGCCCGGCGGATTGGCGGCCACCCCGCCTCGGAAGCCCTTCCGCTCCAGCGCATTGAGCGTGCGCGCAGCGAGGCCGTCGATGATTCCCGCGTTGTAGACATTGACCAAGATGTCCTTGGCCTGGAACTTCTGCCCCCGATGGAAGACGTCGCGCTTGACGCAGCTCGGCTGGGTCGGCGGCGGGGTGGATGGCTTGGTGGCCTGGTCGGTGACCGGGTCGATGACGGTGCGCCAGCCGTAGTAGGCGGCGCCGACGAGGATGCCGAGGAGCACGAGCATCGTGATCGAGGCCTTCCAGCGCACCGCTGCACCCTTTCTCCGCCCCACACCAGGGTAAGAGGTCGCGCGACCTCTGCGGCCCGGCTGCTGGCTTGGACGCGTCCGCGGGCCTAAAGGTTGCTCGCCGTCAGCCGTGTTCGGGCCTGGAGCCGCGGAACACCTTGCGGTCGGGACCGCTAGGCCGGGATCACGTGCACCCGGGCGTGCAGTACCTGGCGCTGCTGCAGGGCGGCGCGGAGGGCGCGGTGGAGGCCGTCCTCGAGGTAGAGGTCCCCGTGCCACTGCACGACGTGGGCGAAGAGGTCGCCGTAGAAGGTCGAGTCCTCGTCGAGCAGCGCGGCGAGGTCGAGCGTGTCCTTGGTCGTGATGAGCTCATCCAGGCGGATCTGCTTTGGCGGCAGCTGAGCCCAGTCCGACCCGCGCATGCCGTGGTCGGGATAGGGCCGACCGGGACGGACACCCTTGAAGATCACGCGGCGAGTTTAGACGCCGGCGTCGGGCTCAGCACTCGTTAGCGGTGGGCCGCAGCCCGGGCGCCTGGAGTCCGGGGTCAGTACGCCATGCGCACCCGGAAAAGCGCGGAAACTGCGCAAATCCGCCTAACGGGGACCACCCTGGCCCGGCCGGGTGTGGTCCCGGTGGGCTACCTCTCGCGGCACCGGGGCCTACTATGAGCGCCATGCCGCCCCCGGACCAGCCCGAGGAGCGGCGGTGGCTGACCCGGGGCGTCGCCAGCGTGGGCAGCGCGTCCTTCTTCAGCGATGCCGGGCACGAGCTGGCCACCTCGCTGCTGCCTACCTTCCTCACCTCGACCCTGCACTCCGGGCCGGCGGCGCTGGGCGCGATCGATGGAGCGGCCGATGCCCTGATGGGCCTCAGCAAGCTCGCCGGCGGCCCGCTCGCGAACGACCCGGCACGCCGGGCCAGGCTGGCGTCGAGCGGCTACCTCGGCACCGCGGTGGCAACGGCGCTGATCGGGCTCACCGCCGCGGTGTGGCAGGTCGGCGTATTGCGGACGGTCGCCTGGGTGTCGCGGGGCATCCGCGGCCCGGCCCGAGACAGCCTGCTGATGTCGCTGGCGCCACGGTCGGCCTACGGGCGGGCCGCCGGCGTCGAGCGAGCCGGTGACAACGCAGGAGCCATCGCCGGCCCGCTGCTCGCCTCGCTCCTGGTGGGGATCATCGGGATCCGGCACGCGATCCTGGTCGCCATCGTGCCCGGCGTACTGGCGGCGGTGGCAATCACCGTGGCGGCCCGGCAGGCCCGCGCCACCGCCTTCACGCCGCCCGGCCGCCGTACCCTCCGACTAAACCTCGGCGAACTTAGGCGCGCGGGCTTGGTGAAGGCGCTGACGCCGCCAGCGCTGTTCGAGCTCGGCAACCTCGCGACCACCCTGCTGATCCTGCGCGCCACCGACCTGCTGCACACCGGCGGGCGCAGCCTCACGGCCGCCACCAGCCTGGCGATCATCCTGTACGCCGTGCACAACGCGGCTGGCGTCGTGGCCGCGTTGGTCGGCGGCCAGCTCATCGACCGGGTGAGCCCGCGGCTGGTGTTCGCCTCCGGGGCGGGGGTCTACGTCGTGGGCTACGCCATGTTCGCGCTCGACCGCCATGCCATCTGGTGGGTGGCCGTTGGGTTCATCCTTGCCGGGGTGGGCATCGGGTTCGGCGAGACAGCGGAGTCCGCGACGGTCGCTCTGATGCTGCCCGATCGGCTGCGCGGAAACGGGTTCGGCGTCCTCGGCCTGGTGCAGTCGATGGGCGACCTCGGTGCGACGGTGGTGGCGGGAGTGTTGTGGGCGACGGTGTCGGCGACGGCCGCGTTCGTGTATGCAGCGGCCTGGATGGCCGCCTCGCTGCTGTCGTCGGGCCTGCTGCGGTCGGTGAGCGGGCGGACCGCACCGGGCGCTCTACCGCACGGGTGACCCCCGGGCTTTGGCAGGCCGCGGCACCGGTCCAGGCCCCCGGCTAGCGACGTCCGGCGGTCACGACCTCTGGACCTGCTCCGCGTGACGCAGCCGCTTGGCGAGGTTCTGCAGCAGGTTCCACGCGATCGCCGCGTTGCCTCGCACCAGCGGACGGAACTCCCAGTAGGTGAGGCCCTGGCAGACGACATCGGTGCTCGCCGTGATCGTCGCCGAACGGGCGCCGTCGTCGATCAGGGCCACCTCGCCGAAGTAATCGCCCGGCTTGAGGGTGGCCACCTGCTTGCCGTGGACCGTCACCGCCGCCGCGCCGGACACGATCACGAAGAACGCCGCCGCGCCCACGCCCTCCTTGATGATGGTCTCGCCGGCCGCGAACTCGCGCTGCTTGAAGAGCTCGGTGATGCGCGCCATCTCCGGCGTACTCAGCCCGGCGAACAGCGGCACGGCGCCGATGACCTCTGCCGGCGCCGCGGACACGGCGGGCTTCGGCCGGGCGGACGCTACGTGGGTGATGGCACGGCACTGCAGCAGGTAGAGCCGCCCATCGGCGTACGCCCACTCGATGTCGCGACCGGGGCCGTAGACCTCCTCGCAGCGCGTCGCCAGGTCGTTGAGCTGCCCCAGCACGCTGTCGTCGAGGCAGAGCGCCTCCACCAGCTCCGGCGCAACCTGCTCCTCGCGGGTGCCCCCGGACGCCAGCGGCCGGATCGCCACCTCCTTTACCCCGGGCCGCCGCTGGAGCACGGCGCCCGACCGGGCGATGCGGAAGTTGTCTGGGATCACCCGGGCGGCGACGACGGCCTCGCCGAGCCCCCAGCTCGCCTCCACGACCCGCTCGTCCGCGCCGGTGACGGGGTTCTGGGTGAACATCACCCCGGCCACCTCCGGGTCCAGCAGGCTCTGGACCACCACTCCCACGCTGGGCCGGTTGAAGAGGCCGACACGCTGGCGGTAGCTGATCACCGAGTCGGAGTTGGCTGACCACCAGATCTGCCGGATGGCTGCCCCGATGCCATCGGGCGACGTCACGTTGAGCAAGGTCAGGTGCTGGCCGGCGAAGCTCGCGTCGGCACCGTCCTCGTCGACGGCGGACGATCGTACGGCGAGTGGGTACGTCAGCGGGCGCGCTGCCTCCGCCACCGCGGCCAGCGCGTCCTCGCGACCGGCCGCAACCGCCTCGGCCACGTCGCCGGCCAGCGCAACGCCGGGCGGCACCGGCAGCCCGGCGCGTGCCGCCTCCCCCAGCCCCACCGCCTTAGCGCCGAAGAGCGACTCGGTCTCCGCACCTTCAAGAGGGACGACGCTCGTCGCCACTAGAGGATCGTCACCTCCCCGGCGTCCCCGTCGACCCGGACCTGTACGCCGTCGGCGATGCGGTCGGTTGCCGCGCGGGTCCCGACGACGCCGGGAATGCCGTACTCGCGGGAGACGATGGCCGAGTGCGACAGCAGCCCGCCGCTGTCGGTCACGATCGCGCCCAGCAGGGGCAGCAGGATGTTGAACGCCTCGGTGGTCGACTCGGTGACGAGCACGTCGCCCTGCTGGATCCGGTCGAAGTCGGCCGGGCCGTGCACCAGGCGTGCCGGCCCGACGTAGACCCCGCCGCTGGCAGCCAGCCCCCGCAGTGCCCCTTCCTGGCCGGTTTCCTCAACGCTGCCGAACATGCTCATCATGACCGCGCCCATCGCTCGGGCGAGACGGGCGGCCGCGGGCGGGAGCCCGTCCGGCGGGGGTGGCGGGGTCGGCGGCGGGCCGAGGACCGGCGGCGCGTCCTTCGCCGTGTGGTTCGCCCGGTAGGCTGCCCGCTCGGCCAACTCGTCGGCCGACGGACCGCCCTGCCCCGAGACCATCGCCGCCATCTCGTCGACGGTCGCGTCGACGATGTGCTCCGGGTCGTGCAGGCGACCGGTCCGAGCAAGCCGCCGACCGGCACCGAGGGCGGCCCGACGCATGATCCCCGACGCCCAGATGTCGGAGTAGACGCCCCGCTCGTCGCGGATCCGCGACATCAGCCGCGCCTCCGAGACGAGTTCGTCGAACTCGGCTCGATGCTCCGCGGGCACCTTGGCGCGGATCTCCGTGTACTTCTGCTCGGCGTCCGGGCCGTGGTCAGACCGGCCGCCCACCCACGACCGGATCGCCCGCACCAGCGCGTCGGGCAGCTCCAGCGCATAGCGGCCGGAGATGTCGAAGCCGTCGAGCAGTCGGCAGCCGACCAGGTCCAGGTACCCCGAGAGCGCCCGGCTTACCTCGTTGTCGAGCCCGCGCAGCTTGTCGAGGATCACCGCGGGGTCGTCAGCGGACTCCAGCAGCCCGCGGGCGGCGGGGTCCGCGTCGAACGCCGCCACGAGCCGGTCCAGCTCGAGCGAGGCTCCGGCCGAGACCGGGGCGGCACCGCGCGTGGTCGCAAGCACGTCCGCGGGGCTGACCTGCGCCCACTGCGCGACATGCGCCAGCAGGTCTCCGGGGCAGATGATCGCTGCCCCCGTGAAGCGCATGTGCTGGTAGACCATCTTCGCGTGGTGGTCATGGCAGCGCCGGAGGTAGTCGCAAAGCTCGTCGTCGGAAAGGGCGTCGGGGTCGACTGCCTGCAGCTCACGGTGCATCTTGATCGACGCCGGCTTGGCCACCTCGTCCCACTCCCGGAGCTGGTCGCGCCAGACCTTCTTGGCGAACACCTCCTCAGCGCGCTGAATGCGGGCCGGGAAGTCCGCCGGGTCGAGCGGGACGTTCTGGTGGTAGACGAAGCCGTTCACGGCCCCGTGCGCCATCCCGCCGAACGGAGCGCCGTAGTAGGCGGTGAACTCCGCGGTCGCCCGGGCGAACGGCTCGCCGGTGGTCTCGGCGTAGTACCGCGTCACGGGCCGAGGGAAGTGGACCGGGTCCAGCTCCCACGTACCGGGCCCCGGGGCCGCGAACTCGAGACTGGCTGCGGACTCGACAGTTGCCATGGAAACACCCTTCAATGGCCGTTGGGGCGCTCCCTCGCGCGGACGCCCGGGCGACGGCCTCGGCGCCGATGCAGGATGGCGAGATTGTGCTCCCGACCCGGGGGAAGCGCAATAGCCCGGCCGGGCCGCGAGCTCCGCCGAGATCGTCCGAACGGGCTATGGCCGGACGTACCGGGATCGACCACGATCTCGCAAACAGGCCCGAGCCACGGGTCGTACTCACCATCGGCAAGTAGAAGGGGACGCAAATGTTCGCAGTACGTCGCACGGTGCTACGCGGTGCCAGCGCAGCCCTCGCCTCGGGTGCACTCATCCTGACGGCCGGGGCGGGCGCATGGGCACACGAGTGCTTCAACGCAAGTCGCTCAGACCAGGGCAATGCCATGGCCGGGACACACTCGGCGGCCTGGGAGACGGTGTCGCTGGAGACGGTTGTGACGGTCTTCCTCGGGCAGGGCTCGGGCGTCTGGGCCTGCGTGCAGCCCCAGGCGGAGGCGGCCGGCATCCCGAGCAGCTTCGTCTTCGGCGCCAAGCAGGCCGTGGGCCAGGGCGGTGTGATCGCGGAGAACAACCCGAACATGTCCGCCGGGCTCGGGTCGAACGGCAAGGGCATCGACCACGCCGAGGATGCCTACGGCGAGGCGCTGGTCGGACTCATCCTGCAGTGCGGTGGCAGCCTGGGATAGTTCCACCCAGGAGGGAGAACACGAGGCCCGCAGTCGCAGCACTCCGGGCCTCGTGTGCACCTTGTCGGAGCAGCCAGCACGACTGGCCGGGAGTCACGCGGCCGGCCGCGAGGAGGGCCGATGTTCCAGATCGTTGTCGATTGCCGCGACGCACGCGCCATGACGCGCTTCTGGGCCGCCGCGCTGAGTTATGACATAGAGCCGCCACCGCAGAGCTTCGCCACCTGGAACGACTACTGGCGCAGCATCGGCGTACCCGAGGATGAGCTCGACGCCGACGGCGACGGTAGCGACTCCATCAGGGACCCCGAGGGACGCGGGCCGCGGATCTGGTTTCAGGTGGTTCCAGAGGACAAGGTGGTCAAGAACCGGATACACCTCGATCTTGGCGTCAGCGGTGGGCGCGAGCTTTCCCTGGAGAGCCGCAAGGAACGGGTCGACCGTGAGGTCGAGCGCCTCGTCGCGGCTGGTGCGCACAAAGTGCGGGAGCTGTTCACCGAGGGAATCGATCACTACGCGGTGGCCATGCAGGATCCAGAGGGCAATGAATTCGACGTGAACTAGGCGGTAACTGCCACCCGCGACCCGTGCGTGTTGCCGTAGCTCCCCCATGCCGCGGGGAACCCCAACCGGCGACGATCCGAGCCCGCACTGCGGGGTTCGGTCTGTGCCGATGTCCTGAGACATCGCACTCAGCGCGCTCGGAGGGATTCGAACCCCCAACCTTCTGATCCGTAGTCAGATGCTCTATCCGTTGAGCTACGAGCGCCGGGCCGACCACGGTCAAGCTGGCCGCCACGGTGAACGAGTCTAGCGTTCGCGCCCAAGGGGCCGCAGCCGCGGAGTTGGCGGAGGTGGCGGGATTTGAACCCGCGAGAGGGCGTTACCCTCAACCCGCTTAGCAGGCGGGCGCCATAGACCGGACTAGGCGACACCTCCAGGCGGTCGCCGTGTCGGCGGCGACGCCACAGAGTACCCGGGACGGAGCCCCGGCGGCGACCCGATGCCCCCGCGGGCCGTCCTGCGCTAGCTGACCGGGCGGTAGCCGAACGCCTCGTCGAGGCGATCGTGGATGTCGTGCTGGGCCGCCAGCGCCCGCCCGCCCAGGAGGTTGAGCGGCAGGACCGACCGGCGGCCGTCCGTCAGCGTGATCACCACCACCGGGCCACCGGCGGCCGTGGTCGTCGTAGCCGACTCGACGTCCTCCCAGCTGGCCGTCCGGGTCGAGCCACCGCGGACGTGGCCGATGCGATAGCCGTCGGCCGACAGTGCCAGCAAAACCGGCGGCCAGACGACCATCCGGAGCACGACTGCCACCAGCAGCGCCAGCAGCCCGACGAGCACCCAGCCGGCCCACTGCGGGGACCCGGCGAGCACCGCGACGATCACCATCGCCCCGATGGCAACCAGCACGGTGCCGGCGGCGCGCAGCCCGGGCACTCTCGAGCATCGGTGCGTCGTGGCAACCGGCTCGTTGCTCATCGGCACTCCTGTTGCAATCGGCGGCGGGTCTGCGGAGGAGGCGGGATTTGAACCCGCGGCTGACATCACTGCCAGCGACCGCTTTCAAGGCGGTTCCGTTAGGCCGCTCCGGCACCCCTCCTGAGCGAGTCGGCGAGGACGCGCCGGTGGTGATTCTTCCATCGCGGCCCGGCAAGGCCCAACTCCGGCGGTCAGCCGAGCGGCGCCAGCCGACCGCCCTCGCTCTCGGCGTACGCCGGCTCCAGACCACCGCGCGGCGTCCACCCAGCCGCTGAGTCGTTCCGGCCGCCGCGGCCGCTGCGCCGTCGCCGGGAGAGGACAACCGCACCGACGGCATCTAGGCTCAGGCCCAGGACGACCCCGACGACGATCGTCGCCCACAAGGTGTCGGCCGCCCCGGGCGCCCCCAGCAGGACTTGCGCCAGCCTCGTCGTGACCCCGGCCACCGCGAGGCCCCCGAGGGCGACGAGCCACCAGCCGTCCCGACTCCTCATCCGCCGCCGGAGCCCTAGGAGCAGGGCCGGAATGCCCACGACTCCGGCCGCAACACTCGGCACCGCGCCCAGGTGACCGCTCATCCACGTCGCGGCGGCGGCCAGCGGGTCGGGCAGTCCGGGCCCGGCCAGTGACCGCGACACCGCGAGCGCGGCGAGCACCGCGACCACGAGGCAGGACCAGCGCAGGGCCGCTGGACCAGGCAGCCGAGAGGACGCCAGGTGATAGGCCACCAGAGCCAGGGCCGCCAGGGCGACCGCCAGCACCAGCACCCGGAACCGGTACGGCCGCACATCCGCGCCGAAGCCGACCACGACCAGCGCTCCCGCGGCCGCGACGCCGAGGGCGACAGCCAGCTCGCGCAGCGCCCGCAGTCCGCTCGCCGGGCGGAGGACAATGATGCCTAAGACGGCGTACGCAGTGGTCGCGAGCGCCGCCGAGGCCGCCAACGCCCAGGCCGTGCCGAGCCCGGTTGCCACCGCCAGCACCACGGCGGCGAACCCGCCGGCCGGAACCGGGCGGCCGCCGAGCCGGTGTACGACGGCCACGACCGCCAGCCAGGTGCCCACCGCGGCGCCCGTCCGCGGCACCGCGACCCCGAAGTCCACCCAACCCCGGGCCACGGCGATCGCACCGGCGGCGGCCAGCAGTGCCACCAGCCAGGCGGCGGCAAGCTGAGCACCAAGCGCGCTGTGCCGAGCGTGCCGCGCGGCCGCCTGCGTCGGCGTGACGTCGTCGAAGAAGAGGGTTAGCGTGTCGAACTCGCTCGGTCCGGAGCGCGGCTGCGGTACCCGCGGGGGCTCGTGGCCCCCGTGCGTCGGGGCGCGGTGCCGGGCACCGGTGGGTGGCCGATCGCCGGACTGATAGGAGGACATCGCCACCTCTCGCAGAAGGTTGGGTTCCCGCCGGTCCCCCGGCCACCGGCGCTGCAGCGAATTATGTCATTGACGCCCGAACCGGCCGGCGGTTCGCCAGCGAAGGGTTCTGCCGGCGTATCGCCGCCAGCCGCTCGCGGTCAACCTCGGCCGAGACCCAGCCCACCTGCTCGCCGAGGGCGGCCACGACCACGCCGGCGGGGTCGATGACCATGCTGCGGCCGATGTAGCGGGGCCCGGTCTGGCCCGCGGCCACCACGTACGCCGTGTTCTCGATCGCGCGGGCCCGCAGGAGGGTCAGCCAGTGGTCCTCCTTGAGTGGCCCCCGCACCCAGGCGGCCGGAACGACCAGCACCTCCGCTCCGGCGGCGATCAGCGCCCGGGCGAGCTCGGGGAAACGGAGGTCGTAGCAGGTGAGCAGGCCCAGCCGGAAGCCGCCGACGTCGACGAGTACGGGCTGCCCATCCCCGGCCAGCATCCGGTCGGACTCGCGGTAGCCGAACGAGTCATACAGGTGGGCCTTCCGGTAAGTGGCCAGTCGCTCGCCGGCCGGGTCCACGGCAAGCAGGGTGTTGAACGGCCGCTCCGCGTCCGGCGACGTCTCGAACATGCCGGCCACGACCGTCATCCCACCGGCCCGGGCGACCTCGGCCAGCCCCTTCGCGAAGGGGCCGTCCAGGTGCTGCGCCACCGGGCCCAACGGAAGCTCGGGCGGGCCGAAGTCGTGCATCGACGCCTCGGGCAGCACGATGAGCTCGGCGCCGGCGTCGGCTGCCTCGGCAGCAAGCCGACCGATGGCGGCCAGGTTGGCCTCGGGCTCGGTCGACGCACCGAACTGGACGACGGCTACCAGCACGGATCCCAGTCTGTCAGTAGTGGCTGGCCCCGGCCGCCGCCGGCCACGCCGGATGCGAGGATGAGGCGGTGGCCGACTCGTCGTACGACGCGATAGTGCTCGCGGGCGGTCGGGGCAACCGGCTCGGGGGTGCGGACAAGGCAACGCTCTCGCTCGGCGGCGCAACGCTGCTGCAGCGGGTGCTCACCGCCGTCGACGATGCCTGCCGGGTCGTCGTGGTCGGGCCGCGCCGGTCCCAGCTCCCGAGCCGAGTCGAGCAGGTTTCCGAGCAGCCGCCCGGTGGTGGCCCGGCCGCCGCCATCGCAGCCGGGCTCGCGCTCGTCGAGCAGCCGGTCGTGGTGGTACTTGCCTGCGACCTGCCACTCATCGACGCCCAGACCGTCCGGCGGCTCCTCGACGCCTTGTCTGAGGGGAGCGCTGGCGGCGCGCAGCCTGCTGAAGGGGGCCCAGAACCGGCGGTTGCCGGTTGGGATGCCGCGCGGCTGCTTGATCGCGACGGCCGCGGCCAGCCGCTCGCTGCCGCCTATCGCACGGCCCCTCTGCGTGCCGCCGTGGCCGGACTCGGAGAGACCCGCAACGCGGCGGTGCGCGACCTGGTCGGTCGCTTGACCTGGGCGGAAGTTCGGACGGATGCTGACCAAGCGTGGGACTGCGACACCTGGTCGGATGTCGCTCGGATTCGTGAGCTGGTGGAGGGCAGATGACGCTGACGGGCTGGACCGAGCAGCTGTGCGACGCACTCGGACTCGACTTCGAACTCGAACCGGATGCGATCTTGGATCTCGCCCGGGAGGCAGCGCACGAGATCGACCGCCCGGCCGCACCGCTCACCGCCTTCCTCGTCGGGTACGCGGCCGCCCTGCGCGGCGGATCGGCCGACGACGTGGCCGACTGCGTCGACATCGCGAACGAGCTGATCGCGCAGCAGACGACCTGACGCCGCCCTGCCCGACTTGTCAGAAACCCAACACGCTATAGCGTGCTCTACTTCTGACAAGTCGGCCTAGGGTGAGTGAGTGCGGGCCGTGACGTTGAGCCAACCGGGCGGTCCCGACGTACTGCACCTCGCGGAGCGGCCGGACCCCGCACCCGGGCACGGCGAAGTGGTGCTGGAGGTCGCGGCGGCGGCCGTGAACCGGGCCGACCTCCTGCAGCGGCAGGGCAACTACCCCCCACCACCCGGCGCCAGCCAGATACTCGGGCTGGAGTGTGCGGGCACGGTCGCCCAGGCCGGGGAGGGGGTCGGGGGGTGGGCGGTCGGCGACCAGGCGTGCGCGCTGCTCGCCGGCGGCGGGTACGCCACGCGGGTGGCCGTGCCCGCCGAACAGCTCCTGCCCGTCCCCGGCGGCCTCTCGCTGGTAGCGGCTGCGTCGCTGCCGGAGGCCGCGTGCACCGTGTGGTCGAACGTCTTCATGCTGGCCGCGCTCCGCCCTGGCGAGCTGCTGCTGGTGCATGGCGGCGCCGGCGGGATCGGCACCCTGGCCATCCAGGTAGCCAAGGCGCTCGGCGCCCGGGTGGCCGCCACCGCCGGCAGCGCGGAGAAGTGCGACCTCTGCCAGGAGCTCGGTGCCGACCTGGCGATCCGCTACGACGAGCAGGACTTCGTGGCTGAGGTACGGCGGTTCGAGTCGGCAGGCGCGGACGTGGTCCTCGACGGCATCGGCGCCGCCTACCTGTCCCGCAACATCGACGTGCTCGCTACCGAGGGGCGACTTGTCGTCATCGGCCTGCAGGGCGGCAGCAGGGGCGAGCTCGATCTCGGGAAGCTGCTCCGCAAGCGTGCGGCGGTCCTCGCGACCGCCCTGCGATCGCGACCCGTAGAGCAGAAGGCCGCGATCATCCGCGGCGTGGTGGACCACGTCTGGCCGCTCGTCGCCACCGGCAAGTTGCGGCCGGTCGTCGGTGCGACGTTCCCGCTGGCTCGGGCCGCCGACGCCCACGCTCTGGTCGAGTCGGGTGCCCACCACGGCAAGATCGTCCTGACCGTCGACTGAGCGAGTGACGCCGCCCACCGCGGCGGGACACTAACCTAGGCTCGGCCGCTCACCGCGGCACGATGCCGAAGGTCGGCACCGAATATCCCGGAGAGGCCAGGCACGAGGTGACCCGCCCACGAATCAGCCTGCTGGCCCTCGGGGGCACCATCGCGATGACCCGCTCGCGCCCAACCGAAGGGTTGTCGCCGGCCCTGGACGCGGCAGACCTCATCGAGGCGGTCCCCGGGATCGCCCACGCGGCGGACGTCATCCCTCAGTCGGTCAACTCGAAACCCGGCGCGTCCCTTACCTTCGATGACCTCCGCGCGGCGCTCGCGGCCGCGCTTGCCGCGGTCGCGGATGGGGCTGACGGAGTGGTGTTGACCCAGGGCACGGACACCATCGAAGAGACCGCGTACCTGCTCGACGTGTGGTGGCCCCGCGGTGCTCCACTAGTCGTCACCGGGGCCATGCGCTCGTTCAGCCAGCCGGGGTCCGACGCCCCGGCGAACCTGCTAGACGCGGTAGCGACCGCGACGATGCCGGGGGCATCCGATGCCGGGGTGCTGGTGACGATGGCCGGGGAGATCCATGCGGCCCGTTACGTCCGAAAGTCGCACAGCACCCATCCGGGCGCCTTCACATCGCCGGAGCTGGGGCCGGTCGGTGTCGTCGCTGAGGGCCGCGCGACGATCAGGGTCCGGATCCCCACGTTTGGCGCGCTTCCCCCACCGGTTCCGGGCATCCATCCGCGGGTAGCAGTGATCGAGTCCGTGCTCGACGACGACGGGCACCACCTGTCCCTGGTCGCCGACGGCGGGTACGACGGGATCGTGCTCTCGGGCTGCGGCGTCGGACATGTCTCGGCCGCCGCTGCCGACGTCGTCGGACGCATCAACGGTCGCGTTCCCGTCATCTTCGCGTCACGCACCGAGTCGGGTGGGACACGCACCAACACCTATCAATTCCCCGGATCTGAGCACGATCTCATCGACAAGGGGGCGATACCAGCAGGGCTGCTCAATGCCCGCAAGGCCCGGCTACTGCTGTGGGCACTGATCGCGAGCGACAGGTCGCGCGAGGAGATGCGGAAGGAGTTCGGAGCCCGCGGAGCTGGTTAGCGCCGGCCGGCCGCGTCACGGCCTCGGATATCTCAACGGCTAGAGGGAACGGATGAGACCTCCGTCAACCGTGATGGTTGCCCCGGTGACGTAGGACGCTGCCGGCGAGAGCATGAAGGCGGCCACCCGTCCGAACTCGGCCGGCTCGCCGAGCCTGCCCAGGGCGATCATCTTGTTGCGATCGGTCGAGCCTGCGGCATGGTCGACGGCGAGTGTCCGGGGGGTGGCGATGCGACCCGGGATCAGGCTGACGACGCGGATGCCCTTGGGCCCCAGCTCATCAGCCATGGTCTTGGCGACCATCGCGAGCCCGGGCCGGAGGCCGTTCGAGATGACGAGGTTCGGGATCGGCTGCCGCACGGAGCTGGAGAGCACGAGCGCGATCGCCGATCCATCGGTCATGTGGCCAGTGGCGGAACGGACGAGCCGAACGGTGCCGAGGAACACGGACTCGAACGCGGACCGCCACTGCTCGTCGGTTGCCGAGTCGCTCCCACCCCCGGGCGGCCCGCCCTGGCTCACGAGGAGACCGTCCAGCCGGCCCCAGGCATCGAGCGCGCGACCGAGGAGCTGGTCGGCTGCTGCCGGGTCCGCGTTGTCCGCTGCGATCCCCTGGACCCGCTCGCCGTGCTCTGGCGCAAGCTCGGCCACGACGGCGGCCACTCGGTCGGGCGAACGTGAGGAGATCAACACTCTGGCCCCCTCCGCGAGCAGGACCCGGGCCGACGCCAACCCAAGGCCGCTGGTGCCGCCGGTCACAACCACCACCCGTTCTTGCAAGCCAAGATCCACCGTGGACTTCCTCTCTTCTGTTCTGTTCGACCAGCGTTTCTCGTTCGCCGCGTTAGGCCAGCTGGAGAATGTGGATGAGTTCGCGCAGCTCCCTGGTGGTGTCCGCGTCGACAAAGTGGCTCGGCTCTCGCTCGGCCGCGTTTGCGATGAGTCCACGCTCGGCGAACAGCCGCTTTCGAATGGCAACGCCTCCAACACCGAGCTGCGCTTCGAACCGGATCAGCGGCAGGTAGTGGTAGAAGATCTCCCGCGCCTTCTCGTGCTCCCCGGCGACGAACGCCCGATGAACATCGACCAAGACGCGCGGGAAGCCGAAGCCGGTCATCGTCCCAGCCGCTCCCCGCCCAAGCTCCTCGAAGAAGCTGACCCCACCGAGCCCGCCGAAGCAGGCGAGCCCGGGCGCGGCACCGGAGATCGCCGAAATCTTCTGCGGGCTCGGGGCTTCCTCGACCTTGGCCGCGACAACGGCAGGGATCTCGGCCACCTGAGCGAAGAAGTCGGGCGGCAAGCGGACGCCGGTCGTGACCGGCTCATCTTGCACGACGAGCGGCAAGGAGGTGGCCGCCGCCACCTCGGCGTAATGGCCCACCAGCCCGGCTCCCAGCACGCTGTTCCGCGGCGGGGCCATCATCAGGTAGTCGACGCCAGCTGCCGCGGCCTCCCGTGCACGGGCCGCCGCCACGTACGTCGACTCGGCGCTGATGCCCGCCACCACCGCGATGGCGCCCGCCGCGGCAGAGACCACCGCGTCCAAGACCGCTCGTCGCTCGACGTCTAGGAGCTTGTGTGCCTCGCCCATGATCGCTAGGGGAACCACCGCACTCACTCCGTCCGCCGCGGCGGCCGACACCACGCGAGCGATCCCCTCCTCGTCGAGTGACTGATCCGGCCGCAACGGGGTGATCATGATGTGGCACACCCCGGCTAGACGGCTGGCGTTCGCCGCAGGCATCGCGACTCCTCCTAGTGTCCCGTGTCGGAAGCCCGGGTCTGGCCGCCGAGAAAGGACTCGACGAACGCCGGGTCCGTCGCCAACTCGTCCGGCGTCCCGGACATCCGGACCCGCCCGCCGGTCAGCACAAACGTACCGTCTGATATCGAAAGCACCGCTCGGGCCCGCTGTTCGACGATCAGCGTGGACGCCCCGCTCGAGCTTAGGCGCCGGACGTTCTCGTCGAGCAGCTGGGCCGCGACCCTCGGTGCAAGGTTCGCGGTGGGCTCGTCCAGGACAAACAAACTCGGCCGCAGCATCAGCACCCTGCCGAACGCCAGCATCTTCCGCTCGCCGCCGGAGATCTTCCCCGCGCGCCGAGGGAGAAGGCGCTCGAGCGCCGGAAAGACCGCCACCACCTCGTCGATGCGACTCGACACCTGCCGTGCCGGCAGCAGGTACCCACCCATCTCGAGGTTCTCCCTGACCGTGAGGGGCGGGAAGACGTCATCGACCTGGGGCACATAGCCGACGCCGGCCCGGACCACGTCCTCCGGAGCGAACCCGGTGATGTCACGGCCGTCGAGCTCGACGCGCCCTTCATGGATCGGCACCTCGCCCATGATGCCCTTGAGGAGCGAACTCTTTCCCGACCCGTTGGGGCCGACGATGGAGACGATCTCCCCCGGCAGCACGGTCAGGTCCACCGAATGCACGACCGGCCGGCCGTCGTACCCGTCGGTCAGCTTGTGGACGACCAGCGAGGCACCACCACGCGAGGCCCGGCCGCTGTCAGCCGACAAGGTAGGCCTCCACCACCTCGGGCCGCCGTCGCAGGTCCGTCATCGCACCTTCGGCGAGCACGCGGCCCTCGGACATGACGATCACCGGGTCGCAGAACCGATCCATGTAGCTGAGCTCATGCTCCACCATCACGATCGTCATCCCCCTCGAACACAACCGCAGCAACTCCTCCCCGATGAGCGCGGCGAGCTCCGGATGAACGCCGGCCATCGGCTCGTCCAGGAGGAGCAAGTCCGGCCTCGCCATCAATGCCCTCATGATCTCGACGAGACGTCGCTGCCCCCCTGACAGCTCACCGGCGTAAGCGTTGGACTGGGCCGATAGCCCGAACCTCTCCAGCAGCGCCGCCGCGTCCGCCAGGTGGACCTTCTCTGCCGCACGCCAGTGCCGACGTCCCGCGACGGCGCCCATGAACGACTCACCCGGCTGGTCCGGCACCGCCGAAAGCAGGTTCTCCAGCACGGTAAGGCGCTTGAACTCGCTCGCCAGCTGGAAGGTCCGAATGATCCCGTGCCGCGCCCGCTGGTAGGCCGGCATGGTTGTGATGTCCTGGCCCCGGTAGACGATCCGCCCGCCGGTCACCGGGACCGTGCCGGCCAGCAGCGCCAACGTGGTGGACTTTCCGGCTCCGTTCGGCCCGATCAGTCCGGTGAGGTGCCCCTCCTTCAGCACGAATGAAACGTCGTCGACCGCCCGAACGCCGCCGAACTCCCGCGACACGCCGCGCACCTCGAGCACGTCGTCATGGCGGTCCCGGCCATGACTCGGGCCAGGCCGCCGACCCAGCGGGAGGCTCGCCAAGGAGTCGCCAGTGGTGAGCCCCGAGACGGCGGCCGGGGTCGCTAACCTCCGGCGTCGCTCGGGCAGAATGCCCTGTGGCCGAAGCCGCAGGAAGATCACGACGAGGAGTCCGATGGCGACCCACTGGAATGCCGGGATCAGCCCGGGCGGGCCGAAGGCTGGCACGAAGCGAGTCGCCTCCTCGAATCCCAGCGGGACAAGGATGGCACCGAGCACGGCACCGAGGTGGTTGCCCGCTCCCCCGATGATGACCGCCGCGAACAGCACGATCGTCTCCGCGTAGCCCCAGGCCGACGGCGCCCACAGGTTTATGAAGCCGACCAGGACGCCGCCGGAGAGGCCGGCGATGGCACCGCCCACCACGAGCATCTGCGCCCTCAGCACGCGCAGGTTCTTGCCCAGCGAGTCCGCGACGAGGTCGTTCTCCCGCATGGCCCTGAGTGCCCTCCCGTATGGGGACTCGGTGAGCCGCCGGCAGAACCAGAACGTCAGGAGCGCGAGGAGGATGCCGACGACTGCGTACCCCCACTGGTAGCGGAGCGACTGGGGGTTCAGTCGGCTCTGCAGCGGCGACGGTACCAGCGACAGCCCGGCGGCCCCGTTCAGGAAGGAGCGGTAGTTCGTCACGATCAGGTTCGCCATGACGGCGGCCACGAGCAGCCCGATTGCGACGTAGTCCCCGCGCAGCCGCTTCCCGACCAAGAACACGAACGGGAGGGCGACCAGCCCCCCGACGATCGCCGCTCCTATCCACGGGAGCGGGAAGGGCAGGTTCAGCCCCCCCACATAGAGCTGAAACCCCCCGTTGGCATGGTCCGATGGCAGGGATAGCACGGAAGCGGTATACGCGCCGGCGGCCTGGAAGATGATGAACCCGAAGTTGGTGACGCCGGCGACGCCGAACTGCTGGCTCAGGCCGAGGCACGCGATAACGTCGACCACCCCGTAGACGATGAGGGTGACCGTGTAGAAGACGACCGCGTCACTCATTGGCTATGTCCACGCTCAGCTCGCCCCCAGCACGCCGGTGGGTCGCCAGGCGAGCATCACGAAGAGCAACAGGAACGCGATTACGTCCTTGTACGACGGGGTCACGTAGGCGGCCGAGATCTCGGTGGCTAGACCGATCACGATCGCACCGAGCATGGCGCCGTACGCCCTGCCAGGGCCGCCGAGAAACACGGCGGCCAGGATGAGGATGAGGAACAGGTCGGCACTCGTGGCGTTGAAGCTGCCGGCATTCATGGCGAACACGGTGCCGGCGCACCCACACAACGCGCCGCTGATGAGCCACGTCAGGTTGATGACGCGACCGCTCCGGATGCCGCACGTTCGGGCCAACGGCCGGTTCGCTGCTGTTGCCCGCATCGCCTTCCCCAGCCGCGTGTAGGTCAGCAAGACGTGGATGCACACCATGACCGCGATGGCGAGCGCCATGATGACCAGCTGCACCACCGTCAGCTGAAGGCCGCCGGCTTGAACGGTCCGGCCCGAGGCCATCGTGTAGGAGACGCTCGTCCCCCCGACGATCGCCTGCAGTCCGAACTCGATGATCAACGTCATGCCCAGGGCCACGATCACCAGTGCGATCGGCGACGCGTGGCGGCGCTGGAACGGGGCGTAGACGACGGTGTTCAGCAGCCACGATAGGGCGGCGCCGGCGACGGACGCCACCAGAAGCCCGAGCCAGATGTCCAGCCCTGCCTGGTTGAGCCAGTAGGCAACGTATGCCGCAGCGATCATGACCGCGCCGAACGCGAGATTCAGCACGTCGGTGACCCCGAACTGCAGCGTGAAGCCCACGGCGGCGATCGCCAGGACCGCCGCCGTGATCAGGCCGAAGCCGAAGGACGCGAGAAAAATCTCCATCCAGGCTTAGCTCACTGACCGAAGCTGCTGGGCGGTGATCGAGCCGATGACCTTCACGTTGCCCTTGGCGTCGTACTTGTTGATCTGGAAGATGCCGGTGGAGTCGTGGTAGGAGTCGAAACTAGTCGGGCCACCAGGACCGACGTACCGGATCTTCTTCCCTGCCTTGAGCGCGGCAACGCCTTGCGCGAACGAGTGAACAACCGTGGCGCCAGGCGTCCCGTCGGCAATCTTCTCCATCGCGGCCTTCCAGACGGCTGGCTGGGTGCTCTTGGAGGCGACCATGCCCAGCGCGGAGAGGTTGATGCCGTCATACAGGTGGACGCCGCCGGGCGAGGTTAGGTAGGTGTCGAAGTTCCCGGTGTTCCCGACCTTGCTCTTGATGGCGTCCATCGCGGCCTTGAAGGGCGTGTACGCCGGACCGCTGGTCTCGACCACCAGGTTGTCGGCCAGGAAGTTCTGCGACAGGTTCGATGCCCCCACGGCGGCGGCCACCGACTTGTACCAGGCGGGAGAGATCGTGGCCGACGTGCCGATGATGGGGATGAACTTCCCGCCGTTGAGGCTCTGCACCTCGGAGAGGAAGGTCGCCTCAGTCGAGCCGAGCGCCTCCGTGAAGATCACGTCCGGATGGGCGGAGACGATCTTCTCGGCCTCGGTACGGAACGTCGTCGCGCTGAGGTCGAGGGTCTCGTTCGCGACCAGCTGCAACCCCGCGTTCTTGATCGCCGAGATGGCCGGCTGGACGAAGGTCTGCGAGCCGATGTCGTTCCCGAATGCCAGTGCGACCCGCTTGTAGTGCTTGTCTCGGGCGATGACGACCATCGCGTACGACTCCTCCAGGTCAGGAGGAACCAGCCGGTAGAAGTAGGGGAAGTGGGTGTGGTCGAACTCCGACTGGCCGGTCATAGCGAAGACGACGGTCTTGTTCGCGTTGATGATCGGCACTACCGAGGCGGCCTCGTCCGAAGTGACGCCTATGACCAGGGCGAGGTTGGAGGTGGAGGCGAACATCTGTCGAGTCGCCGGGACAGCATCTGCAGGGTCCCCCCTGGTGTCGACCTGCTTGCAGCTGAGCTGATGCCCCAGCACACCCCCGGCGTTGTTGATGGCCTGGGTGGCGGCATAGCAGGCCGCAAGGTACGTCGGGCCGAGTGCGGCGTCGGGTCCGGTGAACGGCGCGAGGTCGGCCACGACGAGCGTGCTCCCGCCGGAGCCTGCTGCCGGCGTCGTCGAAGGGGATGACCCGGCGGCTGGACCAGACCCACCGCCGCCGCACGCGGCGAGGGGCAGCGTCAGCACCACCGCGGCCAGGCAGGTCAGCAGGGTGCGCGGACGCACCCTGGCCAGGGGTCCGCCCTGAATGCTTGACCTCCCCGAGCGCTCTGATCTTTCGTGGCTTTCCATTGACTTCGCCTCCACGTCCACTCGAGGGGATCTGGGGTTCAGATGGTGATGGTTTGCGAGTTGGTTGGCCGCCAGCGCCAGGCATCCGGCGCCGCGGCCTCCTTGACGACGGTGTTTCGGATAGTTCCCACTCCGTGCACCGTTACTTCGACGACGTCCCCAGGGGTCAGCCAGACCGGCGGTTTCCGAGCAAAACCCACGCCCCCAGGTGTCCCAGTCGCAATGACGTCGCCGGGGCGAAGAGTCGTGAAGGAGGAGAGGAACTCAACGCAACTAGCCACATCGACGATCATCTGACTCGTGTTCGCCGACTGCATGACCTCGCCGTTTAGCGTCGTGGTGAGCTCTAGGTTCGTGACGTCGACCTCGTCTGGAGTAACAAGCTCGGGCCCGATTGGCATGGTGCCGTCGAAGTTCTTCCCAGCGGTCCACTGAGTGCCGGCACTCTGCCAGTCCCTGGCCGACGCGTCGTTCAACACGACGAAGCCCGCCAAGGCCCCCAGTGCCTGGTCGGCCGGGATGTACCGGCCGCCGCGGCCGACGACAGCGCCCAGCTCTCCTTCGTAGTCGAACCCGTCGCAGAGTGCCGGTAGCACGAGGTCGTCGTACGGGCCTACTACGCTCCCGGCGCCTCGGACGAACACCTCGGGCCAGCGCTTTGCTATCTGCCCGGCCTCGGCTGCATGCTCCAGATAGTTCACCCCGATGCAGAGGATCCGGGCCGGCTCGGGAACAGCCGGACCCAGCCTCGCGTCGTCCACGGCGGTGCCGCCGGCTGCCTCCGCCACCACGCTGGCCAGCCGAGCCGGGTCGTCATAGCCCAGATAGCCGGTCATGGTGGCTAACCGCGGGTCGGCACTGGCGTCTGCGAGGTCCACGTAGCCACCCTCGCTCCGCACGTGCAGCCGTGGGCCTCTGCCGGTAGCGAGGGTGGCAAGTCGCACTTTCGTCAGCCTCCTAAGCGGTCGATTGGTTGACCAATATAGTCATTGGTGTCCTGTGGGCGACCAATCGTCATCCTGTTACCTCGACTCCGATCTGTCAAGAGCGTTGGGCACTCGCCACCGCGGATGCGCCCATGGCCGTGGCGGCCCACTTGCCCTCGCTCGACAGGATTCGCGAGGTCACCTCCAACCAATGCAACCATTTAGTAGACTCTGGTCCGGTTGGGCGCGCAGTCGGTCCGTCAAGCGGGAGAGTCCATGGCAACACCATCGGTTGGGGATCATGTCGTATCGGCTGGCGATCTCGCCGCCCAGATCCTGGCCGAGTCTCAGGAGGCCGGTCTGTCGGCGGGTGCGCGCCTGCCCACCGAACGCCAGCTGGCGCTGCAGCACGGCGTCTCCCGTGCCAGCGTTCGCAACGCGCTGGCCCTGCTCGAGCTCAACGGGGTTGTCGTGCGGCAGGTTGGGCGGGGGACGTTCATCGCGAGCCGTGAGAACGGGAGAGCCAGGGAGGCCGGCCGAGAGATTCCCGTGACAGACCTGAGCCCTGCCGACGTAATGGCCGTGCGGGTACTCCTTGAGCCACCCGCGATGGCGCTTGTGGTGGCGCGGGCGACCACCCGGGACATCGCCGAGATGGAGCGCTGCCTGTTGGCGGGCGACCGGGCCAGCAACTTCTCGGATTTCGAGCGCTGGGACTCCGCACTGCACCGAGCGCTCTTTCAGGGAACCCACAACCCGTTGCTCATTCATATGTACGAAGCGGTTGAGACAGCCAAGCACGGGCCGCTGTGGGGTGCCTTGAAGGTCGGGCATGACAGCCCGGAGAACCGCGCCCGGTACCAACGCCAGCACCGGGAGGTGGTGAGCGCCGTTCGAGACCGGCACGGCGACGCCGCGACAGCGGCGATGCACGCGCACCTCGCGGACGTGTCCGCGACGGTCTTCGGCCCACTGGCCTAGCTGATGTCACCAGTCGTGCGGCCTGGGACGCGTGAGGTGTCCGCGTAGGGTGGCAGTCATGACGAGTGAGAACACCAACACAGCCGAGGACGAGCCGCAGGTCATGATCGTCGGACCCGACGGCCTGGCCGTTGCCGGGGGGGACTCGGCGGCCGAGGACGACTCGCACTCGGTGGTCGACCTCGTCGAACAGCCGGCGAAGGTCATGCGCATCGGAAGCATGATCCGCCAGCTCCTTGAGGAGGTGAAGTCCGCTCCGCTGGACGAGGCCAGCCGGGCCAGGCTGCGCGAGATCCACCAGGCGTCCATCAAGGAGCTCGAGCAGGGCCTGGCGCCGGAGCTGGTGGAGGAGCTCGAGCGGCTCAACCTGCCCTTCGAGGAGCATGCGCCGAGCGAGGGCGAGCTCCGGATCGCACAAGCTCAGCTGGTCGGCTGGCTGGAAGGCCTCTTCCACGGCATCCAGACCGCGATCTACGCCCAGCAGATGGCGGCGCGCGCCCAACTGGAGCAGATGCGTAGGGCGCTGCCGCCGGGAGTCCACCCGCCGACGGCGCCGCCCGGCCAGGTCCCGCAGGGCCCGGGCGTCGACGACGACGGTCACCCTGGCGGCATGTACCTCTGACGGACTCGCTGGCTGAGACGACGGCAGCCGTCGAGTCGAAGCCGGCTAACCGCCTCGCCCGGGGCTTCCAGACGACCCCTACGCGGTCTCTTCAACCGCCGGGGCAGCGGCGGGCTCGGCCGGCTGCGCAAGAGGGAACCAGCGGGCGAGCTCGGTCGCGACGCCGTCCTGGACCAACGACCCGGTCACGGCGTCCGCGACCTCCTGCACCTCGGGGGGCGCCTGACCCATTGCCACTCCCCGGCCCGCCCACGCCAGCATCTCCACGTCGTTGCGTCCGTCGCCGATGGCGAGCACGGCTCCTTGCGGTACGCCGAGGCTCGCGGCGACCTGGGCCAGCGCGGACGCCTTCGAGACGCCCTCCGGGGCCAGGTCGAGCCAGGCGGTGAAGCCGACGGAGTAGTTGATCCCGTGCAGCCCGGCCGCGGCGGCCAGCTCGAGGAAGTCGTCGGCCGACGCCGCGGGATCGCGGATGATCACCCTGGAGACCGGCTCGTCGAGCAGCTGGTCCAGCGGCTCGACCCACATCTCCCCGGTTATCTCGCCCTCCGGGAAGCGGCTGTTGACCCGGTAGCCGCGCCCGACCACCTCCACCGCGACCAGTGCGTCGGGGACCCGGCGAAGGATCGCCTCGACGGCGGGGCGGGCATCGAAGGTCACCGTGGAGGTCGCCCGGACCGGGGGGAAGCCGAAGGTCACCGCGCCGTTGCTCGCGACGCCTCGGCCCGAGCGCAGGCCGAGTGCGTCGATGACCCCGGTCACGGCGTACACCGATCGGCCGGTGCAGAGTACGACGTGAGCGCCGGCCCGCTGCACGGCCCGGACCGCGGTGATCACGGCCGCGGACGGCTGCTCGGACCAGTCCACCAGCGTGCCGTCGATGTCGAGGGCGACCAGCTGCGGCGTCACTTGCGAGCAGGTGGCGGCTGCAGCGAGCTGCGACCGCCCAGGTACGGCCGGAGGGCGTCAGGCACCCGCACCGACCCGTCCGGCTGCTGGTGGGTCTCCAGGATCGCGACGATCGTCCGGGCGGAGGCCATGAGCGTCCCGTTCAGGGTCGCGACCGGCCGTACGCCGTCTCGGAACCGCGCCCGCACGTTGAGGCGGCGGGCCTGGAAGTCCGTGCAGTTCGACGTCGAGGTTAGCTCCCGGTACCGGCCCTGGGTCGGGATCCACGCCTCGCAGTCGAATTTGCGAGCCGCCGACAGCCCCAGGTCGCCGGCGGCCGTGTCGATGACCCGGTAGGCCAGCTCCAGCCGGTCGAGGAAGCGCTTCTCCCAGCCCAGCAGGCGCTGGTGCTCGGCGTACGACTCCTCGACCGAGGTGTAGACGAACATCTCGACCTTGTCGAACCAGTGGACCCGGATGATCCCCCTGGTGTCCCGCCCGTACGAGCCGGCCTCCTTGCGGTAGCAGGGGCTGAAGCCGGCGTACCGGAGCGGGAGCGCGTCGGCGTCGAGGATCTCGTCGCCGTGGTACGCCGCTAGCGGCACCTCGGAGGTGCCCACCAGGTACAGGTCCTCCCCCTCGATCCGGTAGACGTCGTCGGCCGCCTGGCCGAGGAAGCCGGTGCCCTCCATCGCCTGGGGCTTGACCAGCGCCGGCGGGATCATCGGCACGAAGCCCGCCTCTCGGGCCTGGTCCAGCGCCATCATCACCAGTGCCAGCTCCAGCTCGGCGCCGACGCCGGTCAGGAAGTAGAAGCGCGCCCCCGAGACCTTGGCGCCGCGGTCGATGTCGATCGCCCCGAGCCGCCGGCCGAGCTCGATGTGGTCGGCCGGCTCGAACCCCTCGGCGGCGAAGTCGCGCGGCGACCCGATCTGCTCGAGCACCGTGTAGTCGTCCTCCCCCCCAGCGGGCGCCTCCGGTGACGCCAGGTTCGGCAGCCGCTTCGCCAGGTCGGTGAACCGCTCGGCGGCGGCGGCCTGCTCCACATCGGCGGTTTTGACCCGGATCGCCAGCTCTCGGGTGCGTTCCAGCAGCTGGTCCCGGTCGGCCTCGCCAGCCGCCGCAACCTCCCTACCGAGAGACTTCTGCTCGGCCCGCAGTAGCTCGTAGGCGGCGATCGAGGAGCGCCGCGCGACGTCCGCCTGGAGGATCTCGTCGACCAGCTCCGGGGGCTCCCCGCGCCGCCGCTGGGCCTCCCGGGCAGCCGCGGCATCGCCGCGCAGCACCTGGAGGTCGATCACCGGACCAGGGTATCGGGCCGGACGAATCCACCCGAACGCCTTTTGCCGCAGGGGGCGCATTGCCTAGCGAGGCATTCCGGAGAGACACTCGTAGAAACGCGACGAGGAGGATGAGGACACCATGACCAAGCGGGCCCCGATCGAAGACCTCGGCGATGCCAACCTGACGATCGCCAAGCGCAAGGACTGGGCGGCAGGGGTCCCCGCGGTCCTGGACACGGTGCTGATGGGGGAACGGCAGATGGGCCTCGCCCGCACCACCCGAACCCTGCTCAAGCTCAATCAGGTGAACGGCTTCGACTGCCCCGGTTGCGCCTGGCCCGACCCCGATCCCGAGCACCGGCATACCGCCGAGTTCTGCGAGAACGGCGCCAAAGCGGTGGCCGAGGAGGCGACCGTACGCCGGGTGACCCCTGACTTCTTCCTGCACCACTCGGTCAGCGAGCTTGCTACCCACACCGACTACTGGCTCGGCCAGCAGGGCCGGCTCACCGAGCCGATGTGGAAGCCGCCCGGCGCGGACTACTACGAGCCGATCACCTGGGCCCGCGCCTTCCGGCTGATCGCCGAACGGCTGCGGTCCCTCGAGTCCCCCGACCAGGCGACCTTCTACACCTCCGGACGTACGTCGAACGAGGCCGCCTTCCTCTACCAGACACTGGTCCGCCGCTTCGGCACCAACAACCTCCCCGACTGCTCCAACATGTGCCACGAGTCGAGCGGCTCCGCGCTCGGCGAGACCATCGGGATCGGCAAGGGCTCGGTGCTGCTCGAGGACATCTACGCCGCCGACCTCATCATGATCGTCGGGCAGAACCCGGGCACCAACCACCCCCGCATGCTGACCGCCCTGGAGAAGGCCAAGAACAACGGTGCCCGGATCATTGCCGTGAACCCGCTGCCGGAGGCCGGGCTGATGCGCTTCAAGAACCCGCAGAAGCCCAAGGGCGTCCTGGGTTCCGGCACCCCGCTGGCCGACCAGTACTGCCAGATCAAGGTCGCGGGCGACCAGGCGTTCTTCAAGGCCCTGGGCTCGCTGGTGCTCCAGCTGGAGGACAAGCGCCCGGGCGAGGTTCTCGACCACGACTTCATCTCGGCGTACACCTCGGGCTTCGACGCGTACGCCGACCACCTCTCCTCCCTCGACTGGGACGCGGTCATCGAGGCCACCGGGCTGAGCCGCGACGAGATCGAGGACGTGGCCGAGGCGTACGCGGCGGCCGACCGCGTGATCATCTGCTGGGCGATGGGCCTCACGCAGCACAAGGCGTCGGTTCCCACGATCCAGGAGATCGTCAACGTCCAACTGCTGCGCGGCAACATCGGCAAGCGCGGCGCCGGGGTCTGCCCGGTGCGCGGGCACTCCAACGTGCAGGGCGACCGCACCATGGGCATCTTCGAGAAGATGCCCGACCCGTGGCTCGACAAGCTCCGCGACGCGTTCGGCTTCGAGCCGCCACGCGAGCATGGTTACGACACCGTCCAAGCCATCGCGGCGCTGCGGGACGGCCGGACGAAGGTCTTCTTCTCCATGGGCGGCAACTTCGTCTCCGCGACGCCGGACACCGACGTCACCATGGCGGCCATGCGCAACGCGGACCTCACCGTGCAGGTCTCGACCAAGCTCAACCGCTCGCATGCGATCACCGGCAACGAGGCGCTGATCATGCCCTGCCTGGGCCGGACCGAGCGCGACGTGCAGGCGAGCGGCGAGCAGTTCGTCTCCGTCGAGGACTCGATGGGGATGGTCCACGCGAGCCGCGGCTCGCTCGCGCCGGGTTCGCCGTACCTGCTGAGCGAGGTAGCCGTCGTCGCACGGCTGGGCGCCGAGCTGTTCCCGAACGACCCGCACGTCGACTGGGCGGGCATGGCGGCCGACTACGACCGGATCCGCGACAAGATCGCCGCGGTGGTCAACGGCTGTGCGGACTACAACGTCAAGGTGCGCGCGCCGGGCGGCTTTGCGCTGCCCCATCCCCCGCGCGACTCGCGGACGTTCAACACCAGCACCGGCAAGGCCATGTTCACCACCAACGAGCTGCAGGTGATCCATATCCCGCCGGGTCACCTGCTGCTGCAGTCCATGCGCAGCCACGACCAGTACAACACCACCATCTACGGCCTGGACGACCGCTACCGCGGCATCCGCAACGGCCGGCGGGTGGTGTTCGTCAACCCGGCCGACATCCGCGACCTGGGCCTCGCCGACGGCGACACCGTCGACGTGGTCAGCGAGTGGCGTGATGGCGTCGAGCGTCGCGCCGACCGCTTCCGGCTCGTCGAGTACTCGACCCCGCGTGGCTGTGCCGCGGCGTACTTCCCAGAGGCCAACGTCTTGGTGCCGCTCGACTCGGTGGCGGAGAAGTCGAACACGCCGACATCGAAGAGCGTCATCGTGAGGCTCGAGAGGGTTCGTGACTGACGTACACGCCGAGCGGCGGGCCGCCCTCCTCGTCGGCGCGCTCGCCGCACCCGTCGTGGCACTTGCCGTCCTCGTCGGCGTAGGCTCCGCCGCCCTCTCGGGTCTGGACCGCTCCGCTGTCTTCGCCGCTCGCGACACGGTGCCCGAGTGGCCCTGGCTGCACGTGCTGCAGCTGACCGCAACCGCTGGCCAGCCAAGAGTGCTGGACGCGGCGATGCTGCTGGTCGCGGCCGCTTTCGCAGTGCGCCACGACTGGCGGACCGCGCTGTGGGTCGTCGCCGGCATGGCGGTGACGACCGGCTGCTACCTGGCGCTGAAGCAGGGGCTGCAGCGGCCGCGGCCCGCTGTCGCGGACCAGGTCCCGGGCTGGTCGTTCCCATCCGGGCACGCCAGTACGGCGGCCGCAGCTGTCCTACTGCTCGCCCTCGTTGCGCTGCCACGCCTGCGTCGCCGGTGGCGGCCCGTCGCCGCGGCCCTGCTCGCCCTGGTCGGGCTTGCCATCGGCGCCGACCGGGTGTTCCTGGCCGCGCACTACCCGAGTGACGTCGTCGCCGGCTGGCTGCTGGGATCGGCCGTGGTGCTGCTCGTCGGCCTGGCCGTCGGTCGAGTGGTCCTGGTCGCGCCGTCCGCCCGCACCGCCCGGGCGCTGTCCTCACTGCCCGAGCGGCGGCGGTCACTCGCCGTCGTGCTGAACCCGATCAGGCTCGACTCGGACGCCTTCCGGGTCCGGGTCGGCCAGGTGGCCCGGGCCGCGGGCTGGGACGAGCCGCTCTGGTTCGAGACGACGGCCGAGGACTCCGGCGCCTCCATGGCCAGGGCGGCGGCGGCGGCCGGAGCGGAGGTAGTAGCGGCCGCCGGCGGCGACGGTACGGTCCGTTCGGTCTGCGGCGCCCTCGCCGGGACCGGCGTCTCGGTCGGCATCGTGCCGGCCGGCACCGGGAACCTGCTGGCTCGGAACCTGGGCCTACCGCTGGACCACGACGCCGCGCTCGACGTCGTAGTGCAGGGGCAGGACCGGGCGATCGACCTGGTCCAGATCAAGGGTGACGACCTGGAGTCGACCAGGTTCGCGGTGATGGCGGGGATGGGCCTCGACGCGGCGATCATGGGCGCCGCGCCCGAGGTGCTCAAGCGCACGTTCGGCTGGCCGTCGTACTTCGTCGCCGGCTTCCAGCACCTCCGCTATCCGGCCATGAAGGTGCAGGTGAGCGTCGACGGTGCGCCGCCGGTGACGCGGCGGGCGCGGACCGTGGTCATCGGCAACGTGGGCGTGCTCACGGCCGGGATCCCGCTCATCCCCGATGCCCGGCTCGACGACGGGGTGCTCGACGTCGTGGTGGTCGCCCCCCGACGGCTCCTCGGCTGGCTGACGGTCCTGCTCCGGGTCATGGCGCGGTATCGCCGTACCGACGACCGGCTGGACCGGTTCACCGGCCGGTCCGTTGTGATCGCCGCGGAGCGCGCCGTGCCTCGGCAGCTGGACGGAGACCCGATGACCCCGGGGAAGGAGCTCCGCGCGGACGTCGAGCCCGGCGTGCTCCTGGTCCGGGTGCCGCGCTGAGCTGGTCCGGTCCCGGCGGGCCGACGGCCGTCGTCAGAGGCCGATGCTGCCCTGCATGATCCCGCCGTCGACGAACACCGTGGTGGCGGTCAGGTAGCCGGCCTTGCCCGACGCCAGGAAGACGACGACGTCGGCGATCTCCCCCGGCTCGGCCATCCGACCCAGCGGGATGGCCGCATCCAGCGCCTTCATCTTCTCCGGGTCGCCCATCGTCGAGGCGTTGATCGGCGTGGCGACCGCTCCGGGACCGAGGTTGACCATCCGGATGCCGTGCGTGCCGAGCTCGCAGGCCGCCGTGCGCGTCAGCATCCGCATCCCGCCCTTCGACACGCAGTACGGCGTGTTGCCCGGCATCGGCCAGTCCTCGTGCACCGAGGAGACGTTGATGATGAGACCGCCGCCACCCTGGGCGATGAACTGCTTGGCGGCCAGCTGGCTGCCGAAGAAGGCGCTCTTGAGGTTGACCGCCATGACCTTGTCGAAGTCGGCCTCGGTGCTGTCGAGCAGGGAGGTGCGCGTCTCGATACCGGCGTTGTTTACCAGCACGTCCAGCCGGCCGAACGACTCGACGGCCGCCGCGACCATCTTGGCGAGGTCAGCCACCTGGCTGACGTCGGCCTGCACCCCGACCGCCTGCCCGTGGCCGGTCTGGGCCACCGCATCGACGATCTCCTTGGTCTCGTCCGGGTGCACGACATAGTCGATGACCACGTTGGCGCCCTCGGCGGCCACTGCCTGCACGATGGCGGCCCCGATCCCGCTGTTACCCCCGGTGACGATGATCGACTTCCCGTCGAGCAGCATGACACCCTCCTGTCGGTCGGCGGAGCCCGGGCGACCCCCGATGACCGTATCCCGCGATCGCCCGCCCCGGCAGGTCGAGCCGACGTCTTCGCGACCCGGGGCGATGGCCGCTGGGTGGTACCGGCTACCTCCTCCCCGCTGGGGATCGGCAGTTTCTGCTAACGTGATTTTTACCGAATCAACTAGTGAAAACAGTCTTACGACTGCACCGCGAGCGGTCGCCGGTGCCGCGGACACGAACTCGAAAGGAGCACCATGAGCGACCCGATCTACCACCGCACGACCCCTGATGAAGCCCGGCGCCGCAAGGAACTTGCGCCGGACGTGCACGACGCGTTCGAGCGGTTCAGCCACGCGGTTTTCGCCGACGCAGCGCTGCCGGAGAAGACGAAGCAGTTGATCGCCGTGGCAGTGGCGCACGTTACCCAGTGTCCTTACTGCATCGACGGCCACACCAAGCTCGCTGCCCGGGCCGGGAACAGCCCTGCGGAGATCATGGAGGCGATCTGGGTGGCTGCCGAGATGCGCGCCGGGGGAGCCTACGCGCACTCGACCATAGCCCTCGCCGCGCTGGACCACGCTAGCCATCACCAACCGTCCTGACGGAGCCAGCCTCGCCGGCAAGTAACCTTGCCGGTTTCCCCGAAAGCTTGGTAACTCTGCGCGAACATGGGACCATCAAGACAATGACGACACCTACCAACCGGCCCGACGATGGCGTTGCCAGCCGGCTCGGGCCGACCCGGGCCCGGGCGCTGGCCCTGCTGCGCGACGCCGACACCCCGCTGTCGGCCGACGAGGTAGCGGACCGCCTCGGACTGCACACCAACACGGCCCGGTTCCACCTGGACGCACTGACCAGAGACGGGCTGGCGGTCCGCAGCACCGAGGGCCGGGACCGGCCGGGGAGGCCGCACGCGCTGTTCGCCGCCGCGCCCACCGCGCCCGACACCACCCGACGCAGCTACCGGTTGCTGGCGGAGATCCTCACGAGCTACCTGATGCGCAACGTCCCCGACCCGGACGCCGCCGCCCGCGACGCAGGCTTCGCCTGGGGCCGCTACCTGGCCCCCGCACGCCGCCCCGGCCGACGGCTCGCGGCCGCCGAGGCGGTCCAGGTGATGGTCGACCAGCTGGACCACATCGGCTTCGAGTCGCACTCAGACGCGGGGCCGGAGGGCACCGTCCTGGAGATCAACCACTGCCCCTTCCTCGAGCTCGCCAGCGAGCACCGCGACGTCGTCTGCTCGGTGCACCTCGGGCTGATGCGCGGCCTGCTCACCCAGCTCGAGGCCCCGATCGAGGCGGCGGAGCTGTTGCCGCTGGTGGAGCCGAGTCGCTGCATAGCGCGGCTGCGGCCCACCGGGTAACCCGCCGGCCGAGCCGCTCGCGGCCCGCTCCATCGGCGTACCCGGCTCACAGCCGGGCGGCGATCCGCTCGGATACCCGGATCGCGTTGGCAATGATCGTCAGAGTCGGGTTGACGGCGCCGATCGAGGGCATGAAGGAGCCGTCCACGACGTACAGGTTGTCGAGCTCGTGCGCCTTGCAGTCGAGATCCAGCGCCGAGTTCGCAGGGGCACTGCCGAAGCGTACGGTGCCGGCCTGGTGGGCGGTCGCCGACACGTCCATGTCCTTGTGCAGGTACAGCCCCCGCTCGAAGGACTTCGACTGCAGTCCGAGCTCGCTGAGCATCGAGTCGAGGGTTGCCCGCAGCCGACGCACGCCCTCGGCGTTGTTGTCCGGCGGTACGGAGAGGCGCACCGCCCCGTCCGCGCGCACGGTCACCCGGCTGTCGGGCCGGGGCAGGTCTTCCCCCGCGAGCCAGAAGTCGATGGAGTGCTTGGCCGCCATCTCGTAGGTGAACGCCGGCCCCCATCGGAGCATCTTCGGCGCCTCGCCCTTCAGCTGCCAGTCATCGGACTTGCCGAGCATCTGGATGTTCCCCATCGGGTACTGCCACGACTTGGACGGCCCGTAGAAGTCGTTGAGGGACAGCGTCTTCTGGAACGTGGTCGGGTTGGGGTCCTTCGAGACCGCCATCAGCGCGACGTTGTTGTGCCGCAGGTAGTAGCGACCCACGACGTCGGACCCGTTGGCCAGCCCGTGGGGATGGGCGTCGTCCGCCGATCGCAACAGCAGTGCAGCGGACAGGATCGACCCGGCTGACAAGACCACGATGTCCCCACCGAAGGTACGCTGCTCACCGTCGGGGCCGGTGGCGAGCACTACCGAGACCGTGCGCCCACCAGCGTCGGTGACCAGCCGCCGGGCGGTCGTCCGGGTAAGCAGCGTCAGGTTCGGGTGAGCGGCCAGCGCGGGCCGTACGGCGACCACTTCGGCATCGGCCTTGCCGTCGACCAGGCAGGGGAATCCGTCGACGCGGTCGCAGCGGATGCACGGCGAGTCATGGGTCGCCCTCCCGGCGGCGTCCTGGGTCAGATCGACCCCGATCGGCAGGTGGAACGGGTGCAGCCCGAGCCGCTCCAAGGCGTCCGAGAGCAGCTGGATGCGCGGCTCGTGGCGCACCGGCGGGTAGGCGTAGTCGGCGCTGAACGGGCCCTCGAAGGGATCCTCCCCGTGCTTGCCGTGCACCAGGTACATCCGCTCTGCCTGCACGTAGTACGGCTCCAGCTCGTCGTAGCTGATGGGCCACGCAGGCGAGACGCCGCCGTGGTGGCGGATCTCGCCGAAGTCCTCCGGTCGTAGCCGGAACAGCGCAGCCCCGTAAACCTTCGAGTTGCCGCCTACGAAGGCGTGCATGCCAGGGGTGAACGGCTTGTCCGCACTGTCGTAGAACGTATCGGCCGCCACATAGCGAGCTCGGCCGAAGACCTCCTCCGAACTCCAGTTCGCGCGCTCTCGCGGCAGGTAGTCGCCCCGCTCTAGCAGCAGGATCCGCTTGCCCGTCTCGGCCAGCTTCGAGGCCAGCGTCCCCCCGGCCGGACCGCTCCCGATCACCACGACGTCGTACTGGTCGGCGGGATCGGGGAGCGGGTAGGTCGCCATACCGACACGTTATCGATCGTCTCCCGACCGCGACATCCGGCGGCATCCCCTCGATCAACTTCCGGCCATGACGGTTAGTGGTCATGGCCGGAAATTCGTCCGGGGTCTGCCGGGCTCAGGCAGCGCCTCGCGGCGTTGTCGTCGGTCGACGTGTGCACCCACACGCCTCCCTCCTCCGCCTTGCGATTCATCCGCCTGCTCTCCGGTATCCCCTCGATCAACCTCCGGCCATGACCACTAGTGTCGGGGCGTCGACCACGCCGCGGAAAGGTTCCTCCCACTGTGCCCGCCACGCCCTCGCCCGACCCGACGAGAGCCCCGGTGGAGCACCTGGGGGACTTCACGGTCACCTGGCGAACGGCCCTCATCGCCGGGTACGGACTCGTCGTCGGCGGCATCAGCGCCTGTGTCGCCTGGCTGCTGCTGAACGGCATCGGGCTGGTCACCAACCTCGTCTTCTACCAGCGGGTCGACACCCGACTGGTCGCCCCCGGGCTGACCCACCACAACCCGCTGCTGGTGCTGGCCGCCCCGGTCCTCGGCGGGCTCATCGTCGGCGCGATGGCCCGATACGGGTCGGAGAAGATCCGCGGTCACGGCATGCCTGAGGCGATCGAGTCGATCCTCATCGGCGGCAGCAAGGTCCGGCCGAGGGTCGCCGTACTGAAGCCGATCTCCGCGATCATCACCATCGGCACCGGCGGCCCGTTCGGAGCCGAAGGCCCCATCATCATGACCGGCGGTGCGTTCGGGTCGATCGGCGCCCAGTTCCTCAAGCTCAGCGCGGACGAGCGCAAGACCCTGCTGGTGGCCGGCGCGGCGGCGGGCATGGCCGCGACGTTCAACGCCCCGCTGGCGTCGGTCCTGCTCGCGGTCGAGATGCTGCTGTTCGAGTGGCGCCCGCGCAGCTTCGTCCCAGTGGCCGGCGCCGTGGTCACCGCGACCGTGGTGCGCGCCTACATCATCAGCAGCGGGCCGATCTTCCCGGTGCCGCCGGCGCCAGACCACTTCCCGGTGAGCGTGTACGGCGGCGCGGTCCTGATCGGCCTCCTCGGCGGCGGGCTGGCCATGCTCGCTACCGGACTCGTCTACTTCGCCGAGGACTCGTTCAAGCGCCTGCCGATCCACTGGATGTGGTGGCCCGCGATCGGCGGCCTCGTCATCGGCATCGGCGGCCTGGTGGAGCCGCGCGCGCTGGGTGTCGGGTACGACGTCATCCACCAGCTGCTCGACGGCTCGGCGACGATGGGCCTGATCATCGGGATCCTCGTGGTGAAGACCCTGATCTGGTCGCTGTCGCTCGGTTCGGGGACCTCGGGTGGCGTGCTGGCACCGGTGTTCATGATCGGCGGGTCGCTGGGGGCACTCGTCGGCCAATGGCTGCCGGCCGTCACCCCGGGCTTCTGGGCCCTGGTCGCCCTGGCGGCGGTCGTCGGCGGTGTCATGCGCTCGCCGTTCACCGGGGTCGTGTTCGCGCTTGAGCTGACCCACGACTGGGGGACGCTGCTGCCACTGCTGGTGTCCGCAACGCTGGCGTTCGGGCTGTCGGCGGTGGTGCTGAAGCGGTCCGTGCTCACCGAGAAGATCGCCCGGCATGGCTACCACCTGACCCGGGAGTACGACGTCGACCCGCTGGAGGTGTTGTTCATCCACGAGGTGCTGCAGACCGAGTCCGTCTCGTTCACGGCCGGCACGCCCGCCGGCGAGGTGGCCGCTACCTTCGTCGCCGAGCACCGGCAGCTCCGCGACCGCCAGCACCGCCAACACCGCCAGCGCATGTATCCGATCGTGGACGCCCAGGACCGACTGGTCGGCATCGTCACCCGGCGCGACATGCTGGACGTCGCCCTCTCTGGCGAGCGCGCGGACGAGCCGATCGAGCGTCTCGCCGTCGTCGACCCCGCGGTTTGCCACCCCGACGACACGCTCCGTCAGGTCGCGTACCGGATGGCCGACCTCGGCGTGTCGAGGATGCCGGTCGTGGACCGCGACGACCCACAGCGGCTGGTGGGCATCGTGACGCTGGTCGATCTGCTCGCGGGACGACTGCGCGACCTCCGGGAGGCGCGCGTCTTCGAGCGCGTGCTTCGGGTGCGCGAGTTCTTCCCGACCGGGCCCATCCGGTCACGTACCCACGACGAGGTCGTCCCCGGCGAGGAGGACTAGGCCGGCCTCGCTCTCGCCGCGCGCCGCGAGGCCCCCGGTCAGCGGAGCGCCGCCACGATAGCGTCGCTGTTGTGCGCCGCGTGCTAGACCGTATCCGTCCGGCTGTACGCGGTCTCGCCCCCGGCTACTTCGCGCTGGTGATGGCGACCGGCATCATCGCCACCGGGATGGCAGGCGAAGGCCGCCACGTCCTGGCGAAGGTTGTAGTGGCGGTGACCATCGCGGCGTACTGCGTCCTCATCGTGCTGACGTTGTGGCGGGTCGAGCGATACCCACACTGGGTGGCCGAGGACCTGACCGACCCGGGTCGGGGCTTCGGCTTCCTCACGTTCGTGGCCGGGACGAACGTGCTCGCCGCCCACCTGGCGATCATGGGGTACTACCACTGGACCGCCGGTCTGGTTGCAGCCGCCGGGCTGGCATGGCTCCTGCTCGGGTACGTCGTCCCGTCGGCCGCCTTCCTGACCCGGCACGCCGCGTCCCCCCTGACGGCGGCCAACGGCACCTGGTTCATGTGGGTGGTCTCCAGCCAGTCGGTCGCGGTCGCAGCCACCTCGCTGGAGCCGCACGTGGGCGTCGGGCGGCAGGTGATCGCGGTGGTGGCCGTGCTCACCTGGTCGGTCGGCGTGTTCCTCTACGGGCTGGCCGGCATCCTCGTGGTGCTCCGTGAGATGCTCTACGACTTCCAGGCGGAGGACCTCGACCCGTCGTACTGGATCGCGATGGGCGCCTCGTCGATAACTGTGCTCGCGGGAGCCGGCATCCTCGACATGTCGGACACCCCGATCATCGACTCCATGCACGACCTGGTCACCGGCCTCACCGTGATGTGCTGGGCCCTGTCGACCTGGCTGATCCCCGCTCTGGTCGGCGCGTTGTGGTGGCGGCATGTGGCGCACCACATTCCGCTGCGCTACGACGCGGTGCTCTGGAGCATGATCTTCCCGCTCGGGATGTACGCCGTTGCCAGCATGTATCTCGGCGACGCCGAGCACCTGCACTTCATCAGGCTCATCGGGGAAGTGGAGCTGTGGGTCGCCTTCGCGGCCGCCATCGCCGTGTTCGTCGGACTCCTGCATCGCATCGGCACCATCCTGCTGGCGCGGCCGCAGGAGAGCTGACCACTCGGTGGGGCAGGCGCCGCTGGCTGCTGGCGCTCATAGTGGAGGGATGAACGCCGCTCCGGACGACGAGCCGACCGGGCGCAGGACGGCGGGCGTCGGTGCCGGCAACTCGGCCGAGCACCGGGTGGCAGCCGCGATGCGAGCGGTTGATCGGGCGCAATTCCTGCACCCGGAGCAGGCCTCCTATGCGGCTGAGGACCGGCCGATCCCGATCGGGCACCGGCAGACCAACTCGCAGCCGACAACGGTGCACAACATGCTGGTGCTGCTCGACGTACAGCACGGCGAGGCGGCTCTGGACGTCGGCAGCGGGTCGGGCTGGACCGCTGCCTTGCTGGGCTGCCTGGTCGGCAAGACCGGGCTGGTGCACGGCGTCGAGATCATCGCCGAGCTGGCCGACTGGGGCCGGGGGAACGTGCAACGCCTGCAACTGGCTCAGGTGTCGATCCATCAGGCGGCTCCGGGGGTCCTGGGCTGGCCGGCCGCGGCACCGTACGACAAGATCCTGGTCTCGGCCGAGGCCCGCACCATCCCGGCCCAGCTGGTCGACCAGCTGGCCGCGCCCGGCCGCATGGTGGTCCCGGTGCGCGGCCGCCTCGCCGTCGTCGACCGCGCCGCCGACGGTGGCCTGACCGAGCGCGCGGTGGGCCATTACGCCTTCGTACCCCTGCGCTAGACCCCCATCCCGCCGCCGACGCAGAGCGTCGGTTGGGCGTAGCAGCTGGTGACTGGCCCATCGGGAGACACTCCACTAGGTCTCGTCGCATGCCTCGCACTTGCGCTCCGCGCTGCGACCGGCCCGGCGGTGCACGCCCTCGGCGTCCAGGGGTCACCCAGCTCAGCTCGGTGGAGGGGTCACGCGCGCCAGCGAAGCCACCACCTTGGCTGCGGGGAGCTGTGCCAGCAGGTGCCCGGGCAGGAGCAGCTTGGAGCGACGCACACCGCTCCCGATGACGGCCAAGGGTATGTCGACCACCTCGGCCGCGACGAGCACGGGCCACCCGGGGGGGAGACCGACGGGAGTGATCCCGCCGTACTCCATCTCGGTCTCGCGCACGGCGCGCTCCCGGCTCAGGAACGAGGCCTTCCGCACGTCGAGCAGTCGACGCACGACGTTGTTGACGTCGGCCTGCGTATCGGCGCGGACCACACAGGCGGCCACCCGCTCCTCACCACCACGGCGACCGGCCACCACGACGCAGTTGGCGGACGCCGTCACCGGCACCCGATAGGCATCGACGAGGGCGGCCGTATCCGCCAGGTCGGGATCGATCTCAACCACGCTGACCTGCTCCCGCCCCGGCCAGGCGGCCAGCATCCTCCGGACCGGCTCCGCCACCAGGTCGGGACGCGCAGAGACCGCGAGCGGACGAAGCAGGCCCAGGGTAGGCAGTTGCATACAGCTCCTCAGCCCTGGGCCATGTCGACGAAGCGCGAGTAGTGGCCCTGGAAGGCGAGGACCAGCTCGGCGGTGGGTCCGTTGCGGTTCTTGGCCACGATGAGGTCGGCCTCGCCGGGCCGGGTGGACTCCTTCTCGTAGATGTCGTCGCGGTGCAGCAGAATCACCACATCGGCGTCTTGCTCCAGGCTGCCGCTCTCGCGCAGGTCGGAGAGCAGGGGCCGACGCGAGGTGCGCTGCTCGGAGCTCCGGTTGAGCTGGGCGATCGCCACGATGGGGATCTCGAGCTCCTTGGCGAGCAGCTTGATCTGCCGGGAGAACTCGGAGACCTCGAGCTGTCTGGACTCCACCTTCTTTCCGGATGTCATCAGCTGCAGGTAATCGATGACGATCAGCCGCAGGTCGTGACGCTGCTTGAGCCGCCGTGCCTTGGCCCGGATCTCCATCATCGTCAGGTTCGGCGAATCGTCGATGAACAGCGGGGCCGCCGACACCTCGCTCATCTTGCGAACCAGCTTGTTCCAGTCGTCGTCGCTCATCTTGCCGTTTCGCATGTGGTGTAGCGCGATCCGCGCCTCGGCCGACAGCAGCCGCATGGTGATCTCGCTCTTGCTCATCTCCAGCGAGAACATCACTGTGGTCAGGCCGTGCCGGATTGCCGCGGACCGGGCCAGGTCGAGGCCCATCGTGGACTTGCCGACGGCGGGCCGGGCGGCGACGATCACCATCTGGCCGGGATGCAGGCCGTTGGTCAGCGAGTCCAGCTCAGCGAACCCGGTCGGCACGCCGCCCATGGCACCGTCGCGGTTCCCGATCGCCTCCAGCTCGTCGATGGTGGCTTCCATGAGGTCCGCTAGTGGCGCATAGTCCTCGCTCGCGCGCCGCTCGGTGACGTTGTAGACCTCGGCCTGGGCCTGGTCGACCACGTCGTCGACCCGACCCTGCCCGGCGTACCCCAGCTGCACGATCTTGGTGCCGGCCCCGATCAGCCGCCGCAGCACGGCCCTCTCTCGGACGATCTCGGCGTAGTAGCCAGCGTTGGCAGCCAGCGCGACGCTGGCCACCAGCGTGTGGACGTACGGCGCGCCGCCGGCCCGCACCAGGTCGCCAGCACGGTTGAGCTCGTTGGTCACCGTGATCGCGTCCGCAGGCTCGCCCCGGCCGTACAGGTCGATGATCGCGTCGTAGATCAGCTCATGGGCAGGCCGGTAGAAGTCGGCGCCCCGGATCACCTCCACCACGTCCGCGATGGCGTCCTTCGACCAGAGCATCGCGCCCAGGACCGACTGCTCTGCCAGCTCGTCCTGCGGGGGAACGCGCCCGGAGCCGCGGTCTTCGGCGACCGGCGACTGGCTCGGGAACTCGGCGAGACTCACCTGGTCTGCTCCGATCACGGTCGCTGGGGTCGTATGTCGCTGCGATGTTAGGCAACGCCACCGACATTGGGCCGGCACCGCCGCGAGCACCGTCGAGCGACATTACGACGCGAGCTGGACCAGCGGAACCGTGTCGTCAACAGCCCTTGGTGGACGAATAGCCAGAGGCTGGGGAAAACGCCGCCAGGCGCTGTGCACAGCCTGGGCACAGACTTGTGGATCTCGCTCGTGAGAGCGTTCACGCACGGTCGGCGACCTCGCGGTTCACCGCTCCCCCGGCTGTGGACGAAAGAAACTCCCGGCAGGTCTAGGAGTCGATCGAGGGTACCGCCGCCCGTCGTACCTCGACGTCGACGACCGCGTTGACCTCGTCGTGCAACCGGACCCGGACCTGGTGGCTCCCGACGGTCTTGATCGGGTTGCCGACCTCGATCCGGCGCTTGTCGATCTCCGGGCCGCCGGCGGCCCGGACCGCCTCGACGATGTCGGCGACCTTCACCGCTCCGAAGAGGCGGCCGGCCGAACCCGCCTGCGCGGTGATGGTCGCGGTGATCGACTCGAGACGGTCGCGTACCTCCACCGCATCGCTGCGATCGCGGATCTCCCGGACGGATCGAGCCCGCCGGATCGAGTCGACCTGCTTCTCGGCGCCGCGGGTCCAGCGAATCCCCAGCCCGCGCGGCAGCAGGAAGTTGCGACCGTAGCCGTCCTTGACCTCGACCACGTCGCCGGGCGCTCCGAGGTTGGAGACCTCCTGAGTGAGGATGAGCTTCATCGACTCCGCGCCCCTCTCAGCGAGCCGTGGACGTGTAGGGCAGCAGGGCCATCTCGCGGGCGTTCTTGACCGCCATCGCGACGTCGCGCTGGTGCTGGGTGCAGTTGCCGGTCACTCGCCGGGCCCGGATCTTGCCCCGGTCGGAGATGAACTTGCGGAGCAGGGCCGTGTCCTTGTAGTCGACGTATGTGACCTTGTCCTTGCAGAACGCGCAGACCTTCTTCTTCGGCTTGCGCACTATCGGCTTCGCCATTGTGGTGCCCCCTTTCGTGAGCCCGGCTGACGCCGGAATGGTGGTGGTGGCCGCGAGGCGCTTAGCTCCCAGCCCGGGCCGCAGCATGGGTGGGGGTCAGAACGGCGGCTCGTCCCCCGTCGACCCGGCGCTGCCGGTCGTGGACCCGGCGGGCGTCGCCCACGGGTCGACCGATGAGGCACTCTCCCCGCCCGACGACCCGGACGAGCGGGTGGTCTTTGTGACCTTCGCGGTGGCATAGCGTAGCGACGGGCCGATCTCGTCCACGTCGATCTCGAAGACGGTCCGCTTCTCGCCCTCGCGGGTCTCGTAGGACCGCTGCTTGAGGCGACCGGAGACGATGACGCGGGAGCCGCGCTGCAGCGACTCGGCGACGTTCTCGGCAGCCTGTCGCCAGATCGAGCAACGCAGGAAGAGGGCCTCGCCGTCCTTCCACTCGTTGGTCTGCTTGTCGAAGAACCGCGGGGTCGACGCGACGGTGAAGTTCGCCACCGCCGCGCCCGACGGGGTGAAGCGCAGGTCGGGGTCGTCGGTCAGGTTGCCGATGACGGTGATCGTGGTCTCGCCTGCCATAAGGGCCTCCCGGGGAGTTGGGTTGAGCGGGTTTCGAGCAGGTCAGCGGACCTCGGGACGGATCACCTTGGTACGCACGACCGACTCGTTGAGGTTGAGCTGGCGGTCGAGCTCCTTGACCGTAGGCGGTTCGGCCGACAACGTCACGACGGCATAGATTCCCTCGGTCCGCTTGTCGATCTCGTAGGCCAGCCGCCGACGACCCCACACGTCGACGGACTCGACGAGCCCGCCGTCTTGTCGGACCAGGTTGAGATACGTCTCCAGCGACGGCTCGATCGTCCGCTCCTCGAGGTCGGGGTCGAGGATCACCATCAGCTCGTAGTTGCGCATGTAAGCCATCCACCTCCTGTGGACTCAATGCGGTCACGGCGTCTCCGTGACAGGAGGCCACGCCCGAATCTCGGACGAGTACGACGCTGCACGGGTTGTCCCGCGCAGCACCGGGACAGGCTACCAGCGACCCCGGGAGGCGCGGAAATCGTCGTCCACACGCTGCCGAGGCTGCCGGTGGTCCGGGCTGCCGCGCGATCCGGGACCGGGTCACTCGCTTGCGATCGCGGGCAGGATCTCCAGCCGGGCTGCGCGGCGCGCTGGCAGCACGGCCGCCAGGACACCCACGGCACCGGAGGCGACCACGAATGCCAGCAACGCGACCACGGGAACGCTCAGCACCCCCACCCCCTAGTCGCCGAGGGAGAGCACCGTCGCGACCCCGAACCGGATCGACTGCTCGGTGCTCGCCTTCGCCCACTGCCCGAGGATCGCCATCGTCGCGACCAGGGTCAGCCCGACCATCAGGGCGCTGGCGGTCGCCGCAGTACGGCGCGGGTTGCGCGCGGCGTTCGCCTCGGCCAGTCGGCCGGCTGCGCCGAAGGCTCGGCGGTAGACCCAGCCGGCGCCGGCAATCAGCGGCCGGCCGAGCACCGGGCTCAGCAGCGACAGGCCGACCAGGATGGCAAGGGCCCCGAGGCCGAGCGGGAGCAGCGCGCCGTTGCCGGACCCGAGCAGACCTACCGCCCCGGCGGCCAGCCCGGCCGCACCCAGGACCCCACCGACCAACACCCGACGCCGCAGGCTCGACTCCCCCAGTGAGACGTCGTCGCGCATGGCCTCCACCGGCGCCACCCGGCCGGCACGCCGTGCCGGCAGGTAGGCCGCCGCAGCTGTGACGACCAGCCCGACCGCGTACGAGATGGCCACCGTGCGGAGGTGTAGCGGCATATGGGCGCCGGAGAGGTCCAGCCCGAACGTGCCAAACAGCGCCTTGAGCCCGATCGCCAGCAGGTAGCCGACGCCGATGCCGGCGGTCGACCCGAACAGCCCGACGGCGAGCGCCTGGCCCGCAAGAAGGTCAGCACCTCTGCGCCGGCCACCGAGTCGAGGTTCCCGGTTGGCTCGTCTGCGAACACGATCTCCGGCCGCGACAACAGCGCCCGGGCGCACGCCACCCGCTGCTGCTGGCCGCCACTGAGCTCGCTGGGCCGGTGACCGAGGCGGTCCGCCAGCCCGACAGCGGCGATCACGGTGTCGAACCACTCCCGGTCCGGCCGGCGGCCGGCCAGCGCCAGCGGCAGGAGAATGTTCTCCGCCGCAGTCAGGGTGGGGACCAGGTTGAAAGCCTGGAAGACGGAGCCGATCCCATCCCGGCGCAACTGGGTCAGCCGCTTGTCGGACAGGCCGGACAGCTCCTCGCTACCGAGGTAGACCCGGCCCGAAGTTGGGGTGTCCAACGCCGCCATGCAGTGCATGAGCGTGGACTTGCCCGACCCCGACGCCCCCATCACCGCGGTGAACTCGGCAGCGGCCACGTCCAGCGAGACACCGTCCAGCGCGGTGACCGCCGCCGCACCCTCGCCGTACACCTTGCGTAGGTCGATCACGCTGGCGGCGGCCCCCGGGCGAGCCAGCGGCCGGGCAGCGGTCGGTGAAACGTCGGTCATGGCCGTCCTCGGGATCAGGGCCGCGCTCGAAGCCGGCCGGAGTGCCACCAACGTAGGCGGCGGAGCAAGAGCCGGTCATGGGGATTTACCCCCACACGCCCCCGACTGCGCCCCGGGTCGCGCTGGCTCCGGCGGTCACTGGACCACCAGGGGTCGCGGACTCGGCGGGCTCGGCGTCGATCCCGTCGTCGAGGACGCCCCCGAGCGGATCGTCGGACAGCCCGTCAGCGCGCACCGGGTCATGCGAGGGCGCGAAGATGTCCCGCAGCACCAGTACGGCGAGGTACAGCTCACCGGCCACCCGGACCAAGATGGCCAGGTTGTAGACCCAGTCCTGGGTGCCCGCGGCGACGAAGAAGTTCGCCAGGTGCATCCAGATCGCGAAGAAGTAGAACACCTCGCACGCCTGCCAGATCAGCAGGTCCCGCCAGCGCGGCCGGGCGAGCACCGCGAGCGGCAGCAGCCACAGCACGTACTGCGGCGAGTAGACCTTGTTGACGAGCAGGAAGGCGGCCACCACCAGGTAGGCCAGCTGCACCCAGCGCGGCCGACGCGGGGCGAACAGGCCCACCAGCGCCACCCCGACGCACGCCGCACCGAAGAGCAGCCACGTCCCTAGGTTGACCTGTCCGGCGGACGCAGTGTGCCCGTAGTTCTCCGCCAGCAGCCAGAGCGAGCCCCAGTCCGGGCCGCGGGACGCGTTGAACGTCCATACGTAGGCGAACTGGTGGGGCGCCCAAACGATGATCGGCAGGTCGACGGCTAGCCAGGCCACCACCCCCGCGAGACAGCACCTGCCCCACTCCCCCAGTCGGCGCTCGCGCCAGCACAGCACGAGCAGCGGACCGAGCAGGAAGAGTGGGTAGACCTTCGTCGCCACTCCGAGCCCGATGAGCATGCCGGCCAGCACCGGACGCCGCCTCGACCACGCCCAGATCGCCCCGACCACACAGCCCAGCGCGAGCATGTCCCAGTTGATCGTCGCCGCCAGTACCAGGCTCGGTGAAGCAGCGACGAAGAGCGCGTCCCAGGGCCTCCGCGGCTGCGCTCGGACCAGCAGCAGGAGGGCGGCGAGCAGGATCAGGAAGAAGCCGACCGCGTTCACGTCCCAGAAGACGGCGGAGTTGTACTGCACTCCTGGGTTGCCGCCGATGTCCGCGGTTGGCACCGAACTGAGGTCGGGGTGCCTACCCACCGCGTTGGTGATCGTCCCGGTGAGCCCCATCCACACGCCGATCAGCACCGGGTACTCCACGGTGAGGTCGTCTGCCGCCTGTTGAGTTGCGGGCCGGCGGTTCGCTGGGAGCTCGCCGCGCGGGGTGTACGGCGCGATGCCGACGGCGAGTCCGCGCCCGACGTACAGGTAGGGCAGGTCGGAGTAGCACATGTGCGAGTACGGCTTCGGCGACGCCGCGTCGACCCAGTTGGTCACCACGCACGGCGACTTCTGGAGCACACCGAGTCCGAAGGCGAAGATCGCCACGCACAGCACTACCCGCAGGGGTGTCCACCAGCTGCGCCCGCTCAGCGCGCGCCACCCGAGCGGGCCGCCAATGGCCGCGCTGGCGACCCGCGCGAGCGGGTCGGTCCGGGTCGGTGCCACCACCTCGTCGGTGGCCCGGAGCGTCATGACCGCCGAGCGATCCGCCGGCGGCCGATCCCGCCGGCGGGGACGGGAGGCGGCACCGCCCCATGGTGCCGCATCCACAAGCTGCCGCCGGCCGATGCGGGGGTCACGGCGCCGGACCGGCTCGGCTGGGCCCTGGCGATCCTGGACTCTTCGCGGTCGGCGACGGAGACGTCGGCGACGACGACGTCGGAGAGGTCGTGGTGGGCGGGGAGCTGGTCGACGTGGGTGGCGAGGTCGATGCCGTCGGACTCGTCGAGGTCGGGGCCGAGGTGGTGGGTGCCGTGGTCGTCGGGGCGGTGGTAGGTGGCCTCGTGGTAGGTGCGGTGGTCGTCGGCGCCGTAGTGGTGGGTGGGCTGCTCGGGCGCAGCCCGGCGGGCGCGGGGAACCGCTCCACGGGCTCGCCGGCGAGCGCCGCGCGCATGTAGTCGGTCCAGGTCGCGCAGGGATAGTTCGCGCCGAAGTACGGGACCAGGTAGCCGCCGTCGAGCGGTTGATAGCCCGTCCCCCGGGTGAACGCCACCGCGGTCGCCAGCTGTGGGGTGTACCCGACGAACCAAGCGGCGGAGACGTGCTCGGTGCCGTCCTTACCGGTCGCCGTGGCGGTCCCAGTCTTGCCGGCGGCCGGTCGCCCCAGGGCCAGCGCGTTCCGGCCGGTCCCGTTGGTCACTACCTTCTGCAGCGCGTAGGTGACGTTGCTGGCCACCGCGGGGCGCAGCGCCTGTGTCGTCTTCACCTGATGCGAGTAGCGCAGCCCGCTCGAGTCGCGGATCTGCGAGATCACGTACCACGGGTGGTGCTGACCGCCGTCGGCGAAGGTCGCGTAGCCGTTCGCCTGGTTGACCGGCGAGACCCCGAAGACGCCGAGCGGGACGACCGGCACCGGCTGCATGTTGTTGGTGGGGATGCCCAGCGCGGCCGCGACGTCGAGCACTTTCTGCGGACCGTTCCCAGGGATCCTCTGGACCAGGTCGACGTAGGCAGAGTTGATCGACTGCTCGGTGGCCGTCAGCAGCGATACCCTGGCCGGCCCGTACGCGACATCGTTGTGGATCTCGGTGCCGTCCGGCAGCACGTACGGCGACTTGCCATCGAGCACGCTTTGCAGCGTGAAGCCGTTCTCGAGTCCGGCCGCGAGCGCGTACGGCTTGAACGAAGACCCGGGCTGAACTCGATTGGTAGCCCAGTTGTTCTGGCTGTGCAGGAAGTTGCGGCCGCCGATCATCGCCCGCAGCGCGCCGGTGCTCGGGTCGATCGAGGCCAGGCCGATGTTGAGCGTCGGATGCTTCGGCGGCCGGTTCTTCCGGGTGGCTGCGACCGCCGCCCGCATGTCCTTCCAGCTGAACGTGGTGGTCACCTTCAGGCCACCTGCATCGATCTCTTCGTCGCTGTAGCCCAGCGATCGCAGCCGCTCGCGAACGAGCGTCAGCAGGAAGCCGCGCTGGCCGCCGTTTACGTTGCGCACGGCCGGCTTTGCCAGCTTGGGCAGCACTTGGCCCAGCGCCTGGGCGCGCTGCTGGGTGAGGTCGCCCATGGCCGCCATGCCGTCAAGCACGTAGCGGTAGCGGGCGAGCAGCCGGGCTCGGTTGGACCGCGAGACCGCCGGATCCAAGGTGCCGGGCGAGTTCAGCACCGAGGCGAGCACGGCACCCTGTCTCGCCGTCAGCTGCTCGACGGGCTCATCGAAGTAGGCCTGCGCGGCGGCATCGATGCCGTACGCGCCGCGCCCGAAGTAGATGGTGTTCAGGTAGCCCTGCAGGATCTGGTCCTTGCTGAGTGTCCGGTCGATCTTGACGGCCAGGAAGGCCTCATGCAGCTTCCGGCTCAGCGTTCGCTGCTGGTTGAGGTAGAGGATCTTCACGTACTGCTGGGTGATGGTGGAGGCGCCCTGAGTGCTGCCGGACGAGGTCAGGTCATGCCAGGCGGCGCGGATGATCCCGCGTGGGTCGAGGCCGCTGTCGGAGTAGAACGTCCGGTTCTCGGCCGCGATCACCGCGTCCTGGGTGGTCGTCGGGACGGCCGCGAGTGGCACGCTGTGTCGGTTCTGCACCGCGAAGGTGCCGATCACATGCCGACCGTCTGCGTAGTAGATGGTGGTGGTCTGGGCCTGGAAGGCCTTGTTCGGGCTGGGAATAGTCACGAGTCGATAAGCGACGAAGATGGCAATCGCCAGCCCCAGCGCGCCCAGCAGGCCGACGATGAGCGTCCACTTGGCGACCTTCTTGGCGATGAAACGCGCCTTGGCACCACCCTTCAGGTCACGGGCGCGCACCCTCTTCCGGCGCGGCCGCCGCCGGGCCGGCGGCCGGCTACCCGGCGGGGGCCCCGAGCCTCCCGACCGGCTGGGCCCACGCCGACTCGCGCCACCGGCCGGTGGCCGCGTAGAGCCACTCATGCGCCGCGTTGCCGACGTGGGGCGGCCCGGCCCGGTACGCCGGCGCAGCAGTCGGTGGAACCAGGGTCAGTCGTCCTCGACGGTGCGCTGGCGGCGAGGCGGCTTGCGGGGCACGCCGTCGCCCACGACGTAGGACTCGACCAGGTGGTTCCAGCCGCACTGCCGGCAGACCTCAAGGACGTATACGCGCACCTCGCCGTACTCGTGGGCCATCTCCTCGATCTCCGGGCGGGACCGGATTCGGCCGGAGAACTGGCCGAGCTCGTCGCCGAAGACATAGGACAGGTGGGCAAGCTGCGGCCGGTGACAGATCGGGCACGGGCTGTCGACGAGCTCGCCGTGGTGCTTGGCGGCCAGCAGCGTGTAGGGATCGGCATCGCACACGTCTTCCAGGTCGAGGGCTCCGCCCCTACACAGGGTCGCCAGCTTCGCTCGCCGTTGGAGCGAGTAGTCGATGACCGAGCGCTGGGACCACATGATGAACCGAGAATACGGCGTTGTCCGGCCCGGCACGGCCGACCGCTCCGTGGCGCGGACTGCGCGCGCGATGCGCCAGAGCCGTCGGGTCAGGTCCCCTGGCGATCGGCGCGATGTATCGCTACGATATGTTCCACTGATACTGGGACCGGCCCGGGCGAGTTGTGGGTCACTACTGCTGCGGGGACGAGTCGAGGAGGCGAGATGGCAACCAGGCGCGCCGACGCCCTGGAGCTTGCCGTGCTCGGCCTGCTGCACGAGTCTTCGATGCACGGTTACGAGCTGCGTAAGCGGGTGACCGCGCTGCTGGGCTGGGGGCGAGTGCTTTCCTACGGCTCGCTATACCCGTGCCTCAAGCAGCTGCTGCGCGCCGGTCTCATCGCCGAGGAGTCCCCCACCAACCCGACCGCCCGCACCGGCCGGCGAGCCAGGATCGTCTACAAGCTCTCGGCGGAGGGCAAGGAGCGGTTCGCAGAGCTCGTCTCCGCCGGCGGCCCGAGCGCCTGGGAGGATGACAGCTTCGGGGTCCGATTCGCGTTCTTCGGGGCCACCAGCGCCGAGACCAGGCTGCGCATCCTCGAGGGTCGGCGCAGCCGGCTGGAGGAGCGGCTCGACAAGGTGCGCGCGGCCATCGCCCGTTCCCGTGAGCGGGTGGATGCCTACACCTTGGAGCTGCAGCGACACGGGCTCGAGTCAGCCGAGCGGGAGGTCCGCTGGCTCAACGAGCTCATCGACAGCGAGCGGGTCGGGAGGCGCCCCAGCCGGGCGACCTCGCGGCCGCACAGGGGGCGCGGGACCGGCTCGGATGCCGGCGCCGCGGAAGCGACAAGTCCGGAAGGACCGCAGCGTCCGCGTCCGGTGCCCACCAAGAGGAATGACTAAGGAGAACGCATGAGTCCGGTCCGGGTAGCCATCGTCGGCGTCGGGAACTGCGCGACGTCGCTGATCCAGGGCGTGCACTACTACCGCGACGCGGACGCATCCACCGCCGTCCCGGGTCTGATGCACGTCGAGTTCGGCGACTACCACGTGAGCGACATCGAGTTTGTCGCCGCCTTCGACGTGGACGCCAAGAAGGTCGGGTTCGACCTGTCCGAGGCCACCACAGCGAGCGAGAACAACACGATCAAGATCTGCGACGTGCCCCCGCTCGGGGTGACGGTGCAGCGCGGCCACACCCTGGACAGCCTCGGCAAGTACTACCGCGAGACCATCGCGGAGTCGGACGTCTCGCCGGTGGATGTCGTCGCCGTACTGCGCGACAGCAAGGCCGACGTGTTGGTCTCCTACCTGCCCGTGGGTTCCGATCAGGCGGACAAGTTCTATGCCCAGTGCGCAATCGACGCGGGCGTGGCGTTCGTCAACGCGCTGCCCGTCTTCATCGCCTCGGACCCCGAGTGGGCGAAGAAGTTCGAGGACGCCGGCCTCCCCATCATCGGAGACGACATCAAGTCCCAGGTGGGAGCGACCATCACGCACCGGGTGCTGGCGCGGCTCTTCCAGGAGCGGGGCGTGGTGCTCGACCGCACCTACCAGCTCAACGTCGGTGGCAACATGGACTTCAAGAACATGCTCGAGCGTGAGCGGTTGGAGTCTAAGAAGATCTCCAAGACGCAGGCGGTGACGTCGAACCTCGACCACGATCTGGGTGCCCGCAACGTCCACATCGGCCCCTCGGACTACGTCGAGTGGCTTGACGACCGCAAGTGGGCCTACGTCCGGCTGGAGGGTCGCGCCTTCGGCGACGTGCCGCTCAACCTCGAGTACAAGCTGGAGGTCTGGGACTCGCCCAACTCGGCCGGCATCATCATCGACGCCATCCGGGCCGCGAAGATCGCCAAGGACCGCGGCATCGGCGGCCCGGTGCTCTCGGCCGCGGCTTACCTGATGAAGTCGCCACCGGTCCAGCGTCCCGACGGGGAGGGTCGGGCTGCGCTCGAGGCGTTCATCCGCGGAGAAGTCGAGCGCTGATCTGACATCGCCTTCCCGCCGGGCCGGATCGGGGAGTCAGACTGGACGGGTCATGCTTGCGCGGCTGGGCCACCTGAGCCGAGGGCGGCGGTTCCGCCAGCTGCTCGCCGTACGCTTGGTCAGCCAGTGCGCGGACGGCGTCTTCCAGGCGGCGCTCGCGGCCTACGTGCTCTTCTCGCCAGAGGACAAGCCGACCGTCGCCGCGGTGGCGGCGGCGCTGGCCGCGCTGCTGATCCCATACAGCGTGCTGGGCCCGTTCGTCGGCGTCTTCCTCGACCGCTGGCGTCGCCGACAGGTCCTGCTGTTTGCGAACGTGGTGCGGGTCGCCCCGGTGCTGGCGGCGGCGGCCCTAGTCCTGGCGGGGCATACCGGCATGGTTCTCTTCATCGTCGTGCTGGCTGCCCTCAGCGTGAACCGGTTCTTCCTCGCCGCCCTGTCGGCGGCGCTTCCGCACGTCGTGGAGGACGACGACCTAGTCACCGCGAACGCCCTGACCCCAACGGCCGGGACCGTCTCGACGATGATCGGCGCCGGCCTCGCCTCGGTGGCCCTGGTGCGCCTTCCGTCTGCTCACCCGGCGGCCGTGGTCGTGGCTGCCTCCGCCGCCGTCTACCTGCTCGCGGCCGCGCTCGCCACCCGGATGCCCCCCGAACTGCTCGGCCCGGAAACAGGGGCGCGGCCCGCCAAACTGTCCGACGCGCTGGCCGTCGTTGCCCGCGGCCTGGGCGCCGGTCTCCGACACCTCGGCCAGCGGCGCGGCCCGGCCGGGGCGCTCTTGGTGGTGACTGGCCACCGGTTCCTCTATGGGCTGGCAACGGTGGCCACGGTGGTCCTCTACCGGAACTACTTCAACACTCCAGAGCAGACGACGTCGGCCTTCGAGGGCGTGATCGGAGTGGTCCTCGTCTCCGGACTCGGTTACTTCCTGGCAGCGGTCCTGACCCCGCTGGCGACGGCGAGGCTGGCCAAGGAGTCCTGGGTGGCCCTGCTGCTCACGGCGGCGGCGGTCGTGGTGGTCTTCCCCGGGACCCTCTTCACCCAGGTGGCGACACTCGTCGCTGCGCTCGTGCTGGGGATCTCCGCGCAGGGCGTCAAGATCTGCGTCGACACCATCGTCCAGACGGGCGTGGACGACGAGTTTCGCGGCCGCGTCTTCAGCGTCTACGACATGGCCTACAACGCCGTGTTCGTCGCGGCCGCTGCCGCCGGCATCCTGGTGATCCCCGCGGACGGCAGGTCCTATGGACTGCTGGTGGCGATAGGCGTGCTGTACGCCGTCCTCGCGTCGGTCTACGCGCGGGCGACCCACCGCCGGCCCGCCGTTGAACAGCCCACCGGAGCGAGCGTCTGAGAGCGCGGCCCCCGATCCGGCGGCGTCCCGGAAGCCCGGCCCCCCGAGGCGCCCCAGGCAGGCCGGGCGGGCGCGAGGGGCGCCGACCGGCGCGGCGTGGATGGGACTGGCCGCCGAGCGAGCCTACGAGCGAGGCCGGTTGCCGCGTCCGGCGGCGTCCCGGAAGCCCGCCCACCGATCCGGCGGTGTCCCGGAAGCCCGCCCACCGATCCGGCGGCGTCCCAGAAGCCCGCCCACACACACTGAAGAGCCACCGCGCTCACGGGCTCAGGTTGCCTGGCGGTCGTGCCACCAAGACAGCAGGGCCTCCCGGGCGCGCTCGGCGCCCATCGGCCCGGCGTCGATGCGCTGGTCGAGCAGGAAGCGGTAGGCCTCGCCGACCAGCGGACCCGGCCCGATCCCCAGCACCTCCATGATCTGGCGTCCGTCCAGCTCCGGCCGGATGGCCGCCAGCTCCTCCGCCTCGGACAGCCGGGCGATCCGCTCCTCCAGCTGGTCGTAGCTGCGCTGCAGCCGCAGCGCCTTCGCCCGGTTGCGCGTCGTACAGTCCGCCCTGGTCAGCACGTGCAGGCGGTCGAGCAGCGGCCCTGCGTCGCGCACGTACCGGCGCACCGCCGAGTCGGTCCACTCACCGGTGCCGTACCCGTGGAACCTGAGGTGGAGCTCAACCAGCCGGGCGACCGCGTCCACCACGTCGCGGTTGAAGCGCAGCGCCGTCAACCGCTTGCGGGCCAGCTTCGCACCGACCACGTCGTGGTGATGGAAGCTCACCGAGCCGTCCGGCGCGAAGCGCCGGGTGGCCGGCTTGCCGACGTCGTGCATCAGGGCCGCCAGCCGGAGGATGAGGTCGGGGCCCTCCTCGGCGAGCCGGCCCTCCATTGCGATCGCTTGTTCCAGCACGGTCAAGGTGTGCTGATAGACGTCCTTGTGGCGGTGGTGCTCGTCCCGCTCCAGCCTCAGCCGTGGTAGCTCGGGTAGCACCCGGTCGGCGAGTCCGGTGTCGACCACCAGGGCGAGCCCGGCCCTGGGCGAAGGTGCTAGCAGCAAGCGAGTGACCTCGTCCCGAATCCGCTCGGCGGACACGATCTCGATTCGCTCGGCCATCTCCGCCATGGCTGCCACTACGTCGGCTGCGACGGTGAAGCCCAGCTCGGCGGCGAAGCGCGCCGCCCGCATCATCCGCAGCGGGTCATCCGTGAACGACTCCACCGCGGGAGACGGGCTGCGCAGTACCCCCGCGGCCAGGTCGGCCAGGCCACCGTATGGATCCACGAACGCAAGCCCGGGCAGGGCGACGGCCATCGCGTTCACGGTGAAGTCGCGCCGGCCCAGGTCGCCCTCCAACGTGTCGCCGAACGACACGTTGGGCTTGCGCGTGTCGGGCCGGTAGGTGTCGGTTCGGTACGTCGTGATCTCCACCCGCCAGGAGCCGCGGCGAGCGCCGATGGTTCCGAAGTCGCGTCCGATGTCCCAGCTCGCCTCCGCCCACCCCGCGATAGCGCGCTCGATGTCGCGCGGGCGCGCCGAGGTGGTGAGGTCGAGGTCCCCGCCCAGCCGGCCGAGAAGCGCGTCTCGCACTGACCCCCCGACCAGTGCCAGCTCGTGGCCCGCCGCTCGGAACCGCTCCCCCAGCTCGCCCAGCGCCGGGGTGGCGTGCAGCAGCGCCAGCACCGCGTTCCGCTGTGCCTGCGACAGTGTCCCTCGCTGACTCGACACGAAGGACCACTGTATGAGGCGCGCTGCCGCCCAGGGCAGGCCGCTGGCACTGAACCTCCGCGCCCACCCGAGCGTCCAGCAGCGCTGCCAGGAGTTGTAAGTGCTGGCCACTAGCATTCATCGAGTGACGGACCCGGTCGGCAGGCTCCGGCGATGGGTGTAGGCCGCATCCGCACCCTCGCTGCCGCCGCCCTCCTCGGAGCGGCCGTCATCGTTCCACTCGTAGCGGCACCGACGTCGTACGGGGCCCCGGCGAGCCCGAGCGATCGGCAGGGCATCATCCACCGCGGCTTCTCCGTGACGATCGACCGGGTGAACCCGACCTCCATCGAGCCGAACCACCACCTGAACGTGTCCGGCGTGGTGACGAACGACACCTCGACCACCTGGCTCGCCGTACAGGTGTATCTGCTGATCTCGTACTACCCGGCCCGCACTCAGAAGGACCTCGAGTACTTCGCGGCGATCCCGCCCACCACGCACTTCGGCACCCCCATCAGCACCTACGGACTGTTCGCACAGATCGGGGACCTCTCGCCGGGGATCAGCCGCCGCTACCGCCTTTCGATCCCGTTCGGAGCGCTGCCGATCAGTGGTACGCCTGGGGTCTATTACGTCGCGGTGAGCGTGCTGGGTGGGACCTCGGCCGGCCGGGACAACCTGTCCGACGCGCGGGCGGACACCCTGGTGCCACTCCTGCCGAGCGGCAAGCAGCGAGAGGGTCTAGGACTGACCCAGGCAACCGTGTTCCTGCCCATCACCGCGCCGGTGAAGCGATGGCCCGACGGGACCTTTCTCGACGAGAGCCTCGCTGGTCTGGTGTCGCCCGGCGGGCGGCTCAGCGACGTCCTCGACTTCGCGCTGCATGCCCCTCGCGACAGCCTGACTCTCCTCGTGGATCCGGCGGTGCTGTCGGCACTGCAGGCGATGACCGCTGGGTACGGCGTTGACCAGGCTCCCGGCCGCGGCGCGAAGCCCACTCCCGGCACCGGGCAGGAGGCCGCCCTCGACTGGCTCACCGGCTTCCATCGGCTCGCGTCGCGGCAGACGCTCCTGCTCCTGCCGTGGGGCGACCCCGCCACCGACTCGGTCGCCCAGCACCGGATGGGAGGGGTGGTCAAGGCTGCCGTCCGGGCCAGTCAGACCTACTCGGTCGAGCAGCACCTGCGCGCCCACATCGTCGGCTGGCAGGATGACGGACGGACCACCAGAGCCGGGATCGAGCTGCTACAGCGGGCCCACGTCGACCTGCAGATGGTCTCGACCGCTTCGCTGCCGCAACTGCAGCCGGACTCCGCCGGGCTGCTGCCCGCCCGGGTCAGCGTTCCGGTACACGCGGCCCCCGTTCGCCTGCTCGTCGCCGGCGACCAGGTCGCGAGCGAGCCGGTGACCTCGACGACGTCGCCATTCGACCTGCGCCAGTACCTGATCGCGGAGGCGACGATCCGATCGCTCAGCGGCCGTGCCGACGACGCGCAGACGCTGGTGGCGCTGCCGACCGACTGGGACCCCGGGACCGGCAACCAGGCCGACAACGGCGACCTCGCCGCCGCGTTCAACTTCCCCTTGCTGATCAGCCAGACGCTCGACACCACCGTCAGCGGCGGCTACCACCCCTACTCGGGCCGCATCTCTCCGCCCGCTCATACCCGGGCGGGGCTGTCCGGGGCGGTCCTGGCCGGCATCCGGCATGTTCGTTATGCCGGCCGGATCTACGCAGGTCTACACGAAGGTCAGCCGAGCGCCCGCACCGAGTTCGACCGGGTGTTTGCGCTGGCCGGATCGGCCTCCTGGCTCGACGAGCCACGCGCCGGGGTCGCGATCGCCGGGGCGGCCGCTGCGCGCTACCGAGCCGGACTCGCCAAGATCGCGGTGTCGGGTCCGTCGTTCGTCGCGATGTCGAGCAGCTCCGGCAGCTTCCCGCTCACCGTGAGCAACAACTCGCGCGGGCCGATCACGGTCAAGGTCCTCATCAGCGCCGACAACCCGGCGCTCACCTTCGCGCCCATCAAGCCCCTCTCTCTCGACCCGAGGCAGCACCAGGACGTGCGGGTGCTCAGTCGAGTGACCGGCTCGGGGCTCACCCTGGTCCGGGCCCGGCTGACTACCACCACCGGCCGGCAGTTCGGGCCGCCCTGGGAGTTCAGCGTGCGTGCGACACAGATCGGGCTGGTCATCTGGATCGTGCTGGCCGCCGGCGGCGGGGTGTTGCTGGGGGCCGCCCTGTTCCGCGTCCTACGCCGACTACGTCGCCGGCACCGGGGGGCCCAGGCGGCGGCGCAGTGAGCCACCGGGGCTATCCCACGGTCGCCTCGGCGAGCGTGGTGATGGCTGCCGGGACGGTCATCTCGCGGACCACCGGCCTGGTGCGCAACATCCTGCTGGTGGCGGCCATCGGCCTGGGGACCGCGCATGCGGACGTGTTCAACGTGGCGAACACGATCCCGAACAGCCTGTACATCCTGGTCGCCGGCGGGATCTTCAACGTCGTCCTGGTGCCCCAGCTCGTCCGCGCGATGAGATCCGACCCCGACGGCGGACAGGCGTACGCGAACCGCATCATCACGCTTGGTGCACTCGTGCTGACGGCCGTCTCGGTCGTCTTGGTGGTCGTCGCGCCGCTGCTCATGCACATCTTCGCCAGCGGGAACTACTTCACGTGCGCCGCGCTGCAGCCCGAGAAGGAGTCCCTGATCACCTTCGCCCGCTGGTGCCTGCCGCAGATCTTCTTCTACGGCATGTTCGTCCTGGTGGGCCAGATCCTGAACGCCCGCGGCACGTTCGGCCCGATGATGTGGGCACCGATCACCAACAACATCGTGTCCATCGCTGTGATCGGGTCCTATCTGGCGCTCTACCACAGCCAGCCGGCGGCGGGCGGCTACACCTCCAGTCAGGAGACGCTGCTCGGTCTCGGCTCGACGGTCGGGATCGCCATCCAGATGCTCGTGCTGTTGCCGTACCTGCGCCGCAGCGGGTTCACGATCCACCCGAGGCTCGACTTCCGAGGCACGGGGCTAGGGCACACCATGCGGCTTGGCAGCTGGACCATCGGCTTCGTCATCGTGGACCAGATCGCCTTCTGGGTGGTGACGCACATCGCGACGTCGGGCACCTCCCAGAGTTCCTGTACGGCGGGTGGCGCGCACCCTGCCCACGCGGCCGGCTTCACGGTCTACTCGAACGCGTTCCTGATCACCCAGGTGCCGCACTCGATAGTGACGGTCTCGCTCGCCACCGCTCTGATGCCCCTGGCGTCGCGGCTGGCCGCGGAGGGGCGGATCCGCGAGCTGGCCCGCGAGACCGCCCAGACGCTCCGGCTGGTGCTGTCGGTGATGGTGCCCGCGGCGATCGCCGTACTCGTCCTCGGGCCGTTCCTGGCCACCGTCCTGTTCAGTTGGGGGAAGGGCAGCGGGCAGACCGCGAGTCTCGGCACGACCCTCATCGCGTTCTCCCCCGGCCTGCTGCTCTTCAGCGTGTACTACGTCCTGTTGCGCGGCTTCTACGCGATGGAGGACACCCGGACGCCGTTCGTCGTCGAGTGCCTGATCGCGGCGGTCAACATCGTGCTGGCGGTGCTGCTGACTATCGGGGTAGGGCCGGACGCGGTCGCCCCCAACCTCGCCTGGGCCTACAGCGCGTCGTACGCAGCCGGTGCGCTCGCCTTGGCTGTCCTGCTCTCTAGAAGGCTAGGCGGGCTCGCCGGCCACGAGACTGTCCGCTTCATCATCCGGGTGGCAGTCGCTGCGTTCCCGGCGGCCGCGGTCGCGTGGGGGGTCGTGCGCGGCTTGGAGGCCGCGGGTCTGGACGAGTCCAGCAAGGCCGCTTCGCTGGTCATGCTGGTAGCCGGCGGGGCGGCCGGTCTGCTGACCTTCTCCTTCCTGGCCAGGGTGCTGCACATCCGGGAGGTGACCAAGATGCTCTCGATCGTGGTCACCCGGCTGTCCCGGGTATGACCTTCGGCCACCGGCCGGGCCGACCGCCTACGATGGACCGAGGTCCGCGGGTCCGGGGTTCGTGGGCCGCGAAGAGCAGGCGGGAGGACCGTGAGCGCGCACTGCCTCGAGCCCGGCGCCGTGCTGGCAGACCGGTACGTCGTGGAGGAGCTGCTCGCGGAGGACGGCGCTGCTACATCGTGGCGGGCGCGCGACCGAGTGCTCGCCCGCTCCGTCGTACTGCAGGTGATTTCGTCGTCCGCCCCTGGTGCGGCAGCCATGCTCGCGGCCGCCAAGCAGGCTGCTTGCATCATCGATCCGCGGATCCTGCAGGTCCTCGACGCGATAGATGACGGCGACCTCAGCTACGTGGTCCGCGAGTGGGCCAGTGGGCAGTCGCTCGACGCGCTCCTCGTGGGCGGTCCGCTGCCCCCGCGCCGCGCCGCCTGGCTCGCACACGAGGTGGCCGAGGCGATCTGCCGCGCGCACGCGGCCGGCCTTCCGCACGGTGGCATCGCTCCCGACACCGTGCTGCTGACCCGGTCGAGCGGGGTCAAGATCGTCGGGCTCGGCAGTGCCTGGTCCCGGCAGCCGCCTGCGCCGGCCGAGCCCGGCGGACCCGCCCTCGCACCGGACGCGCGGGCTGCCGACGTCCGCGACATCGGCCGGATCCTCTACGCCAGCCTCACAGCGCGCTGGCCCGGGGGCGCGTTCAACGGCCTGCCTGCAGCCCCCACCGAGCACGGGCGCCTCCTGCGGCCCCGACAGGTGCGGGCGGGCGTCCCCCGGATGCTGGACGCCCTGTGCGACCGCATCCTCGGGGACCAGCCGCGTAGCGGCCCGCCGCTGTCGACCGCGGAGGAGGTCCGGGCGGCCCTCAGCGAGATCATGGCGAGCGAAGACGCCGGCGAGCAGCGACGCCTCGGTCTCGCCGCCGCGCCGATGACCGGCCCACCCGATCCGGCTCCGCCCCCGCCGGCCCTGATCGCCAAGCCCTCCCCGGCCGGGAGGGAGCCGTCGTACGACGAGGGCAGTGCGCCGGCGGAGCCGCGACGCAACCCACTTGGGCGCACCTTGCTGTGGGCGGCCGTCGGAGTTCTGATCGCCGGCGGCGTGCTGCTCGCCTACCTGATCGCTCAGCACGGGCTGAACCCGCCGCCCACCGCTCACGCCGGGTCTCCCACCGCGGCCAGCACCGGCGACGGCCCCTCCTCGTCGGGCACCGGCGGCACGCCGCAGCCGGTGGCGATCAGTGGGGTCCACGTCTTCGACCCACCCCCGGGCGACGGAGTGGAGAACAACGCCCAGGCGAAGCTCGCCATCGACAACAGCACCGCCTCGGCCTGGCCGACCTCCACCTATCGAGGCAACCCCAAGCTCGGCGGGCTCAAGAGTGGAGTCGGTCTGGTCGTAGACCTGGGGCGGCCCGTCGACGTACGCGCGGTGACAGTGCGGCTGCAGGGCCGACCCACCAGCCTGCAACTCCGGGCGGCGCCGCCGGAGGCAACCGCGCCGCCGATGTCCTCGGCCAGCGATTACGTGCTGGTCGCCAGCCGGGCGGACGCCGGGACGACCGTCGACTTCAGCCTGGACCAACCAGTGCGCACCCGCTTCCTGCTGGTCTGGCTGACATCGCTGCCGCCAGTGCACGGGGGCTACCGAGGTGCCATCGCCGACATCACGGTGACCGGGTGAGCCACGAGCCGTCGGACCAGGCGCTGCTCACGGCGCACACCGACGGGGACCCGACCGCCTTCGCCGAGCTGGTGCGCCGCCACCGCGACCGTCTGTGGCGGGTGGCGCTGCACACCACCGGGGATCCCGAGGAGGCGGCGGACGCGCTCCAGGACGCCCTGCTCGCAGCCTTCCGCCGGGCCGGGACGTTCCGCGGCGATGCCGCCGTGACGACCTGGCTGCACCGGATCGTGGTCAACGCCTGCCTGGACCGGCTCCGCCGCCGCACCTCGCGTCGTACCGTCCCCCTACCCGACGACCCCGGCTCGGCTGCCGAACTGACGACCCATTCGGGGGCCGACTCCGACGCCAGCGAGCTTCGCCGGGACGTCGCCCGAGCACTGGCCTGCATCGGCGCCGACCAACGGGCGGCGCTGGTCCTGGTCGACATGGAGGGTTACTCCGTCGAGGAGGCCGCGGCCGTCCTCGGTTGCCCGGTCGGGACGGTCAAGAGCAGGTGCGCCCGCGGCCGGGCTCGGCTCGCGCCGCTGCTCTCGGCATACCGAGGGAACGTCGACCAGCCGGGCGCCGTCCAACCAGTGCCAACCCCGCAACCTCAGAGCCAGCCGGAGGCTGGGCACCGCGACACCGGAGAGCTGCTGACGTGACCCCCACACCGCACCCCGAGCTCGACCGACTCGCCGACCTGGCCGAGGGGCTGGCGACGCCGGACGACGTCGCCGTACAGGAGCATCTCAACGGCTGCGCGCAGTGCCGGGACTCGCTTGCGTCGCTCACCGCGGTCGGGACTACCCTGGCCGCGGCCGCCCGAGCCGTCCCGTCGATGCCCGCTGACCTGGCGGAACGGCTCGAGGTAGCCCTGGCTGCCGTCGCCGCCGAGCGGGCGGCCGGGGTGACGGCCTTGGGCCACCGGCGCACTGCGCTGGACCAGCCGGCCCGCCACCGGATCCTCACCGGACTGGCGGCCGCCGCTGCGGCGCTGGTGATCGCCGCGGCAGCCCTCGGGGGCTACCGCATCGCCGGCCAGAGCGGCTCCTCCAACACCGCCGCAGGCGAAGCCGCGCAGACCGCCGGCAACGCTCGCTCGCCGCTCGCCGGCCGGTACTCGGCGAGCGGCGGCGTGCCCGGTTCGAGGGCAGCGAGAGCACCCGCGCCGCTTACCCGGGCACAGCTCGCTGCGCTGGCTCGGCGGCTCGCAGCCGGCCGTGACCAGCCGCTCGCGCCTGGTGGCCAGTGCGCGGCGCCGAGGCTCACCCGGATGGCGACTGGGTTCCGGCCTGAGGCCACGCCGGCGCCCGTGGCCTCGATCCTGAGGTGGCGCGGTGGGAGGGCCGTTTTGGTGGTTAACCGGCTCGCCCGCACGGCTGCCGTGTTCGACTGCGCCACCGGCCGGCAACTGGGGCCGGTCAGCTCCTGGTGACGGCGGGCCGCGCGTCCGCGCCGGCCCGCCGCGCTCGGCCGCGGGAATGCTGCGGCCGTAGGATCTGTTCAAGCAACAGCACGGCGGCAGTTCCGCGACTCCGGTCCGGTCGAGCCGGGCGCCCTCCCAACCAGCGGAATCGAGGCGACGATGGACGTGCGCAACGTCATCATCATCGGGTCCGGCCCCGCTGGCTACACGGCGGCCATCTACGCCGCCCGGGCGAGTCTGCACCCGCTGGTCTTCGAGGGGTCGGTGACCGCCGGCGGTGCGCTGATGAACACCACCGAGGTCGAGAACTTCCCGGGCTTCCCCGATGGCGTCATGGGGCCGGCGCTGATGGACGACATGCGAAAGCAGGCGGAAAAGTTCGGGGCTGAGCTGCTCGCCGAGGACGTCGCGGCCGTGGATCTCACCGGCCCGGTCAAAGTGGTGACCTCCGATGCCGGTGCCCGCTACGAGGCAACCACCGTCATCTTGGCGATGGGCTCAGGCTATCGGCGGCTCGGGCTTCCCGGCGAGGACCGGCTGTCGGGCCACGGAGTTAGCTGGTGTGCCACGTGTGATGGCTTCTTCTTCCGCGGTCAGGACATCGTCGTTGTCGGCGGTGGCGACTCGGCCGTCGAGGAGACCACCTTCCTTACCCGCTTCGCGAACAAGGTCACGCTCGTGCACCGACGTGACCAGCTGCGGGCGAGCAAGATCATGGCGGCCAGAGCCGAGGCCGACCCGAAGATCGAGTTCGCCTGGAACAGCGTCGTCAGCGAGATCCTCGGCAGCGAGCGACTGGAAGGTGTACTCCTTCGGGACATTGTCACCGGTCAGGAGCGTCGGCTCGACGTCAGCGGACTGTTCGTGGCGATTGGCCATGACCCGAGGTCCGAGCTGGTGCGCAACCAGGTCGACCTGGATCCGGCGGGCTATGTGCTCACGGCGAGCGGATCGACGCAGACCAGCCTGCCCGGCGTCTTCGCCTGCGGCGACCTCGTCGACCACACCTACCGGCAGGCAGTCACGGCAGCGGGAACCGGGTGCGCCGCGGCACTCGACGCCGAGCGCTACCTGGCGGCCCTGTCCGACCGTCCCCCTATCCTCGAAGACGAGATGACATCCGCAGAGAACGCCGAAGAGCTGGTCTCGGCCGCTAGCCGCAAGGCTGGGCCGGCCACGCAAAACACGCAGAAGGAGAGAGCATGAGCGGGCTTCCCGCCGTCACCGACGCCACCTTCCAGCAGGAGGTGCTAGAGGCCGACAAGCCGGTCCTCGTGGACTTCTGGGCCGCCTGGTGCGGGCCGTGCCGGATGATCGCACCCATTCTGGACGAGCTGGCGAGCGAGCACGGCGACGCCATGAAGTTCGTCGCCATGGACCTCGACGCCAACATGGCGACCCCGCCGCGCTACGGCATCACGAGCATCCCGACCCTGAACGTCTACAAGGGCGGTGAGCTGGTGAAGTCGATCGTTGGTGCCCAGCCGAAGTCGATGCTGCTGAACCAGCTCTCGGAGTTCATCGGCTGAGCGGCGGCCCTCCCGGCGGATCTGACCGGACCGCCGTGGTGACGTCCGCACCCACACCCGGCAACTCCGGCACGACCGCTGCTGTGACGCCTGCCGGAGCCTCTTGCGGCTCGACATCCAGTCCGGCGCCGACAGCCGCCGGGCGGAGCTCGCCGCGCAGGGTCGCCATCAGGTAGCCCGCGGAGACCGCGATCACCGCGGCCGCCAACCAGAAGATCGAGCGGAACGTGAGCACGGTCACCAGCAGGGCGCCGAGCGCGATCGAGCCGGCTTGTGGGGTGCCGAGCAGCGTGTCGGTCGCCGCCGACACGCGGCCCATGAGCCGGTGCGGGGTGCGAGTCTGCAACAAGGTGGTGAGAGCCACGATGAACACCGGCAGGGCGAAGCCGAGGATGATCGTGCCGGCGAAGAACCCACCGAGCACCGGCGTTCCGGCGGCCACTGCCAGGCCCACGGCAAATATCAACAGGCTCCCGGCGATGGCCGAGATCTCGCCTATCCGCTTGATCAGGTACGACGAGCAGAGCCCACCGGCTACCGCGCCCAGCCCCTGCACGGAGACCACCACCCCGACGAAGCTGGCCGGCTGGCCGTAGGCGGCCACCGCCGCGAACACCGCGGACTCCATGAAGCCCACCACGAGGAGCGCCCCGGCCACCGCCAGCAAACACTGCAGCAGCACCCGGTCGTGGCGGATGTGCCGAATGCCCGCCACGAACTCAGCCCGCCAGTGCTCCTCCTCCCGCTCCGGCGTCCGCTCGCGCAGGGCCAGCGTCGCGACTGCCAAAGCAGCGAAGGCGAAGGACGCCATGTCGATCAGCGCGACCGTGCCGCCGCCGAGCCAGGTGTAGAGGCCGGCGCCCAGCAGCGGGCCGAACAGGCGCAGCCCCTCCTTGGAGGTGGACAGCGACGCGTTCGCCTCGACCAGAACTTGTTCCGCCAGCAGCTCCTTGAGCAGCCCGTTGAGCGCGGCTGGGAGCACGGTCCACGAGATGCCGTACCAGACCGCCACGCAGTAGATCACCCAGACCTGGCCGCGGTCGTGCACGAACAGCAGCGGGACCAAGCCGGCTGCGGTGGCGAGGTTGCCCCAGACCAGCATCGTCCGGCGCTTGACCCGGTCGACGAACATTCCCGCCAGCGGAGAGAACAGGCTAGGCAGGGCCATGAAGAAGAACACCAGGCCGGCTGCTCCGTTGGAGCCGGTGAGCTCCTTCACCCAGATCCCGAGCACGATCAGCATCAGGGAGTCGCCGATCATGCTGGCGAAGAGCCCGGCGAAGAGCCGCGGGAAGCCTCGGCTGGTGAAGGCGGCCCTCATGGTCGCTCTCCTCTCGGTACGGCGATGCCTCGGGCGAGTTCTCCTCCGGGGTCGGTGGTGGGCGGCCCCGCGGGCACTGCCCACGCCATCAGCGCCATCAGGCGCGCTCCCGCGGGCCGCAAAGCGGGGTCCAGCGCCCGCTCGACCCCCTCCTGCAGCAGCTGCTTCAGGTTGTCGCTGAGCACCGCCGCCTCCTGCGGGGTAAGCCAGAGTCGTGATTGCACCACCTCGGCGGCCGCCCGCCAGGCCGGCTCCTCGTCCGGTAGCCGCGCCAGCGCCGAGCGCAGCACCTGCACCTCTCGGTCGACCGCGACCTCGTGCAGCGCCGCCACCGCCAGCGGGTCTTCGGCGTCGTCGCCCCAGGTCAGTGACTGGGCTACCACCTTCCACGGCCGGGCGCGGCCGCTGCCGGAGTGGGCCTGCCGGACATATCCGTGCTGAGCAAGCTTGCGCAGGTGCCAGGACACGTTCGCGGGCGTCTGCCCCAGCCGCCGGGCTGCCTCGCTGGCCGTTTGTGGGCCGTCGGTGGCGAGCAGCTCGAGCAGATCCATCCGGACCGGGTGGGCGAGTGCCTTCATTGCTCCCGCGGAGGTGATCCGCCGCTGCACTAGTGGCACGTGACCAAAGGTAATCTTTCAAAAGAAATATTGCAATAACCCTTGGCCTGGGGTTTCGTGCGATCCGGGACAGGAGCAGACCCCGGTCCCGGCATCGACCGGCGACCCCGGCACCGGTCGGCCGCGGAGCAGCTAGGTTCCGCGGGTTGCGACCGGGCAGCCCACTGCTCCCCCAGTACGTGAAGGGGTCCGCCGGGCGGCGCTGCTTCGAGCGGAACCCCGTGTCGGTCGGCCGGCCCCGACACGGGGGTCGCTTGCACGATTTATGGACAAGGAGTCGGATCGACTTATCGACAAAGAGTCGGATCGACCTGTCGGTTAGTCGGCTTGGACACCTGGCCGCGGGTCCATCAGGTCGAGGATCCGCTGCAGGTCGTCCAGGGATGCGAACTCAACGACGACCCTGCCCTTGCGCCGGCCCAGCTCGACCTGGCACCGGGTCTCGAACCGCTCAGACAGCCGGTCGGCAATCTCGTGCAGCCCCGGCGCCACGATGGTGCTCCGCCGGCGCGGGCGGGCGGTGGTCCGCGGCTCGTCGGGTACGGCGACGAGCTCCTCCAGCCCGCGCACGGAGATCCCCTCCGCCACCACCCGAGCCGCGAGGACGTCCTGGCGCTCGGGGTCGGGGACCGCCAGCAGCGCCCGCGCGTGGCCCGCGGACAGCACGCCGGCTGCCACCCGCCGCTGAACCGGCGGGGACAGCTGCAGCAGGCGCAGCGTGTTGCTCACCTGCGGCCGGGACCGGCCCACCCGCGCGGCCAGCTCCTCATGAGTGCAGCCGAAGTCGTCCAGCATCTGCTGGTATGCCGCGGCCTCCTCCAGCGGGTTGAGCTGTGCTCGGTGCAGGTTCTCCAGCAGCGCGTCGCGCAGCATGGCCTCGTCTTCGGTCTGCCGGACGATCGCCGGCACCGTGGTGAGGCCGGCCTCCCGCGCCGCGCGCAGTCGGCGTTCCCCCATGACCAGCTCGTAGCGGTCCGCGCCTAGCGGGCGCACCACCACCGGCTGCAGGAGTCCGACCTCGCGCACCGAGGCCGCCAGCTCCCGCAGGGCATCCTCGTCGAAGACCTCCCGAGGCTGGCGCGGGTTGGCACTGACTGCGTCGACGGCGATCTCGGCGAAGAAGTCCCCCGCCGGCACCGCATCCACACCGGCGCCGTCGGTGGCCGGATGAGCGTCCGCACGCGGCTGGCGGGCGGCGGTGGGAATGAGCGACCCGAGACCACGGCCCAGTCCGCCGCGCTTGTTGGCAGTCATGCGTTCTCCAGCAGCATCGAGAGCTCGCTCGCTGCCTGGAGGTAGCACAGCGAGCCGACCGAGCTCGGATCGTAGGTCATCACGGTCTGCCCGTAGCTCGGCGCCTCCGATATCCGCACCGACCGCGGAATTGCCGTCGCGAGCACCAGCCGGCCGAAGTGCCCGCGGACCTCGTCCGCTACCGCGGCGGCGAGCCGGGTTCTGCCGTCGTACATCGTGAGCACGATCGCACCGACCCGCAGATCGGCGTTGAGGTGTTCTTTGATCGAGTCGATGGTCCGCAACAGGGCGCTGAGCCCCTCAAGGGCGTAGTACTCGCACTGGATCGGGACCAGTAGGTGGCCGGCCACGGTCAACGCGTTAACCGTCAGCAGACCGAGCGAGGGCGGACAGTCGAGGAACACGTAGTCGTACCGGCTCCCGCTCTGCGTCGCGTCCGCAAGCAGGGTGTGCAGCGCCCGGCGCAGCCGGGTCTCCCGGGCAACCATCGACACCAGCTCGATCTCGGCCCCGGCGAGGTCGATGCTTGCCGGCACCACGTCGAGGCCCGGCACCTCCTCGCACGGGCTCATCACCTCCCGGAGCGGCTTGCCGCCGATCAGGACGTCATACACGCTCGGCGTCCCCTCGCTGTGCGGGATCGAGAGCGCCGTCGATGCGTTGCCCTGGGGATCGAGGTCGACGACCAGCACCCGAAGGCCGCGCTGCGCCAGGGCGGCCGCCACATTCACCGCGGTTGTCGTCTTGCCGACGCCGCCCTTCTGGTTGGCCACGACCAGAACCCTCGTCTCGGCGGGCCGGCGTACCTCGAGATCCACCCCCTGCGGACCCGAGTCGGACCAGGCCGCCACCGTGCTGGCGACACCCGGTCGGACACCGTCGGGATTCCCGGCCGGCTCGGACTGGACGTCGTCGGGAGCCGGCGCGCCGGGCGGTGTTTCACGTGAAACCGGTGCCACCGGCTCCGCCGGCTCCGCGGCGGTCTCTCCACCTCCGGGCTTCGGTGGGTGGGGGACGGCGGGCCAGCCCAGCCCACGGCTAGGCTGCAGCGCCTCGGCGGGCCAGCCCAGGTGCGCGATCACGGGTTGCGTCGCGGCCTCCTCAAGTCAAGATTGTGCGTTCGACGACTCTATCCGAACCACCAGCACCGGTGGATCGACGAGGCCGGTGCCGTGGCTCTCGATTCGTGCGGCTGCCGAGAGCCTCCGTAACGCGGTCTCGGCGTCGGCCAGCTCCGCCGACGCGGAGGCGCCCTTGAACGCCAGCACCGCGCCGCCCGGAGCGCACAGGGGCAGCGCCAGCGGCGCCAACCGAGCCAGTGGAGCCAGCGCGCGTGCGGTGACTACGTCGAAGGTGCGGTGGCCGACCAGCTCCTCCGCCCGGGCCCGCAGGATCTCTACATTGGCCAGCCCCAGGGCACTGACCACCTCCTTGAGGAACGTCGTCCGGCGCAGTTGCGAGTCGACTACGGTCAGCTCCAGGTCCGGCCGGGCGATCGCCCAGACCAGCCCGGGGAGCCCCGCGCCGGATCCAAGGTCCGCCACCGTCGCTCCCGGTGGAATGCCGCGCGCGACCACCGCGCAGTTCAAGATGTGCCTGCTCCAGATTCGACCGGACTCCTTTGGGCCGATCAACCCCCGGGTTACGCCGGTCGAGGTCAACATGTCGACATAGCGCCGGATCGACATGTCGGCGGCCCCGAACAGCTCCGCCACCAGGCCGGCGGGCGGCGTTTCACGTGGAACCGCGTCCACCCGCTCAGCCGGGCAGTACCACGACGCAGCGCATCGGCTCGACGCCCTCCGACTCGCTGCGCAGCCCGGCCTTGGCGACCGCGTCGTGCACCACCTTGCGCTCGAACGGCGTCATCGGCGAGAGCTTGACTGGTTCGCCGGTCTCCTGGACGTCGGCGATGACGTCAGCCGCCAGCGCCACGAGGTTCTCCCGCAGGTCGGCCCGGTGGCCGGCAATGTCCAGCATCAGCCGAGAGCGCTCGCCGGTCTCGCGATAGACGTGCAGCCTGGTCAGCTCCTGAAGCGCCTCCAAGGCCGCTCCGCCCTCGCCGACCAGCGCATCGAGACCGTCGCCGACGATGGACACCGACGCACGATCCCCCTCTACGTCAAGCTCGATGTCGCCGTCGAGATCGGCAATGTCGAGGAGTTCCTCCAGGTAGTCCGCGGCCAGGTCGCCCTCGGCCTCGAGCCGCCGAACCCGGTCGGGCGCCTCGTCAGCCTGGTCGCCCGGCCCGGGCGGCGACGGCTCCGCCGGCGTCGGGCTGGCCGGGCTGGTGCCTTCGGCGTCTGGCGTCTCAGTCATGGTCTTCTCCCGGCCGTTTCGGCCTGCCCTTGCGCTGCTTGCGTGACTGCTTCTTCGGCTGCGCCCGTGGTGGGGGCTTCGGCGGCGGTGCGCTCGGCTCCGGCGCGACCTGCGGGGCTACCGCGCCCGACGGGGGATGGTGCCCCAGCCGGCGGCGCTCGGCGTCCCGGCGCTGCTTGGCGTCGTACGCCGGCGTGCCCGGGGTTGGGTTGTTGCGGATGACATAGAACTGCTGCCCCATCGTCCACAGGTTCGACGTGGACCAGTAGAGCAGCACCCCGAGGGGGAAGGCGATCCCTCCAACCGCGAAGACGACTGGCAGAATGTACATCAACATCTTCTGCTGCTGGGCATATTGCCCGGTCATTGCGGTGTCCGGCATGTTCTTGCGCATCAGCTGGCGCTGCGTGGTGAACGTTGTCGCGGTCATCAGCAGGACCAGCGCGATCATCACGATCTTGGTGCCGACGGTGTGGGAGCTCGTGAAGGAGTCCGAGATCTTGACGAACCCGAACACCGCGTTGTGGGTGAGCGAGCGCACGTCGCCCTGGGTGAGGAAGCCGACCGGTGTGTCCTTCTTCGCTGCGTTGTCAAGCGTGCGGAACAGCGCCAGGAAGATCGGCATCTGCAACAGCAACGGCATGCAGGAGGCGAGCGGGTTGGTGCCGGTCTCCTTGTAGAGCTTCATCGTCTCTTGCTGCAGCCGCTGCCGGTCGTGGCCGTACTTCTTCTGCAGCTCCTTCACCTGGGGCTGCAGCAGTTGCATGTTGCGGCTGTTCTTTATCTGCTTGACGAAGAGCGGGATCAGCGCCGCGCGGATGACCAAGGTCAGCGCGATGATCGACAGCGCCCACGAGACACCCTGCGGCATTCCGAGGATGCCCGCGAACAGCTTGTGGAAGACGATCAGGATGCCCGATGTCACGTAGTACAGCGGGGTCATGATCGCGTGACCGGCGGACTCTAGCCCCTGAAGCACGTGACCTCCTTGCCGGTTGCCGCGGTCACTGACCCCCACCAGCTGTACCGGTCGGGCACCGGGTCAACGCCGCCGCTCGCCCACGGGTGGCAGCGGGCCACCCGCCTGGCGGCCAGCCAGCTCCCGCGCACCGCGCCGAACCGCTGCACCGACTCCAGCGCGTACGCCGAGCAGGACGGGTAGTAGCGGCACACGTCGCCGTACAACGGGCTCACCAGCAGCCGGTATGCCCGCAATAGCCCGATCAGGAGCAGCCGCGGCGGCGACCATCGGGTCATCTCGACTCCAGGGGCTGACGCGTGTCGACCTGTCGAAGGGCCCGCCCGAGGTCGGCGGCCAGCTCGACGAAGGAGGCGCGCGCGGCGGCGGGCTTCGCCCGCACCACCAGGTCGCAGCCGGCGGGTAGTCCCGGCAGTGCCGCGGCGGCCGCGTGGCGCAGCCGCCGCTTCACCCGGTTGCGCGTCACCGCGTCTCCCACCGCCTTGCTCACTACAAATGCCACCCTCGCCGGCCGAGGGGGATCCTCCCCCCGCTCCGCGTGCACGGTCAGGGTCGCCGTGCTCGCCCGCCGGCCCCGCCGCACGGCGCGCGCGATCTCCTCCGACCGGCGCAGCCGGTGCGCCCGCGCGAGCACTCGGTCAGGCCGCCAGCCGGACCCGCCCCTTGCGGCGGCGGCCAGCTATCACCGCGCGCCCGGCTCGGGTCCGCATGCGCAGACGGAACCCGTGCGTCTTGTGCCGGCGACGGTTGTTGGGCTGAAACGTGCGCTTGCTCACGGGGTCAAGAACTCCCAGGTCAGGGCTGCTCTCGCAGCCGTTGGAGGCTGGTGCCGATGCACCGCCTGGCCATGGCAGCGCGCCCGCTACCGCTCCTGGCTGCCGATCATGTCGACAAATCGACACATCGACCAGTCGCTAGAGCGGCCTGCCTTCTGGACATGCGGCACTCGTCGACACCGAGGCCGTCGATCAACGGTACGCGGCGGTCCAACGGGTGGTCAAACCGGCGGTCCGGCTGCGCCGACGCACCGGGCCTACTAGCCTCGGACTCACGCGATACGCCACCCCCGACCCGCCGGACGATGCAAGACCGGCTCCGGGCCGCCGATCCCCGCCGACCTGTGGACGACAGGTTGAAGGAGCGCCCCGGGACTTGTTAGCGTCCCCGTCGCACCGACGTCTTCCCTGCCGCCCGCGGCGCATCGGGCATATCAGTTCCGAAGCAGCGTGCACAGCCTGTGGACAATCGTGTGGATGCCGTGGCAGCCCCAGCCTGGTGCCATGCGCGAGGCGAAGGGAGCCGCGATGAGCAGTGGTACCGAGGAGTTCGGCCGGGCCTGGACCGTGCTGGTAGGTGACCTCCCGGCCAGCCATCGAGCCTGGCTCACGGCATCTCAACCGGTCACCTTGCACGAGAACACCGCCATCGTGGCGGTGCCGGATGACTTCACCCGTAGCCAGCTGGAGAGCCGGCTGCGCCCACGGCTCGAACAAGCGCTGAGCCAAGCGTTGAGCCAGCGTGTCCACCTGGCGGTCACGGTCGACCCGAAGCTCGGCGGGCTCGACCCCGACGACGTCGCCGCCGACTCCACGTTCGAACGACCCGACCGCGCGCTGGCCGGTGCCGAGCCGGCGGTAGCGCCGGTCGAGCCTGACCCGTTCGTGGCGGGGCGCTCAGTCGGGGCATTGCCGGCACCACGGGACACCCGGCTCAACCCCAAGTACGTCTTCGAGACGTTCGTCATCGGCTCGTCCAACCGGTTCGCCCACGCTGCAGCCGTGGCGGTGGCCGAGGCGCCGGGCAAGGCCTACAACCCGTTGCTGGTGTACGGCGACTCGGGCCTCGGCAAGACGCATCTGCTGCATGCCATCGGCCACTACGTGCGGAGCCTGTTCACCGGCGTACGGGTGCGCTACGTCAGCAGCGAGGAGTTCACCAACGACTTCATCAACGCGATCCGCGACGACCGGGCGCCGGGGTTCCAGCGCCGCTACCGGGACGTCGACGTACTGCTGATCGACGACATCCAGTTCCTCGAGGGCAAGATCCAGACCCAGGAGGAGTTCTTCCACACCTTCAACACCCTCCACAACGCCAACAAGCAGATCGTGATCACCTCGGACCGCCCGCCCAAGCGCCTAGAGACACTGGAGGACCGGCTGCGCAACCGGTTCGAGTGGGGGCTGCTGACCGACGTGACCCCGCCCGACCTGGAGACCAGGATCGCAATCCTGCGCAAGAAGGCGGCCACCGAGAAGCTCACCGCGCCACCGGAGGTCCTCGAGTTCATCGCCAGCAAGATCCAGACCAACATCCGTGAGCTCGAAGGCGCCCTGATCAGGGTCACCGCGTTCGCGAGCCTCAACCGTCAGCCGGTCGACCTCACGCTCGCGGAGATCGTGCTGAAGGACCTCATCCCCGAGGGTGGCGAGCCGGAGATCACCTCCGCGATCATCATCGCCCAGACCGCGGCCTACTTCGGGCTGCTCGTGGACGACCTCTGCGGCACCAGCCGCAGCCGGGTGCTGGTGACCGCGCGACAGATCGCGATGTACCTGTGCCGGGAGCTCACCGACCTGTCGCTGCCCAAGATCGGTCAGCAGTTCGGCGGCCGCGACCATACGACGGTGATGCACGCAGAGCGCAAGATCCGCCAACTGATGGCCGAGCGGCGCAGCGTCTACAACCAGGTTCGCGAGCTCACCAACCGCATCAAGCAGCAGGCCCGCCAGCAGTGACCGGCCCGACCGAGTGCCGCCCGGCTCCTCACACCCTGGGGAGAACACTGTGGATGGCCGGTGGGCACCGGCAATGTTCCTGTGGACGCGCAGGTGCGATTCGGTGCTCGTATGCCGGCAGTGCACGCCCAGAGCGCCGCCGGAGCCACTTATCCCCAGGCTGTCAACAGCCCGACCTCGTCACTGACCTGCATACCTGTCTCCCATCCACCGTTTCCACCGTTGCTACGGAGAACCCGAGTACTTACAACGGGAGGACGAGCGAAATGGGATCCCGGCCCGCGCCCTGGGGACGACTAGCCCGACCACCTCGACCGACGACCCAGGCACCGGTCGGTGAGCTCGGCGTGGCGTGGCAGGATGCTGCCGAGCCACCACGCGGGCAACCGCAGGGAGGAGCGGCCGGATGAAGGTCCACGTCGAGAAGGACGTGCTGTCCGACGCAGTCGCCTGGGCCGCCCGATATCTCCCGGCCCGGGCTGGTTCGTCGCCGCAGTTGGCATGTCTGCGGATCGCCGCCAGCGGCGACTCCGTCACGGTGAGCGGGTTCGACTACGAGACGTCCGCCCAGGTAACGGTGCCGGCGAAGGTGGCCGAGGACGATGTGGCACTGGTGTCGGGACGGCTGCTGGCCGACATCTGCCGGGCGCTGCCGGACCAGCCGGTCGGGCTGACAGCCGAAGGGAGCCGAGTCTCGCTCACTTGCGGCAGCTCTCGGTTCACCCTGCAGACGATGTCGGCGGGCGACTACCCAGATCTCCCGCCGATGCCGTCGGTCATCGGGACCGTCGGCGCCGACGCGTTCGCGCTCGCGGCCAGTCAGACGATCACCGCTGCGGGGCACGACGACATGCTGCCGGCGCTGACCGGGGTGAAGCTCGAGTTCGAGGGCCCCCGGCTCACCATGACCGCCACCGACCGGTTCCGCCTGAGCTTGCGGGAGCTCGAGTGGGGTCCCCGGAACATGTCGGTGTCGGCCTCGGCGCTGGTGCCGGCCCGGGTGCTCGGTGATACTGCCAGGTCCGTCGCACCCGGCACCGAGTTGGACATCGCGCTCCCCACCGACGGGTCTGGGGGGCTGCTGGGCTTCGTGAGCGCCGGGGCCGGCGGGGAGCGACGTACCACAACTCGACTGATCGACGCCGCCTTCCCGAACGTCCGCCAGCTCTTCCCGTCGACCGCGACCAGCACCGCCGTCGTGGAGGTGCGGCCGCTACTCGAGTCGGTAAAGCGAGTTTCGCTGGTGGCCGGCCGGAACACCTCGATCAGGCTGGCCTTCACCGATGGCGAGCTGACCATGGAGGCGGGGAACGGGGAGGAGGCGCAGGCGACCGAGTCGGTGGCGGCCAGCCTCACCGGGGATGACATCGCGATCGGTTTCAACCCGAGCTACCTGCTGGACGGCCTGGGGGCGATCCAGGGCTCGCACGTGCACGTCGCGATGACGACACCGGCCAAGCCCGCTGCCTTCGCGGCCGCCGACGGCACCAGTGCCGAGCCGGACCTCAGCTTCCGTTACCTGCTGATGCCGCTGCGTATGCAGGCCTGAGCTAGATCGCACCGTCTGGCACTGCTCGCCTCGGCGGCCATCGGTGGATCTAGGCTGAGGCCGGGCGCGCGGCGCAGAGAGGGGTTCAGTGATGGAGATCGGGTTGGTCGGCCTGGGCAAGATGGGCGGCAACATGCGGACCCGGCTCCGCGCTGCCGGTCACACCGTGGTGGGGTACGACCGCGACCCCGGGCCCAGCGACGTCGGGAGCCTGGCCGAGCTGGTCTCCAGCCTGTCGCCTCCACGGGTGGTCTGGGTGATGGTGCCGTCCGGCGGGCCGACCCGGGAGACGGTGACCTCACTGGCCGACCTGATGTCCGAGGGCGATCTGGTGGTCGATGGCGGGAACTCTAGGTGGACGGACGACCTGGAGCACGCTGAGGCGCTCGCCAAGAAGGGGGTCGGGTTCGTCGACTGCGGGGTGTCCGGCGGGGTGTGGGGGTTGGCGAACGGGTACGCCCTGATGTGCGGCGGCAGCACCGAGGACGTCGCGAAGGTGCAGCCGGCGTTCGATGCCCTCAAGCCGCCTGGTGAGTTCGGCTTCGTCCATGCCGGCAAGGTGGGCGCCGGTCACTTCGCGAAGATGGTGCACAACGGCATCGAGTACGGCTTGATGCAGGCCTACGCCGAGGGCTGGGAGTTGCTGCACACGGTCGACCTGGTCGACAACGTCACCGAGACGCTGCGCTCGTGGCGGTCCGGCACCGTGATCCGGTCCTGGCTGCTGGACCTGCTGGTCGCCGCGCTCGAGGAGGACGACAACCTGGACAAGATCGCGGGCTACGCAGACGACTCTGGTGAGGGCCGCTGGACGGTGGAGGCGGCCATCGACAACGCGGTGCCGATGCATGCAATCACGGCGGCACTCTTCGCCCGCTTCCAGTCCCGTCAGTCCGAGTCGCCGGCCATGAAGGCGATAGCAGCCATGCGCAACCAGTTCGGTGGCCACGCCATGAAGGGCGAGGGCGGCTCCGACCGCTGAGCTCGTGCACGTCTCGCAGCTGTCCCTCCGCGACTTTCGCAGTTACCGCGAGGCCGACGTCGCCCTGTCCGCCGGGGTGACCGCGTTCACCGGCGCGAACGGCCAGGGCAAGACCAACCTGGTGGAAGCTGTCGAGTACGTCGCAACTGGCGGCTCGCACCGGACCGCGACCGACCTGCCACTGGTGCGCACCGGCGTCGGCAGTGCGGTCGTCCGGGTGGTGGTCCAGCGGGCGGGCCGGGAGGCGCTGGTCGAGGTCGAGATCAACCCGGGCCGCTCGAACCGGGCTCGGGTGAACCGGGCGCCGGTGCCACGGGCCCGCGAGGCGCTAGGTATCGTCCGCGCCGTCGTCTTCGCCCCGACCGACCTGGCGCTGGTCAAGGGGGATCCAGGCGAGCGGCGTCGGTTTCTCGACGACCTACTGGTGGCACTGCGGCCGAAGACAGCCGGACTACGGGCGGACTTCGACCGGGTACTGCGCCAGCGCAACTCCCTCCTTAAGACGGCTCGAGCCACCGGTGGTCGCGGCACCGCGAGCGCGACCCTGGACGTGTGGGACTCCCAGCTGGCGCGGACCGGCGCGGAGTTGACGACGGCCCGGCTGGCACTGGTTGACCAGCTCGCCCCGCACGTGGCCCGCCACTACGCGGGGGTTGCCGGCGCGGGCGCGGGTTCCGAGCCGGTCGCATCGACGTACCTGCCTTCGTGGCAGATCCCGCCCGAAGGTGCCGCGAGCGCCGAGCTCACAGCCGGGCTGCTAGCACAGCTGCTAGCCCGCCGGTCGGAGGAGATCGATCGCGGGCTGACCTTGGTCGGGCCCCATCGTGACGACCTGGAGCTGCGGCTGGGCGGCACGCCCGCGCGCGGGTACGCCAGCCACGGTGAGTCCTGGTCGTTCGCCCTGGCCCTCCGGCTCGCCGCGTTCGACCTGCTCCGCGCGGACGGCGACGATCCAGTGCTCGTCCTGGACGACGTGTTCGCCGAGCTCGACCAGACCCGCCGCGCCCGACTTGCGGGGCTGGTCGGGGGTGCCGAGCAGGTGCTCGTGACGGCGGCGGTCGAGGCGGATCTGCCGGTGGACCTGGTGGAGCGGCGGTTCGCGGTGCGGGAGGGGGCGATAACCCCTGCCTGAGGACACCGAACCGCGTTCGACCGGTCCGTCCGAGCCGACGGGCCCGGCGGAGCGGCCACCCCGACCGCACGACCCGACGGGTCTCGACGCCGCCCAAGCGGCGGCCGCAGCCGCCCGCGGGTCGGCACGGCGCCGGCGCCGGCGTACCCGGGCCCGTCGCTACGTCGACCCGCAGCTCTCCGGCGCGCGGCCCGACGCTCGCGACCCGGTCCCGGTCGAGACGGCAGTCGAGCGGCTGGTGGACGACCAGGGCTGGGATCGTGACGTCCGAGTCCATGCGGTGTTCGGCAGGTGGGCGGCCATCGTCGGACCCGAGGTGGCGGCGCACAGTGCGCCCGAGTCGCTGACCGAGGGACGGCTCCGGGTCGCGGCGGACTCGACCGCGTGGGCGACGCAACTGCGGCTTCTGGCGCCTGCCCTGGTGGCCCGGCTGAATGCCGAGCTGGGCCACGGCAGCGTGCTGCGGATCGAGGTCCACGGTCCGACCGGTCCGAGCTGGTCCCGCGGCCGGCGTGCCGTGCGCGGCGGGCGGGGCCCGCGGGACACCTACGGATAGGCACCGTACGGCGAGTGGGGGGCCCGCCGAACGTATGGGGACATGGCCAGTGCCCTGCTGGCGGCTCCTGACGGCCCTTCCAGCGCTCGCAACGGCCTTGCACCGCGGATCCCCCACTCGCGGCCACCGGTGACCCGTCAGAAGGGCCTTTCCACCTATACTTGAGGTGTTGAGCAGGGCCGTCTGCCCCGGGCTGCGGCGGGTATCCACCTAAGCGCGCGTGGAGACGGCTGCGCCCACGGGAGTCCCCGCGACCGGCGCAGTGCCGCAAGAGCTTGCGGTGGGTGGGGCGGCCCTGCGGATGCGCTGAGCTGAGGCCGACGTGGGTTGGCCCGGATGCGAGGCGCGGCGAGCGCGGTAGCCGCCGAGGGCGGCCCGGGAAGCTGGAGGTCTCACGAGTGACGGTCCGCGATGCCGTGCCCCAATCCCCCGACGAATCGGACTCCTCGTTGCATCCCGTCCTCGACGACGACCGGTCGGCCGAGCCGTCGTACGACGCCACCGACATCACCGTGCTGGAGGGGCTCGAGGCCGTCCGCAAGCGACCGGGCATGTACATCGGCTCCACCGGTGAGCGCGGTCTGCACCAGCTGGTCTGGGAGGTCGTCGACAACTCCGTGGACGAGGCGCTGGCTGGGTACTGCGACACGATCGAGGTGACGTTGCGGGCCGACGGCGGTGTTCGGGTGGTCGACAACGGGCGGGGCATCCCGACCGGCACCCACCCGACCGAGGGCATCCCCGCCGTGACGCTGGTACTGACCGAGCTGCACGCCGGCGGCAAGTTCGGCGGCGGCGGCTACAAGGTCTCCGGCGGCCTGCACGGTGTTGGCAGCTCGGTCGTCAACGCCCTCAGCAGCCGCTTGGACGTGGACGTGCGCAACGACGGCTACCGATGGACGCAGTCGTTCACCTACGGCGCGCCGGACGCACCGCTGGAGCGCCACGAACCGACCGAGGAGACCGGGACCACGGTCACCTTCTGGCCCTCGACGGAGATCTTCGAGACCACCTGGTTCAATTTCGAGACCATCACGTCGCGCATCCGGGAGACGGCCTTCCTGAACAAGGGCCTCAAGATCGTCGTGTCCGACGAGCGCCCGGTGGCCGAGGAGATCGCCGAAGCGGTTGCGGACCCGACTGCCGACGATGCGACCGCAACCGCGACCGAGTCGGGGGCCGCGGGTGGGGCCGCCGGCGGGGGGCTGACGAGGACCTTCCTGTACGAGCGTGGGCTGGTCGACTTCGTCGGGCACCTCAACGGCCGGCGCGAGGTGATCAACCCGACCATCATCGAGTTCGAGTCCCACGACGAGGCCGCCGGCATGAGCCTCGAGGTCGCGATGCAGTGGAACTCGAGCTTCACCGAGTCGGTGCACACCTTCGCCAACATGATCAACACCCCGGAGGGCGGCACCCACGAGGAGGGCTTCCGGGCGGCGCTCACCTCCACGGTGAACAACGCGGCCGAGGAGTGGGGGCTGGTCAAGAAGAAGGAGGACCGGCTCTCCGGAGACGACGTCCGCGAGGGTCTCACCGCGATCTTGTCGGTGAAGCTCACCGAGCCGCAGTTCGAGGGCCAGACCAAGACCAAGCTCGGCAACACGGAGGCCAAGTCGTTCGTCCAGAAGGTGGTGAACGACCGGCTCCGCGAGTGGTTCGAGAAGAACCCCGGGGAAGGCAAGGACGTCATCCGGAAGGCGCTGGCGGCGGCCTCGGCCCGGCTCGCGGCCCGGAAGGCGCGCGACCTGGCGCGCAGCCGGAAGGGACTGCTCGGCGGCGGCGGGCTGCCCGGCAAGCTCTCCGACTGCCAGTCCACCAATCCCGGTGAGTGCGAGGTCTTCATCGTCGAGGGCGACTCTGCGGGAGGCTCGGCCCGGCAGGGGAGGGATCCGCGCGTGCAGGCGATTCTGCCCATCCGCGGCAAGATCCTGAACGTCGAGAAGGCCCGGATCGATCGGGTGCTGGCGAACACCGAGGTGCAGGCGATCATCTCGGCGCTCGGCACCGGCATCCACGAGGACTTCGACATCGAGCGGCTGCGCTACCACAAGATCGTGATGATGGCGGACGCCGATGTTGACGGCCATCACATCCAGACGCTGCTGCTCACGCTGCTGTTCCGGTTCATGAAGCCACTGATCGAGGCCGGGTACGTCTACCTGGCCCGACCGCCGCTGTACAAGCTGAAGTGGAGCAGCCCCCACAGCCATGAGTACGCCTACTCCGACCGCGAGCGGGATGCGTTGATCGCGGACGGTCAGTCATCGGGCAAGCGCCTTCCCAAGGACAACCCGATCCAGCGCTACAAGGGGCTCGGCGAGATGAACCACGACGAGCTGTGGGAGACCACGATGGATCCCAACAACCGCCTGCTCATGCAGGTGACTCTCGACGACGCGGCCCAAGCCGACGAGATCTTCTCGGTGCTGATGGGCGAGGACGTCGACCAGCGGCGCTCGTTCATCCAGCGCAACGCCAAGGACGTCCGGTTCCTCGACATCTGATGAGCGCCCGACGTACCAGCGAAGGCACGCCTTGCCCGTGATCGCGGAAGGACCGATGTGACCGACAGCGCCACGGAGGGCGGCGGACCGCCGCGCGACCGGATCGAGCCGGTCGAGCTCCAGGCGGAGATGCAGCGCGCCTACATCGACTACGCGATGGCGGTGATCGTCGGGCGCGCGTTGCCCGACGTGCGGGACGGCCTGAAGCCGGTGCACCGCCGGGTGCTCTACGCGATGTACGACGGTGGCTACCGGCCGGACCGCGGGTACTCGAAGTGCTCGCGCGTGGTCGGGGAGGTGATGGGCCTCTACCACCCACACGGGGACAGCGCCATCTACGACACGTTGGTCCGGCTGGGCCAGCCCTGGGTGATGCGCGCGCCGCTGGTCGGCGGCCAGGGCAACTTCGGGTCGGCCGGCAACGACCGCCCAGCGGCCATGCGGTACTGCGTGACCGGGGAGACCCGCGTTCGGACGTGGGACGAGGGCACCGTCAGGATCGCCGACCTAGTGCCGGGTGCTGAACCGGACAGCGAGGTCCAGGTCGACCTAAAAGTGCTGGGCAAGGACGGCGGACCGGTCCGGGCGACTCGGCTGTTCCATTCGGGTCGCCAGCGCACCCTTCGGATGTCCACCAGGGACGGGAGGGCCCTCACCGGGAGCCCCAACCATCCCGTGCTGACGCTCTGCTCCGTACTGGGTGTCCCAACTCTGCTCTGGAAGCGGCTGGACGAAATCCAGCGAGGCGACCACGTCGTCCTCTTCGGCCAGGAACCGGAGGAGTGGGGCGAGACCACCGCCTGGCAGCAACACGTTGCCCTCCTGCTCGGCGCCTGGGTGAGCGAGGGCTTCGTCAGCCAGGGTCGCGCTGGGTTCAACAACGTCGATGAGGCGTACTTCGCGGCCGTGCTGGCGGCGTACGACGAGGTGGTCGGGGGACCGCGGTACGTCTCGTCCCGACGGATCGCCTCGGGCTCTACCCTTCACGAACTGGACGTGCAGCGTCTCGACGCGCTTCGGAGCAGCCCGCTGTCGGCCCTCGTCGGTCTGCGGAGCGTGGACAAGCGCGTCCCGGAGGTCGTCTGGCGTTCGAACCCAGAGTTCAAGGCGCGGTTCCTGCAAAGCCTCTTCCACGGCGATGGGTCCTGCTCGGCGCTGCCCCGACGCTCCGTCCAGGTCAGCTACTCGACGTACAGCGATGGGCTGGCTCGCGACGTGCAGCAGCTGCTCTTGGAGTTCGGTGTGTCGGCGCAGCTGGTCCGATACGAGCACGGCGAGCGCAAGGTGGTGATCAGCAACCGCAGGGATGCGTGGGCGTTCGCGGTTCAGATCGGCTTCCTCGGAAGCAAGCAGGACAAGTTGGAGCGGATCCTCGCCGCGACGCCGGCTGGGTCGCGGTCGCTGAGCTCGGACCACGTGCCCTTCCTCGCTGGATTCCTGCGCCAGGAGGGCGCGAGGGACAAGGTGGCCGCTGCTTGGCTGACAAAGCACAACGTCGACCGACTTGAACGGTGGGAGCGCGACGGGAGTCAGATCCTGGCGGCCCTAACGGGGGCCGCGGCCGACGTGGCTCGGCCGCTGGCCGACGGGCGGTTCCGCTACGTCCGAGTGGAGTCAATCGAGGACGCCGGCATCCAGGACGTCTACTCGTTGCGCGTGGAGTCCGCGGACCACGCCTTCGTCACGGACGGCTTCGTCAGCCACAACACGGAATGCAAGATGGCGCCGCTCGCCATGGAGATGGTCCGCGACATCGAGCAGGACACGGTCGACTTCCGGCCGAACTACGACGGGCGCAGCCGGGAGCCGGTGCTGCTGCCGGCGCGGATCCCCAACCTTCTGGTCAACGGCTCGGCCGGGATCGCCGTCGGGATGGCGACCAACATCCCGCCGCACAACCTCCGCGAGGTCGCGGCCGGTGTGCAGTGGGCGCTCGAGCACCCTGGGGCCCCCCGCGACGAGCTACTGGCGGCCCTGATGGAACGGGTGCCCGGACCGGACTTCCCGACCGGCGCGCTGATCGTTGGGCGGCAGGGCATCGAGGACGCCTACCGCACCGGCCGCGGGTCGGTGACCATGCGCGCGGTCGTCGACGTCGAGGAGGACGCGAAGGGTCGCACCTGCCTGGTGATCACCCAGCTCCCCTACCAGGTGAACCCCGACAACCTTGCGCTCAAGATCGCCCAGCTGGGCGATGACGGCCGGGTGCCCGGGATCTCCGAGGTGCGCGACGACACGTCCTCGCGTACCGGCCAGCGGCTGGTCGTCGTACTGAAGCGGGATGCGGTTGCTCGGGTGGTGCTCAACAACCTCTACAAGCACACCGAGCTTCAGCAGAACTTCGGCTGCAACATGCTGGCGCTCGTCGACGACGTGCCGCGGACGCTCAGCCTCGATGCGTTCGTGACGTACTGGATCAGTCACCAGATCGACGTGATCGTCCGGCGTACCCGGTTCCGGCTGCGACGGGCCGAGGAGCAGGCGCACATCTACCGCGGCCTGGTGACGGCGCTGGACGCGATCGACGAGGTGATCGCGCTCATCCGGGCCAGCCGCACCGCCGACGACGCCCGCGCCGGACTGCGCGAGCTGCTCGACCTCGACGACCTGCAGGCGGACGCGATCCTCAACATGCAGCTGCGCAAGTTGGCCGCCTTGGAGCGCCAGGCAACCCTCGATCGGCTGGCGGAGCTCGAGCGCCAGATCGCCGAGCTGACCGACATCCTCGGCAGCGAGAGCCGCCAGCGCCAGATCGTCAGTGAGGAGCTGGCGGCGATCGTCGACCAGTACGGCGATGAGCGGCGTACGCAGATCGTCCCGGCCGACGGCGAGCTGTCGATGGAGGACCTGGTACCAGACGAGGACGTCGTCGTGACGATCACGCGGGGCGGGTACGCCAAGCGCACGAAGGCAGATCTGTACCGGGTGCAGCGCCGCGGCGGCAAGGGCGTGCGAGGCGCCTCGCTGCGCGGCGACGACATCGTCGAGCACTTCTTCGCCACCACCAACCATCACTGGCTGCTCTTCTTCACCACCGCCGGGCGGGTCTACCGGACGAAGGCCTACCACCTGCCCGAGGCGGGCCGGGATGCCAAGGGGGGCCACGTCGCCGGGCTGCTTTCCTTCCAGCCCGACGAGCAGATCGCCCAGGTGCTGGCGATCCGCGACTACGACCAGGCGCCGTACCTCGTGCTGGCGACACGCCACGGCCTGCTCAAGAAGACCCGGCTGGTCGAGTACGACTCGCCCCGCCAGGCTGGCCTCATCGCGGTCAACCTGCGGGAGGGCGACGAGCTGATCGGAGCCGAGCTGGTGTCGCCGGACGACGACCTGCTGCTCGTCTCCAAGCTGGCACAGTCGGTGCGGTTGACCGCTGACGACCACCAGCTGCGCCCGATGGGGAGGGCGACCTCGGGGGTGACCGGCATGAAGTTCCGTGCTGGCGACGAGCTGCTGTCGATGTCGGTCATCCGGGCGGAGGACCGCGACTACGACAACCCCCGCCTGTTCGTCTTCACCGTCACCGATGGCGGATGGGCGAAGCGGACCCGGATCGGTGAGTACCGGGTTCAAGGTCGGGGCGGGCTGGGTATCAAGGCTATGAAGATCGGTGACGGTCGGGGCTCGCTGGTGGGTGCCATGATCGTCACCCCTGGCGATGAGGTGCTGGCCGTCCGCGCGAGTGGCCAGGTGACGCGCTCGACCGCTACCGACGTTCCGGCTAAGGGACGTGACACCATGGGAGTCAGGTTCGTCAACGTCGGCGACGGCGACGCGGTCGTGGCCATCGCCCGGAACGCCGAGCAGGCCGCCGAGGTTGAAGACCTGCCCGAGGGGACAGAGGTGTCCGGTCCGGTTGAGTCGACAGCGCATACGGAGCAGACTGGGTCGGACGCCGACGAGTCAGCCGCGGATGAGGAGCAACCCGAATGAGCAACTCTGGCGACGACCAGCCGTTGGCTCCGCGCCGACCGCTTGGCAAGTCGGCGTCTTCGACCGACACCTCGCAACGGCCGGTAGACGACCCGTCGTACGCCGACCCTCCGCGCCGATACACGGCCGCGGACCTGGAGCGAACAGGTCAGATGATGCCGGTGTCCCCGGCCGCCAACGGCGATGGGGCGGCCGGGGACGGGGGCGACGGCGCCTCTGGCACCGAGCGCGCGGCCGCTGCAGTCCGGTCGGCCGCGGCGACGGCAGGCGCCCTCGGGTCCGCCGCTCAGGCCCGGCTCGAACGGGCTCGGGAGAAAGCCGCGGCGAAGGCGGCCGAGCGCCTTGAGCAGCGGCGCCAGCGGGCGCCGAAGAGGGTACGGCGGGCCCGGCTCCGCCTTACCAGGGTCGATCCCTGGTCGGTCACCAAGACGGCGTTCCTGCTCTCCATCGCGTTCGGCATCATGTGCTGCGTTGCGGTGTTCTTCGTCTTCTCGATCATGGGTGCCGCCGGACTTTGGGACCACATTAACCAGAGCATCCAGGGCGTCATCCATCAGAAGTCGAACATCTTCAACATCAAGGACTACGTCGGGATGAACCGGGTGATGGGTATCGCGGTGCTGGTCAGCGCCGTCGACGTGATCATCCTGACGGCGCTGGCAACGCTCGGGGCGTTCATCTACAACCTCGCCGCGTCCGTCCTTGGCGGCATCGAGGTGACGCTGGCCGAGGACGTCCACTGACGGCTGCCCGCGGGTGCGCGGCTGTTCGCGCCGACCGGCGATGGGGTACCCTGCCACGACGACCGCGGGTATGCGCGCCGATCGGCTGGGGCGCGGCGGCTCGGCGTACGGGGCCTATAGCTCAGACGGTTAGAGCGCTTCCCTGATAAGGAAGAGGTCAGAGGTTCAAGTCCTCTTAGGCCCACAGGCGATTGAGGCGAGCGGGGCGCGAGTTCACTCGCGTCCCCGAGCCGATTGAGCCTGTCGAATGACGGGTTCGAGAATCGACCCGTCACGACCACCACCCTGGCCAGTCCGAGACGCGAAGTGGCCGATGGGTGCCTACTAGGGGCCGGGGGTGGTCAGTAGCAACCGTCCCGGAACGGGCCCGATGGTTGTCCGTGACCACCTGGGATGAGGCGATCGAGGCGGCGGGCCGACGGCGATCCACGCATCGGTCAGCAGGCCAAATTCATAGTTTCCTGCGTTTGCGGCGTCATGCCTGGGGGGCTCTGCCGTTTCAATACCCGCAACGGACTGTCGGCCCGGCTCGCAGCGGGATGCTGGAGTCGGGCCGCGTCGTTCCCCGGAGAAGCGGTCCGCCCGGCGCCGCCCGGACAGCCTTAGATCTGCTACCGCAGCCGGCCTGCCCCCACCGCGGCCTCCATCGCGTATCCGTCGCCGCGGCTGGCTCTGCGGAGTGTGACGTAGCATTCCTGACGGTGGCGACCGCCGCCGAGGTTCGCAAGCCGCCGGGAACCGGCGGCCATCGCACACGAATACGGGAGACTCGATGCTGAAGAAGTTGCTCGTCCTTGCCGTCGCCGGCGTGGCCGCAAAGGTGATCGTCGACAAGCTCAACAGCAGGGACGAGGCCGACCTGTGGGCGGAGGCGACCGACACGGTCAGGCCGGGCAGGTGACCCCAGCCGCGTGAAGCGCGGCCCTGGGGGACGTAGCTCAACTGGCAGAGCACTGCCTTTGCAAGGCAGGGGTTGAGGGTTCGAGTCCCTTCGTCTCCACACTTGTGATGTCCCGGGACACCGTTGACGGGTGTCTCGGGACATCTTTTCACTCTCGGGCCGTTTTTGGTGGTGGCCCGGACGAGGGTCCGCGGGGTTGGAAGTCGCGGGTGTGGTCCAAGGTGAGCTCCCGGATGAGTCTCGCTCACCCACTGCCGGGAGACCTCGTAGTCGCGGGCGACAGCGCTCTTGGGTCGTCCCTCGACGACGACGGCGGTGATGATCAGTCGGGCCTTGGACATGTCGGCACCTCCAGGAGAGGTCTCAACGATGTCCCGAGGCAGGTGTCAAGCATGTCGCGGAACCAGATACCTCCGAGCGCGCTGATTGCGATGTCTCAGGGCATCGGCACGGATCGGACCTTCGCAGCAGTATTCGCGTTGCATGTTGGGTGAACCGCGCGAGGTCCTGTTCGGCACCGGCATCTGAGTGCTTGCTCACCCGGAGACATCGCGCCCTACACAGAGCCGTTCGGTTGTCACGAGGTGTGGATACTCGCCGCGGACCGGCGTCTGCACCGCTTTGTTCCAGTTTCCTCCGGGGCCGCCCGCCCGCCGACTGGCCACCGACAGGAGCACGATTCCGGGTGCCCTTCACTACCAGAACCGTGCTGGGGTGCGCCGCGGAACGCGTGACAGGCGCGGGAGCGGTGCCTTACTGTGATTCGGGCCCCTAACGCGACGGTCATCGCCGGTGTCGGGTTCCTGCTGTGGTGTCCGAGGAGTTGGTGGCCGTGGAGCTGACCTGCCCGGTCTGCGGTGCGACGAGTACGCCGGGACAGCGGTTCTGCGGTCAGTGTGGCGCCGCGCTGGCGGTGGTTTGCGCGACCTGCGGCACCGCCAACGACGCGTCGTTCCGGTTCTGCGGTTCCTGCGGAGCACCGCTCGCCACCGCAGCGGCAGGTGCCACGACGGCCACCTCCGCGGGTGCCGCCACCGCGACGGCCGGAGCCGGGCCGGCCACTCGGCCAGCAGCCGGGCGATCGGCATCGGCTGCCAACGGCGCCCCTGCATCCGCCAGCGTGGGGGCCCCAGCCGGCATGGCTGCCGAGGCATCGCCTGCCGGCCCGCCACGCGAGATGCGCTTGGTGTCGGTGCTGTTCTGCGACCTGGTCGGCTACACGACGCTGTCGGAGAACCGGGACGCCGAGGATGTCCGCGAGCTGCTATCGACGTACTTCGACACCGCCCGCACGCTCGTCCAGCGGTACGGCGGCGTGGTTGAGAAGTTCATCGGCGACGCGGTGATGGCGGTCTGGGGCTCTCCGGTCGCGATGGAGGACGACGCGGAGCGAGCCGTCCGGGCCGGCCTGGAGCTCGTTGCTGCGGTCTCGGAACTCGGTGACGACGTGCGAGCCCCTGGACTGCGAGCGCGCGTGGGAGTGTCCACCGGTCGGGTCGCCTCCGGCACCGCTGAGGGCGAGGCGTTGGTGGTCGGCGACCGTGTCAACACGGCCTCGCGGATCCAGACGGCGGCCGACTCCGGCACGGTCTTTGTGGATGACGCGACGCGGCAAGCAGCGGGGACGGCTCTCGGGTTCGCCGACGCCGGCGAGCACACGCTCAAGGGCAAGGCCGAGCCCGTACACCTGTGGCGGGCGACACGCGTGCTGTCGAGCGTCGGCGGCGTGGACCGGGTCGACGGGCTGGAGGCCGCGTTCGCCGGCCGCGACCACGAGCTGGGGCTGGTCAAGGAGCTGCTGCACGCCTGCATCGACCAGGGCCGTGCTCGGCTGGTCGCGGTGTCTGGCGTCGCCGGCGTCGGCAAGTCCCGGCTTGGGGTCGAGTTCTCCCGGTACGTCGACGGGGTCGCCTCCCGGATGTACTGGCACGAGGGCCGCTGTCTCTCCTACGGCGAGGGGGTCGCCTTCTGGGCGCTGGCGGAGATGGTGCGGCAGCGGTTCGGGGTCGCCGAGACCGACTCCGATGACGTCGCGGCGGAACGGTTGGATGCCGGGCTGACGGAATGGGTGCCCGACACCGCCGACCGGGTCTTCCTGCGGCCGCGGCTCGGCCAGCTCCTCGGCCTTGGCCAGCCGGGCCTCTCCCGCGACGAGCTGTTCGCCGGCTGGCGACTGTTCTTCGAGCGCCTCGCTGAGGCGCAGCCGGTGATCTTGATGTTCGAGGACTTCCAGTGGGCCGACGATGGGCTGCTGGACTTCGTGGACTACTTGCTGGACTGGTCCGCCGACCATCCGGTCTTCGTGCTCACGCTGGCTCGGCCCGAGCTCGTGGAACGCCGCCCGACCAGACGGGCGGCCACCTCCGTCTATCTGGACCCGATCGACGAGGCTACCTCGCGGGCGCTGCTGGACGACCTAGTCCCGGGCCTGCCCACGGCGGTCGCCGACCAGGTGGTCGCTCAGGCCGAGGGCATCCCGCTCTACCTGGTCGAGACGGTGCGCGGCCTCGTCGACCGCGACATCGTCGTACCGCGCGACGGCGTCTACCGGCTGGTGGGCGAGGTCGGCGAGCTCGCCGTACCGGCATCTCTCACGGCACTCATCGGCGCGCGACTCGATGCCCTGCCGCCGACCGAGCGCGCGCTGGTGAAGAGCCTGTCGGTGCTCAGCGGCTCGTTCCCCCGAACCGCTGCGGCCGCGGTGTCCGCCCTGGACGATGCCAGGCTGGACGATGCTCTCGCCGCTCTGGTGCGCAAGGAGCTGCTGAGCGTGCGCGCCGAGAAGCTCTCGCCGGACCGGGGCCAGTACACGTTCACCCAAACCTTGCTGCGGCAGGTCGCCTACGACACGCTGTCGCGGCGGGAGCGCAAGGCCCTGCACCTCGCCGCGGCGGCCCACCTGCGCGCGGCCTTCCCCGACGACGGCGCCGACGTGGTCGAGGCGATCGCCAACCACTACGCCGATGCGCTCGCCGCCGGCCCCGCCGACCCCGACGCGGCCGACATTCAGGCGGAGGCCGCGACCGCGTTCGCCAAGGCGGCGAACCGGGCCGGCGACCTCGGGGCACCCTCCACCGCGTCCGGGCTATTCCGCCGGGCCGCCTCGCTGTCCGCGGACCCGGCTAGGGCCGCCCGGCTCACCCGGTCTGCCGCGGAGGCCGCCCACACCTCCGCCGACTATGTGCGGGCGCTGGAGCTGTACGACGACGCGGCCGAGCGCTATGCGGCGGCCGGCGACCAGCGGTCCGCCGTGGTGACGCGGGGCCTGGGGGCCCTCCCCATGACCAACCTCGGGAGCAACGAGCAGGCGGCCGCCCGCTACCGGGAGGCACTGGACGAGCTCGGCACCGCGGTCCCCGACTCGGATGTGGCTCAGCTCGCGAGCGGGCTCGGCAGGGCCTTGTTCTTCTATGGCCGAGGCGTCGAGGCGGCGCCGTGGGTGGAGACGGGGCTGGCGATGGCTCAGGCGCTGGGAGACCCCGAGCAGCTGGGAAGCGCACTCGGAGTTCGCGGGTTCCTGCTGGCGTCCGCCAACCGCTATGACGAGGCGGAGATGTACCTCGCGGCTGCCGCCGCGGTCTTCGACGACGCAGGTCTGCTCCACCTGGCGGCCCAGGCCCACTCGAACCTCGCCGACATCCGCAAGAACCGCGACCGGCCGGGAGCGGTCGAGCACCTGCTGTTGGCGCTCGGGGCCGGTGAGCGACTCGGCAACTCCCAGGTGCAGGGAGTGGCTGTGGCCAACCTCGCCTACTGCGAGCTGATGGCCGGGCATATGGCCGAGCTGGAACGACTGCTCGGGCGCGAACCGCCCGCTGGTGGGTCCGGTGTGAGGACCGGCTGGGCGTACCTGCGCGGGTACGGAGCCGAGCTCGCGGCACTGCGCGGCGATCTGCCCAGCGCGCATGCTGCGCTGAGCGGGATGCGAGACACCATGGCGGGTTCCGACGACGAGCAGGACCGCGCAATGCTGTGCGTCTGCGAGATGGCCGTGGCGCTCGCCGATGGCGACCTCGACGGGGCGCTGCACTGGGCCCGGTACGGCCCGGCGGCCATCCGGGCTCTGGGGTGGTCGCACGAGACGGTCCGCCTAGGTTGGCCGGATGCGATGGAGGCGGCCATTGGCTGCGGACGGTTGGACGTGGCGGAGGCGCTGCTGCGGCTGCTGGCTCGGCAGCCGCGCGGGCACGTCCCGCCGTACCTGCATGCTCAGCACGACCGCTTTGCTGCGCGGCTCGCCGGGCTGAGCGGCGACGCGACTGCGGCGGATCGCGGTTTCGCTGCTGCCACTCGCCAGCTGCGTGATCTTGGATACCCCTACTGGCACGCCCGGACCCTGCTGGACCACGCCGAGTATCTGGCGGGCGCTGGCCGACCAGCCGAGGCGGCACCGCCGGCCACCGAGGCGCTCGAGCTGTTCACCAGTCTCGGGGTCGCCCCGATGATTCCCCGCGCGCAGGTACTGGCCCGCATCGGGGAGGGTGCGGCGAGCCCGGCCGGGGGGCTCGTTCGTGTTCATCCGTCCTGACACGTTGGGCTGCGCCGGCAGCGTGAGCCCGTGGAGTCGGCTGGCAGACTGGCCGCATGGGACAGTCCGTCCGCGGGGCGACCGCCTGGCGTGCGGAGTGACCGGGCTCTGATGAGCCGGTTCCTGACAGTGCGTGCGCTCGGCCTGGCCGTGGTTGCGCTGGTGGCGATGGCCGCCATGGTGCTGCTCGGTCGCTGGCAGCTCGGCGTGTTCGAGGGGCATCGGCACAGCGCCGCCGAGGCCCAGGTGCACCAGCCCGCCGTGCCCCTCGACATCGTGCTGCGGCCCGACCAGGCATTCACCACAGCCGGAGTGTCGCGGCCGGTCACCGTCACCGGGACGTACCGGCCGGCTGAGCAGATCTGGGTTCGCGGTCTGCCGGGCAGCCCGGATCGCTACGCACTCGCGACGCCACTCGTGACGGCCCGCGGGGTGGCCATCTTCGTCGTACGGGGCGCGACCAGCCACCTCTCCGCACCGTCGTCCCCGGTCGGCCAGGTTACGGTCACTGGCCTGCTGGAGCCCTCTCGGGACTCGGCATCGGCGCCCGACCGGGCTCGGGTAACCGACGGGATCTCGGTTCCGGTGCTGGTCAACCATGTCGCCCAGGACCTGTACGACGGCTACGTCGTCCTGACTCGCAGCAGCCCGGCCGAGTCGCCGGCGCTGGCACCGGTCCATCCGCCGCTGCCCCAGCCATCCGGCTGGTCCGGCCTACGCAATCTTCTGTACGCCGTGCAGTGGTGGGTCTTCGCCGCCTTCGTGGTCTTCATGTGGTGGCGCATGGTCACCGACGGCAGGCCATCGTCGACGGACGAGGCTGCCAGGCAGGAGGCCGCCGGGGAGGCCAACCAGCCGTCGGCAAGTGCACGTAACGGCTGAGGTACGGTCGAAATCGTGAAGGCGTCGCTGCTGGCCTATCGGGTGATGGCCAACATCATCGGCGTGTTCCTGATCGTGCTCATCTGCATCGGCGTGCCGCTCAAGTACCTCGCCGCCTATGGCACGCAACTGCAGCAGCTAGGCGGCACGATCACGCTGGTGGTGGGCACCATGCACGGGTTCCTCTACATGATCTTCTTGGTCGTGGCGGCGAACCTGGCTCGGCGGGCCCGCTTCCCGCTGGTCTTCGCCGCGATCACGCTGGCGCTGGGCACGATTCCATTCCTGAGCTTCGTGGGGGAGCACAACGCGACCAAGCGAGTCAAGGGTCGCCTCGCCGCCGCTGCCGCCGCGCCAGCGGAGAGCCCAGTCTGAGACGACGGCTTAGCCCGCATCAGCCGATGGCCGCCGTCGGGACGCGCAGTAGGCGGAGAACGGTGGATGCAAGGCTTAGATCCAGGCGAGGCCGAGAACTGCTGAGCCTGCCACCGGGCGCCGTGGCAGTTACGCCCGATGCCCGCGCGCCCGGGTCGCCTTCCCACTCGCCTTGGCGGCGTCGGTACGCATCGATGGCGTCGACTCGGACTCCTCCGCCGAGCCGGCTTGGTCGTCCTTCGCAGACTGCGGCTTGGCCCCTGCGGCGCCGTCTTCAGTAACGGCGGCGGCAGTGCCAGGGTCGTCTGCGGCACCGGCGGTGGCGTCTGCGGCTTCCGCGGGCTGGGGGTGCTCGCCGACCGCCGGCACGTCCTCGTCGAGGTCTCGGCGCACTTGGCGCGGCGGCGGCGCGGGTGCCGCGCGCCCGCCAGCCGGATCGGCGACCGGAGTCCATGCGGGCTCTGACTCCCGGCCGGACCACAGCCGGTAGCCGATCGCGGCGAGCCCGCCGAGACCGAGGGCGAGCAGCAGATTGCGGACCCGGTGATGTCGTTTGGGTGGCGGCACCAGCCTCAGCCGAACGGCCGCTCGTCCGGCAGCCTGCCGGCCAGTCGTGAGGGCGCTGTCCACGATCGGGGCGGCCTGCTCCCGGGCCGTCTGTGCCGTGTGCTGAGCGAGCGGGACCACTTGCTCCCGGGTGAGCTGGGCCGCCTGCACCGCCAGTGGGACCACCTGCTCGCGAGTTGCCTGGGCCGCCTGCACCGCCAGCGGGACCACCTGCTCGCGAGTGAGCTGGGCGGCCTGCTGGGCCAGCGGCAACGCTTGCTCCCGGGTGGCCCCCGCGGCTTTGCGCACTCGCGGGGCCAGCTTTCTGCGGGCCAGACGGCCTTGCATCATCAACTCTCGTCTGGAGGCTCGCAACTGCGAGCCAGCCGTGCGGGCAGTCGGGCGGATCCGGTGCTTCACCTTCGCGAGTCCCACGATTAGCCCTCCTCAACCATCGGGAGCACGAGCACGTTGCCGTGAGTCGCTCACCTCCACTCTTACCCATCCCCCGACGTTTCACCAGCCCCTTGGTAGGTGGCCCGCATGGGAGGATTGGGCGACCGCCGCGTACCCTGGCGGTCCGGGCGAGCGGACGTCGTACGCTCCTGCCACGACCGAGGCGACGAAAGGGTGACCGCGGTGGCCGAAAACCTCTATGCCACGCTCTCGACCAACCGGGGGGACATCGTGCTCCAGCTCTTTCCCGATCACGCGCCGACGACTGTCGCGAACTTCGTCGGGCTGGCGGAGGGCACCAAGGAGTGGACGGACCCCAAGACGGGCAAGGCATCGAGCGCGCCGTTCTACGACGGCCTGACCTTCCATCGGGTCATCGCAGGATTCATGATCCAGGGTGGCTGCCCGGTCGGGACCGGCACCGGCGGGCCGGGGTACACGTTCAAGGACGAGTTCCACCCAGAGCTTGCGTTCGGCAAGCCGTACCTGCTCGCGATGGCCAACGCCGGCCCTGGCACCAACGGGTCGCAGTTCTTCGTCACGGTGGCCCCCACCCCGCACCTCAACCGCCACCACACGATATTCGGCGAGGTCGCCGACCAGGAGAGCAGGGATGTGGTGGACGCCATCGCCACCACTCCCACCGACCGGTCCGACCGGCCGCGCGACCCGGTGGCGATCGACCGGGTCACCGTCGAGCGCCGGTGACCTAGGGGTCCAGGCCACCGGTGAGCACTCCCTCGACGGCTCCGCCGCGCTGCTACCGGCATCCGGCCCGGGAGAGCTACATCAGGTGTCAGCGGTGCGGGCGTCCCATCTGCCCTGACTGCATGCAGCCGGCGTCGGTGGGCTTCCAGTGCCCCGACTGCGTGCGCCAGGGGCGCCGCGACACTCGCTCGGGCCTGACCGCCTTCGGCGGACGGCTCTCGGTGCGCCCGAGGGCGGTGACGTCCACGCTGATCGCCATCAACGTGGCCTGCTTCCTGGCTGCGCACGTGTCGGCAAGGTTCCTCGGTGACACGGTCATGCAACCGTTCGCGGTCTACTCCGGCGACTACTGGCGGCTGATCACCAGCACGTTCCTGCACTACCAGGTGCTGCACATCCTGCTGAACATGTACGCGCTGTGGATCTTCGGCACGTTCGCAGAGGTCCAGCTGGGCCGGTGGCGTTTCCTCGGCCTGTACCTGGTCTCGGGGTTCGTCGGCTCGGTCACGGTCTTCTGGTTCGCGCCGCTTGGACAGGTGTCGCTCGGTGCGTCCGGAGCGATCTTCGGCCTGTTCGGGGCCACCATCGTGATCTTCCGCAAGCGCCGAGCCAACATGACTCAGCTGCTGATCCTGCTGGCGCTGAACCTGGTCATCACGTTCACGATCCCGAACATCTCCTGGCAGGCGCACGTCGGCGGGCTCGTCAGCGGGCTCGTCATCGGCTATGCCTATGCCTACGCACCCCGGCCGCAGCGAGCCGTCGTACACGGGGGAGTGCTGGTGCTGATCTTCGCGCTGGCCGTTGCGGGGGTGGTGGTACGGGACCGGGAGCTCGCGGCCACGCCCGGGGTGCCGGCCACTGCCGCCGCGGGGATCGTGCGGTCGGCGTCTACCCGGCCGATGGCGCTCCGTCCACACTGTGGACAAGCGCTGTGGAGAACTACAGTCCTGTAAGACTCCCCGGCGCGCAGATCCTGCCTACTTCCGGCTGTGACGAACTACTCCCAGCGAGTGGCGAAGACGAAGCCGGCGGCGATCAAGACCATGCCGACGGCCAGGTTCCAGTTGCCGATCTCGCGCAGGTAGGGCAGGCCGGGGACGATGTAGTAGACGACGATCCAGGCGAGCCCGACGAGCCACAGCGTCACCATGATGGGCGCCACCCATCGGCGGGTCCCGACGCGCACCGGCCGGCGGGTCGTCACCGGCGGGGTGAAGTCGGCCTTCTTTCGCTGGCGGGACTCGGGCACGGGGGCTCCTGCGAACGATGGGGGCGACGAGTGACATCGACTAGCCTACGGGTACGGCGACGGCCGGACCGGGTCGGAGACCGGATTGTTGTAACGCCGCGGGCGGCGGCCGGCTCCGGGGAGAGCAGGTGAGCACCGAGTTGGCTGGGTCAGAGCCTGGACAAGAGGAACGGCCGCGCCGGTCGGCCGGCTGGCGGCTGGCCACCCCGGCGGCATTCGCGCTGGCGGGCCTGCTCGCAGTCACGAGCATGGTGAACTCGCATGGCACCGACCTGCGAGTGAGTGACACGACCAGCCTGGTGCAGGTGGTCGGGCAACAGCGGGCTCAAGTCGAGGCGCTCGAGCGCCGCAGCAAGATGCTGCAGAGTCAGGTTGAGCAGTTGAGCCAGGACGTCGGGGGCGCCAAGGTCGGTGCCCTGCAACGCCGGGTACAGGCGATGAAGGCGCCGTCGGGTCTGAGCCCGGTCGCCGGCGCCGGGATCGTGGTCACGCTCGACGACGCGCCGTACGACGAACCGGTGCCCGACGGTGCCAGCCCCGACCTGCTGGTCGTGCACCAGCAAGACATCCAGGCGGTGGTGAACGCGCTGTGGGCGGGCGGCGCGAAGGGGGTGAGCGTCCAGGGGCAGCGGATCATCAGCACCACCGGCATCAAGTGCGTGGGGAACACGGTGGTCCTGCAGGGCGTGCCGTACTCACCGCCGTACGTCATCGCCGGGGTAGGCAACGCCCATGCGATGTACGACGCGCTGCTGGCGTCACCCGGTGTGCGCGCCTACCGCGAGTACGTGCCCCCGCCGTACAACCTCGGCTGGGCGCTCAAGTCCGTCCCGCGGCTCACCGTCCCGGCGTACACGGGCCCGCTGGCCCTCACGTACGCCACCGACTGAGCCTCGATCCGGAGCCGCTGTTTCGACACGGCGGCTGCGCGACCTGCTTAAGGGACGGCTAGAGGTTGCTCAAGCGGTCGGTGAGCAGGTCGGGCTGCTTGGCGTAGTGGGTGGGGTCGTCGTCGGCGGTGGCGTCGTCGGCGGTGGCGTCGTCGACGTGGTCGAGCCCGTCGGCGTCGGGGTCGTCGCGTCGCCCTGCCCGACCTGCGGCGTTGACGATGTGGTCGGGCCGCACGGCGGGAGCGGCGGTGGGCCGAGCGACACGAAGATCGTCACGTAGCTGCCGTAAGGCTGCTTGGAGTTCCCCGGCGGGTCCTGTCGCACCACGGTCCCCTTCGCGGCGTCCGACTGCGTCATCGACGGTACGACGTGGAAGCCGGCGCTCTTCAGAGTGCTGGTGGCCTCCTGCTGGCTGGCGCCCACCACCGACGGGACCACGACGTAGCCGGTCGAGTAGTAGACCTTGACCTGGCTGCCGTATGTCTCGGGCGCGCCGGCGCTCGGGACCGTGCGCACGACCTGGTTCTGCCGTTCGCGGCTGTGCCGATCCGGAATCGGCTTCACGGTGAAGCCGAGCTGCTCCAGGGCTGCGGTGGCGGCCGCCAGGTTGCCCCTGGTGACGTCGGGGACGACGGCCGTTCGCGAGCCTGCCGACACCTCGAGGTTCACCGCCGAGCCCTTGTCCACGAACGTGTGTGGCGGGGTCCCCTGCCGGATTACGTGGCCCTTCTTGACGACGGTGCTGTGCACCCGCTTGACGGTCCCGACCTTGAGGCCGGCCTGCTTGAGCTGTGACTCGGCCTGAGCGAGCGTCAGGTTAGCCAGGGCGGGGACCGATACCTGTGGGGTCGGTGCCGAGGTGAAGAACCTCGGCACGATCAGCAGCGCAGCGACGACGAGCGCGGCCACGATGACGGCGAAGAGCGCCAGCCAACGGTTCCGCCGCCGCGGCGCCTCGTCGTAGTCGTCGCCGACCGGCTGGCTGATGGCCGTCTGCTGGCTCTCCGCGAGGGGGACCGGGGGCAGGAACGCCTCCGTCGGCAGACCGGCCATCGAGACGACGCCGGGGGCGCGCACCGGTACGCCAGCCAGCGCCCGCTGGATGTCGGCCCGCATCTCGGCGGCACTCTGGTAGCGGTCCTCGACCCGCTTTCTGAGCGACTTCATCACGATGGCGTCGACCTCGGGCGAGAGCTCGGGGTTGAACTTCGACGGCGGCGTCGGCTCCTCGCGGACGTGCTGGTAGGCGACCGAGACCGGAGACTCCCCGACGAACGGCGGGCGGCCGGTGAGCAGCTCGTACAGGACGCAGCCGGCGGAGTAGAGGTCGCTGCGGGCGTCGACCTGGTCGCCGCGGGCCTGTTCGGGCGAGAGGTACTGCGCGGTGCCGACGACGGCCGCGGTCTGGGTCATCGTCGCGGACGAGTCGGCGATGGCGCGGGCGATGCCGAAGTCCATCACCTTGACGGCGCCGGTCGGGGTCAGCATGACGTTGGCCGGCTTGATGTCACGGTGGATGATGCCCGCCCGGTGGCTGAAGTCCAGGGCGTCGAGCACGGACGCCATGATCTCCAGGGCCCGCTCGGGCAGGATCTTGCGCCCGTCGCGCAGCGTGTCCCGCAGGGTCAGGCCGTCTATCAGCTCCATGACGATGTACGGGAGCAACAGCCCCGACCCCTGGGGGTCCGGCTCATCGCCGGTGTCGTAGACGGACGCGATGGCAGGGTGGTCGAGCGACGCGGCGGACTGCGCCTCGCGCCGGAACCTGGCCTGGAACGTCGGGTCGCCGGCCAGGTCGACCCGGAGCTGCTTGATCGCGACATGCCGGCCGAGGCGGGTGTCGCTGCCGCGGAAGACCTCGGCCATGCCGCCTCGGCCCAGCAGACCGAGCAGCACGTAGCGGCCGCCGCCCAGGGACCGCTGGCCCGCGGGGCGATCGGTGCCCGGTGGCTGTTCTGTCATCGGTCGGTCCCCTGTTCGGTCCACCCTTGGCTGGAACGGTGGGCGGTCACTGGTTGATCACGGCTTCCATTACCTTTCGGGCGATGGGTCCCGCGATAGTGGCCCCATAGATATTGGCACTGGGCACTCCGGTCTTCTGCACGAACACGGCCACGGCCACCTTCGGGTTGTTGGCCGGGGCGAAGGTCACCATCCACGCGTACGGCGCTCGCGTGGGCGTCGAGTTGGCAGTCCCGGTCTTGCCGGCGACCACCACGCCGGGTATGCGTGCGGTGCGACCGGTGCCCGACTCGACCACGTTGACCATCATCTCGGTCAGCTGGCTGGCCACCGACGCGGACACTGCCTGGTGCAGCACCTGCGGCGTCGCCCGGTCCAGTACGTCGAGGGTGGGTGAGCGCACCTCGTCCACGATGTACGGCTTCATCACGGCGCCGCCGTTGGCGATCCCGGCCGCTACCATCGCCATCTGCAGCGGGCTGGCCGCGACGTCGTACTGCCCGATCGCCGACAAGGCTGTCTCCGGCGCGTCCAGCTTGGCCGGGAAGACGCTGGCGACGGCCGGCAGCTGGTCGATGGGGCGCTGGCCGAAGCCGAAGCGCTGGGCCTGTGCGCGCAGCTTGGCCGCGCCGAGCTTGAGACCGAGGTCGGCGAAGGAGACGTTGCAGGACACCACCAACGCATGAGTCAGCGAGATGGTGTTGCCGCCGCAGTTCGAGCCGGCGTCGTTGTGCAACACCTTGGTCGACAGGGGCAGGGGCAGCGACGCCCCACCGCGGACGGTCGAGTCCGGCGAGTAGCCGCTCGACAGCGCCGCCGCGGCGGTGATGAGCTTGAAGGTCGAGCCCGGTGGGTAGATTTCCTGCGTCCCGATGTCGACCATCTGCCCGCTCGCCACCAGGCGCTGCCAGACGGCCTTCGCGCGAGTGAAGTCGTGCGTGGCGAGCAGGTTGGGGTTGTACGACGGCGTCGACACCAGGGCGAGGATCGCGCCGGTCCTCGGGTCGAGGGCGACGACCGCCCCACGCGTCTTGCCGGGCAGTGCATGCAGGCCGTCCCAGGCGGCCCGCTGCGCGGCCGGGTCGAGCGTGAGCAGGACGCTCCCGCCCTGCGGCTGGCTGTTGCCGACCAAGTCGATGACTCGGTTCACGAAGAGCCGCTGGTCGCTGCCGGAGAGGATCGAGTTCTCCGAGTTCTCGACCGCCTTGGTGCCGTAGTAGCAGGAGAAGAAGCCGGTCGCCGGCGCGTAGAGACCCGGTTGGCTGTAGTGGCGGATCCACTTGAGGCGGTCGTGCGACTTGACGCTCTTAGCCACCGTGTTGCCGTCGACAAGGATCGGGCCGCGACGGCGGGCGCACTCCGCGTCCCGGGCCCGGGTGTTGCCGCTGGCGTTGTTGAGGCTGTTGGCCTTGAACACCTGCACGTAGGTGATGTTGGCGAGCAGGGCCAGGAAGAGGACCAGGCAGCCCACCGCGAGGGTCCGGATCGGCCGGTTCATCGCAGCACCACCTGGGTGTCGTCGCTGGAGGCGGGCGCGAAGAGCTGCGGCGCGGGTTGACGGGCGTGGTTGCTCACCCGCAGGATCAGGCCGACCATGGCCCAGTTCGCGAGCAGCGACGAGCCGCCGTACGAAAGGAAGGGCGTGGTGAGACCGGTCAGCGGGATGAGGTTGGTGACGCCGCCGAGGACCACGAACACCTGCAGGGCCATCGCGGTCGAGAGCCCGACGGCGAGCAGCTTCCCGAACGAGTCACGGCAGATCAGCGCGGTCCGCAGCCCGCGCTCGATGATCAGCCCGTAGATCACGATCAGGGCCATCAGGCCGGTCAGGCCGAGCTCCTCGCCGAGCGAGGCGCCGATGAAGTCCGACCAGGCGAACGGCGTGATCTGGGGACTGCCCTGTCCCCACCCCCGCCCCAGGATGCCGCCCCACGCGAGGCCGTACTGGCCCTGGACGATCTGGTAGAAGAGGTCGGTGTTCGAGAAGGGGTGCAGCCAGCCGTCGACCCGCACCTGCACGTGCGCGAACAGCAGGTAGCTGAGGTAAGAGCCGACCCCGAACAGGACGGCCCCGACGGCGAGCCAGCTGGCCCGCTCGGTGGCGACGTAGAGCAGCACCACGAACAGACCGAAGAAGAGCAGCGAGGACCCCAGGTCGTCCTCGAAGATGAGGATCCCGAGGCTCACCAGCCACATTGCGACGATGGGGCCGAGGTCGCGGCCGCGCGGGAGATCGATACCGGCGACGCGGCGGCCGGCGAGGGCGAGCGCGTCCCGCTTGAGCACCAGGTACCCGGCGAAGGAGATGGCCAGGCACAGCTTTGCCACCTCCCCCGGCTGGAAGGACAGGTTGGCCAGGTGGATCCAGATCCGAGCCCCGTTGATGTTCACGCCCAGGCCGGGGACCAGCGGCAGCAGCAGCAGGACGACACCGAGCAGCCCCATCGTGTAGGTGAACGCCTGCAGTCGCCGGTGGTCGCGGATGACCATCAGGGTCGCGCAGAAGCCGACCACCGAGATGGTCGTCCACAGGAGCTGCGGAGTGGCATAGGTGTGCGCGTGCGGGTCGCTGGCGAGTCGGGCGAGGTCGATCCGGTGGATCATCGCCAGGCCGATGCCGTTCAGGGCCACCACGCAGGGGAGCAGCACGGGGTCGGCGTACGGCGCCCGAAGTCGGACGATGAGGTGGGCAACCAGGGCCAGCACCACCAGCCCACCGCCGTACTCGAAGATGTCCGACGGCACGCGGCCCTCGACACCGATGCCCACCAGCGCATACGAGCTGATTCCCAGTATCAGTGCGAGGACGAGCAGGGCGAGCTCCACACCGCGGCGCTTGCGGGGCACTATCGCGTTGACGAGCCTCCCGGAGGCGGTCAGGGCCGCGGTCATCGGGCGGTCCCCGGCGGAGGGGTGACCCCGGCGCACTCCTCCGGTGAGTACGACGAGGCCCCGCCACTGCTCGACGAGGTGCCTGGCTGCGGCGCCGAGCTGGTCGCGGTTGGGGTGGCCGCCGTCGCGGTGGGCCGGGTGGCCTTGCCCCCCGATCCGGCGGAGGTCCTCGGCGAGGGCGGAGCGGGGCCACGCGGCCGGAGGGTGGTGACCGGGGCCGTAGTCGGGGGGACCACCGGGTGCAGGCACGCCTGCGCGAACGAGCGCAGCTGGCTGACGATGGTCCGGGCGTCGCCGAGGCTCTGGGCCGGCAGGCCGGCCAGGACCTGGCTCCGCCGGAACGTCGGCAGCTCCGACAGCAGCAGCGACTGCTGCTCGTAGACATGGTGCATGCGCAGGCCCGGCAGGTCGGTCTCGATCCCCTGGTAGATGGCCACGTGGCTGCCGTCGGCGGCGACGTAGTACTGCTGCTGCGTCCACCGGTAGCCCAGCCATCCGGCCACCACGAGGACGGCCACCACGAGAGCGGCCACCAGTCCCCGCTTGAGCCAGAGGAAGCGCCCGGGCTCGCGGGGCGCGTAGCGGAGCTCCTCTGGGTCCTGAGGCGGGTTGAGGAGGAGCATCTCGTCGGACTGCGGCTCGTCGCGGTGCGCCCAGGTCCGGAGCCGGGCCAGCGCGCGGCGGGGCTGATCGGCGGCGGCCCCGACCACCAGCGGCTGCAGCGGGTGGATGGTCGCGTCGGGGTCCTCCTCGATGAACTCGGCGACGACGACGGTGACGTTGTCGGTGCTGCCGGCGTCCAGTGCGAGCTTGGTCAGCTCCGCCGCCACCGCCTGCGGCCGACCCACCCGCATGATCCGGGCGATGCGGTCGAGCGGGACGAAGCCGGTGAGGCCGTCACTGCAGAGCAGCACCCGGTCGCCGGGCTGGACCTCCCACGTCTCGAGGTCGGGGCTGTTGTCGTGGCGGCCGTCGAGGACCTTCAGCAGCAGGGAGCGGTGTGCGTGCACGGCCGCCTCCTCCTCGGTGAGGCGCCCCTCGTCGATGAGGCTCTGCACCCAGCTGTGGTCATGGCTGATCGGCACCAGCCGGCCGTCCCGGAAGAGGTACCCGCGGGAGTCGCCGATGTGGGCGACCCCTATCTGCCGGCCATCGAACAGGACTGCGGTGAGGGTCGTGCCCATCCCGTCGACGCTGGCGTCGTCGTCGATCACCTCGCCGATCCGGTCGTTGGCCCGGGCGATTGCGCCGGCGAGCGCCTCGAGCAGGTCGGCGGGCGGCGGCGCGTCGAGGCGTCGGATGGTGGAGATCGTGATCGACGACGCGAGGTCGCCCGCCGGGGCACCGCCCATCCCGTCGGCCACCGCCAGCAGGTTGGCCCCGGCGTACCCGGAGTCGTCGTTCTTGCGCCGGCTCCGACCGATGTCGGAGACGGCACCGAAGCGCAGCGCGAGCACCACCGTGGCCGCCGCTACTTCACCAGCTCGGCGACGGACTTGCCCAGCCGGACCTGTACGCCGATGGCGACGACCATGGGCGACGTGATCCGCTGGCTGCCGATGTAGGTGCCGTTCGTGGAGCCGAGGTCCTCGACGTACCAGTCGTCCCCGTGGGGGACGAACCGGGCATGGCGGGTCGAGACGTAGTCGTCGTCGAGGCGGATCGTCGCGTCCGCGCCGCGGCCGAGCAGGATCGGGCCGTCCTCCAGCGGTGCCGAGGCGCCCTTGTTGGCGCCGTCGGTGATGACCAGCTTGGTCGGCGACCCGCGGCGGCGCCGGCGGGGCTTGGGCGGGCGGGCCGGCCGGACCACTCTGGTCGGGTCCACCCGCTCCCCGAACATGTCCGACTTGATGACCGACACCGAGGACAGGACGAAGAGCCAAAGCAGTGCGAGGAACCCGAGCTTGATCAGGGTGAGGGTCAGTTCGGACACGGGTCAGCCGCCGGGTTGGCCTGCCGACGGCCCGGGCGCTGGGTACGCCGGCGCCGGCGGGTTCGCCCCGGCCGGCCGGCCGGTCGCCGGAGCGGCGCGCAGATGCACGGTGATCGTGGTGGTGCCGAGCTGTACGACGGTGCCCTCGCCCACCACGGTGTGCTCGATGGGGCGGCCGTTGACGCTGGTGCCGTTGGTCGAGTCGAGGTCGGTCAGCGTGACCAGCGGCGCCCTGCCGCCGGGTCCCGGCTGCACCCGGAACTCGGCATGGCGGCGGGAGACGCCCGGGTCCTCGATCCGGAGGTCGGCGTCATTGCCTCGGCCCACCACGATGCCGGGGGCCTCCACCGGGTGCCGGACGCCGTTGATCTCAAGGGAGACCGGCGCCTCGTCAGCGGCACCGGGCGGAGCGGCCTGACCCGAGCCAGGCTGGCGCGCCGCGGCCGGCGCGGTCACCGTCGCGCTGGCCTGGCTGCGAACCCGGAAGCGACCGGTCGTCAGGTCATCGGTGCGCAGGAACTGCAGCTGCACCGGCCCGGCGAACAGATAGCCCTGCTCCGCTGCGTGCTCGTGCAGCATCTGCGCGAGCTCGCTGGACAGGGTTTCGCCGTACGACGACATCCGGTCGAAGTCGACGGGGGAGAGGTCGATGGTGAACGAGTTCGGTGCCAGCCGACGCTCCCGGCTGAGGATCTGCGCCGAGTTGTCGATCTCGCGCTGCAAGGCGGCGGCGATCTCCATCGGCTGCACCGCGCTGCGGAAGGCCCGGGCGAACACCCCGGTCACCAGTTGCTCGAGCCGGCGCTCGAAACGGTGCAGGGCACTCATCTCTCGCCTCGCTCTCTTGCATCCGGCGGCTGCGGGGGACCGGTCGGACCGGTCGGACCGGTCTGGGCGCGGCGGCCGTCCCCGGCCCGGCCGCGCACACGTGTGCTCTCGGGCTCGATCGTAGCGTTTGACGCCCGGTTGACCCCTGCTGACGCGGTGCGGGGCGGGTCCCGCCGCCCGCACCGGAGGGGCCGCCGGGCGGCTTCGGGGGCTCGGCGTGGCCGCGGTCGCGTGCTAGTCTGGCCTGTCGTCGTGCGGGCGCGGCCCAGGTCTGGCAGCTAGTGGGCTGAGGTCGCGAAGGTGCGGTGCCAAGCGCGGGTGGCGGAATAGGCAGACGCGCACGGTTCAGGTCCGTGTGCCCGAAAGGGCGTGGGGGTTCAACTCCCCCCTCGCGCACAAGACGACAAGCCCCTGGCCTGCGGTAACGCGGCGCCAGGGGCTTGTTCGTTCACCGGTGATACTCGTGGTGATACTTAGACGGCGAAATCGCTCCCTCAAGCCGGCAGTGAGTCTGGGTTGTCGTCGACCAGGACGGCAGGTGCGATCTTGCTCGCGATCGCCTCCAGGCTGTCCAACGCGGTCGTGAAGCCGGCGAGGTCGGGGAGGATCCCGCTGTACTGCCTCACGTCGTCGAAGGTCACGTTGTGCAGGACCGGGATGAGGGTTTCCTTGCCGAGAAGTGCTCCCAGTTCCCGCTCCGTCCAGAAGCGGCCCGCGAGGTACGCCGGAGTCAGGAGGGCAATACCCGCCCGTGCCATGCGAAGCCCGGCGTCCATCTGCAGCGACTGGCTGCGCCCAGGCACGATCGCAACCTCATCGAACCAGACGGATACGCCCAGATGCTCCAAATGGTCGCGCAGCGCGGCCGCAATCTGGGCCCCGTCGATGCGCGCGTAACTGAGGAACACGTCGTGCTCGCGGGGATCCAAACGGCCGACCGCCTCGTGGACTCGGTCGGCCAGTGTCCGCTCGGGTGTGGTGTATCGGACGGGACCGGTCGCCGATCGAAGTTGACGATTCAGGTCCTCAATCACCTTGCGGTTGTGGGTTTGGGCCTTGCGGTTGTGCTCATCGACTTGACGGTTGTAGTCAGCGACCACCTTGCGGTTGTGCGCTTCGGCCTTCCGGTTGTAGTCGTCGAC
>DASSHZ010000041.1:0-8279 GCA_035692425.1 Nocardioidaceae bacterium
GACCCGTGGGGGTGGGGCCGGACCCTGGAGTGGGCCACCTCCTGCCCGCCGCCCAGGCACAACTTCGACCGGCTGCCCAGGATCCGCTCCGACAGCCCGGCCTTCGACCTGCACCACCCCGAGATCGCCATGCTGGAGCTGAGGGCCGCGGAGGACATGGTCGGCGTGGGTGCGCCGAGCGGCGGTGGGTCTGCGGGACCCGGCCCGGATGAGACCGACGGGGGTGCCTCCCGGTGAGGATCGAATCCTGGATCTTCGGCGGCAACGCGATCTTCTTCGCGGTAGTGGCGCCCTCCTACTGGTACGTGAGCCACGACCCGACCGGCACTGCTGCGCTGATCATGACGTTCTTGCTCACAGCGCTCGTCTCCTTCTACCTGGGCGTGCATGCCAACAAGATGGAGCCGCGCCCGGAGGACGTGAAGACCGCGGAGATCGCGGAGGGGGCCGGCGAGCTCGGCTTCTTCCCGCCGTACTCGTGGTGGCCGCTGTGGTGCGCGCTCTCGCTGGCGGTTATCGTGCTCGGGGTCTGCTTCGGCTGGTGGCTCTTCATCATCGGCATCGGCGCCGGCTCGGTGGCCCTGAACGGCTTCGTGTTCGAGTACTACCGCGGCGAGCACGCCCACTGACTCTGTCTGTCAGTGACCAAACAACCCTGGTCCCGTCGGTTGAGCCGACGCCGCAGGCGTCGTGTCGAAACCGCGGACGCCCCGAACTACCTCTCGGAGGACTCCTCGAGGTCGAACTCCTCGCCGCCGATCTGCCCACCGCTCTCGATGCCGTGGTGCCCGCCGTCCTCGAGCAGGGGGCCCTCGGGAGACTCGTGGTGGTGCGCCTCCTCCAGCTCTGCGGCGGTCGGCTTGGGGATCTCGTCGCCGAACCAAAGCTCATGCAGCCGCCCGCGCACCCGCTCCGCAGCGGTACCGCGCGCCCGCACGCCGTACTCGTCCTCGAGCTCGGGTACGCCGACCGGTGGCCGTCGCTCGCGGGAGGCGATCTGGTACGCCGACTCCTGGCTGAGGGGGGCGTGGATCTCGCTGTAGCCGCCCTCCGGGGAGCGGATGATCACGCCCGTCTCGTAGCCGTGCAGCAAGAGGTGCTCATCGGACCGCTGTAGCGAGATCGCCCAGCGGCGGGCGATGATGAACGTGATTACCGGCCCGACGAAGACCGCGAACCGCATGAACCAGGTGATCGCGTTGAGCGACACGTGGAAGTGGGTGGCGATGATGTCGTTGCCGCCGGCGAGCCAGAGCAGCCCGTAGGCGGTGACGCCGGCAACGCCCAGGCCCGTTCGGGTCGGCTGGTTGCGCGGCCGGTCGAGGATGTGGTGGTCGCGGTTGTCTCCGGTTATCCAGCGTTCCAGGAACGGGTAGATGGCGAGCAGCGTGAACAGCACGCCCATCACCGCCGCCCCTGGGATAAGCACGTTCCACGAGATCGTGAAGCCGCCTATGTGCGTCTCCCAGTTGGGCATGATCCGGAGCGCCCCTTCGAGCCATCCCATGTACCAGTCCGGCTGCGAGCCGGCTGTCACTTGGGACGGGTCGTACGGGCCATACATCCAGATCGGGTTGATCTGCAGCACCGCCCCGAGCAGTGCGGTCACCCCGAAGACCATGAAGAAGAAGCCGCCGGCCTTGGCCGTGTAGATCGGGAAGAAGGGCGCCCCGACCACGTTCTCGTTGGTGTGCCCGGGCCCGGGCCACTGGGTGTGCTTCTGGTAGAAGAGCAGGATCATGTGCGCCGAGATCAGGGCAAGCAGGATCCCCGGTATCAGCAGCACGTGCACGATGTAGAGCCGGGAGATGAACACGTCCCCGGGGAACTGTCCGCCGAAGATGAAGAACTCCAGGTAGGTGCCAACCACCGGGATCGACCGGATGATGCCGTCCGCGATCCGCAGCCCGGTGCCCGAGAGCAGGTCGTCCGGCAGCGAGTAGCCGGCGAAGCCCTCGAGGATGCCCAGCATCAGCAGCCCGAGGCCGATCAGCCAGTTGATCTCCCGCGGCTTGCGGAACGCGCCGGTGAAGAAGATCCGCAGCATGTGGATCGTCATCGCGGCGATGAAGATGTTCGCCGACCAGTGGTGGATCTGCCGCATCAGCAGCCCGCCGCGGACGTCGAACGAGATGTGCAGCGTGGAGGCGTACGCCTCCGACATGTGGATGCCGTTCAGCTGGTGGTAGGGACCGTGGTAGACGATCTCGCTCATGCTGGGGACGAACCACAGGGACAGGAACGTCCCGGTCAGCAGCAGGATGACGAAGCTCCACAGCGCGATCTCGCCGAGCATGAACGACCAGTGGTCGGGGAAGACCTTGCGGAGCAAGATCTTGCCCTGGTACGCGAGCCCGATGCGGTCGTCGAGCCAGCTGACCGGGTTGCCCTTGCCCTTGCCGTTCGAGGCCGCCGTACGGGGAGCCCGGGTCGCGCTCTCGTCAGTCGTGGCCATCCATGCTCACCCCCGCTCCCAGAAGCTCGGCCCGACGGGTTGGTGGAAGTCGCTGCGGGCGACCAGGTAGCCCTCCTTGTCCACCATGATCGGCAGCTGCGGCAGCGGCCGTGCCGCCGGGCCGAAGACGACCTTGCCGTCCTCGGTGAGGTCGAAGGTGGACTGGTGGCACGGGCAGAGCAGCTGATGGGTCTGCTGCTCGTAGAGGCTGATCGGGCAACCGACGTGCGTGCAGATCTTCGAGAAGCAGACGATGCCGTTGACGCCCCAGGCGCGCTCCTGCGCGGACTTGATGTCCGTGGGCAGCATGCGGACCAAGATGACGGCGGCCTTCGCCTTCTGGTCGTTGAGCGCCGTACCGGTGTACTTCGCCTTGATGACCTTGCCGTTGGGGCCCACCTCGTCGAAGAACAGTGCCGGCTCGGCGTTGACCAACTGCCCCTCGGCGATGTCGCTGGGCCGCAGCGGCGTGCCGGAGACGTCGTTGACGACGCGGATCCCGCGCTTCCACACGGTGATCGAGGTGAGATTGCCCGGCAGCGGCCCGAGGTCGCGGAGCAGCACGATCGCCGGCAGCCCGAGCATGCCCAGCGCCGCGAACATCGAGTTGCGGATCAGGGTACGGCGACCGAAGCCGGACTCGGCCACACCGAGCTTGAAGGCGGCCACCTGCTCCTCGCGGACGTTCGGCGGCGACGCCGTCGAGTGCCGCGCCTCGATGATGTCCTGGTTGCCCATCAGCTTCTTCGCCCACTGGATGGCGGCCGCGCCGGTGAGCAGCAGGGCCAGGCCGAGGGTCAACCCGAGGGCGAGGTTGGAGGCGCCGTAGCCCATGAACGTCGCGCTCTGGTCGCTGGGCGGGGGGATCACGAAGTAGAGCACGCAGAAGGCCAGCGCTAGCAGCGCGGCCAGGATGAACATCCCCGCCACCTGCCGCTCGGCGCGACGCTCCTGAGCCGCGTCGACGTCGGTCGGCCGCGGCTCGTGCGGGGGCAGCCCGGGGTTGGGGATCGGCTCCTCAGGGCTCAGCGCCGCGAGGTCGTGCCCGGCGCCATCGGGGTGGCCGTCGGTCGGGTGAGGGCCTTCGGTCATTTGCTCTTCTTCCCAGCTCGAACGCCGTGGTTGCCGATCCAGACCGCGATCAGGATCAGGCCGCCGATCCCGATCAGCCAGCCCCAGAGGCCCTCGCTGACGGGGCCGAGGCTGCCGAGCTTGAGCCCGCCGTAGCCCGGGGTGGTCTTGAGGTGCTGGATGTAGGAGATGATGTCGCGCTTGTCCTGCGGGGTCATCACGCCGTTGGAGAACTTGGGCATCTGGCCCGGCCCGGTCTCCATGGCCTCGAAGATGTACTTGGGCGGAGTCTTCATCAGGTCGGGGGCCTGCCGGCCGTGCGGGAGGGCGCCGCCGGAGCCGGCGAAGTTGTGGCAGGCCGTGCAGTTGGTGCGGAAGAAGAGCCCGCCCTTGGCCGGGTCGCCGTGTGCCGCGTCGTACTCGCCCGGCGACGGGATGGCCGGACCGGGACCGAGCGAGGCTATGTACGCCGCGAGGGCTCGCGTCTCGTCGGGGGTCATCAGCGGGACCCGCTGCGCCTGGCCCGGCCCGGGGTCGGCCATCGGCATCCGGCCGGTGCCGACCTGGAAGTCGACCGCAGCGGCGCCCACGCCCACGAGCGGCGGACCGTAGTTGTCGCCAGTCTTGGTGACGACTCCCTCGGCGTTCATGCCGTGGCAGGTGGAGCACGACACTACGTACAGCTCGCGGCCCTGCGCGACCAGTTGCTTGTCGTTGGCCCCCTGCTCGGCCTGCGCCGGGCGGAACATCGAGTAGAGCCCACCCATGACCAGCAGGCCGAGCACCAAGACCACGAAACCCGCGAGGGGGTGCCGGCGCCGGCTGGACAGGAACTTCACGAAGTCTTCCCTCTCTGGTCCACGGGGTCTACTGCAACAGGTAGATAGTCGCGAACAGACCGATCCAGACGATGTCGACGAAGTGCCAGTAGTAGGACACGACGATGGCGGTCACCGCCTGCTCATGGGTGAACCGCTTGGCGAGGAACGTGCGGCCCAGCACGAACAAGAAGGCGATCAGCCCGCCGGTCACGTGCAAGGCATGGAAACCCGTTGCCAGGTAGAAGATCGAGCCGTACGGCGAGGACGGGATCGTCACGCCGTCGTGGATCATGCCGGCGTACTCCTTGGCCTGGCCGGAGACGAAGATCGCGCCCATGAAGTAGGTGAGCACGAACCACTCGCGCAGCCCCCACCGGCCGACCTGCCAGATCCGGCCGCTGCGGCCGACCTCGCCGCGCTCCGCCGCGAACACGCCGAGCTGGCAGCTCACCGAGCTCAGCACGAGGATCGTGGTGTTGACCGCAGCGAAGGGTACGTCGAGCTTGGCGGTCTCCTGGGCCCACAGGGCCGGCGTGACGGCGCGGATGGTGAAGTAGCAGGCGAACAGCGCCGCGAAGAACATGAGCTCGCTGGCGAGCCACACGATGGTGCCGACACTGACCATGCTGGGCCGGCCGTGCTGGCCGTGGAGCCGGGATGCCGGGAAGGCCGTGGTAGTCGCCACCCGGCCATTATGTCGGTAGCCCCTGGCGCTGGCACGGCGACCCCCCGGGTGCGCCGGGGCGGCTTTGCTGGCAGGCGAGCCGGGCTGCGCTGGGGGCTTCCGGCTGGCCTGCGGGCCCTCCGAGCCGGGCTGCTTCCGGCCCGCGCGGAGCCGAGCGACCTGTCCGGATGGCCCCCTTCGCGAGTGGAGCACAATGGCCGTATGCACGCTGTATCGGCGCCGGTCGCGGCCTCGGTAGCCGCCCCGGGACAGGGGGTCTGAGCCGCCGATGCCGGCCGTCTCGACCCTGCCGCCGCTGGACTGGCATGTGCTGTTCACCCACTGGGAGGTCCAGCCGGTCTGGGATGCCGTCCTGCTGGCCGCGCTGGCGGCCTATATCTACGGGCTGGTGCTGGCGCGGCGGCGGGGGACTGGCGGGCTGCACCCGGTCCGCGTCTTGTCGTACGTCGCCGGGCTGGTGGTGCTCGCGATCACCCTGAACAGCGCGATCCAGATCTACTCGCGGATGCTCTTCTGGGACCACATGGTGCAGCACCTGCTTCTGATCATGGTGGTGCCGTCGCTGTTCGTGCTCGGCCACCCGCTCACGCTGATAGCGCAGGTCAGCCAGGGGCGGGCGCACGATGCGGTGCTCGCGGTGCTCGGCTCCCGGCCGGTCTCGCTGCTGACCCACCCGCTGATCGGGCTGGCGATATACACGGTCGTCATCGTCGCGACCCACCTGACCCAGTTCATGAACCTGATGGCCACGCAGGTCTGGGCCCATCAGCTCGAGACTGTGATCTACCTGGCGGGCGGCTACCTGTTCCTGCTGCCGCTCCTGGGCGACGAGCCGATCCGGTGGCGGCCGCCGTACATGACCCGCATCTTCATCTTGTTCGTCGGGATGGCGCCCGACACGGTGGTCGGCATCGTGCTTATGCAGGCCACGCACGCGATGTTCCCCGCGATGGCGGCCCAACGGCCGGACTGGGCGCCGGGCGCGGTCCGCGACCTGCAGATCGGCGGTGGCATCATGTGGGCCTTCGGGGACGGCTTGATGATGGCCTTCCTGCTCGGGCTGATTGTCGCGTTCCTGGCCAACACCGAGGGCAACACCACCGCCGGCCGCTGGCTGGAGGGGGTACGACGGCAGAACCTCGCGCACCAGCTGGGGATGGACACCGGGGAGACCGGCGGCCTGGACACCGGGGTCGAGGTCGACGAGGACGAGGCGATCCTGGCGGCGTACAACCAGATGCTCGAGCGGATGAACCGCCGCGAGCAGCAGCCCTAGCTCTAGCTGCTGCGGTTGAGCCGGCCCGCGCAGCGGGCCGAGTCGAAACCCCGGGCACCCCAGCCCGCTATCATCGCGGGCAGGCAGGTCGGCGACGCATCGCGGCTGTTGAGCGGCCCGCACTACTGCGGCGGTTGAGCCGGCCCGCGAGCGCGGGCCGCGTCGAAAACCCCGCCCAGGTCACGAGCGCAAGGCATGGTGGTCATGAGGATCCTGGTCTACAGCGACGATGCGAGCACGCGGTCGGCCATCGTGCGGGCCCTCGGCAAGCGGCCGCATCCGGACCTGCCCACGGTCGAGTACCTCGAGTGCGCCACCGAGCCCGTCGTCATCGCCACGCTCGACAAAGGCGGCATCGACCTGGCCATCCTCGACGGCGAGGCGGTGCCGGCAGGCGGCATGGGCGTCTGCCGGCAGCTCAAGGACGAGATCTTCCGCTGCCCGCCGATCCTCGTGGTCATCGGGCGTACCGACGACCGGTGGCTGGCCACCTGGTCGCGCGCCGATGCGGCGGTGACGCACCCGATCGACCCGGTCCGGCTGGCGGAGACGGTGATCCGGCTGCTCAAGCCGCGCACCGACGTCGTCGCCACCGGCTGAGCCGGCCGAGCCGGTACCCACCGTCGATGTCCGAGCCCGCCACGCCCGCACCGGTCAGCCTCGAGTCGCCGGACGAGGGTCTGTCCTGGCCGGACGTGCTCGGTCAACTGGTCGCCGGGCGCAGCCTCAGTGCGGCGGAGAGCGGCTGGGCGATGCGGCAGATCCTCGCCGGAGAAGCGACCCCCGCCCAGATCGCCGGGTTCGCGATCGGCCTGCGCGCCAAGGGCGAGACGGTGGCCGAGGTGGAGGGCCTCGTGTCGGTCATGTACGAGTTCGCCACCCCGCTGGACGTCGATCGCCGGGCCGTCGATGTGGTGGGCACCGGCGGCGACCGAGCCCAGACCGTGAACATCTCCACCATGGCGGCGCTGGTCTGCGCGGCGTCCGGCGTACCGGTGGTGAAGCATGGCAACCGGGCCGCCTCGTCGGCGTGCGGCTCCGCGGACGTGCTCGAGGAGCTCGGCATCCCCCTCGACCTGCCGGCGGAGGCGGTCGCCGAGGTGGCGCGCCGCTGCGGCATCACGTTCTGCTTCGCCCCGGTGTTCCACGCTGCCTTGCGGCACTCGGCCGTGGCCCGGCGCGAGCTTGGGGTGCTCACCACGTTCAACTTCCTGGGGCCGCTGGCGAACCCGGCCCGGCCGGTCGCGCAGGCGGTCGGGGTCGCGGACGAGCGCATGGCGGGCATCCTCGCCGGCGTGCTGGCCCGCCGTGGGGTGACCGGCTTCGTCTTCCGCGGTGACGACGGGCTCGACGAGCTGACCACCGCGGCGGCCTCGCGGGTCTGGACGGTGCTGGCGGGCGCGGTGACCGAGGAGCCACTCGACCCGGCGGACCTCGGGATCGCCCGGTCGGCGCCCGGCGCACTCGCGGGCGGCGGGCCGGCCGTCAACGCCGAGGTCGTGCGGAGGGTGCTCGCCGGCGAGCGGGGGCCGGTGCGCGACGCCGTGGCGCTGAACGCGGCGGCCGGGATCGCGGCGTACGACGGAGAACGTGCCCCGCTGCTCGACCGCCTGGGCGGAGGGTTGGCGCGAGCCGAGGCCGCGCTCGACTCCGGCGCGGCTGCCGCCAAGCTGGCCGACTGGCTGACTGCCGCCCAGTCCGCCCGCTGACTCGTCGCGCGTCCCTTTCGCCGATTCGTGCGCGGTCTCCGCGGTCCGTGCCGGCACGGAACCGCCGACGGTTCCGCTTACTCGGCGCCGAGGGAGAACGCGGCTTCGAGATCGTGGCGGGAGTAGGTGCGGAAGGCGATGTGCGTCTCGGTCGAGGTGACGCCAGGCACCTTGTTCAGCCGGTCGGCGACCACGGTGGCGACGTCTTCGTGCTGGCGTACCCGGACGAGCGCGATGAGGTCGATCTGACCGGTCACCGAGT
>DASSHZ010000042.1:0-20014 GCA_035692425.1 Nocardioidaceae bacterium
ATCCGGTCCCTGTTCGCCGCCACCACCGAGGCGAAGGTCCGCGGTTACCAGCCGGGCCGGTTCTCGTTCAACGTCAAGGGCGGCCGGTGTGAGGCCTGCTCGGGTGACGGCACCATCAAGATCGAGATGAACTTCCTGCCCGACGTCTACGTCCCCTGCGAGGTCTGCCACGGCGCCCGCTACAACCGGGAGACGTTGGAGGTGCACTACAAGGGCAAGACCATCGCCGAGGTCCTGGACATGCCGATCGAGGAGGCGGTCGGGTTCTTCGAGGCCATCCCGGCCATCAGCCGGCACCTGCGCACCCTCGACGACGTAGGGCTCGGGTACGTCCGGCTCGGCCAGCCCGCGCCGACACTGTCGGGCGGCGAGGCCCAGCGGGTCAAGCTCGCCTCCGAGCTGCAGAAGAGGTCCACCGGCCGCACGGTCTACGTGCTCGACGAGCCGACCACGGGGCTGCACTTCGAGGACATCCGGCGGCTGCTCGACGTGCTGCAGCGGCTGGTCGACCAGGGCAACACGGTGATCGTCATCGAGCACAACCTCGACGTGCTCAAGACCGCGGACTGGCTCATCGACCTCGGTCCCGAGGGCGGCAACAAGGGCGGCCGCCTGGTCGCCGAGGGTACGCCGGAGCAGGTCAGCCGGGACCCCGACAGTTTCACCGGCCGGTTCCTGGCGCCGCTGCTGCGTCGTCGGGGTAGCGCCGGACGGGCCGCGAAACCCAGTCGGAGCCGGCGGACAGCTGCCCGGGCTCGCGCTTGAGCGTCGAGCCGGCGCGGTGTTCGGGGGCCCTTCGTACGCTGGGTACGTGAGCACCCCCGCGTCGTACCGGCCGGCGCCAGGGAGCATCCCCGACGCGCCCGGCGTCTACCGGTTCCGGGACCGCGACGGGCGGGTCATCTACGTCGGCAAGGCCAAGAGCCTGCGGTCCCGCCTCTCGTCGTACTTCCAGGACCCGGTGCATCTGCACGAGCGGACGGCGCGGATGGTCTCGACCGCAGAGTCGGTGGACTGGACCGTGGTGCAGACCGAGGTCGAGGCGCTGCAGCTGGAGTACAGCTGGATCAAGGAGTTCGACCCGCGGTTCAACGTGCGCTACCGCGACGACAAGTCCTACCCGTGGCTCGCGGTGACGACCAACGAGGAGATTCCGCGGGTGATGGTGGTCCGCGGCGCGAAGAAGCGGAACGTCCGGTACTTCGGCCCGTACTCACATGCGTGGGCGATCCGGGAGACGGTCGACCTGCTGCTGCGCGTCTTCCCGATGCGCTCGTGCTCGGCCGGCGTGTTCCGCCGGTCGGCCCAGATCGGCCGGCCCTGCCTGCTCGGGTACATCGGCAAGTGCTCGGCCCCCTGCGTCGGGCGGGTCACTGCCGAGGAGCACCGCGCCATCGTGGACGACTTCTGTGCCTTCCTGTCCGGCCAGACGAGCCACTACATCAAGCGCCTGGAGCGGGAGATGCGCGCGGCGTCGGACGCCACGGACTTCGAGCGGGCAGCCCGGCTGCGGGACGACATCGCCGCACTGACCAAGGCGGTCGAGAAGAACGCGGTGGTGCTCACCGACGGCACGGACGCCGACGTGATCGCAGTGGCGGAGGACCCCCTCGAGATCGCGGTGCAGGTCTTCTACGTCCGCGGTGGCCGGGTTCGCGGCGAGCGGGGCTGGGTGGCCGACCGGTCCGATGACGCCAGCCTGCCCGAGCTGCTGCAGCGGTTCCTGATCCAGAGCTACGGCGAGACGAACGGCGGCATCCCACGCGAGGTGCTGGTCCCGCAGGCGCCCGCCGACGCGCCGGCCCTCACCGACTGGCTCGCCTCCCGGCGGGGTTCTCGGGTCTCGGTGCGCGTCCCCCAGCGCGGCGACAAGCGCAGGCTCCTGGAGACCGTGGCAAAGAACGCGGCCGAGGCGCTCGCCCGGCACAAGACCCGCCGGGCGAGCGACCTGACCACCCGTAGCCGGGCGCTGGACGAGGTCACGCGGGCCCTGGACCTCGACCAGCCGCCGCTGCGAATCGAGTGCTACGACGTGTCCAACCTGCAGGGCACGAACGTGGTGGCCTCCATGGTCGTCTTCGAGGACGGTCTCCCGCGCAAGAGCGAGTATCGGCGGTTCGTGATCCGCGGGGTTGCCGGCCAGAACGACGTCGCGGCCATGCATGAGACGATCAGCCGCCGGTTCCGGCGGCTCCTCGAGGACCGGGCCCAGCTGTCGTCACCCGACCTCGGCACCGAGGATGGGGACCGGCGCGAGCTCCTGGTCGACCCCGACACCAGGCGGCCACGTTCGTTCGCCTATACGCCGGGCCTCGTCGTTGTCGACGGCGGGCCCCCGCAGGTGGCGGCGGCGCAGCGCGCGCTCGAGGGCCTCGGCATCGACGACATCCCCGTGGTGGGTCTCGCGAAGCGGCTGGAGGAGGTCTGGAAGCCCGGGTCCGCGGACCCGACGATCCTGCCTCGGTCCAGCGAGGGGCTCTACCTGCTGCAGCGGGTGCGGGACGAGGCGCACCGGTTCGCCATCACCCATCACCGCGCCCGGCGGACCAAGTCCATGGTCGAGAGTGTCCTCGACGACGTCCCCGGCCTAGGGCAGGTGCGCCGCAAGGTGCTCCTTCGTCACTTCGGGTCCCTGCGGAAGCTGCGCGCGGCGACGGTGGACGACCTCGCGGCCCTGCCGGGCTTCGGGCGACGGACCGCCGAGAGCGTGGCGGCGGCCCTGGCCGCGACCGCCCCGGCACCTCCGGGGGTCAACACGGCTACCGGCGAGATCCTGGCAGCAGATGCTGGCGGCCCGGGCGCGAGCGTGGAAGTCTCGGGACTGGACGAGGCGCCGTCCGCCGCCGGGCCGAGGCCGCATCGCGAGGAAGCGGACGGTTCGACGCACGGGCGAGGGAACGAGGGCTGATGCCAGGGTCAGACACGCTGGTCATCGTCACCGGCATGACCGGGGCCGGCCGGAGTACGGCGGCGAAGGCGCTCGAGGATGCCGGCTGGTTCGTCATCGACAACCTGCCGCCGCAGCTGCTGGCGTCTGCCCTGGACCTGATCCAGCGCGAGGAACCCGAGCCCATCCCGACCGCCGTGGTGGTCGACGTGCGTTCCCGGGGCTTCTTCGCCGAGCTGAGCGGTGCGCTCGACGAGATGCCGCGGGCCGGCCTGCGGCCCCGCGTCCTGTTCCTGGAGGCCTCCGATGACGTGCTTGTGCGCCGCCAGGAGGCGGCCCGGCGCCCGCACCCTCTGCAGGGGGGCTCGCGGCTGCTCGACGGGATCCGCCGTGAGCGCGAGCTCATGCGCCAGCTGCGCGGCGACGCCGACGTACTCATCGACACCTCCGACCTCAACGTGCACGAGCTCGCCAGCAAGGTGACGGCGGCCTTCCCGGTAGCGGGCCAGCCGGCGATGCAGGTGACGGTGGTGTCGTTCGGCTTCAAGTACGGCATACCGGTGGACGCCGACATGGTGGTGGACATGCGGTTCCTCCCGAACCCCCACTGGGTCGCGGAGCTGCGACCGCTCACCGGGCTCGACCCGACTGTCCGCGACTACGTGCTCTCGGAGCCGCCGGCGGCCGAGTTCCTCAAGCGGCTGGACGAGCTGCTGGACACGGTCGTCACCGGCTTCGAGCGGGAGCGCAAGAGCTATCTCAACCTGGCGGTCGGCTGCACCGGCGGCAAGCACCGCAGTGTCGTCATGGCGGAGGAGGTCGGCAGTCGGCTGCGCGAGCACGGGCTGGAGACCCTGGTCGTCCACCGTGACCTGGGGCGCGAGTGACGGGGCCGGCGCCCGCCGGGCAACCGGTGGATGAGGCCCGGACCGGTCCGCGGGTGGTGGCGCTTGGCGGTGGCCACGGGCTCGCGGCCAACCTCGGCGCCTTGCGGAGGGTCTGCGGCGACCTCACCGCGGTCGTGACCGTAGCCGACAACGGCGGCTCCTCCGGTCGGCTGCGCACCGAGCTCGGTGTACTGCCGCCGGGCGATCTCCGCCAGGCGCTGGCAGCGCTGTGCGGCGACGACGAGTGGGGTCGGACCTGGGCAACGGTGCTGCAGCACCGGTTCGCGGGCGACGGCCCGCTCGGCGGCCATGCGGTCGGGAACCTGCTCATCGTGGCCCTCTGGCAGCTGCTCGGTGAGCACGTCGACGGGCTGGACTGGGTGGGCCGGCTCCTCGGCGCCGACGGTCGCGTGCTCCCGATGGCCGCGGTCCCGCTCGACATCGTCGCCCGAGTGCGCGCTGGCGATCCCGACCGGCCCGCCGAGACCGTCACCGTGCGCGGCCAGGTGGAGGTGGCGAGCGCCGGCGGCCTGGTGGAGTCGGTCGAGCTGTTGCCAGCGGATCCGCCGGCCTGCCCCGAGGCGGTCGCGTCCGTCGGCGCCGCCGGGTGGGTCGTGCTCGGCCCCGGCTCGTGGTACACCAGCGTGCTGCCACACCTGCTGGTGCCGGGGCTCCGAGAGGCACTGGTGGCCACCCCGGCCCGGCGATGTGTCACGCTCAACCTGGCGCCGCAGGCAGGCGAGACGGACGGGTTCACCTCCAGCCGGTACCTGGAGGTGCTGTCGGCGCACACCCCCGAGCTCCGGATAGACGTGGTGTTGGCGGATGCCGGCGGTGTGGTAGATATGCCGATGTTGGAGAAGACCGTGGCGGGACTAGGGGCCGAGTTGGTGATCGCAGAGCTGGCAGCCGCCGGGAGCGGGCCGAGACATGACGTCGGCAAGCTGGCCGCGGCGTACGCGGAGATCATGCGATGACCGAGCCGGCAACCCGACAGCACCAACCGCCAAGACAGGCCGACAACCCCGGCCTCCGCCGTGGCAGGATCGGGCTCATGGCGATGACCGCTCAGGTCAAGTCCGAGCTGGCCAGCACCAAGGTCACCAAGACCTGCTGCCGTAAGGCGGAGGTCTCCGCGATGCTTCGCTTCGCGGGGGGGCTGCACATCCAGAACGGTCGGATCGTCGTGGAGGCCGAGCTCGACACCGGAGCTGCGGCCCGGCGGCTGCGCAAGGACATCCAGGAGATCTACGGTCACCACAGCGATGTGGTCGTGATCAGCTCGGGAGCGCTGCGCCGAGGCACCCGGTACGTCGTACGCGTGGTGAAGGACGGCGAGCTGTTCGCCCGGCAGACCGGCCTGCTCGACAACCGCGGCCGCCCCGTCCGAGGGCTGCCATCGCAGGTGGTCAACGGCTCCGCCTGTGACGCGGTCGCGGCCTGGCGCGGCGCGTTCCTCGCGCATGGCTCCCTCACCGAGCCCGGTCGCTCGTCGGCGCTCGAGGTGACCTGCCCCGGCCCGGAGGCCGCCCTTGCGCTGGTCGGTGCGGCGCGCCGGATGGGCATCCCGGCCAAAGCCCGGGAGGTGCGCGGCGTCGATCGGGTGGTGATCCGGGACGGGGACGCGATAAGCGCCCTGCTTAGCAAGCTCGGCTCGCATGAGTCGCTGCTGGCCTGGGAGGAGCGCCGGCTGCGCCGGGAGGTCCGGGCGACCGCAAACCGGCTGGCTAACTTCGACGATGCCAACCTGCGCCGCTCGGCGCGCGCGGCGGTCACCGCCGGCGCCCGGGTGGAGCGGGCCCTGGAGATCCTGGGCGACGAGGTGCCGGACCACCTTCAGGTGGCGGGGGCGCTCCGCGTGAAGAACAAGCAGGCGAGCCTGGAAGAGCTCGGGCAACTGCACGACCCACCCCTGACCAAGGACGCAATCGCCGGCCGGATCCGCCGGCTGCTGGCGATGGCCGACCGGCGGGCCCGCGAGCTGGGGGTGCCCGACACCGAGGCGGCGCTGACCCCCGAGATGCTCAGCTGAGTCGGCCGGCCGGGCGTCGGCGAGCCCGCGGGGGGCAGGCACCGCCTTGATAGGCTCGCCAGAGGTGAGTTCGGCTCTGACGAGGGAGGGTTCGGCGATGACGATCCGGGTAGGGATCAACGGCTTCGGACGGATCGGTCGTAACTTCTACCGGGCCGTGCTCGACTCCGCCGCGGACCTCGATGTGGTCGCCGCCAATGACCTCGGCGACGTCCCGACCATGGCTCATCTGCTCCGGTTCGACACCGTGCTGGGTCCGCTGGCAGAGCAGGTGGAGCCGGTCGAGGGTGGCATCCGGGTTGGCGACCGCATGCTGCGGATCCTGGCCGAGCGCGACCCCGCCGGGCTCCCGTGGCGGGACCTGGGCGTGGATGTGGTGGTCGAGGGGACCGGCCTGTTCACCGACGCGACGAAGGCCCGGGTCCACATCGACACCGGCGGCGCGCGGAAGGTCGTCATCACCGCACCGGCCAAGAACGAGGACGTCACCGTGGTGATGGGGGTCAACGACGGGGACTACGACCACGCCGCGCATGCGGTCGTGTCGAACGCCTCGTGTACCACCAACTGCCTGGCTCCGATGGCCAAGGTGCTCAACGACGACTTCGGCGTGGTCAAGGGCCTGATGACCACGGTGCACGCCTACACGCAGGACCAGAACCTCCAGGACGGCCCGCATCGAGACCTGCGCCGGGCGCGGGCGGCGGCGGTGAACATCGTCCCCACCTCAACCGGGGCGGCCAAGGCCATCGGGTTGGTGCTGCCGCAGCTGGCCGGCAAGCTGGACGGCTTCGCGCTCCGGATCCCGGTGCCCGTCGGGTCGGCGACCGACCTGACCGTCGAGCTGGAGCGGGCGGCCACCGCCGAGGAGGTGAATGCGGCCTTCCGGGCCGCGGCCGAAGGGGCGCTCAAGGGCTACCTGCGCTACACCGAGGACCCGATCGTGTCCTCGGACATCGTGGGTGACCCGCACTCCTGCATCTTCGACGCCGGACTGACCAAGGTCATCGGGAACCAGGCCAAGGTCGTCGGCTGGTACGACAACGAGTGGGGCTACTCGAACCGTCTCATCGACGTCGTCAGGATGGTCGGCGCCCCGACGTGATGCCAAGCGTCGACGACCTGGCCGAGCGCGTCGGCGGCCTGCAGGGCAAGCGGGTCCTGCTCAGGTCTGACCTGAACGTGCCGCTGGACGGGCTGACCATCACCGACGACAGCCGCGTCCGGGCGAGCGTCCCGACGATCGACGACCTGCGACGGCGCGGGGCGAAGGTCATCGTGATATCGCACCTAGGCCGCCCCGGCGGCCATGCCGACCCGGCGTACTCGCTCGCGCCGGTGGCCACCCATCTGGCGGAGCTCATGGACGCGTCCGTCACCTGCGCCAGCGACACCGTCGGCCAGTCGGCGCACGAGGCGGTCGACGACATGACCGACGGCGACGTCGTCATGCTCGCCAACGTCCGCTTCAACCCCGGCGAGACGAGCAAGGACGACGCGGAGCGCGGCGCCTTCGCCGACCAGTTGGCTGATCTCGGGGATGTGTTCGTGAGCGACGGCTTCGGCGTGGTGCACCGCAAGCAGGCCAGCGTGTACGACGTGGCGCAGCGGCTCCCCCACGCGGCCGGTGGCCTGGTGCTGGCCGAGGTGGCCGCGCTCCGGCAGCTCGTCGAGGCGCCGCAGCATCCGTTCGTCGTCGTCCTCGGCGGCGCCAAGGTCTCCGACAAGCTGGGGGTCATCGAGGCCCTGCTTGGCCGCGCCGACACACTGCTCGTCGGCGGCGGGATGGTCTTCACGTTCCTGGCGGCCCAGGGACATCGGGTCGGCCGCAGCCTGCTCGAGGCGGACCAGGTCGAGGCGGTGCGCGGCTATCTGCGGGCGGACGGCGGTGCGGAGGTGGTCCTGCCCAGCGACGTCGTCGTCACCAGGGACCTGTCCGCCGAGGCGCACTCCCGCGTCGTACCGGCCGACGGCATGCAGGACGACTGGATCGGCGCAGACATCGGCCCGGACTCCGCACACGCCTTCGCCAAGGCCATCAGCGAGGCCCGCACGGTCTTCTGGAACGGGCCGATGGGGGTGTTCGAGATCGAGCAGTTCGCCAAGGGCACCCGGGCAGTCGCCAAGGCGCTGACCGAGGTGCAGGGGCTCTCCGTGGTAGGCGGCGGAGACTCGGCGGCCGCCGTGCACTCGTTCGGCTACGAAGACGACGCCTTCGGACACGTCTCGACCGGCGGCGGGGCCAGCCTCGAGTACCTGGAGGGCAGGCGCCTTCCCGGCCTCGAGGTACTGGAGTCGTAGGTCGATGACCAGCACCAGCCGCACCCCGCTCATGGCGGGGAACTGGAAGATGAACCTGTCGCACCTCGAGGCGGTTGCGTTCGTGCAGCGGCTCGCCTGGAGCCTGGCTGACAAGAAGCACGACTTCGCTGCGGTGGAGGTCGCCGTACTGCCCCCGTTCACGGACTTGCGCAGCGTCCAGACCCTGGTCGACGGGGACCGCCTGCCGATCAGGTACGGCGCGCAGGACGTCTCCGCGCACGAGGCGGGCGCGTACACCGGAGAGGTCAGCGCCGCGATGCTCGCCAAGCTCGGCTGCACCTACGTGGTGGTCGGGCACTGCGAGCGACGGCAGTACCACGCCGAGAGCGACACGGTCGTCAACGCCAAGGCGCACGCCGCGGTAGCAGCAGGGCTGACCCCGATCGTCTGCGTGGGGGAGAGCCTGGAGGTCCGGCAGGACGGCCGGCAGGCCGAGCACGTGCTCGGTCAGGTCGACGGCTCGCTGGCGGGCTTCGCCGCCGGCACGGTGGAGACCTCGGTGGTGGCCTACGAGCCGGTGTGGGCCATCGGGACCGGCGAGGTGGCTACGCCGGCGGACGCGCAGGAGGTGTGCTCGGCGGTCCGGCGGAGGATCCGGGAGGTGCACGGGGACCGTGCAGCGGGGGGTGTCCGGGTGCTGTACGGCGGCTCGGTGAAGGTGACGAACATCGTCGGCATCATGGCCGAGCCGGACATCGACGGCGCGCTCGTCGGTGGCGCCAGCCTCGACGTCGACGAGTTCGGCGCCATCTGCCGCTTCCGAGACCTGCCGAGGCTCTAGAGGGCGCGGGGGCGCTGCTGCGCCACGCCGGCTGACGTCGAGCCCCGGCTGCTGGTCGGGCCGCCCGCTCGCTGGTTGGTAGGATCGGCCGCGTGGTGATCGCGTTCGAGGTGCTGCTCGTCCTGACCAGCCTCTTCCTCGTCCTCATGATCCTGCTGCACAAGGGTCGCGGTGGCGGCCTGTCGGACATGTTCGGCGGCGGTGCCTCCAGCAGCCTCGGCGGGTCCTCCATCGCGGAGAAGAACCTGGACCGGATCACGGTTGGGGTAGCCATCGTGTGGCTGGTCTGCATCCTGGCGCTCGGGCTGCTCCTCAAGACCTAGCCCGGCCGACCCACGGGCGCCGAATGCGGGGCGCGACGTACAATCGCCGGGGCGCCTGGCCGGTGCCCGGTGGCTTCCCCCCATCGATCACGAGGAGTGCGCAGTGAGCAGTGGCAGCGCTATCCGGGGGAGCCGGGTCGGTGCCGGCCCGATGGGCGAGGAAGAGCGGGGTGATGCCGCGCCGCGCCAGCAGGTCTCGTACTTCTGCGCTCGCGGTCACCAGACCTCGCCGATGTTCGCTCTGGACGCCGAGGTGCCGGACACCTGGGACTGCCCGCGCTGTGGCCTGCCCGCCAACCGAGACTCCGCCAACCCGCCGCCCGCGCCGAAGATCGAGCCGTACAAGACGCATCTTGCCTACGTGAAGGAGCGTCGCAGCGACGCCGAGGCCCGGGAGATCCTCGAGGAGGCGCTGCAGGCACTTCGAGCCAAGCGGAAGTCCGGCGAGATCCTCTACTGAATCCGCTGCTCAAGTCGCAGTCGCATGGGCTGATTGAGCGGCGTCCGATCAGGCCGACTTGACCTCGCTGCGGAGCACCCGAACCGTCCCGATCACGAACGGTAGGGCGACCCACAGCAGCACCCCGGTCAGCAGGTGCACCCAGTCGGTGCCGTGCATGGTGTGCTGGCTCAACGGCGCCTGGGTAGTGCTCGGGTCTATCCACATCGCCAGGTGATTCTGCAGCCAGTGCACGACGTTGAAGATGATCGAGGTTGCTATGGGCAGTACGAAATAGAGCACGATCGCGGCCGCGCTGTTCATGAAGAGCATGCCGAAGGCGAAGCCCTCGATCATCCCGATCAGCTGCAAGATGACGATGTCGCGGAACCCGGACACGCCGAAGGCCCAGCTGCCCGAGCCACCTCGGGCCGGACCGCTCAGCAGGTTGGCCAGTGCGGCGAGGGCCAAGGCGAGGAGCACCGCAGCGATGCCGAGGACGACGACGGCGCAGAGCTTGGCGCTCACGACCCGCCCGCGGCCCGGCTCGAGGGTGAACGTCACCAGGCCCGTCCGTTGCGACCACTCGCTCGTGACGGCGAGGATCGCCAGCACCGGAAGCAGGAATCCCTGCGGTGTCGCGGTTCCGGTCACGAGGTGCTCATAGGTCAGGTCTGGCGGCTTGGCGAAGACGAGCGCCAGCACGATGAACAGCAACGTGAGGAGGCCGATGGCGATGAGCAGCCATTTGCCGGCCCGCGTGTCCAGGAGCTTGCGCAGCTCCACCCGGAACAGGCGAGCGAAGGCGACTCGGTGAACGTCGGTCAGGGCTCGCTGGGGCGCTGGCTGCGTGATGGTGGTCATGCGGGCACCGCCTCCCGGGCGTCGGCCGCGGTCAGCTCCAGGAACATGTCCTCGAGCGCGGCGCCCTGCCGGCCCAGCTCGACCAGTACGACGCCGCCGGCGGCCGCCGCCCGTCCGACCTGCTCAGCGTTGGCGCTCACCAACAGGCCGCCGTCCGGCCGGCTCCGGTACGCGAGGCCGGCCCCGACCAGCGCCGCCTCGAGCGCCACCGGGTCCAGCCCTCTCACCACGGTGCCCTGCGCCTCGAGCAGATCGGCCTTGCTCCCGTGCGCGACGATGCGACCGCGGCCGATGATGACCAGGTCGTCCGCGATCACCTCCACCTCGGCCAGCAGGTGGGAGGACAGCAGCACCGTGCCGCCGCGGTCCGCGAACGTCCGCAGCAGCCCGCGCATCCACCGGATCCCCGCCGGGTCGAGGCCGTTCGCGGGCTCGTCGAGGATGAGCACCTGCGGGTCTCCGAGCAGCGCGTGGGCGATCCCCAGCCGCTGGCGCATGCCGAGCGAGTAGTTTCCCGTGCGTCGGGCCGCCTCGGCCGGCGTGAGCCCCACCAGGTCGAGCAGTTGGTCGACCCGGGCCTGGTCCAGGCCCATCAGCAGCGCACCGAGGTTCAGCACCTCTCGACCGGTCCGGCCGGTGTGCTGTGCCGACGCGTCGAGGAGCACTCCCACGAACCGCCCGGGGTTGGGAATGTCGGCGTACCCGCGGCCGAGGATGGTGCAGGCGCCAGCGGTGGGCGGGGTCAGCCCGCACATCATCCGCATGGTGGTCGACTTGCCGGCACCGTTCGGGCCGAGGAAGCCGGTCACCTGGCCCGGCTCGGCGGTGAACGACACGTCGTCGACCGCGGTGAACCCTCCGTAGCGCTTGGTCAGCCCCGTCACGGTGATCATGGCGGCAATTCTCGCATGCCGCCGGTGCTCACCTCAGGGAGACGCGACCCGGGTCATGCCAGGCGGAACGCCGGCGGCGGCCTCGCGGTCGAGCAGCCAGAGCGTCCGGCGCATCCCTCGCGGGCCAGCCGCCGGTACTTGCACGGCACCAGCGGCGCCGAGGGCCAGGTGGACGGCCCGGGCCTTCTCCCGGCCCGAGACGCAGAACCACACCTCATGGGCGCGCGACAACGTGGGCATCGTCATGGTGATCCGCGTGGGTGGTGGCTTCGGCGCCCCGCGTACGGCGGTCACGGTGCGGGCCTCGTCGTACAGCGCCGGCTGCTCGGGGAACAGCGAGGCAACATGCCCGTCGGGGCCAACCCCGAGCATCAGCACGTCGAACGTTGGCACGCGACCGTGGTCCTCCGGACCGGCGGCGGCGGCGAGGGCTGCCGCGTAGCGCTCAGCCGCCGTCTCGGGGTCACCGCCCACGTCACCCGGGGCGGGCATGGGGTGCACCAGGCCTGGGTCGATCGGGACCAGGTCGAGGAGCGCTGAGCGCGCCTGCCGCTCGTTGCGATCGGGGTCGTCGGCCGGTAGGAAGCGCTCGTCTCCCCACCAGATCTCCAGCCGGCCCCAGTCGACGGAGTCCCGGGCCGCCGACTCGGCCAGGGTGCGATGGATCCGGTCCGCTATGCGACCGCCAGTGAGCACCAGCCTAGGGACCCGACCCGCTGACTGGACATCCACCAAGGTGGTCACCAGCCGGGCCGCGGCGGCGGCCGCAAGCAGTTCGGGGCTCCGGTGGATGATCACCGTTGCGGCGGTCATGTGCGCTTGCGTGGGGGGCGCTTGCTGCCGGTGCCGCTCCCGCGGGCGGCCGGCTTTCGGCCGCCCGCACGGCTCGACCGGCTCGATCGCCTGGAGTCGCTCGACGTGCTCGCCTGGCCGGCCGGCTCGGCCTCCTGGCCGCCGTCGGCCATGCGGGCGAGATGGCGCACCGCCTCGGCGTACGCCTCGTCGGGGTCCAGGCGGCGCAGCTCCTCGGCGAGCAGCTCCGCGAGGTCGCGGCGGTGCAGGGCCACCGGTCGGTCCGGTGCGTTCGGGGTGCGCAGCTGGGCCAGCTTGCCATCCGGCCGGTAGACCTGGACCGGCCCGCCGCCGGTCTGCATCACCACCGACGTGAGTCCGGGGCCGCGGGAGGTCTTCTGCCCGACCGGCACGTGCAGCCGGTTCGCCAGCCAGGCTGCCAGCAGGTCGGCGCTGGGGTTGCCGCGCTCGCCCTCCACCTCCGCGGAGTGCACCCGAGCCGTGTACTGGTCGAGCGCAGCTGCCAGCAGGGCCCGCCAGGGGGTCAGCCGCGTCCAGGCCAGGTCGGTGTTGCCCGGCGCGTAGTTGCGGGCCTGGGTCAGCATCGCCTCCGGCCGCGACCGGGCCGGCGCAGCCGAGTCGGTGATTCGGCGCTGCGCGAGCTGACCCAGCGCTGTGCCCGCCGGGTCGTCGGGCGGCCGGCCCGGCCACCAGACGACCACCGGCGAGTCTGGCAGCAGCAGCGGCAACACCGCGCTCTCGGCGTGCTTGGCGAGCTCGCCCGAGGTGCGGAGCAGGACGGACTCGCCGGACCCGCCGATGCTGAGCTCGGCGTCCAGGTTGGCCGTGGTGCGCGCCGAACGGCGGATGACCAGCAGGATTCGCGACGGGTGCTCCCGCGACACCGTCCTCGCCACCTTGAGCGAGTCGTAGTGGTCTCGCTCGTCGGTGACCACGACGAACGTCAGCACCAGGCCCATGGCCGGCGAGCCCGCCCGGCGCCGCTCCTCCAGTAGCGCGGCCGCGATCTCGCTGGCGTTGGTGGCGGTCAGCTCGATGGTCATGGTCGGCCCCTCCGGGACGGGGGAGTCATGGCCGCCGCCAGGAGCGGCCGTCGCGCGCCAGCATGTCGACCGACGACTGTGGCCCCCAGCCCCCGGATGGGTAGGTCTCCGGCTTGCCATTGCTCGCCCAGAAGTCGAGCACCGGGTCCAGGATCCGCCACGAGAGCTCCACCTCCTCCAGCTGCGGGAACAGCGGCGGGTCGCCGAGCAGTACGTCGAGGATGAGCCGCTCGTACGCCTCCGGGCTGGACTCGACGAAGGTGCCCCCGTAGGCGAAGTCCATGTTCACGTCGCGCAGCTCCATCGCCGTACCGGGGATCTTGGCCCCGAACCGGACGGTGACCCCCTCGTCGGGCTGGATGCGGACAACCAGCGCGTTCTGCCCGAGCTCCTCGGTCGAGGTCTTGCTGAAGGGCAGGTGCGGAGCGCGCTTGAAGACGACCGCCACCTCGGTGACCCGGCGGCCCAGCCGCTTTCCGGTCCTGAGGTAGAACGGGACCCCGGCCCATCGACGCGTGTCGACGTCGAGCCGCAGGGCGGCGAAGGTCTCGGTGGCGGAGCCGGCCGGGATGTCCTCCTCCTGCAGGTAGCCGACGACCTTCACCCCGCCGGCCCACCCGGGGCCGTACTGGCCCCTGGAGGTGCTCTCGTCGAGCCGGTCCGGCAGCGCGACCGAGCGGAGCAGCTTCTGCTTCTCGATCCGCAGGCTCTGCGCGTCGAAGGACCCCGGCTCCTCCATGGCCACCAGCGCCATGAGCTGCATCAGATGGTTCTGGATCACGTCGCGGGCGGCGCCGATCCCGTCGTAGTAGCCCGCCCGAGAGCCGATGCCGATGTCCTCCGCCATCGTGATCTGGACGTGGTCGACGTAGTTGGAGTTCCACACCGGCTCGAAGAGCTGGTTCGCGAACCGCAGGGCGAGGATGTTCTGCACGGTCTCCTTGCCGAGGTAGTGGTCGATCCGGAAGACCGACTCGGCGGGGAAGACCCGGCTGATCACCTCGTTGAGCTCCTGGGCGCTGGCGAGGTCGTGGCCGAACGGCTTCTCGACGACGACGCGGCGCCACGAGCCGGCGAGCGGCTTCGCCAGCGCGTGCACGTCCAGCTGGCTGACGACCTGCGGGAAGAACTTGGGCGGGATGGCCAGATAGAACGCATGGTTTCCGCCGGTGCCGCGCACCTCGTCCAGCTCCTCGACGGTCTCCCGCAGCTGCTCGAACGCGGCGTCGTCGGCGAAGTCCCCGGGCACGAACCGCAGGCCCTTGGCCAGCTGGCGCCAGACCTCCTCGCGAAAAGGGGTGCGGGCGTGGGAACGGACCGAGTCGTGCACGATCTGCTCGAAGTCCTGGGTGGCCCAGTCCCGCCGAGCGAACCCGACCAGGCCGAAGCCGGGCGGCAGCAGGCCGCGGTTGGCCAGGTCGTAGATCGCGGGCATCACCTTCTTGCGTGACAGGTCTCCGGTCACGCCGAAGATGACCAGCCCGCAGGGTCCGGCGATGCGCGGCAGCCGGCGGTCCTCCGGGTCCCGCAGCGGGTTGGTGCGCGGCTCGGCGGTCGGGCGCGCCGGATGGCTCATCTCAGCAGGTCTCCGAGCGTCGCCACGCCCGCGGAGGGGTCGGTCAGGTGCAGTCGGAGCACCGGACGCCCGAGCTTGGCGAGGACGTGGGCGTCGCCGGCGGCCTGGGCCGCGATCAGGGTCGCGAACGTGAACGGGAGGCCGGGGATCGGTACGTCGGTCGGCTCCGTGCAGGTGATCTGGAGGAAGGCACCCTCCGCCGGACCGCCCTTGTGGTACTGCCCGGTCGAGTGCAGGAAGCGCGGTCCCCACCCGAAGGTCACCGGGCGGTTCAGCCGGCGGGACAGAGTGGCCCTGACCTGGTGCAGTACGGCGTCGCGATGCTCGTCGACGTACGCCATCACCGCCAGGTAGCCGTTGTCGGGCACCGCGTCGAGCAGCGCCTGCACCGCGTCGGCCAGCGACTCGACGTCGTCGACCAGGCCCGCCGAGCCGCGGACCTCGATGCCTGCGTCGGTCCGGACGGCCGGCTCGGGGGGCGGGGTCTGCTCGAGCAGCCCCCGGGCGGCGGCCTTGGCGCTCTCGACGTCGGGCTGGTCGAAGGGGTTGATGCCGATCAGCCGGCCGGCCACCGCGACCGCCGTCTCCCAGGTCAGGAGCTGAGCGCCGAGGGCGCCCTGGACCTGGACGAGCGGCTTCCCGCCGGTGTCGGGCACCGCGGTCCACTCCTTGCCTGGTGGCACCTCGCCGACGAGCAGCGCGGCCACGAGGTCGCCCGCCGGCCTGGCGATCTCCGGGGCGGCGGCGCTCTCCAGGGCCACCGGCAAGACTCCCTTGCCTTGCTTGCCGGTCGACTCCGCGATCAGCTGCTCGGCCCAGTCGGCGAAACCGACGATCCCCGAGCCGGCGTCGGCGATGACGACCTTGTCCCGGCCCGGGTTGGCGGCGAGTGCGGCGCCGAGCCGCAGCGCGGGGTTGTCGGGCGAGTCGGCTCGAAGAGTCGCCACCACCTCCTCGGCCTCGTCGAGGAGATCGGCCACGTCCACCCCGGCCAGACCGGTGGGCACCAGGCCGAAGGCCGTCAAGGCACTGTAGCGGCCGCCCACGTGCGGGTCGGCCAGGAAGAGCCGCCGGAAGCCCTGCTCGTTGGCCAGCGTGGCCAACGGGGAGCCCGGGTCGGTGACGGCCACCAGCCGGGAGCCGGGCTCGATGCCGGCCGCTTGGAACGCCGCCGTGAAGGCCCGGCGGTGACAGTCGGGCTCGACGGTTGTGCCCGACTTGCTGGAGATGACCACCACGGTCCGGGCCAGGTCGCCGTTGAGGGCATCGGCGACCACCTGGGGGTCGGTGGAGTCCAGCACGACCAGCGGCACGTCGTAGGTCCGCGAGATCAGCAGCGGCGCCAGCGACGAGCCACCCATGCCGGACAGCACCACCCGGTCGACACCCTCGCCCCAGAGCTCCGCGCGGAGTGCGTCGATCTCGGCCAGCAGCGGGCGCGACGAGGTGGGCAGTCCCACCCAGGAGAGCCGGATCGAGGCCTCGTGCTCGGCGGCGGTGCCCCAGAGCGTCGGGTCCTGGTCGCCGATGCGGCTCGCGACCTTGTCCGCCACCAGCGTGGCCAGCACGTCGTCGTACGAAGACGAGGTGTGGACCTCCAGGGCAATCCTCATCGGCCGGTCCCGCCGGCCGGGCCGGCAGACCGCATGGCCTCGACGACCGTGTCGCGCAGCTGGCGCCAGGAGGCGTCGAACTTCTCGACGCCCTCATCCTCCACGGTCTGGACGATCTCGTCGTAGGAGACGCCGACCTTCGCCAGGTCGTCGATGACCTGCCGGGCCTCGTCGACGTACGGCGTGACCGAGTCGCGGCTCAGCTTCCCGTGGTCGGCGAACGCGTCCATCGTCTGCTCGGGCATCGTGTTGACCGTGTCTGGCGCGATGAGGTCGTCGACGTACATGGTGTCCGGGTACGCCGGGTTCTTGGTCGAGGTCGAGGCCCACAGCGGTCGCTGCGGGTTGGCGCCGGCCTGTCGGAGCGTCGCCCACCGGTCCGAGGCGATGACCTCCTGATAGGCGGCGTAGGCGAGCCGGGCGTTGGCGACCGCCACCTTGCCCTGCAGTGCTGCGGCCTGGTCGCCGCCCGCGGCCGCCAGCCGCTTGTCGGCCTCGGTGTCGATCCGGCTGACGAAGAAGGACGCCACCGACCGGATGCCGGACAGCTCGATTCCCGCGGCCTTGGCTTGCTCCAGCCCGTCGAGGAAGGCGGCCATCACCTCCTGGTAGCGGGTGAGGCTGAAGATGAGGGTGACGTTGACGTTGATGCCCTCCGCAGTGCAGGCGGCGATCGCCGGCAGGCCCTCCTTGGTCGCCGGGATCTTGATCATCACGTTCGGGCGGTCCACCAGCCAGTTCAGCGCGCGCGCCTCCGCTATCGTGGCATCGGTGTCGTGGGCCAGCCGGGGGTCCACCTCGAGGCTCACCCGACCGTTCTCCCCGCCGGTGCGGTCGAAGACCGGGCGCATGACCTCGCAGCCCCAGCGGACGTCGTACGTCGTGATGGCGCGAACGGCCTCGTCGACCGACACTCTGCGCCGGGTCAGGTCGGTCACCTGGGCCGCGTAGTCGTCCGCGTCACTGACCGCCTTCGCGAAGATCGTCGGGTTCGAGGTGACCCCGACCACTTGGTAGTCGTCGATCAGGTGCTGCAGGTTGCCGGTACGCAGCCGCTCGCGCGAGATGTCGTCCAGCCAGATCGAGACCCCGGCCTCGGACAGGTCGTGCAGTCGATCGTTCATCAGGTGTCCTCTCGCTCCTACCGGTCAGCGACCGTCCCGGGCTGACTCGATGCTCTGCTTCGCGGCCTCCACGACCGCCGCTGTGGTGATGCCGAACTCCTCGTACAACGTCTGGTAGTCGGCGGACGCGCCGAAGTGCTCCAGCGAGACGCACCGCCCGTGGTCGCCCACCACCTCGCGCCACCCCTGGGCCACGGCGGCCTCAACGGAGACCCTGGCCCGTACGCCGGGCGGCAGGACCTGGTCGCGGTAGGCCCGGTCTTGCTCGGCGAACCACTCGCGGGAGGGCATCGACACCACCCGCGCGGAGACGCCCTCTTCGGCGAGCCGACGGCGGGCCTCGACGCAGAGCTGGACCTCCGACCCGGTGCCGACGAGGACGACGTCGGGCAGACCATCGGCCGTGCCGTCGAGCAGCACGTAGCCTCCACGGGCCGCGCCCTCGGCGGTCGCGAAGCCGTCGCGGCCGCGCGGGAAGGTGCGCACGTTCTGCCTGGTCAGGCAGAAGCCGGTCGGGTGCGACGCCCGCTCGAGGATGGTCCGCCAGGCGACCACGGTCTCGTTGGCGTCGGCCGGTCGGACCACGTCAAGGCCGGGGATCGCGCGCAGCGCAGCCAGGTGCTCGACCGGCTGGTGCGTCGGCCCATCCTCACCGAGGCCGATGGAGTCGTGCGTCCACACATAAGTGACCGGCAACCCCATCAGGGCGGCCAGCCGCACCGACGGGCGCATGTAGTCGGAGAAGACCAGGAACGTGCCGCCGTAGGGCCGAGTGCCGCCGTGCAGGGCGATGCCGTTGAGGATCGCGCCCATGGCGTGCTCGCGGATACCGAAGTGCAGGACACGGCCGTACGGGTCGCCCTGCCACATCTTGGTGACTCGGTTCTCGGGCAGGAAACTGGGCTGGCCTTCCGGTGCGGTCAGGTTGGACTCGGCCAGGTCGGCCGAGCCGCCCCACAGTTCCGGGAGGACGGGGGCGAGGGCGGTGAGGACCGCGCCGGATGCCTTGCGCGTCGCCGTCCCCTTGGGATCGGCGTCGAAGGCGGGTAGCGCATCTGTCCAGCCGGCCGGCAGGGTCCGGGTGCGCATCCGCTCGAAAAGGGCCCGGCGCTCGGGTTCGCGGGCGGCCCACGCCTCGAAGTCGCGCTGCCACTCCGCCTGCAGCGCCTCGCCGCGGCCGCGGGCTTCGCGGGTATGGCTGAGCACCGCGCCCTCGACGGCGAACGTCACCTCGGGGTCGAAGCCGAGCACCTCCTTGGTCTTGGCGACCTCCTCCTCGCCCAGCGCGCTCCCGTGCGCCTTGCCGGTGTTCTGCGCGTCCGGCGCCGGCCAGGCGATGATCGTGCGAAGTGCGATGAAGCTTGGCCGGCGGGTCTCCGCCATCGCGCGCCGGATCGCGTCATACAGCGCCGGGACGTCTTCCCGATAGCCGGTGTTGGCGTGGGTCCAGTCGACCTCCTGGACGTGCCAGCCGTACGCCTCGTAGCGCTGGAGGACGTCCTCATCGAACGCGATCCGGGTGTTGTCCTCGATCGAGATCTGGTTGCGGTCGTAGATCAGGCAGAGGTTGCCGAGCTCCTGTACGCCGGCGATGGACGACGCCTCGCTGCTGACGCCCTCCTCCAGGTCCCCGTCGCTGGCGATGCAGAAGATGCGGTGGTCGAACGGGCTGCGGCCGGGCGGGGCGTCGGGATCCCAGAGCCCGCGCTCGCGTCGCGCCGCCATGGCCATGCCGACCGCGTTGCCCACCCCCTGTCCCAACGGCCCGGTAGTCGTCTCCACCCCGGGGGTGAGGCCGTGCTCGGGGTGGCCGGGGGTACGGCTGCCCCAGGTGCGCAGTGCCTTGAGGTCGGTCAGCTCGAGGCCGTAGCCGGCCAGGTAGAGCTGGATGTAGAGCGTCAGGCTCGAGTGCCCGCAGGAGAGCACGAACCGGTCCCGGCCGGGCCACTGCGGGTCGGCCGGGTTGTGGCGCATGATCCGCTGGAACAGCAGGTACGCCGCCGGCGCCAGGCTCATCGCCGTACCCGGGTGTCCGTTCCCGACCTTCTGCACCGCGTCCATCGCGAGCGCCCGGACGGTGTCGACCGCCCGGTCGTCCACCGGCGCCCAGTCGAGCCGTGGGTGCGCCTCGTCCAGAGTGCTGGTCACGTTCTCTCCTCCACCGCGTCGGACCCGGGTCACCGGTTGGCGCCCTGTTTCGGAGCCTACTGCCGGGCCGAGATTGGCGCGCCGCTCGCGTCCCCTCGGTAGTCGGTGGCGGTCCGGGGCCTTCGCGGCACGGTCCGGCGGACAACCAGCCTCGCTCGCAGGCTCGCTCGTCAGGTGCCATGCCGTCCACGTATACGGCTCTCGCCCGGGCCCGCAGGGGTGCGGTCCGGCGGGCAGGCCAGCAGCGCTCGACGCCCTCCCTTCGGGAC
>DASSHZ010000043.1:0-2139 GCA_035692425.1 Nocardioidaceae bacterium
GAGACCCGCGACGGGACGACGCTGTCGGCCAACGTGGTCTTCCCCAAGCCCCCCTTCGACTTCGGTGGCGCGCCGTACCCGACCGTCGTGGAATACAGCGGCTACGACCCCAGCAACCCCGCCGACACCACGATGGCGACGCTCTTCACGTCCTTGGGCTATGCCTACGTCGGCGTCAACCTCCGCGGCACCGGCTGCTCGGGCGGCTCGTTCCTGCCGTTCGAGCCGGTCCAGAGCCTGGACGGGTACGACGCAATCGAGACCATCGCCGCCCAACCCTGGGCCAAGTTCCACAAGGTCGGCATGGTCGGCATCTCCTACCCCGGCATCGAGCAGCTGTACGTCGCGCGCACCCGGCCGCCGCACCTGCCCGCGATCACCCCGCTGTCGGTGATCGACGACAGCTACCGCGGCACCTTGTGGCCGGGCGGCATCCTCAACACCGGGTTCGCCGAACCGTGGGCATCGGCGCGCGGCCACGACGCGCGACCGTACGGCGAGGGCTGGGAGAAGGGGATGAACAGTCAGGAGTGCGACGACAACCAGCTGGTCCGGCTCCAGAACCCCGACCCTGTCGCGCTGATCGAGGACAACCCGTTCTACAACCGGGCCTACTACCAGAAGATCGACCCGAGCCGGTTCGTGCACCGGATCGACGTACCCGTCTATCTCGCCGGTGCCTGGCAGGACGAGCAGACCGGTGGCCACTTCCCGGCGTTCCTGCGCAAGTTCCGCAGCGCGCCGCAGCTGTACGCCACGATGTCCAACGGCTCCCACACGGAGTCGCTGAGCCTCGGCGAGTTCGGGCGGTACGCCGACTTCCTCGACCTCTACGTCGGCCGCCGCGTGCCGACCATGCTGAAAAGCCTCGTGGGTCCACGGCTTGCCGCGGCCCTGACCGGGGTCGACGGACTCACGCTCCCGCCCGGCAACGACTACTCCGGGATGAGCTACCGCCAGGCGAAGCGGATGTACCGGTCGGCGCCGCACTTCCGGGTGCTGTTCGAGGAGGGGGCAGCCAGGGGCGCGCCCTCCGGCGCACCGCTGCCGCGCTTCGAGCACTCCTTCCGGTCGTGGCCACCTCCGAGCGCGCAGCGGATGCGCCTCTACCTGCGCCCGCGCGGAGGGCTGGCGACCAAGCCGAGGCACCGCCGTGCGGCGCGGTCGTTCTCGGCGGACCCGAAGGCCCTGCCGGCGACCGACTACACCGGCTCGAGCAGTGCGATCTGGCGGCCCCACCCGGCGTACCACTGGCGACAGATCCCGAGGGGCACCGGCCTCGGCTGGATCACCAAGCCGATGAAGCGGACGAAGGTCGTGGTCGGGGGCGGGTCGCTCGACGTCTGGGTGAAGACCCGCGCGAAGGACGTCGATCTCGAGGCGACGGTGAGTGACGTCCGGCCGGGCGGCCGCGAGGTGTACGTGCAGACCGGGTGGCTGCGGGCCAGCCACCGCCGGCTCGCGCCGTCGTCGACGGCGCTGCGGCCCGTGCACACCGATCTCCGTCGCGACGCACGGTCGATGCCGAGGAAGAGGTACCGGCTGCTGCGGATCGAGATCCCGGCCTTCGCCCAGCCGTTCCGGAGGGGCGACCGGCTGCGGATCACGATCGACGCACCCGGCGGGGCGAAGCCGCTGTGGGCGTTCCGCACGATCGACCACGGCCAGCGGGTGTGGGTGGGGGCCGACCGACGCCACCCGTCGTCGCTCCTGCTCACGACCGTGCCCGGCGTGCACGTGCCTCGGACGGCCCCTCCCTGCCGGTCGCTCCGGTCCCAGCCGTGCCGCCGCTACGGGCACTGACAGCGCGGCAGGTGGCCCTGAGCCACGTCGTCGGAGAGGGCTGAGCCGGGCTGAGTCGGGGTCGTGCCTGGACAAGGCAAAGAATCCGGGGTTCGGCTGACGGCGCCCGACGCACGGCGTACACATGTTCCTGGAGCTCGCCGGGAGGGCGCCGCCGAGGAGCGGCACCCCGTGGAAACGCGCCGGGCGAAGGTAAAGACTCGCCCCGTGGCCCGCATGGGTCAGGTGTTTTCCGGTGCGCCTTGATTACGCTTTCCCCAACATCTGGGGGGGTGTGGCGCATGGCTGAGTCCGACAAGGTCATCAACGCCGTGATGCACGCGACGGGGGAGTCGT
>DASSHZ010000044.1:0-43018 GCA_035692425.1 Nocardioidaceae bacterium
CGGGCGGGCAGCTCCGGGAGGAAGGGGAAGGCGCCCACCTCGCCCAGCACCACCGAGAGCGCCTCGGCGAAGTCGGAGCCGGGCATCGACCCGATCCCGGTCGCGTTGTGCCGCGCGCCGCTCGTCACCGCTCGAACCTAGCGCGCGTCGAGCCACCACCGTTGCGTCCGACAGGGTGAGCGCTATCGGAGCGCTATCGGAGCGCTATCGGACGCCATCCGCAGGACGCAAGCGAGTCAGCTCGGCGCACGACCCCGTTGTGTCCGGCCGGGTGGGAGCTATCGGACGCCAATCCGCAGGACGCAAGCGAGTCGGGTTACCGCGGCGGAGGGCGGTGGGTGCGGGAGATCGTCGCCGAGCCGATGACCCGGGTGCCGTCGTACAGGACCGCAGCCTGCCCCGCAGCGACGCCGTACGCCGGCGCGACCAGCCGGATCTCCAGCCGGGCGCCGGCGATGCGCGCGCTAGCCGAGACGGGGTCTCCGTGCGCGCGCAGCTGCACCGAGCACGGCGTCTCCCCGACCAGCGGCTCGTCGCACCAGCGCGGCGAGACCGCCTCGATCCGGTCGACCGCCAGCGCCTCGCGACCGCCGACCGTCACGGTACCGGTCGCCGGCTCGACGTCGAGCACGTAGCGCGGCCGCCCGTCGGGCGCCGGAGTACCGATGCGCAGGCCGTGGCGCTGCCCGACCGTGAAGGCGTAGGCGCCCTGGTGCGACCCGACCACGGCACCCGCAGTGTCGACTATCGGCCCCGGTTCGGCCCCGAGCCGCGCCTGCAGCCAGCCCGCGGTGTCGCCGTCGGAGATGAAGCAGATGTCGTGGCTGTCGGGCTTGTCGGCCACCGCGAGTCCCCGGCGGGCCGCCTCCACCCGGACGTCGGCCTTCACCGTCTCGCCAAGCGGGAACATCGCGTGCGCCAGCTGGTCCTGCGTGAGCACGCCGAGGACATAGGACTGGTCCTTGGCCGTGTCGACCGCTCGGTGCAGCTCGACGCGCCCCGCCGAACCGCGGTGCAGGCTCGCGTAGTGCCCGGTCGCCACCGCGTCGAAGCCGAGGGCCACCGCCCGGTCGAGCACGGCGGCGAACTTGACCCGCTCGTTGCACCGCAGGCACGGGTTCGGGGTGCGACCCGCGGCGTACTCGGCCACGAAGTCCTCGACCACCGACTCGTGGAACCGCTCGCTGAGATCCCAGACGTAGAAGGGGATACCGATGACGTCGGCGGCCCGCCGGGCGTCGCCCGCGTCCTCGATCGTGCAGCATCCCCGGGCCCCGCTGCGGTACGTCGAGGGGTTGCGCGAGAGGGCGAGGTGAACCCCGGTCACGTCGTGCCCCGCCTCCGCTGCGCGGGCTGCCGCCACCGCCGAGTCGACGCCGCCGGACATGGCGGCGATGACCTTCACCGCCGGTCGCCGACCAGGGCGGTGATCCCGGCCGCTCGCGCTCGCTGCACCGCGGGGCCGATCGCGGCGACGGCGCGCTCGACGTCGCCGCGCACGGACGCGTGTCCGAGCGTGAACCGCAGCGACCCCCGGGCGGTGACCTCGTCGCGGCCCATCGCCAGCAGCACGTGGCTGGCCTGCGGCACGCCCGCCGAGCAGGCCGACCCGGTTGAGCACTCCACCCCCTGGGCATCGAGCAGCATCAGCAGCGAGTCGCCCTCGCACCCGGGGAAGCAGAAGTGCGCGTTGCCGGGGAGCCGCGCGGCGCCGGACGGGCCGTTGAGCACCGCGTTCGGTACGGCGGCCAGCACGCCCGCGACCAGCTCGTCACGAAGCTCCGCGAGCGTGTCGGCGCGCTCCGACTGCGCCTTCACGGCGATCTCGGCGGCGGTGGCCAGTCCCACGATCGCCGGCGCGTCCAGCGTCCCGGACCGGATGTCGCGCTCTTGACCGCCACCGTGCAGCAGCGCCTCCGGGGCCAGCTCTCGGCGTACGAGCAGCACACCCACCCCGAACGGGCCGCCGATCTTGTGGCCGGTCAGCGTCATCGCGTCGACCCCGGAGGCGGCGAAGTCGACCGGCACCTGCCCCACCGCCTGGACGGCGTCGGAGTGCACCGGGATGCCGTAGGCCGCGGCGGCCTCGACCACGCGGTCGACCGGCTGGAGCGTGCCGACCTCGTTGTTGGCCCACATCACACTCACCAGCGCCACGCTGTCAGGCGCCCGCTCGATCGCCGCCACGAGTGCGTCGGCGTCCAGGCGGCCGTCGCCGTCCACGGGCAGCAGCTCAACCTCCGCGTGCTCGTGGTCGGCCAGCCAGCGGAGCGGGTCGAGCACGGCATGGTGCTCGACGGCGGTCGACAGGATGCGCGTACGACGACGATCCTCGCCATGGCGCGACCAGTACAGGCCCTTGACGGCGAGGTTGTCGGCCTCGGTGCCGCCGGACGTGAACACCACCTCCGACGGCCGGGCGCCGAGCGCCGCGGCGATGCGCTCGCGAGACTCCTCGACGACCCGCCGAGCCGCCCGGCCGGAACCGTGCAGCGACGACGGATTGCCGAGCCGGGCCATCTGTTCGGCCATCGCAGCCACCACCTCGGCGTACACCGGCGTGGTGGCTGCGTGGTCAAGGTACGCCGGGGCGCGCGGGCTGGATGCTGCGACGCCCTCGACTTCGGCGGCATCGCTGGCGAGGGGATCGCTTGCGGCCGACCCGTCGGCCGAAGGCTGACTGCTGGCCGGAGGCTGACTGCTGGCCGGAGGCTGACTGCTGACCGGAGGCTGACTGCTGGCCGGGGGCTGGCTGGCGAGGGGCTCGTTTGCGGGGCGCATGGCCCTACCAGCGTACGGGCTCCCCACTTGTCCCCCCCGGGTGGCGTTGGCCGCGCTGAGGGGCTAAGCCGGGCGCGAAAACCCCCACCACGCACGCAACGTGCCTGACCCGCGCCGCATGCTCTCGTCGGCGAGCGGAGTCAGACCGTCCGGCCCGGCTGCCCACACGTGGTAGCGGTCCGCGCCTTGTCCGCTCCGGGTGGCGTTGGCGACCGTGTGGGGGATAAATCGGGCGCACAAGCCCCATGAGACGAGCAACGTGACCGTGAGGAGTGCGCAGCAACAACAGTTGGTCAGTCAAGTAGTTGCAGGCTGGGCGCGGCACTCAGGAGCCGGCTTGCCGAGCCAGAAGATCGGGGTACGCCGGAACCGACCGCCCCCGGAAGGCGGCTCGGTCGTGCGCTGCGAGCTGTTCCCGCACTCGGCGGCCCCATTCCTCCGGCCGACGCAGATCGAGCGCCCCCCACCGAACCACGCCTACCCCTGCGGCGCGCAACCGATCCTCGCGCCTCTTCTCGTCGTACAGCGCCTGTCGGGCAGCAGCGAGGTCCTCTACCGGGCCGACGTCATATTTGACCCGACCATCGGCCTCGCCCGCCACCGCGAACTCCTCCCACCAGGCATCGACCCTGGCGAGCCACCTCCCGGCCGCATCGAAGAGATTCACCTGCCAAGACGGCGCGGGCAGGCCCAGCCGGTGCAGGTACCAGCAAGACCACGACTCCAAGGGCGACTCGCGACCCCCGTCCACCAGACGAAGGACACGGCGGGCCCGAGCCGCGTTGGGCCAGGTATCGCAGGCCGACAGCACCGAGAGCGCACCGTGCCGGACCTCAGGATGGCTCCGCAGGGCGGCGTCTGCAACGGCGAGCCCATCAGCCGGAGGCAAGTGACGGGCGCAGTCGGCGACCGTCCGCGCGAGCGACGTCAGCGGCCGCCCAGCCCGTCGGGTTCGATCCGCAACCGGCAGTGTCGCCGCCTCGACGTGGACGCCGCGGAGGTACGACGTACCGCGCGGCGGCGGTCGTGTCAGGTAGACCGGGCTGCCCGCGCGGGGCAACGGGAGCCCGTACAGTACGGCGGCACTGGCATGACTCACCCAGAGAGCGCCGTCCGCGCGGGCGAGCGCGGCGTCAACCTCCAGCACGTGGCGCCCTTCGAGCGTGGCGCTCTCCCAGGTACTACGCAGGCAGTAGACGCCGCGCCGGAGGACTCGCCAGCGACCGGTTGCGACGCGGGACTTGACCTGATCGCTGCTGAGGCCGGCCGCCATCGCCGTACGGCGGGTGAAAGGGCAGGGCAGGTACGGGTCCGGAGTGCGCACGCCCGATCATGGCCCGCCGCAACCCGCCTCGGACGACACCGGCTGACGACGGTGGAGCGAAGGCGGGCACGCGCCCCACGGTGGAAGGCGGGCACGCGCCCCACCGTGACCATCGCCCGCCGGCACGTTGTCCGCCGCAGGGGTACAAATCAGCGCTCAGATCCCCCCCGGGAGGCACAACGCCACTTGGGGTGGACAAGGCACGGATAGCGGTCAGGAGCGGCGAGCGTTGATGCGCTCGGTAGCCGCGGGCAGCACCGTGTGCAGGTCGCCGACGACCCCGAAGTCGGCCAGCTCGAAGATCGGCGCCTCCGCGTCCTTGTTGACGACCACGATCGTCTTGGACGTCTGCATCCCGGCCCGGTGCTGGATGGCGCCGGAGATGCCGGCGGCTACGTACAGCTGTGGCGACACGGTCTTGCCGGTCTGACCCACCTGGTAGGCATGCGGGACCCAGCCGGCGTCCACCGCAGCGCGGGAGGCACCAACCGCGGCGCCCAGCGCGTCTGCGAACGCCTCGACCGGGGCGAAGTCGCCCCCGGTGCCCCGGCCCCCCGAGACGACGATCGACGCCTCGGTGAGCTCTGGGCGCCCGGTGGCCTGCCGAGGCTGGCGGTCCACGACCCGGGCGGACTTGGCGGCCTCGCTGAACTCGGCTGCGAAGGGCTCCTCCACCGCCGCGCCGTCGACCGCCTCCGGGGTCGCCGCGTTCGGCTTGACCGTGATGATGGGAGTCCCCCGCGTCACATGGGCCACGACGCTGAACCCGCCGGCGAACACCGACTGCGTCGTCACGATGTCCTCGCCCTCGGACCGTACGTCGACCGCGTCGGTCAGCAGCCCCGACGCCGTCTTCAAGGCAAGCCGGCCGGCCACCTCATTGCCCTCGGCGGAGGAGGTGAGCAGCACGGCCCTGGGCCGCTTGGCCTCGACCAGCTGGGCGAGTGCCTCGGCCTTGGTCGCCACCAGGTAGTCGGTCAGCTCGGCGGCGTCGAGGACGTAGACCCGCGCCGCGCCGTACCGGCGGAGAGATTCGCGGCCGGCGTCGATCCCGGATCCCAGGAAGACCGCAGCGGGCTCGCCGAGCCGGCGCGCGATCGTCAGCAGCTCGGCGGTCGTCTTCCGGACGGTGCCGTCGACATGGTCGACTACGACGAGGATCTCGGTCACTGCGCTGGCTCCCGTCTCAGACGAACTTCTGCTCGGCGAGGAAGTCGACCAGCTGGTCGGCCGCGGTGCCGTCGTCGACCACGACCTTGCCGGCGCTGCGCGGGGGCCTGGCCTCGATCTCGTCAACGGTGGTCCAGGCCGCCACGCCCCCCACCTCGTCGGCGGACAGCCCGAGGTCGGCCAGCGACCACGTCTGCACGGGCTTCTTCTTCGCACCCATGATCCCCTTGAAGGACGGGTAGCGAGGCTCGTTGGCCTGGTCGGTGACGCTCAGCACGACGGGGAGGGCGGCCTCGGCCACCTCGGTCGCGGCCTCGCCGTCCCGGCGGATCCGCACGGTGTCGCCGTCGATGGTCACCTCGGCGGCGAACGTCAGCTGCGGTAGCCCGAGCCGCTCCGCCAGCATGGCGGGCACCACACTCATCCCGCCGTCCGTGGAGGCCATGCCGCAGAGCACGATGTCGTGCTCGAGTCGACCCAGCGCGGCGGCGAGGATCGCCGAGGTGCCGAGCGCGTCGGCGCCATGGATCGCGTCGTCGACCACGTGCACCCCCGCGTCCGCCCCCATCTGGAGCCCCTTGGTGATGGCCGCCCGCGCCTCCTGCGGGCCGACCGTGAGCAGGGTCACCTCGGTATCACCGTCCGCCGCGATCTGCAGCGCCTGCTCGACGGCGTTCTCGTCCAGCTCGGAGAGCAGGCCGTCGACGCCGGCACGGTCGACCGTGCGGTCGGGGGCGAAGGTCCGCGCGGCCGTGGAATCCGGCACGAACTTCACGCAGACGACGATCTTCATGGCCCTCCTGTCCGCTCCGGTCCGACGCCTGGCGCCGCCGCCCGCCTCCCGTCGAGGCCGGGCACCGGAGGTGCACCCGCGATGTTACGTGGCGCTCGCCGTACGGCGCGGGTCAGGTACGGCGGCCGGGGTGGATGAACTCGTCGAGGAGGCGGGCCGCCAGCAGGTAGAGGACCGCCGCGATCCCCCAGTTGACCAGGCGCTCGAGGGCCACGTCCTGGTGCCCGTTGCGCATGAACTCGATCAGGTGGAAGAACGGCCCGCCGATCCGGCCGTCGACGCGGAGCACCGCTCCGGTGAGCGTTCCCGACGGGCTGGCGTGCAGGGTCGCGAGCAGCGCGCCGAGCGCGAGCAGCAGCGCCGCCGCCAGTCCGAGCGTCCAGACGAGCGCGGCCACCGCGGTCCGCACGGCGGCTGCCAACGAGGTGGGTCGACGTACTGTGACCAGCCCGCTCCGTCGGCGATGCGCCGCGTGACGACGGGGCGCGGACCGCGCGGACGGCGCCGGTGCCGGCGCTGGCGGGATCGCCTGCTCGCTGGTGGTCCTGCCGATGCTCGGAGCGGACCCCGACTCGACCGACGCAGCACCAACGGCCGGCGAAGACATCGCATCACCCTCGGCGGCCTTCCGCGCGCCGGGCAGCGACGGCGCCTCCCCCCGGGGGTGCGGCGGGCCGGTACGTACCGCTCGGGTCTCGGGCACGGCGGCTCCTTCCCTCGGCAGCACACTAACTCGCCGGCGGCGTCCCCCTGACGATGTGTCCGCCGGACACGCCCCGCGGTTCGGCGGTTCCGGTGGTTCCGGCGGTTGAGCTTGTCGCAGCCCCGGAACCATCGCCAGGGCGGGCGGCCCGTACCTTCACCAGCCGGGCGGGCACTCCGGCCAGCACCGAATGATCGGGAAAGGTGCCGCGTACGACGGCGCCAGCGGCAACCACGCTCCCGCGGCCGACCTCGGTCCCGCGCAGCACCGTGACCTTGGTGCCGACCCAGGAGCCGCCGCCGATCCGGACTGGCGCCTTCACGATGCCCTGGTCCTTGATCGGGAGGTCAAGCCGCGCCGTGACGTGGTCGAAGTCGCAGATGTAGACCGAGTCGGAGACCATGGTGGCCGGGCCGATCTCGACGTCGAGATAGCAGTTGACGGTGCTGTCGCGGCCGAAGACGCTCTTGTCGCCGATCCGCAGCGTGCCCTCGTGACAGCGCAGCCGGGTGTCCTCGCCGAGGTGCACCCAGCGGCCTAGCACGACCCGCCCGTACCCCCGACGGACCGAGACCTCCACTCGCCGGCCCAGGAAGACCAGCCCCTCCGTCCGGACGTTTGGGTGCCGGAGCTTGAACAGCGCGAACCGCCAGTAGCGCACCAGGTGGTACGGCGTCCACGCCCGATGCCGGACGACCCACCGGAGCGAGCCGAGGACCGGCGCTGCCGGCCTCGCCGGCGTCGCTGCGGTCATGGTCGCACTCCTCCTCGCCGCGACCCTAGTGCCGGGGGGCCGGCAGAGTGGCCTCGAGCCCGACAGCGGGGGCCGGCGTACCACCGGCCCCCGCTGGGGGTTCACTCCTTCGCCGCCTCAGCGGCGCGGGATCAGCCTCCCGAGACGAGCGTCCCGACGAGGTTCTGAACGTTCGGGCTGCCCAGACCGGTCGGGAAGTCCCAGCCGGTAGCGGCGTCGAAGCCGGACCCAGGGCCGTCCTCGGCGTTGTTGCCAACCGTGACGTCGTGGAAGTCCGCGGCGTACTGGCCGGCGTTCGCGCCGATCGCGTACAGACCCGGGTTCAGGTTGCCGAGGCTGTGGCCCGCCTGCTGGTTGGCCAGCGCCGTGATGGCGGCCCACTGCGGCGACCCCTCACTCGTACCTCCGAAGAAGTACAGCCCGCTGTTCGGGCCGAGGAAGCCGATGTAAACCATCACCGCGGTGTATACGGAGGCGTTGTAGGACACGTCCGAGCTGCCCTTCATCGACTGCCCGGTCACGGCCTGCATGTACGACGGCGCCGGCCAGATCACGCTCGGCGCGCCGCCGGTTGCGCCGAACACGCCGGCCGTGCACCCGAACGGGCACAGCGACGGGTCGGCGTCGTTCCACACCGTCTCGCTCTGGTAGGCCCCGGAGTCGCTCATGAACAGGTCGGTCCCGCCAACCCCGGTGACGAGCGGGTCGGTCGCCGGGTAGCCGGCACTGGGCGTCGTACCACCGTTGCTCCCGCCGTCGTCACCAGCGGACGCGAAGACGCTCATGCCCTGGGCGGCCGCCTGCTCGTAGATCCGGTGCGCCTGCAGCATCTGGAGGTTGTTGCCGCCTCCCGCTATGAAGGCCTCACCAGAGGAGAACGACATCGACATCACGTTGCCCAGGTGGTGCTGCACCGCGAACCGCTCGGCGGTGTTGAGCGCGTTGCCGTAGTTGTTGGACGCCACGACCAGGTCGATGGTCGCGTCCGGCGCGATCGCGTGCGACCACTGCACGTCGAGGCTGGTCTCCTCCGCCCAGCCCACCGGCTGGCCCTTGTGCGCAGATCCTGTCTTGGGGCAGCCGTCGGGGCAGAAGACGTTCAGCGTCGGGTCGGGCAGGCCGAACATCTGGTCGAAGATGTGCAGATCCGACCGCACGGTCGGGCTGCCGTACGCGTCCACGATCACGATGGTCTGGCCGGCCCCGGTCCAACTGTCGGGGATGTTGTACGCCGACCGCATGAGCTGAGGGGTATAGCACGCGAACCCGTAGTTGGCTTCGCAAACCGACGGTGCTGGAAGCCCTGCCGCGGGCGTAGCGCTCCCGCGGTGGAACAGCTGCACGTGCGGGCTGACGTGATAGACGATGTTGGAGTGGTTGAGCCCGCGGGCCGAGGCGGCCGGCGCCATCCCGACCATGGCCGAGACCAGTCCCACCGCCGCGGCGGCACAGGCCAGCCGGCCTCCCACGCTGCGTGGGACGAGATGCCTCTTCATATGTGGTTTTCCCTCCACTGTGACGAACCCCCGGCCCACCGCCGGCGGTATCTGCCGTGGCACCCTAGCGACCGGTGCCCCCTCGTTACGCTACGACTCGCCCCCGATCCCCGCAATAGCGCCGTTCTCCCGACTTGTCATGACCCGAACGGTTCACTCACCTTGCCCTGGAGCGCCCCGTCGAGATCGGAGTCGCGCCGCTCAGAGCGAGCACCTGCACCCGCGTCGCCTACGCCGCCTTGGTGCGGGTGTCGCCGGCCTGGCCCATCCGACGCAGCGTCAACGACGCCAGGTACTCCTTACCCAGCGACGAATCCCAACCACCTCGCTGAGCGGCTAGGCGTTGGGCGCTGACACTGTCGTTCCAGGCGGTACGTGTAAACCAAAATGATTCTGACTGAATGTGACCCCCAGCTCAATATCGAAAATTTGGTAAGTGCTAAACTCGACGTCATCCAGACAACTCCCGACTCGGAGGAGAATACCTAGTGACTGATCCACATCGATGCGGTATGCAGAACCTACTCTGATGGTTTCGGACCAAGGGACTCGTGAGTCCCAGTCGAAAATGCTCCCGCGCACTTCATGTGCAGCCCTGCCGGAGACGACGCTGCCAGACACCACGTCGAGCGTGAGTTGACTTCTGGACCCTTCGACTCTTCGGAGTAAGAATGAAGGGTCCAGGAACTCCGCAACCGCCGGCGGGAGCCAGCCCAGGAAGCGACGGTCCTTCCAATCGTCATCAGGATAGCTCTGTTGGTGGACATAGGCCCGGTGCGCTCGTGGCTTCCATTGCCAGTACTCACTTGGATCCCCTCCAGACACTCCTACTAGTTGGTCTTGAGGAGAATAGTGGCTAACGCGCCACGAGTATGGTCGAGAAATTTCGACCATCCACAGATGCTCGATTAAACGAGGGGAAGGGCCCGCGCGCCGTTGACCATCTAGTGCGGCCCGAACGGCAGGGTTCGACACGAAACGACGCATGGCCTCCACGAATATCTTGCGATCTTCACGATGATATAACGCAAGACGGATGCTTTCAAAGCGGTCCGCGGCGCTTCGGAGTGTGCTCTCAAGCAATACGTCCACATTCGTTCCGGAGACAACTGCTGGTCTTATCCCGAAAGCTCGACCCAATTGGAAAAGTTCGGGCCGTTTACCGCGCTCGTGCCGTAAGGACCATCAGACTGCCAGGTCGTACGAGCAAGCCACCAGCCACTCCCATGCGCCGCTGGTTCAAGCTTGGGCGGCGCGACCCTGTCTTTTGCGCCACTGCTTCCGCTGACCGTTATCGTGAAATCCGCATTGTCGGGATCCATCTGGCCCTTCAACCAACAGTTTTGCGAAAGCCAACCTTCATCCTTTTGACCACTGTCATTATTCGGGCATAGCCACAGGTCCAAATAGTAGACGTGGACCTTGGTGGGAACCGCATTATATTTCCACACTGCAGTCACGTCGATCCCCCCATGACTGACTGAGTCATGAGGGATTCTGTACGTTTACCGAACAGCATTTCGATCGACGGCGAACGAGGGGTTTGCGAAGTATAACGAGAGGCCGCATACCATAATCAATAAGCCCATAAACATCAAAGACCGCTCGGCGCGTCATGGTTGCCCCAATCTGAGTACCGCAGAAACCCTCTATACAGCGTAACGATTGTAACTCGGGATGAAGAAGTGTCAAGCCCTCGCGCTGACTCGGCATGGACCTCGCGTAACTCTATACGTTGCCTGTCTGAAAACCTCTGCGTAGCGGTTTGTCCGCACGGCCGCCGGTGCGGATTGGGCATACGCCGGGACGCATCGGGCTGACGATGCGTGAGCGCGATCGCCGCCGGCTGGACCGGTCAACCGGTCGGGGGGCATCAAGGCCCAGAAACGGGTGTTCGCGGCGCTGCAGCGTTGACCGGCTCCAGCCAAACGGGCCGTCGGTTCGTGCCTCGGTCGGACTATATATTGCCACCGCCAGCGTTCTCGGACGCGCCGGGGAAGGCACCTCCTGGATACGAGAGAATGTACGGGTCTCCGTACACCTCGTCTGGACAAGCCTTGGTGGAGCGACTAGGGCTTCGTTGCGGTGACCGAAAGGTTGTAGTAGAGGGCGGCCGGCACGAACGGCCGCAGAACTCGGTCGAGCCCTGACAGGGCGAGCCAGGAGCGGTAGGCGAAGTTCCGCCAGCCCCAGCCCAGCCGCTCGGCGGGCACCGCGGCCTCGAACGTCCGCACCGGCCAGCCCCACCATGCCGCGGTGAGCTCCTCGGTGACCGTCCGAACGTCGACCAGTCCGGCCCGGAGCGCGGCCCGGGCCAGCTCGCTCGGGTGGAACGTGTGCAGGTCGACGACCGCCTCGAGGGCCGCCGCGCGCGAGGACTCATCGAGCTCGGCCCGCGGACGCGCCCACCGCTCGCGCAGTCCCGGGAGCGCGGTGGCGCGCGTGGTACCCCACCAGGTCGCGCGGGACAGCCGGCGGGCGACCGCATCGCCGTACCGGGTCGGCTCGCCGCAGACCACGACCCGGCCGTCCGGTCTCAGCACGCGCCGCATCTCCCGGAACGCGCCCTCGACGTCGGGGAGGTGGTGCACGACCGCGTGCCCGACCACCAGGTCGAACGTGTCGTCGTCGTAAGGGAGCGCCTCGGCGTCGCCCGTCCGCCCCTCGACGTCGAAGCCGAGCGAGGCGGCGTTGCGCTGGGCCACCTCCACCATGCGCGGGCTGATGTCGGTGACATGGCACTCGTCGAGTACGCCGGCCTGCTTGAGGTTGAGGCTGAAGAAGCCGGTGCCGCACCCGACCTCAAGTGCTCGCCGGTAGGGCCAGCCGGTGGTCCCGGCCACCTCGCGGAAGCGGTCGCGGGCGAAGTCGACGCAGCGGCGGTCGAAGGAGATCGACCACTTCTCGTCGTAGGTCTCCGCCTCCCAGTCGTGGTAGAGCACCTGCGCGAGCTTGGGGTCCGACCAGGCGGCCGAGACCTCGTCCGCGCCCGCGGGGGCAGTCCGGTCCGGGCCGGTCAACGGCCCTCGAAGACGGCCTTGCCGGGCCCGTTCTCGATGAACGACCGCATCCCGATGGTCCGGTCGGCGGTCGCGAAGAGGCCGGCGAACTGCTGCCGCTCGATCTCCAGACCGGTGCCAAGGTCCACCTCGACGCCCCGGTCGACCGCTTCCTTGGCGGCCCGCAGCGCGTACGCCGGGCCGTGCGCGAACTGCCGGGCCCAGGCCAGCGCCTCGGCGTACACATCGGCGGCTGCGACCACCTTGTCGACCAGCCCGATCGCCTGAGCCTCCTCCGCGCGGACGAAACGGCCGGTGAAGATCAGCTCCTTGGCCTTCGCCGGCCCGACCAGGCGGGACAGCCGCTGGGTGCCGCCGGCGCCGGGGATGATACCCAGCAGGATCTCCGGCTGGCCCAGCTTGGCGTCGGCGGCGGCGATCCGGATGTCCGCGCACAGGGCCAGCTCGCAGCCGCCGCCGAGGGCGTACCCGGTGACCGCGGCGACCACCGGCTTGGGGATCTGGGCGACGGCGCCCAGCGAGCTCTGCAGCGCGGTCGACCGGTCGACCATGTCCGGGTAGGACATGTCGGCCATCTCCTTGATGTCGGCGCCCGCGGCGAACACCCTCTCGCCGCCGTAGACAACCACCGCGCGCACGTCGTCGCGCCGGCCGGCCTCGGCCGCGGCCGCCCGGATCTCCTCCTGGACCGCCACGTTCAGCGCGTTCATGGGCGGGCGGTCCAACCGGATCGTGCCCACCGCGTCGGAGACCTCGAGCCGCACGAACTCGCCCATGGCGGGAGCGTACCCGGCAGGATAGGCCCATGACCTCCGCCCCCGAGCAGGCTGAGCGGCCGGATCTCTGGCCGGGACACCATCAGAGTCTCGGTGCCACGTACGACGGCGGGGGCACCAACTTCGCGGTCTGGTCCCCGGAGGCGACGGCGGTCTACCTGTGCCTCTTCGAGGGCGACGCCGAGACTCGGGTGCCCCTCCCGCAGCACACCCTCGGGGTCTGGCACGGCTACCTCCCTGGGGCGGCCCCGGGGCTCCGCTACGGTTTCCGCGCCGAGGGGCCCTGGAACCCGCGGTCGGGCCACCTGTTCAACGCCGACAAGCTGCTGCTCGACCCCTACGCCAGGGCCATCGACGGCGCGTTCATCCCGCACCAGGTGGTCCCGGCGGCCGCGCCGGACGGCAGCCCTAACCCCGGCGACTCCGCGTCGTACGTGCCGCGCAGCGTCGTCGTCGCGAACGACGACTTCGACTGGGGCGACGACGCCCCGCCCAACACGCCGTGGCGGCAGGTCGTGGTCTACGAGGCCCACGTGCGCGGCCTCACCATGCTCCAGCCGCAGCTCCCAGCGGAGCTACGCGGCACGTTCGCGGCGCTCGGGCACGAGTCCACGACGGCCTACCTGACCACCCTGGGGGTCACCGCCGTCGAGCTGCTGCCCTGCCAACACCACCTCTCGGAGCCGTACCTGATCGACCGGGGACTGGTGAACTACTGGGGCTACAACACCGTCGGCTTCTTCGCCCCGCATGCGGGGTACGCCGCGACCGGCACCGGCGGGGAGCAGGTCACCGAGTTCAAGCAGATGGTGAAGAACCTGCACGCGGCCGGGCTGGAGGTCATCCTCGACGTCGTCTACAACCACACCTGCGAGGGCGGCCCGACGGGCCCCTCGGTCTGCTTCCGCGGTCTCGGCGACGGCTCCTACTACCTGTACAACGGCGACGGCGGCTACCTCGACGTGACCGGCTGCGGCAACACCGTCGACGTGTCCGCCCCGCAGGCGCTGACGCTCGTCATGGACTCGCTGCGCTACTGGGTGACGCAGATGCACGTAGACGGGTTCCGCTTCGACCTCGCGCCCGCGCTGTGCCGAAACAACGGCCGGATCGACCTGAACGCTCCGTTCCTCACTGCGATCCACCAGGACCCCGTGCTCCGCGAGGTGAAGCTCATCGCCGAGCCGTGGGACGCGACCAGCGAGGGCTACCTGGTCGGCCGGTTCCCGTCACCGTGGTGCGAGTGGAACGACAAGTTCCGCGACACGGTCCGCGACTTCTGGCGCGGACAGTCCGGCGGGGTGCGAGATCTGGCGTCCAGGCTGTCGGGATCCAGCGACCTGTACGCCGACGACGGCCGGCTGCCGTTCTCGTCGATCAACTTCGCCACCGCGCACGACGGCTTCACCCTGCGGGACCTCGTCAGCTACGACGGCAAGCACAACGAGGCCAACGGCGACGACAACAACGACGGCACCGACGACAACCGGTCGTGGAACTGCGGGGTCGAGGGCGAGACCGGAGACGAGGACGTGCTGCTCCTCCGCCACCGGCAGGCCGCCAACATCATGGCCACGCTGCTGCTCGCCACCGGAGTGCCGATGCTCGTCGCCGGCGACGAGAGCGGACGGACCCAGGGCGGCAACAACAACGCCTACTGCCAGGACAACGAGACATCCTGGCTGTCCTGGGCACCCGACCCGGCCTGGCAACACCTGTCCGAGCTCACGGCCAAGCTGCTGCGGCTGCGCGCCACCCACCCGGTGCTCCACCAGCGCTACTTCTTCGAGGGCCGCCCCTACAACGGCAGCGGCCGCAAGGACATCACCTGGCTGCAGCCGTCGGGAGACGAGATGACGGGCGAGGCCTGGATGGACTCGAGCCGGGCGACCCTCGGCGTCTTCCTGGCCGGGGACGCGCTGCGCGGGGTAGACGACCAGGGCGAGCCGGTGTCCGACACCTCGTTCGTCCTCTGGCTGCACGCCGGCAGCCAGCCGGTCGAGGTGACGCTGCCCAAGGGCTGGGCGGACCACTACATCGAGGTGGTCCGGACCGACGACCACACCGCCGACGCGCCCCTGCCGCCCGGCTCCGTGGTGAGCCTGCTCGACCACACCTTCGCCCTCTACGAGGCGGTCGGGGTCCGGTAGCGCAACCGGCGCGCCCCGCGGTTCGAGAGCGCAACCGGCGCGCCCGCGCCCCGCGGTTCGACGCGGCAGTCGGGACTAACCGTCGCTCTCCGCGGCGGCCTCGTGCTCGGGGTCGACCGGCGCCGGCCGCACCTCGGGCGGCCAGCAGACGACCCCCAGCTCGGCCGGGCTCGCCAGCAGCGCGTTGCGCGGGCAGACGCGCGCCGTGTACCCGATCGGACCGGGCTGGTCGAGCGGCACCTCCGCCTCGAAGCGATAGCGGCCGTCGTCGTACGGCTCCACCCCCACCACGCTGGCCACCGAGGGGTCTCGGAGCTGGTCGTCGCCGCCCACCCGGCCGTGCAGCACCTGTACGTCGACGTCGTCGGGGCCGAGTCCCCCAAGCGAGGCGTAGACGAGCACGGTGAGCGCGGAGCCCAGCTCGGGCGAGTCGCCGACCGACTTCGACTCCACGTGCTCGATCCGGACCTCCGGCCAGGATGCGCGCACCCGGTGCTTCCACTCCGCGAGCTCCGTCGCGTGGCTGCCGGCCTCCACCTCGCGAGCCAGCACCGCCGCCGGAGTGTAGAGCCGATGCACGTAGTCGCGCACCATCCGCGAGGCGAGCACCTTCGGACCAAGGCTCTGGAGCGTGTGGGTCACCATCTCCACCCACCGGACCGGGATGCCGTCGCCGTTGGTGTCGTAGAAGCGCGGGGCGACCTCCTTCTCGATGAGGTCGTAGAGCGCGTCGGCCTCGACGGTGTCGCGGTGCTCGGGGTCCTCGACGCCGTCGGCGGAGGGGATCGCCCAGCCGTTGTCCCCGTCGTACCACTCGTCCCACCAGCCGTCGAGGATGGAGAGGTTGAGCCCGCCGTTGAGCGCGGCCTTCATGCCCGAGGTCCCGCAGGCCTCGTACGGGCGCAGTGGGTTGTTGAGCCACACGTCACAGCCTGGGTACAGCGTCTGGGCCATGGCGATGTCGTAGTTGGGCAGGAACGCGATCCGGTGCCGGACGGCCTTGTCGTCGCAGAACCGCACGATCTCCTGGATCAGCTTCTTGCCCTGCTCGTCCATGGGGTGCGCCTTGCCGGCGACCACGATCTGCACCGGGTGCCGGCGGTCCAGCAGCAGGGCCGTCAGCCGATCGGGGTTGCGCAGCATCAGGGTCAGCCGCTTGTACGACGGCACCCGGCGCGCGAAGCCGATGGTGAGCACGTCCGGGTCGAACACCGTGTCGACCCAGCCCAGCTCCGCCGGGCTCGCCCCGCGGGCCAACCACGAGTCGCGGACCCGTCGGCGTACCTCGTCCACGAGCTCGCTGCGCAGCAGCCGTTTCGTCGCCCAGATCTGGTCACCGGTGAGGTTGTCGACCGCCTCCCAGTGGATCTCGTCCTCGATCTCGTCGACGATGGCCCCCTGCTGGGCCAGCTGCAGCACGTGCGGCGACACCCAGGTCGGGCCGTGGACCCCGTTCGTGACCGAGGTGATGGGGATGTCGGCCTCCTCGAAGCCAGGCCAGAGCCCCGCGAACATGCGCCGGGAGACCTGCCCGTGCAGCTCGCTCACGCCGTTCGCCCGCCCGGCCAGGCGCAGCCCCATGACGGCCATGTTGAAGACCGTGTCGTCGCCACCTGGATAGGTCTCGGCGCCGAGCTCGAGGATCCGCTCCACCGGGAGCTGCTCGTCGGCGTTATCGCCGCCGAACTGCGCAGCCACCAGCTCGCGCGGGAAGCGGTCGATCCCGGCTGGCACCGGAGTGTGCGTGGTGAAGATGGTGGCCGGCCGGGCCTTCTCCAGGGCCGCGCCGAAGTCGAGGCCGGTCGCCATGAACTCCCGGATCCGCTCGATCCCCAGGAACCCGGCATGGCCCTCGTTGCTGTGGTAGACCTCCGGCGCGGGCAGCCCGCGCAGCCGGCAGTACGCCCGCAGCGCCCGAACCCCGCCTACGCCCAGCAGGACCTCCTGCAGGAAGCGGTGCTCCGACCCGCCGCCGTACAGGCGGTCGGTCACCTCCCGGAGGTGGGGTGGGTTCCCCTCTACGTCGGAGTCCAGCAACAGCAGTGGGACTCGCCCGACCCTGGCCTCCCACACGCTGGCCTCCATGACATGGCCGCCAGGCATCCCCACCTGTACCCGGACGGGCGACCCGTCTTCGGTCCGGAGCAGCCGCAGCGGCAGCTCGTCGGGGTCGACGATCGGGTAACGCTCCTGCTGCCAGCCCTCCCGCGACAGCGACTGGTGGAAGTACCCGTGCCGGTACAGCAGCCCAACCCCGACCAGCGGGACGCCGAGGTCGCTGGCAGTCTTGAGGTGGTCGCCGGCCAGCACGCCGAGGCCGCCGGAGTACTGCGGCAGCACGGCGGCCACCCCGAACTCCGGCGAGAAGTAGGCGATCTGGCGCGGCGCGTCGCCGCCCAGGCCCTGGTACCAGCGGTCTCCGGTGAGGTACTCCTCCAGGTCGGCGCGCGCGAACTCCAGGCGCTTGAGGAAGCGCCGGTCCTCCGACAGTGCCTGCAGCCGCTCCTGCGGGACCATCCCGAGGAGGCGCACCGGGTCGTGCCCGCTCGCATGCCACGCGTCCGGGTCGGTTGAGGTGAACAGCTCCTGCGTCTCGCGGTGCCAGAACCACCGCAGGTTCGTCGCCAGCTCCTCGAGCGGCTCGAGCGGCTTGGGCAGCACGGGACGGACGGTGAACCGACGGATTGCACGCACGCGCAAACGCTATCCGACCGCCCTCTTGCGTCCTGCCGGATGCGGGTTATTGCCCGCACCTTCCAGACCGCTAGGGGTACGGCCGGGCAAGGGGGGTACGGCGGCGCAAGGGGTACGGCGGGTGAGCGGTCGGCGAGCGGGGGTCGGCGGAGTACGGCGGTCGGTACGACGGGCCGGCGGGTGCAGCGCGGTACGCCGCCCGGTAGGTTCGAAGGAATGATCGAGCGGATCCCGATCACCGACGTCGCGCCCGTGGTCGAGCATGGTCGTTACCCCGTGAAGGCGGTGCTGGACGAGACGCTGACGGTTCGCGCGACCGTGTTCCGCGAGGGTCACGACGCGCTCGGCGCTGGGGTAGTGCTCACCGACCCGTTCGGCAAGAACCGGGCCACGGTGGTGATGGAGCCGACCGGGGTGCCCGCGGAGCCGGACCGGTTCGCCGCTCCCGTCGCCTTCGACACCGAGGGCGCGTGGTCGTTCCGGGTGGAGTCGTGGTCGGACCCCTACGAGACCTGGCGGCACGCCGCGGCAATCAAGATACCGGCCGAGATCGACGTCGAGCTGATGCTCACCGAAGGGTGCCTGGTGCTCCAGCGGGCGCTCCGCGGCATGCCGTCGCGAGCGCGGGTCAGGGCGTCGGTCGTCACGGCGGTGAGGGTCTCCCGGGACGCCTCGCGGCCAGCGCGCGAGCGCTTCGACGCGCTGACGAGCTCCGACGTACTCATGGCACTGGCGCGCTACCCGCTGCACGACCTGCGCTCGTGCTCGCCCTCCTACCCGGTGTACGTCGACCGCGAGCGGGCTCTGGTCGGCTCCTGGTACGAGTTCTTCCCCCGTTCCGAGGGGGCCCACTACGACGCCAAGGCCGACCGCTGGGTGTCCGGCACCTTCGCCACCGCCGCCGAGCGGCTGCCGGCGATCGCGGAGATGGGCTTCGACGTCGTCTACCTGCCGCCCATCCACCCGATCGGCGAGGTCAACCGCAAGGGTCCGAACAACACCCTGGTCGCGCATGCCGGCGACCCCGGGTCCCCCTGGGCGATCGGGTCCCACCTAGGCGGTAACGACACCGTCCATCCCGACCTCGGGACGATGCAGGACTTCGACGACTTCGTCGCGGCGGCGACCAGGCTCGGGCTGGAGGTGGCGCTGGACCTCGCCCTGCAGTGCGCCCCCGACCACCCGTGGGTGGCGGCGCACCCGGAGTGGTTCAACACCCGGGCCGACGGCTCAGTCGCGTACGCGGAGAACCCGCCGAAGAAGTACCAGGACATCTATCCGCTCAACTTCGACAAGGACCTCCCCGGGCTGTCCGCGGCCGTCCTGGCCGTGGTCCGGCGGTGGATGGACCACGGGGTGCGGATCTTCCGCGTCGACAACCCGCACACGAAGCCGGTCGCGTTCTGGGAGTGGCTGCTAGCGGAGATCCGCAAGACCGACCCGGACGTGTTGTTCCTGTCCGAGGCGTTCACCCGGCCGGCGATGCTGCGCGCGCTCGGCATGGTCGGCTTCCACCAGTCCTACACGTACTTCACCTGGCGCAACGCCAAGTGGGAGCTGGAGAGCTACCTCGCGGAGCTAGCGCACGCGACCAGCGACATCGTGCGGCCGAACCTCTTCGTCAACACCCCAGACATCCTGACCGAGTACCTGCAGCACGGCGGCCCGGCGGCCTTCAAGGTGCGCGCCACCATCGCGGCCACCGGCTCGCCGAGCTGGGGCGTCTACAGCGGGTTCGAGCTGTGCGAGCACCGCGCGCTGCGGCCCGGGTCGGAGGAGTACCTGGACTCCGAGAAGTACCAGTACCGCCCGCGCGACTGGGCCGGAGCCGCGGCCGATGGCAGCACGCTCGCGCCGTACCTGACGCTCCTCAACCGAATCCGGCGACGGCATCCGGCGCTGCAGCGGCTCCGCAACCTCACCGTGCACAGCACCGAAGACGACTCGATCCTCTGCTTCAGCAAGCGCGGGGACGGCCAGCACTTCGACGACATCATCATCGTCGTCGTCAACCTGGACCCCCACCACGTGAAGGAGACCCTGGTACATCTCGACCTGCCGGCACTCGGCTTCGACTGGTTCGACACCTTCGCGGTCGAGGACGAGATCAGCGGGGGACGCTGGCACTGGGGCGAGTCGAACTACGTGCGGCTCGACCCGGCGTACGAGTCTGCGCATATCCTCTCGGCCAGGCGGTGGTGACGCGGTGAGCAGTACGCCGATCGACGAGCGTGATCCCGACCCGCTGTGGTTCAAACGGGCCGTCTTCTACGAGGTCCTGGTGCGCTCCTTCAAGGACGGCAACTCCGACGGCGTCGGCGACTTCATCGGACTTCGCGAGAAGCTCGACTACCTACAGTGGCTTGGCGTCGACTGCCTCTGGCTCCCGCCGTTCTACCCGTCTCCGCTCCGCGACGGCGGCTACGACGTGTCCGACTACCGCGCGATCGCGCCCGACGTCGGGACCATCGAGGACTTCACCCGGCTGCTGGAGGCCGCTCACCAGCGCGGGCTCCGGGTGATCGGCGACTTCGTCATGAACCACACGAGCGACCAGCACCAGTGGTTCCAGCAGTCTCGGTCGGACCCCACCGGCCCGTACGGCGAGTTCTATGTCTGGTCGGACACCGATGACGGCTACCCCGACGCCCGGATCATCTTCGTCGACACCGAGACCTCCAACTGGACCTGGGACCCCGTTCGCGGGCAGTACTTCTGGCACCGCTTCTACAGCCACCAGCCGGACCTCAACTTCGACAGCCCGGCCGTGCGGGAGGCCGTCCTGAACGCCCTGCGCTTCTGGCTCGATCTCGGCCTGGACGGGTTCCGGCTGGACGCAGTGCCCTATCTGTTCGAGCGGGACGGCACCAACGGCGAGAACCTGCCCGAGACCCACGAGTTCCTGCGCACCGTCCGCAAGACCATCGACGCCGAGTATCCCGACCGGGTGCTGCTGGCCGAGGCCAACCAGTGGCCGACCGACGTGGTCGACTACTTCGGCAGCATCGGCTCCGGCGGCGACGAGTGCCACATGTGCTTCCACTTCCCGGTCATGCCCCGCATCTTCATGGCGGTGCGCCGGGAGTCCCGCTACCCGATCTCGGAGGTCCTCGAGGCAACCCCGATGATCCCCGAGTCGTGCCAGTGGGGCATCTTCCTGCGCAACCACGACGAGCTCACGCTGGAGATGGTCACTGACGACGACCGCGACTACATGTGGTCGGAGTACGCGAAGGACCCGCGGATGAAGGCCAACATCGGCATCCGGCGACGGCTCGCGCCGCTGCTGGACAACGACATCGACCAGGTCCAGCTCTTCAACGCGTTGCTGCTCTCGCTGCCGGGCTCGCCGGTCCTGTACTACGGCGACGAGATCGGCATGGGCGACAACATCTGGCTCGGCGACCGGGACGGCGTACGAACGCCCATGCAGTGGACCCCGGACCGCAACGGCGGCTTCTCCGGTGTCACGCCAGGGCGGCTCGCGCTGCCCGCGATCATGGACCCGGTCTGCGGCTACCAGGCGGTCAATGTGGAGGCGCAGCTGGAGAACACCTCGTCGCTGCTGCACTGGACCCGCCGGATGATCCTCGCCCGGGCCCAGCACCCCGCCTTCGGGCTAGGCACGTTCACCGACCTGGGCGGCAGCAACCCGTGCGTGTTCAGCTTCAGCCGCGACTTCGGCGACGACGTGGTGCTCTGTGTGAACAACCTCAGCCGGTTCCCACAGCCGGTCGAGCTGGACCTGCGGCACTGGGAGGGGCGGGAGCCGGTCGAGATCCTCGGCCGGGTTAGGTTCCCTCGCATCGGGGAACTGCCTTACCTGTTGACGCTCGCTGGGCACGGCTTCTACTGGTTCCTGATCTCGCCCGTGGAGGAGGCCCCCACGCCATGAGCGACGGGTACGCCGAGCGCCTTGCGGAGTACATCTCCGCGCAGCGGTGGTTCGCCGGTAAGGGCCGCGACTTCGCCGTCGAGCACGTCGAGGCGCTGGAGTGGCTGAACGAGAAGGACCCCGCCGTCCGGATCGAGCTGGTTACCGTCCGTTACGAGGACGGCACCCACGACCTCTACCAGGTCCCGGTCGCCTACCTGGGCACGGCGGACCTCGACCTCGGCCATGCCCACATCGCCAACGTGGACCATCCCGAGCTCGGCTCGGTCGCGGCGTACGACGCGGTCTTCCTCAAGCCCGCTGCCGACGCGCTCCTCGGGGCATTCCGGGATGGCCACTCGACGCCCTCCTTCAGCTTCCACACGCTGGAGGGCGCCGAGCTGCCGGAGCCGTCGACCCCCGGCACGGCGATGACCGCCGAGCAGTCCAACACGTCCATCGCGTACGGCGACTCGGCCATCTTGAAGCTGTTCCGCCGAGTGAGCGCCGGCGCCAACCCCGACGTCGAGATCCACGCGGCCCTCACCGAGCACGGCAGCGAGCATGTGGCACCGCTGTTCGGCTGGGTGTCCGCGCGCTGGCCGGACCCGTCCGGGGGCGGCGCGACCCTGCCGGCGGCTAGTCGAGATGGCGCCGCCGGTGACTCTGGGCGCCCCGCCTCCGCCGAGGACCGGGTGGCCGCGTCGGCGGGCCCTGGGCCCACCTCTCCCGGGGCCTCCGCCGGTGCGGCGGACCGCGCCTGGGTCACCGGCCATCTGGCAATGTTGCAGGCCTTCCTCCGCACGGCTACCGACGGCTGGGTCCTGGCCACCTCCAGCGTCCGTGACCTGCTCGCCGAGGAGGACCTGCACGCCGACGAGGTGGGCGGTGACTTCGCGGCCGAAGCGGCCCGGCTGGGCGAGACCACCGCGGCCGTCCACCTCGAGCTGGCCGAGGTGTTCGACACCGGGCTCCTCGACCGCCGTGGGCGGGACGCCCTCTCCCGAGCCATGACCGGCCGGCTGGAGCACGCGGTCGCGGTGGTGCCCGAGCTGCACGCGTACGTCGAGCCGATCCGCCGCCGCTTCGCGGCGGTCGCCGACATCGCCGTGGACGTGCCGGTCCAACGGGTGCACGGCGACCTCCACCTGGGTCAGATGATGCGGACGGTGAAGAACTGGAAGGTCATCGACTTCGAGGGTGAGCCGGCGAAGAGCCTGGCCGAACGGGTGACCCTGGAGTCCCCCCTCCGTGACGTGGCCGGCATGCTGCGGAGCCTCGACTACGCGGCCGGATCCACGCTGCACCAGTTCGGGGACCAGCCGCACCTGGGCTACCGGGCGGACGAGTGGACCAGCCGCAACAGCCGCGCGTTCCTCGCCGGCTACCAGGAGGTGGCAGGCGAGCTCGATGACGTCGCCTGGGTGCTCCTTCTCGCCTACGAGGCCGACAAGGCCGTCTACGAGGCCGTCTACGAGGCCCGCAACCGGCCGAGCTGGCTGCCCATCCCCCTGCACGGGGTCGAGCAGATCGCGGCCGAGGCGTGACCAGGCCCGACGTACCGGTGCCACAGGCGGTGGCAGTGGCCGACCTGGGCCGGATCACCGACGGGACCCACCCGAGCCCCCACGACGTCCTGGGCCCGCATGCCGCGGCCGGCCGGGTCACCGTGCGCACCCTGCGGCCGCTGGCGAAGTCGGTGACGGTCCTGGTGGACGGCCGGGCCCACCCGATGCGCCATGAGCACGAGGGCATCTGGGTCGGCGTGCTGTCGCAGCCCGCCGTCCCCGACTACCGGCTCCGCGTCGAGTACGACGGCGCACCTGCCCAGGTCGTCGACGATCCCTACCGCTTCCTCCCGACGGTGCGCGAGCTCGACCAGCACCTGATCAACGAGGGCCGTCATGAGCAGCTGTGGAAGGTGCTCGGGTCGCACCCGCGCACCTACCCGACGCCCGCGGGGCCGGTGACCGGGACCTCGTTCGCGGTCTGGGCGCCGAACGCCCGCGGCGTCCGGGTCGTCGGGGACTTCAACTTCTGGGACGGCCGGGGCCACCCGATGCGCATGCTCGGTCGGTCGGGGGTCTGGGAGCTGTTCGTGCCCGGCGCCGGCCAGGGCGTCCGCTACAAATACGAGGTGCTCGGGGCGGACGGAGTACGCCGCCAGAAGGCCGACCCGCTCGCCCAGCACACCCAGTCGCCGCCGGAGCAGGCATCGGTGGTGTACGCCTCGGCGTACGAGTGGGGGGATGCCGACTGGCTGGCCGCGCGGGCGGAGGCTCCCGCCGTACGACGACCGATGAGCGTCTACGAGGTGCACCTGGGCTCGTGGCGGGCCGGGCTCGGCTACCGCGAGCTGGCCGACCAACTGGTCGAGTACGTCGCGGAGCTCGGCTTCACGCACGTGGAGCTGCTGCCGGTCATGGAGCACCCGTTCGGCGGGTCCTGGGGGTACCAGGTGTCGTCGTACTTCGCACCCACGGCCCGCCTCGGTACGCCGGACGAGCTGCGGCTGCTCGTCGACCGGCTGCACCAGGCCGGCATCGGCGTCATCCTCGACTGGGTCCCGGCGCACTTCCCCAGGGACGACTGGGCGCTGGCCCGCTTCGACGGCACCCCGCTCTACGAGCACGCCGACCCGGCCCGCGGCGAGCACCCGGAGTGGGGGACCTACATCTTCGACTTCGGCCGCTCGCAGGTCCGCAACTTCCTGGTGGCCAGCGCCCTCTACTGGCTGGAGGAGTTCCACGCGGACGGCCTGCGGGTCGACGCGGTCGCCTCCACGCTCTACCTCGACTACTCCCGCCATCCCGGCGAGTGGACGCCCAACCGCTACGGCGGCCACGAGAACCTGGAGGCGGTCTCGTTCCTGCAGGAGGTCAACGCCACCTGCTACAAGCGCTCCGCCGGCGCGGTCACGATCGCCGAGGAGTCGACGGACTGGCCGGGCGTCACCCGGCCGACTCACGTCGGGGGCCTCGGCTTCGGCTTCAAGTGGAACATGGGCTGGATGCACGACACCCTGGGCTACCTCGCCCGCGACCCGGTGCACCGGCAGTACCACCACCACCAGATGACGTTCGCGATGATGTACGCCTACGCGGAGAACTACGTGCTGCCGCTCTCGCATGACGAGGTGGTCCACGGCAAGCGGTCACTGCTGGGCAAGATGCCCGGCGACCGCTGGCGGCAGCTCGCCAACCTGCGCGCCTACCTGGCGTACATGTGGGCGCACCCGGGCAAGCAGCTCATCTTCATGGGCGCCGAGATCGCGCAGGAGTCCGAGTGGGCCGAGGGGCGCGAGCTCGACTGGTGGCTCCTCGACCGGGCCGACCACCGGGGCGTCCAGCAGCTGGTGCGGGACCTCAACTCGGCGTACCGCGACGCACCGGCGCTGTGGTCCCGCGACCAGGACCCGGGCGGCTTCGCCTGGATCGACGCCAACGACTCCGCGAACGATGTGTTCAGCTTCCTGCGGTACGGCGACGACGGATCGGTGCTGGCCTGCATCGCGAACTTCGCCGCGGTCCCGCACCTCGGCTACCGGGTGGGCCTGCCGGCGGCGGGCGAGTGGGCGGAGGTCCTCAACACCGACTCCGACGCGTACGGCGGGTCGGGAGTCGGCAACCTCGGGGTCGCCCGCGCGCACGAGACGCCCTGGCACGGGCTGCCCGCCTCCGCCGACTTAGCCTTGCCACCCCTCGGCGTACTCTGGCTGACCCCGACCTGAGCAGAACCCGCAGCGGACGTCGCGGCCCGGAGGCGGCGCGGCGCGGCCCGTCGTGCGCGGCGCGGCCCGTCGTGCGCGGCGCGGCCCGTCCCCAACCCGGACCCCGCACCCCAGATCCCGCACCCAGATCCCGCACCCGGACCCCGCACACCAGATCCCGCCCCCGGACCCGGGCCCTCCCCAGACCCCGGTCCCGGGACTCCCCGTCCCGGACCTGGGCCGTCCCAGGACCCCGGACCCGTACCCCAACCCCACACCCGCCGAGCGTGGTCACCTACAACAGCTCTACCGCTTGGCGACGCGTTGTCCACGACCACCCTCCGCCCGAATCTTCGCCGGCAGCCCCTCCGGGCGCGCAGCTCGCCAAACGGGACGAGGTGCGGCGCTGGCTGGCCACGCTGCCCCAAGTACTGGTGGCGGTCGGCTGCCCACCGTCCACCTCGCCGTACCGGAGGACGCTGGCGGTATCCAGCGACTGGTCCGGGGTTGCAACAGGCTGTACGGCGGCCCCGCGAACAGCGGCATCTTCCCTTGCCCGCGCCTGGCTGGCCCGACGCCCATCGACCAGGTCACGTTCGTCACCACCACCTCAGGCGGCGGGGGCACGGCCAACGGCACCGTGGTGGCTCGGCTGGTGCTGGGTTGCTTCGGTCAGTTGCACGTTACGGTCGACGGTAAGTCCCTCAAGGCCACCTCGATCCACTGGCTGGGACCGGCTCGTCGACCGCGTCGGGGCCGTCAAGTGAGCGGGGATGCGCCGAGGAGTCCGGTTCGTCGCGAGCGGTCAACTGAGTGGTCACGGACAACGCGGTCACCGCCGCCGCACCTGTTGTGCTTGACCACTCACGGGATCCGCGGCCAGGAAGGAGCGGGGCTCAGGTCTTCGCGGCCGCGGCCTGGATCCCCGCCTGAATGCGCTCGCCAGTTATGCACAGCTGGGGCAACCGCGCACTCCGGATCGCGCCTGCTCGGCCAGGGTGGGTCGATGGCGACGGCGGTCAACACCGGCTGGGAGCGTCGGACTGGCTGGCACCGGCTGACCCGCGGGCTGCACGTCCTCGGCGAGCCGACGCTCATCGAGGAGCTCCGCGCCTGGCAGTTGGTGCTTCCCGAGGAGAGCGCCTTCACTCATCTCAGCGCAGCCGCCCTCTACCGTTGGCGGCTGCCCGAGCCGGTGCTTTCCCGGCCAGCGCCTCCCCTCGCGGCTGACCGTAGGCGCACGGTTCCTGATTCGGGGGTTCTCGATGCAGCCGTACCCGAGCCAACGGGTCTTGAGCCGGCCGTTCCTCATCCAGCGGTTCCCGATCCAGCGGTTCCGGCCCGGGTGATCAGGGAGGCGGTGCCCCGGCCGACGCCGAGCCAGCCGGTGTTCGTCGCCCTGCCGCACGATGGTTTTCGGCCCCGCCGGCCCGGCGCCCTCGCCAGCAGGCTCTGCCAGTTCCCAGCTCCGGTGCTGATCGATGGATGTCGGGTGGTCCTGCCCGAGGAGGCGCTGCTCGCAGCCGCTCGCGATCTCGGTGTCCTCGACCTCGCAGTCATGGCGGACTCGGCACTCCAAGCGGGTCATTGCACCCGCGAGGGCCTTGCCGCGGTCGCGAGGCCGAAGCGCCCGGGTTCTCGGCGCCTGCGCACCGTCCTCCCCTTGCTCGATGCGCGGTCCGAGTCAGCCTGGGAGTCGATCCTGCGGGTACTGCACCACGCGGCGGAGATCCCGGTCGAGCCGCAGTACGTGATCCATGACGGAGCCGGACTGTTCGTGGCGCGCGCCGACCTGAGGGTCGTCGGTACGAGGCGACTGCACGAGTACGACGGCGCCGTGCACCGCACGCCGCAGCAGCAAACTGCCGACCTGGACCGCGACAGGAGGCTCGTGAATGCAGGATGGCAACGGATCGGATTCACTGCTGCAACGCTTACGCGGCACGGCGGAGCCATAGTCCGGGAGACCGACGCTGCGCTCGGTCGCGATTTCCGCCCCCAGCGGGTGGCCCGGTGGAACCAGTTGCTTGCGGAGTCCACACTGACACCCCGGGGCCGGGCTCGGATCGCAGCCCGCTGGCGGCGAGCTCTCCCGCCCCCCCAGAGCTGACCGCAACCGACTGCCCAGGGCTGACCGCAACCGACTGCCCAGGGCTGACCGCTACCGAGGGTGGTCGCGGACAACGGGCTGCGGGCGCGGAGAAGCGTTGCAACTGACCACCTTCGGTCCACTCGGGGCTGCCCGCTGGCGAGGGTGGTCGCGGACAACGGGCTGCGGGCGCGGGGGAGCGTTGCAACTGACCACCCTCGGTCGACTTGCCGCTTCAGAAGAGGGCGCTGGTGAGTGCCTGGCGGGCCTTGCCTACGCGCGGATCGTCGGAGCCGACGGCCTCGAAGAGCTCGAGCAGATGGCGGCGAGCGTCGTCTCGGTCCGCCCCGGAAGTCACGCGCACCAGCTCGACCAGCCGGGCGAACGCGTCCTCGACATGGCCCCCGAGCAGGTCGAGATCGGCGACCAGGACACCGGCGGTCACGTCGGTAGGACGATCTGCGGCCGCCGTACGCGCGGCGACAACGTCGACGCCGCTCGTCCGCTCAAGCAGCTGGGCCCGGGCCAGCCCCACCCTTGCCTCCGCGTCGGCCGGGTCGTCGCTGACCGCCTTCGAGTACGCCGCAATCGCGGCCGCCGAGTCTCCCGCGAGGAGTGCCTTCTCGGCTTCGGGGTGACGCGGACCGGCGTCGGCGACCGACTCGGTGTCCGGCGTGGCAGGACGGAGCGGCTCGGCGCGACCGGCGACGCCGTTGGCCACCGCTGCGTCCAGCACCTGCTGGAGCAGGGCGCGCATCTGGGCTAACGGCACCGGCTCCTGCAGCAGCGGCGCCAGCTGGCCGGCCAGCGCCACCGCGACCAGCGGCACCCCCGGGATCCGCAGTGCGGCCACCAGCTCGGCCAGCGCATCGGCGTCCACGCGGGCTAGCACGAAGCGCCCCGCGAACTCGTCGGCAAGCACCTCCAGCGTGTCGTTGATCTGCTGGCTCGGCGCCGACCGCGTCGACCAGAAGCTGACCACTACCGGCACCGACATGGACCGGTTCACGACCTCGGCCGCCAGCACCTGCTCGCTGGTGACGTCGAACGCGAAAGCTCCGCTTGCGCCCGGCGTACCGGAGTCGGTCGGGGCCACCCGCAAACCGGACAAGTCGACTGCGCCCGGGCGCGAGAACGAGGCGTCACTCACGGGCCAATCCTAATGTCCGGTGGACCGCACCCTTGTCCGCGTCGAGGGGCGTTGCCCGCCGGGTGGGGGATTCACGCCCGACTCGTCCCCCCGAGCAGGCACAATGCCACCTGAGGGGGACAACGCGCTAGGTGGAAGCGACGCGGGGCGCGGGCGCCAGAGGTGGGCGTCAGCAGGGTCCGAGGTGGGCGTCAGCAGGGTCCCGAGGCAAGCGTCGGCAGGGTCCGAGGTGGGCGTCAGCAGGGTCCCGAGGCAAGCGTCGGCATGGGGGTCCGGCGCCAACGTCAGAAGCGGGCCGGCTCGCGATACTCGCCCCATTCGGAGCGCAGGGCGTCGCAGATCTCACCGAGCGTCGCCTCCAGTCGGGCGGCCGCGAGCATCGGTGGGATGAGGTTGCCGTCGGTGCGAGCCACCTCGACCAGCCGCGACAAGGCGGAGTCGACGGCGGCCTGGTCGCGGTCGACTCGGCGGCGCGCCAGCACCTGCACCTGCTCGGTCTCGACCTCGTGCGACACCCGCAGAATCTCGAGGTCGCCGGTCACCGAATCCTGCTGGGTGTTGACACCGACGACGAGCTTGTCCTTCTTCTCCAGCGCGGTCTGGTAACGGAATGCTGCCTCCGCGATCTCGGCCATGAACCAGCCGTCCTCGATGCCGCGGAGGATGCCGCGGGTCATCGGCCAAGCACCGCGCTGGCCCGCCGCCGTACTGGCCGCCACCTGATCGGCGAGCGCGGCGGTGTCGGCGGCCGGCAGCTCCGAGCCCCCCAGTGCCAGGATCCGGTCGAAGATGTCGAGCGCCTCCGCCTCAAGCTTGTCCGTGAGCGCCTCGACGTACCACGAGCCGCCCAGTGGGTCGGCCACGTTGACGACGCCGGTCTCGTCCATGAGCACCTGCTGGGTCCGCAGCGCGATCTCCGCCGCCCGCTCCGTCGGGAGGGCGAGCGTCTCGTCGAGCGCGTTGGTGTGCAGCGAGTTGGTGCCGCCGAGTACCGCCGCGAGGGCTTCCACTGCCGTGCGCACCACGTTGTTGTACGGCTGCTGCGCGGTGAGCGACACCCCGGCGGTCTGGGTGTGGAAGCGCAGCCACTGCGCGCGCTCGGTGGTAGCGCCATAGACGTCGCGCATCCACTTGGCCCAGATCCGCCGGGCCGCGCGAAACTTCGCGATCTCCTCGAAGAAGTCGAGGTGGCTGTCGAAGAAGAACGAGAGCCCTGGAGCGAAGGTGTCGAGATCGAGCCCGCGCGAGAGCCCCAGCTCGACGTACCCGAAGCCGTCGGCCAGCGTGAACGCCAGCTCCTGTGCGGCGGTCGAGCCGGCCTCCCGGATGTGGTAGCCGGAGACACTCAGGGGCTTGTACGCCGGGATCTCGGCTGCGCAGTACTCCATCAGGTCGCCGATGAGCCGCAGATGAGGCTCCGGCGGGAAGAGCCACTCCTTCTGTGCGATGTACTCCTTGAAGATGTCGGTCTGCAAGGTGCCGTTGAGCCTGGCCAGATCGCCGCCCTGCCGCTCGGCGGCTGCGAGGTACATACAGAAGACCGGGACGGCCGGCCCGGAGATCGTCATCGACGTCGTGACGTCAGCCAGGTCGATCCCGTCGAACAGCGTGTCCATGTCGGCTGCCGAGTCGATCGCGACTCCGCAGTGCCCAACCTCGCCCAGGGCCCGGGGGTCGTCGCTGTCACGGCCCATCAGGGTCGGCATGTCGAAGGCGACCGAGAGCCCGCCGCCCCCGTGGCCGAGGAGCATCTTGTAGCGCTCGTTGGTCTGCCTGGCGTTCCCGAAGCCGGCGAACTGGCGGATCGTCCAGGTTCGGCCGCGGTAGCCGGTCGGGTAGAGCCCCCGGGTGAAGGGGAACTCCCCCGGCCACCCGATCCGGTCGAAGCCGGGATAGCCCGCACCCTCGGGCGGGCCGTAGACGGGGTCGACCTCGACGCCCGACAGCGTGGTGAAGTCCGCGTCGCGGACGGCGGACGCGTCGTAGCGCCGCTGCCACCGGCGCCGGCCCTCGATGATCGCGCGTACGCCGTCTGGATCGGAGCCGCCGGCTGCCGTCGTCGCGTGGGTCTCGCTCATCGACTCCTCCAGGTCTCGCTTCGTGACCTGCGTGGCCACCTGACGACTCGGGCCGGCTCTCGCTTCTCGTGGCCCCTGTCGAACAGGTCACTAGCGGCTCCAGGCTAGCGCGAGGTCGTCGAGCCGGACGCGACGATCAGCGGTCGCGCTCGCGCAGCGTGGCGGTGCGGGCTCCGCGCACGGTGAGATTGGCCACCGAGACCCCGGCGACGAGCAGCAGGATGACCATGCCCGCCAGGATCTCGCCGACCGTCGCCAGGTTGATCGTCGGCAGCAGCCTCGGGGTCCGCAGCGCGTCGGCGTACCCGAGCGTGACGGTCCGCACCACGACGTACTGCGAGACCGCACCGGAGACGATCCCGGCCAGTGCGGCAGCACCCAGTACGACGACGAACTCCGCCACCACCGAGCGCCGGATCGACCTCCGGCGAACCCCGATAACCCGGAGCGACGCGGCGTCCTGGCGGCGGTCCGGCAGCTGGGTGGCGAGGTTGGCAGCCAGCCCGGCGAGCGCGAGCGCGACGACGATGGCGGTCACCACCAGGTAGAGGTTCAGGGCCAGCGCGTAGGCGTCTTGGCCGAGCCGGTGCTGGACCGCGCCGATCGTGGTCGCCTGGGTGATCCCCTGCTGTCGCAGCGCGGCGATGACCGACGCCGGGGTGTCCCCGCGGGCCAGGATGTGCACCTGGTCGTCGGAGTCGTTGATGAAGTTCTCGCGGACGAACGCCGTGTAGTCGACCATGAGCCCGCTCGGACCCAGGATCGGCATCGACTCCGCCGTGCCGACCACCCGGGCCGAGATCGGCCCCAGTGTCGAGTCCAGGGTGAGGTCGTTGCCATGGCGGGCGCTGACCTGGTCGACCGTGGCCCGGCCCATGAGCACGGGGATGTGCTGCGGTACGTCGTTGGGCGTGATCTCGGCGATCGCCTCCTGCCGCTTCGAGTCCAGCCGGACGGTGACGCCGCCGGGTCCGCGGGTGATGCCGGTGACGGCGGGCGGCCCGAGCACGGTGCTCACGACCGGGTGGTAGCCGATGGCAGTGGCCCGGGGCACCGGCTTGCCGTCCGCCGCCAGCCGGATGATCCGCGCCGACCCGGTCATCCGCTCGGGCAGCACGGCGTCGCCGGCCAGCTGCAGCGTCTGCACCTGGCAGCCACCCGAGCAGAAGGGGACCGGCACCTGCCGGGTCGAGACGCCGGGCCGGAACGGCCCGATGATCACCGACTTCGTGTCCCCCGCCGCCGACAGCACCTGGAAGCTCAGGGTCAGCCCCCGGTACTCCCCGTGCACGCCGTTGTCCAGCGTGACGGCGAGGTGGCCCCCGCGGAAGGTCACCGGCCGCCGGCCCGGCTCGAGTGAGCGCGCCACCTGCCCGACCGAGCGACCGGGCGTCCACGACGACGGCCAGGCCGAGACCCGGGCCAGCCTGGAGGCGTCGACGATGAGCTTCGGCCCGTTGGCGGCGTCGCCATAGTTGCCGACGGCCATCAGCCAGTGGCCGCCGGGATCGATGCGGTGGGTGAGCGCCACCGCCTTCGCCAGCGGAAAGCCGGTGCGGTACGACGAGTCGGCGCCCACGATCGTGGCGGCATTGCTCGCCCGCCAGTTCGCCGCCGAGGAGTAGACGCCAACCGCGAAGACCGCGATCCCGAGCGCCGCCGCCAGCGGCAGGATCACCAGCACGCTGCCGCGCCGGCGGGAGATAGTCCGGGCGGCCACGAACGCGGCCAGGCCCCGGCGGCGGGCCGAGTATGCCGCCCACCAGCGCGCGAGGCCGGCGGCTACCGCGGTCATCACCAGTCCGGCAGCCGCCGCCAGCAGGATGGGGAGGGCGAGGTCGGTCGCGGTCGGCGAGGAGCCGTGGCTGGCCGCCGCGGTCGTGGCCAGGACGGCCACGGCGGCCGCCACCAGGGCAACCCGGAGCAGCCGGCCCCACCGGCTGGGCCGGCGCGGCCGTCGTACCTGCGCGATCTGCACCGACAACGGCTCGCTGACCGATGCCCGGACCACCCCCGCCGCCACCAGCAGCGCGGCCGCAACGACCGTCGCCACCGCCGCCCAGCTCTCGGCGACGACCGGCACGGGCAGCCCGGGCACCAGCCACACTTCGGACAGCCCGCGGGCGGCGAACACGCCGGCCACCAAGCCCACCGGGGTGGCGATCGCGATCATCAGGAGCGGCTCCATCATGCCGAGCAGCCACAGCTGGCGGCGCCGGCTGCCGCGGAGCGACGCCAGCGCCAGCTCCGACGCGCGCAGATCCATCGCGGCGGAGAGCAGCGCGACGAGCAGCACCAGCGCAACGACGATCACCGAGACCACGGCCGGCGTCACCGTGCCCCGGGCGGTCTGGCGGCGCTCGTCGACCTGGCGCACCAGCGAGCGCAGCTGGTTGCCGGCCTCCACGGACACCATGCCCGACACGTGCGCCCGGCCCGTCTCATGGGTGACCCGGGCGACCTCGCGGACCGCCCGGGCCAACGAGGCCGGGCCGGTGGCCGGCGTGACGTCCAGCCGCCGGTCCGCGGTGACGACGATCCAAGGCGACGGCAGGTGCGCGAACGTCACTGGCGCGGTGATGAAGGGCGCCGGGAGGTAGGGCGTGAAGCCCTGTCGGGTCGGGGCCGGCGTACTGCTCTGCAGCCGGTCGAGGTCGAACCAGTACGCCGCCTGGCCGGGCGGCACGGTGTAGGTGCCGACGATCTTCGGCGCCAGTGGGAAGTGCGGGATCCGCACCCGGTCGCCGACCTTCAGGTGCAGGTAGCGCAGGTCGAACGGCAGCATCAGCACCTGCTGCGGCCGGGACGGGCAGGTCCCCACGACCCGCAGGTGGGCGCACGCGTCGCGCTTGGCGAAGTAGCGGATCCGGACCGGGATGTGCCCGGGCAGCTCACCGCTCGCGCGCGCGGTGAGTGTCACCTGGGGCGGCAGGAAGTCCCGGCCCACGGCGGCGTGGGCGATCTTGGCCGCCGACCGCTCGGCCCGCGCGTAGGACTCACCGCGGTTGCTGGAGCTCGGACCTGGCGGCGGCCGGTAGTCGAAGGTCAGCCCGGTGAGGAAGTTGGGCTCGTCCCGCAGCGTCGTGACCAGGTACGACGACGAGGCGGCCGACTGGTACATCGGACCGACCACGGCGGCCATCACCGAGATGGCAGCCAGCAGGACAGAGCCAAGGGTGAGGAGCAGGCGCGACCTCAGCCCGCGCCACGCGAGGGCGACCAGGCGCAGGCCGGCACGGAGCCTCACGGCTCCGACTCCCGCAGCAGCCGCGGCGGCGAGGTCGCGCCGACCCGGCGGAGCAACGCGTCCACCACGACGGCCACCATGACCAGGGCCCCGACCGCCCCGACGGCGATCCAGAGCGGACGCGGAGCGGCGTCGAGCGGCGGGAGCAGGGCGCCGCCCGGGACTATCGGCAGGACGTCGAGCACGGCGTACGAGCTGACCACCGCCCCGGCGGCCGAGCCGAGCCCGGCAGCCACCGCCAGCAGCAGCGCCTCGCGACGGTATCCACGCCCGATCAGCCGCGGGCCCACCCCGACTAACCGCAGCGAGGCGGCCTCTGACCGGCGCTCCCGGCTCTGCTCGGCGATCCCGGCCACCAGCGCCACCAGTGCTACCAGCGCCGCCACCAAGGCGATCAGCAGGTAGACCCGGGAGCTCAGGGCGCCGGGCTTCTCCCGCAGCGTGGCGAGCTCGTCTGCATAGGTCCGCTCGTTGCCGGCGCCCGGGCTCCCTCGCAGCCTGGCCAGCACGCCCGGCGGGGTGTCCGCGCGAGCCACCACGTAGGCCCGCGCGGAGGGAATCACCGGCCCCCCAGCCGGGAGGACGTCACGCAGATCGAGCAGGGCACCGCGGCTGCCGAGGAAGGGCAGGCTGCCGACGGTGCCGAGCCGCTGCACGGCTACCGGGTTGCCGGTCAGGCCGAACGTGCCCGCCGTGCCGCCCGTGACGTCGAGCGAGGTGTGCGGGGCGAGCAGCGCGGCGGGGCGGAAGAAGACGCGCGGCCGCGGCGACAGGCGCCCGATCGGTGCGTAGCTCTCGTCGTACGAGACGACCTCCAGCGCGCCCCCGACTCTCCGCACCTTTACGGCCGGCACCGAGAGCCCGGGGAAGGTCGCGTTCTGGAACCTGGCCGCCAGCAGGTTCTGGCTGCCGAAGGTCATCTTGGTGATCCGCAGCGGTGCCGGCCGGACCAGCTTCGACGACGGGCTGCCGGGCGGCGCCGTGCGCAGGGTCCGCCCCGAGACGGAGATGGAGACCGGGTAGCAGCCGTGTTCGCACCCGGTGGCGGCGACGGAGTACCGGCGCCGGCCGTCGGCAAGCACGCTGAAGCGCCGCCCGATCCTGATCACCGCCTGGTTGGGAATCCCGCTCCCGTTGTCGTAGCTGACGTCCAGCAGGAGCCCCTCGTCCGGGCTCACCCAGCCGAGCCTGGTCCGCTCGGTGACGAGGGTGAACCGCGGTCTGGATTCGACCGCCGGCGGCGTTGCGAACCGGCCCGCAAAGGCGGTCACCTGCCCGGCCGGGGTGCCGGCGAAGAAGCCGCCCTCGACCCGGGCCCAGCGGGTCATGTCCACGAAGACGCGGCGGTAGCCCCCGCCGCCCCGTTCGGGGAAGGCGACGGCCGCCATCAGCCACCGGCCCGACGGGTCGACCGCGCGCGTTGCATGGACAGCGTTCTGTACGCCGTGGAAACCGAAGACCCGGGCGCCCCCCAGCTCGACCTTGGCGACGCCCGAGCGCCACTGTGCCCCGGCCGCCCAGGCGCTCGCCGCGACGGCGACGAGTACGCCGGCCGCCACCACGGGCACTGCCGGCGAGACGGTGCCGGCGCGGCGGGCGAACCGGCGCGCCGTGAGGAACGCCCCGATCGAGCGCCTACCGCGGTGCCGTCGCCGACGGCTGCTCCAGGCCGCCCAGCCGGCCAGGATCCAGGCAACCACCTCGCCCACGGCGAGGCCGACCACGGCCGGGCTGAGCAGGCTCACCAGGTCACCGTCCGAGCTGCGTGCCTGCCGAGCCTGGTAGACGGTGACCACCGCGCCGACGAGCACCAGGACCTGCAGGAACAGACCGCCGACGGTGGCTGGGCGGGTCCGGTCGTGGGGGTCCAGCTGCCGCACCAGCTGGTCGTTGACCGTCCGCCAGCTCATGGCGACGATCGTGGCCAGGGCCACCACCGCAACCGCCCCGACAGTCCCCCACTGCTGCCACGTCACCTCGGTCGGCGAGCCCCCGCCCGCCCAGTGGACGGCCAGCCACCGGGAGGCGACCCAGCCAACGACGACCCCGACGGCCACGCCGACGGCGACCAGCAGCGAGGGCTCCGCCACGGCGTAGGCCAGCAGCCGCGGGCCGTGTCGCCCCCGCAGTGCCGCCAGGGCGATCTCGTGCCGCCGGTGGCGGACGGACAACGCGGCCTGGCGGCCGAGCGCGGTCACCCCGACCAGCAGCAGCCCCGCGGCCGGTCCCATCGACAGGCCGTAGCGAGAGCCGAACGCGGAGACCACGAAGCAGCCGCCGGTCACCAGCGCGACAACCGCCACCATCGCGGCGGCCTGCCCACGGTGCGCCCAGAGCCCGCGCAGCAGCATGGTCCGTCCGCTCGCCGGCTACCTGGCGAACCGGCCGTAGCCGGGGCCGACCGGTGCGATGTGGTCGGTGAGGCGACCCTCGTCGAGCACGTAGTGCCGGTCCGCGGCTGCCACCACGGCGGGGTCGTGCGTCGCTACCACGACCACGGCGCCCTTCGCTGCCTCAGCGTGCAGCTCCCGCATGACGAGCTCACGGCTGCCCTCGTCCAGCTCGGAGGTCGGCTCGTCGGCGAGCAGGATCGCCGCATCGACAGCCAGGGCGCGGGCGCAGGCGACGCGCTGCATCTGCCCGCCGGAGAGCTCCTCGACCTGCCGGTCCCCGAGGTCTCCGATGAGCAGGCGTTGCAGCTCGGCGTCCGCCCGGTTGTCCGCGGGCACCGGGCCCACTCCTCTGGCTCGCAGCGCGACCGCCACGTTCTCGCGCGCCGACAGGATCGGGACCAGCCCGTACACCTGCAGAACGAAGGACACGACCGGACGCGGGTCGCCGCTCCCGGTCCACATCGGCTCGCCGCCGTACGTCGAGACGCCGCGCGTCGGACGGACGAGGCCCCCCGCGACCGAGAGCAGCGTCGTCTTGCCCGACCCGGAGGGGCCGGAGACCGCGGTGACCTCGGCGGGGGGGAAGGACAGGCTCATCGGCGACAGGATCTGACGCTCGCCGACGATCACCTCGACTCCGTCGAGGTCCAGCGGTCCGGAGACGACGACCGCCCCGACGGCGACGCCTCGCGCCCCGGTCATGGCTGCCGTCCGCCCTCGTCTACGTCGGCGCCGGAGCGGCTCATGAGCACCCGGTCCCGGTCCTCCGGCTCGACCCGAACCAAGGTCCCGGGTGGCCACTCGGCCGCGACATGGGCCGGCAGGTGCACGACGCCGTCCTTGCCCACCACGACGTACTCGAACCCGTCGCGACCCTCGGAGCCGACTCTTCCGCCGCGCATGGTGATCGTGCGGGGGAACGTGGCGGCCACCTCGGGCTGGTGGGTGACGACGAGGATGGTGGTGCCGAGCTCGTCGCCCAGCCCGTGGATGAGCGCCAGCACCTGGTCCCGGTCCTCGTGGCTCAGCTGGCTCGTCGGCTCGTCGGCGAGCAGCAGCTGCGGCGCCATCGCCAAGGCGCAGGCCAGGGCGAGCCGCTGCCGCTGGCCGCCGGAGAGGGTCTTGACCGCCTGGTCGGCCTGGCGACGCAGTCCGACCCGGTCGAGCAGGTCGGCAACCGACATCGCCGAGGCGCGCGCCCGGGTGCCGATCGCCACCCGGGCGAACCTGATGTTCTGGGCGCTCGTGGCGTAAGACAGCAGGTTGCGGGTGGCCCCCTGCAGCATCGTGGACACCCGGCGGGCCCGCACCCGGGTCAGCTCGCGCTCGCTCAGTCTGGAGATCTCGACGTCGCCCAGGAAGATCTTGCCCGCAGAGGGCCGCTGGATCCCCCCGAAGAGCGTGAGCAGGGTCGACTTCCCCGACCCGGATGGGCCCAGGAAGGCCACCCGCTCACCGGCCGCGACATCGAGGTCGACGCCCTGGAGGGCGACCACGTCGTGGCCCTCGAACGTCTTGTAGAGGTGCACCACGCCGCGCGCCGCAACGCTGATGCCCGGCTCGGTCGGGAGCGGCTCGGCCCGGTCAAGGTCGGCGAACGCACTCACGCTCCTGCTCCCGTCTCGGGTTGTCCGGGCCCGCCGAAGCGCCACCCAGGAGCACAAAACCAGTAACCGCCCGCCAACTCAACCCGCGCATCGGCCCCACCCCCGGATTGATAGCCATTCGTGACCGCTGGTGAAGCGTGCTCAGAGGGCGTCGATCAACGTGTCGGACGCGGCATACGGGTCGGTCTCGCCGGCGAGCACCCGCTCCGCGAGCGCGTCGAGATCGGCCCGGCCGGGCAGATCGGCCATCCGGCCGCGGAGCGCGGTCAGCGCGAGCGACTCGATCTCGTCCCGAGCCCGCCGCAGCCGGCGCTCGGCGAGCCGGCCGGTCCGCTCCAGCATCGCCCGGTGGTCGGTGATCGCCTCGACGAGCTTGTCCACGCCCTGGCCGGTCTCGGCGACCATCGTCAAGATCGGCGGACGCCAGGTGGCGTTGTCGGTGCCGAGGCTCAGGACGGACCTGAGGTCGCGGACGACCTGGTGGAAGCCTTCCCGGTCCGCCTTGTTGACGACGTACACGTCGCCGATCTCCAGGATCCCTGCCTTCGCCGCCTGGATCCCGTCGCCCATGCCCGGAGCCAGCAGGACGACGGTGGTGTCCGCGAGCCCCGCGATGTCGACCTCCGACTGGCCCACCCCGACCGTCTCGACGATCACCGGGTCGCAGCCCGCGGCGTCGAGGACCCGGATCGCTTGTGGGGTGGCCCAGGACAGGCCGCCCAGGTGGCCGCGGCTCGCCATCGACCGGATGAAGACCCCGGCGTCGGTCGCATGGTGCTGCATCCGGACCCGATCGCCGAGCAGTGCTCCCCCGGAGAACGGCGACGACGGATCCACCGCGAGTACGCCGACGCGCCTGCCCGCCGCCCGCAGGTGCGTTACCAGCGCGGCAGTGGCGGTCGACTTGCCCACTCCAGGCGCACCGGTTATGCCGAGGATCGCCGCCTTGCCGGTGGAGGGAGCGAGCCGCTCGGCCACCTCGCGGAGCAGCGGGGAGGCGCTCTCGACCAGCGAGATCAGCCGGGCAACCGCCCGCGGCTCCCCGCCGATGGCGCGCTCGACCAACTCGGCGACCCGCGGGGCGCCGCGCGCCGGGTGGGCCTGGCTCACGCGGTCGGGACGGAGATGACCAGCGCGTCGCCCTGGCCGCCACCGCCGCAGAGACCGGCCGCGCCGACTCCGCCGCCGCGGCGCTTGAGCTCGAGCGCCAGGTGCAGGACGAGCCGGGCGCCCGACATGCCGATCGGGTGCCCCACCGCGATCGCGCCGCCGTTGACGTTGACCCGCTCCTCGTCGAGATCGAGCTCGCGGGTGCTGGCGATGCCGACCGCGGCGAACGCCTCGTTGATCTCCACCAGGTCGAGGTCGGCAGGCGCGATGCCCTGTTTGCGGCAGGCGAGGCTGATCGCGTTGGCGGGCTGAGACTGCAGGCTCGAGTCCGGACCGGCCACCTGCCCGGAGGCGCCGACCTCGGCCAGCCAGGAGAGCCCCAGCTCCTCGGCCTTGGCGCGGCTCATCACCACCACCGCACAGGCGCCGTCGGAGATCTGCGACGCCGAGCCCGCGGTAATCGTGCCGTCCTTGGCGAAGGCCGGCCGCAGCTTGGCGAGCGACTCGACGGTGGTGTCGCCGCGGATCCCCTCGTCCTCACTGACCACGACGGGGTCGCCGCGCCGCTGCGGCACCTCGACCGGCACCACCTCGTCGGCGAACAGCCCGTTCTTCCAGGCGGCCGCAGCTCGCTGGTGCGAGCGGGCGGCGAACGCGTCCTGCTCTTCGCGGGTGAGCCGAGCTGGCTCGACGTTGCGCGCCTCGGTCAGCGCGCCCATGGCCTGGTCGGTGAAAACGTCCCACAGCCCGTCGTAGGCCATGTGGTCGCGCATCGTGACGTCGCCGTACTTGTAGCCCTCGCGCGATTTCAGCAGCAGGTGCGGGGCGTTGCTCATCGACTCCATGCCGCCGGCCACCACGACCTCGCACTCGCCGAGCCGGATGAGCTGGTCGGCGAGGGCTATCGCGTTGAGTCCCGACAGGCAGACCTTGTTGATGGTCAGGGCGGGCACGGTCATCGGGATGCCGGCCTTGACCGCAGCCTGCCGCGCCGGGATCTGGCCGGCGCCGGCCTGGAGCACCTGGCCCATGATCACGTAGTCGACCTGGCCCGGGTCGACCCCCGCGTTCTGCAGCGCGCCCTTGATCGCGACGCCACCCAGATCGGTACCGGACAGGTCCTTGAGGCCCCCGAGCAGCCGCCCGATCGGCGTGCGAGCTCCGGCCACGATCACAGATCCAGACATGGCGCCTCCAGCCACCCGGGCATGTTCAGCCCTCCCTGAAAACCCTACCCTGGTGACCATGTTCCCCAGTGGCCTGATCACCGGCATCGACCACGTAGGAGTCGCCGTGCCCGACCTAGACGAGGCGATCTCCTTCTACCGTGAGCACTTCGGGCTGGCGCTGCTGCACGAGGAGACCAACGCCGAGCAGGGCACCCGCGAGGCGATGGTCGGCGTGCACGGCAGCGGGGCCTGCGTCCAGCTGCTCGCCCCGCTGGGTCCGGAGTCGACGATCGCGAGGTTCCTCGATCGCCACGGGCCCGGGCTCCAGCAGCTCGCCTACCGGGTGGTGTCGATCGATGATGCGATGGCAGCCGTGCGGGCCAGCGGCATGCGGCTGCTGTACGACGAGGCGCGCCCCGGCACTGCCGGCAGCCGGATCAACTTCGTCCACCCCAAGGACGCCGGCGGCGTCCTGGTCGAGCTGGTGGAGCCGGCCGCCGCGGAGCCGGGGCAGTGAAGGAGATCCTCGACGCCATCCTCGTCGGGGATGCGGCCGAGGGCGACTTCCGCGCGCTCGCGGTGCCGACGGCGTACCGCGGTGTGACGGTGCATCTCGCCGAGGCGGAGATCTTCGAGGGGGTGGCGTCGGCGGACAAGGACCCGCGCCGCACGCTCCACCTCGACGAGGTCGCCACCCCCGAGCTCGGCCCCGGCGAGGCGCTGGTCGCCGTGATGGCGTCGGCGATCAACTACAACACGGTCTGGACCTCGATCTTCGAGCCGGTGTCGACGTTCTCCTTCCTGCAGCGCTACGGCGCGACGTCGCCGCTCGCCCGCCGCCACGACCTGCCGTACCACGTCGTCGGGTCCGACCTGTCTGGCGTGGTGCTGCGGTCCGGACTCGGCGTACATGCCTGGAAGCCAGGCGACGAGGTGGTCGCCCACTGCCTGTCTGTCGAGCTCGAGAGCCCGGACGGCCACGACGACACCATGCTCGACCCGGAGCAGCGGATCTGGGGGTTCGAGACCAACTTCGGCGGGCTGGCGGAGCTCGCCCTGGTCAAGGCCAACCAGCTGATGCCGAAGGCGGCGCACCTCACCTGGGAGGAGGCCGCCTGTCCGGGCCTGGTCAACTCCACGGCCTACCGCCAGCTCGTCTCGCGCAACGGCGCCGACATCAAGCAGGGCGACACCGTGCTCATCTGGGGCGCCACCGGCGGGCTGGGGAGCTACGCCACCCAGCTGGCGCTGAACGGCGGCGCCCGGCCGGTCTGCGTGGTGTCCTCGCCGGAGAAGGCCGCGCTGTGCCGGGCGATGGGAGCCGAGCTCATCATCGACCGACACGCAGAGGACTACCGCTTCTGGCGCGACGAGCACACCCAGGACCCGACCGAGTGGCGGCGGCTGGGAGCGCGGATCCGCGAGCTCACCGGCGGCGAGGACCCCGACGTCGTCTTCGAGCACCCCGGCCGGGAGACCTTCGGCGCGTCCGTGTACGTCGCGCGCCGCGGCGGCACGATCGTCACGTGCGCGTCGACGTCGGGGTTCCTCCACGAGTACGACAACCGGTACCTCTGGATGAGCCTGAAACGGGTCATCGGGTCTCATTTCGCCAACTACCGGGAGGCTTGGGAGGCGAACCGGCTGGTTGCCCGCGGACAGATCCACCCGACGCTGAGCAAGACCTACCCGCTCGCCGAGGCCGGCCAGGCGGCGTACGAGGTGCACGCTAACCGCCATCAGGGCAAGGTCGGGGTACGCTGCTTAGCACCGGAGGACGGGCTCGGGGTGCGCGACCACGCGCTGCGTGAGCGGCACCTGGAGGCCATCAAACGCTTCCGCGGCGCGTAGTTGCGCCAGGCGGGGCGGCCGGGCGCAAATGCGCCGGGGCGCCCGGTCGGGCGCTCAACGCCACCGGACTGCGCGACCTAGCGATGTGAGGTGCACCCGACATCATGAGCGACCAGCCGGACCAGCCTCGCGAGGCGCTCTCCATCTTCCACCAGTCCGAAGCCGGCCCGTCGCCGACCGACCGGGCGGCGGCCGAGGGCGCCACCCAGGTGATCCCGCGGCTGCCCCGACCCGCCGGCGGAGCCGAACGGCTCGCCGCCGAAGGGCGCGGCGCTGAGGGGCTGGGCGCGACCTTCTCCACGGTACGGCGAGGTGGCTACGACCGGGCGGCGGTCGACGCGTTCGTCGCGCACCACGAGGCCACGCTCGGCGCAGCCCGGGCCGAGCTGGGCGCGGCGCGAGCCGAGGCGGATCGGCACCGCGCGCACGCCGCGGAGCTAGCTGCCGAGCTCGCCGAGCAGAAGCAGCCGACGTACGCCGGCCTCGGCCGCCGGGCCGCTTCGATCCTGCGGCTGGCCGAGGAGCAGGCCGCCCAGGTGACCCAGTCCGCGCAGGCCGCGGCCGAGCAGTCCCGGGCCAGGTCGCTGACCGAGGCGGCCGCCTTGAAGGCCGACGCGGAGAAGGAGGCCGCCGACATCCGCAGCGTCGCGCTGCGCGAGAGCGACCGACGCCGTACGGCGGTGCTCGCCGAGGCCGAGCAGGAGCGCTCGCTGGCCCGGGCCGAGGCCGTGGACGTGGTAGCCGCCGCCAAGCGCGAGGCAGAGCAGGTGCGGCTAGCGGCCGAGCAGGAGGCGGCTGCGCTGCGCGCCGCGGCCGGCCGCGAGGTGGAGGAGCTGCGGGCGGGCGCCAACCGGGAGGCCGCGGAGGCGGGGCAGGCCCTGGCGGCCGAGCGCGAGCGGCTCGCGAAGGAGGCGGCCGAGCGGCACCGCGCTGCGACTGCGGAGACCTCCAAGCTGGTGCAGGACGCGGAGACCCGGGCGGGCGCGGCCGAGGAACGCGCCCGCGAGGCGGCGGCCGCCACCAACCGGCACCGGGAACTCGCCAAGGAGGAGGCGGCCAAGGCGCTCGACCGATCCCGGC
>DASSHZ010000045.1:0-6822 GCA_035692425.1 Nocardioidaceae bacterium
TCGCCGGCCTGCTGCACCACGCGCCGGAGTTCACCGCGATCACCAACCAGTGGGTCAACTCGTTCAAGCGGCTGATGGGCGGGGGAGAGGCGCCGGCGTACATCTGCTGGGGCCACAACAACCGCTCCGCGCTGGTGCGGGTGCCGATGTACAAGCCGACGAAGGGACAGTCGACCCGGGTCGAGCTCCGCTCGATCGACAGCGCAGCCAACCCCTACCTCGCGTTCGCCGTGCTCCTCGCGGCCGGGATGAAGGGGATCGAGGAGGGCTACGAGCTGCCGGCCGGCGCCGAGGACGACGTCTGGTCGTTGACCGAGGCGGAGCGGCGTGCCCTCGGCATCGCGCCGCTGCCGCAGGACCTGCACGACGCGATCGCGGTGATGGAGCGGTCCGAGCTCGTCGCGGAGACGCTCGGCGAGCACGTCTTCGACTTCTTCCTGCGCAACAAGCGCGCGGAGTGGGACGAGTACCGCCGCCAGGTCACGGACTTCGAGCGCGCCCGGATGCTCCCCGTCATGTGACTGCTCATGTGACTAGTGGTGACCACTAACCTCAGTGCGTGGTGCTTCGTCGTACGTCGGCCCGGGCGCGGCTGGCCGGGCTGGGGGTGGCCGACGTGGCAGCGGCCGACCGGGTGCTCGACCGCGTCGACGCCGCCGGCACCGTGGCGGCTCACCTCGGCCTCGCGGCGGATCCGGACCTCGCCCTGCGGTCGCTCGAACGCGTGGTCGCTGCGGCGGGCCGCGGTGCCGATGAGCTGGTGGCTTCAGTCGCCGAGGATCCCGAGCTCGCTCGCCGGCTGGTGGTCGTGCTCGGCGCCAGCGCCGGGCTCGCCGACCACCTGGTACGGCATCCGGACGACTGGCGCGAGCTCGCCGACCCGCTGCTGGACCGGGTCCGGCCGACCCCGGGTGCCCTCGCCGACACTCTCGGCCGGGCGGCAGGCCGCGACGCGCTCCGCCGGGAGTACCGCCGGTTGCTGCTCCGGCTCGCGGCCCGCGACCTGGGCCTGTCCCTGGCCGTCGAGGATGCCGCTGCCGAGCTCTCCGACCTGGCAGCTGCGGCTCTCGGGGCAGCACTTGGCATCGCTCGCGCCGAGGTCGGGGCCCAGGCCGACGAGGTACGCCTGGCGGTGGTCGCACTGGGCAAGTGCGGTGGCCACGAGCTCAACTACGTCAGCGACGTCGACGTGTTGTTCGTCGCCGAGCCCGTGGGCTCGACCGCGGAGCCGGCCGCGCTGGCTGCAGGTACGGCCCTGGCGGCGACACTGATCCGCGTCTGCTCGGACCACACCGGCGAGGGAGCGCTGTGGCCGGTGGACGCCGCGCTCCGCCCCGAAGGAGCCGCCGGCCCCCTCGTGCGCACGCTCGGCGGCTACGCGACCTACTACGAGCGGTGGGCGAAGACTTGGGAGTTTCAGGCGCTGCTGAAGGCACGGCCGGTCGCCGGCGACTCGAGCCTGGGGCAGCGCTTCGTCGAGCTCGTCGAGCCGCTCGTCTGGTCGGCCGCGGACCGGCCCGGATTCGTCGCCGACGTGCAGGCCATGCGGCGCCGAGTGGTCGACAACATCCCGCCGCCGCAGGCCCTCCGACAGCTGAAGCTGGGTCCGGGAGGTCTGCGCGACGTGGAGTTCGCCGTACAGCTCCTGCAGCTGGTCCACGGGCGGGGCGACGCGTCGCTGCGCTCGCCCAACACGCTGGCGGCCCTGGCGGCACTGACGGCCGGCGGGTATGTCGGCCGTGAGGACGGCGCGGCGCTCGCCGACGCCTATCGGTTCCTCCGCACGCTCGAGCACCGGCTGCAGCTGAGCCGTCTCCGTCGTACGCACCTGCTGCCCACCGACGCTGCGTCGCTGCGGGCACTGGGCCGCTCGGTCGGGCTCACGACTGAGCCCGCGGACCAGCTCGCCGACGCCTGGGCTGGACACGCCCGCGAAGTGCGGCGCCTGCACGAGAAGCTGTTCTACCGACCGCTCCTGGCGGCGGTGGCCGCGCTGCCCGGTGACCAGGCGCGACTGAGCCCGGCGGCTGCAGCCAGCAGGCTGGCGGCGCTCGGCTACCTGGACCCGACGGCGGCTCTCCAGCACCTGGAGGCGCTGACCGCGGGGGTGTCCCGCCGGGCGGCCATCCAACGCTCGCTGCTGCCGGTGATGCTGGGCTGGTTCGCGGCGGCTCCGGCGCCGGACGCCGGGCTGCTGGCGTTCCGGCAGCTCAGCGACGCGCTGGGCTCGACGCACTGGTACCTGGGGCTGCTGCGCGACGAGAGCCTGGTGGCCGAGCGGCTGGCCGGGCTGCTGGCCACCAGCCGGTACGCCGTCGACCTGCTGCTGCGGGCGCCCGAGGCCATGGCGCTGCTCGGCCGGGACGACGACCTGCAGCCACGGCCAGGCGAGATGCTGCAGGGCGAGATCGCGGCGGCCGCCGGCCGTCACGCCTGCGGAGTCGAGGCCGTCGCTGCGATCCGCGCGCTCCGGCGAAGGGAGCTCTTCCGGGTGGCTGCCGCCGACCTCCTCGGGCTGGCCGACGTGGCCGCGGTCGGCGAAGCCCTTACGACACTGGCCGGTGCCTGTCTCGCCGGGGCGCTGGCCGCAGCGACCGGCGCGGTGGAGGGCAGGTACGGCGGCCCGCTGCCCGCCCGGCTGGCCATCGTCGCGCTAGGCCGGCTCGGCGGCCACGAGCTCGCCTACGGCAGCGACGCTGACGTGCTCTTCGTGCACGACCCGGTTCCCGGCGCAGGCGAGGAGGCGGCGGCCCGCGCCGCCACTGCGGTCGCCGGCGAGCTCATCCGGCTGCTGGCGGCTCCCGGGCCGGAACCGGCGCTGGTGGTCGATGCCGGGCTGCGTCCTGAGGGCCGGCAGGGCCCGCTGGTGCGGAGCCTGGCGTCGTACGCCGCCTACTACGCCCGGTGGTCGAGGCCATGGGAGGCGCAGGCGCTGTTGCGGGCCGAGCCGCTCGCGGGGGATGTCGAGCTGGGGGAGCGGTTCGTCGAGCTGGTGGACCCCGTGCGCTATCCCGTCGGTGGGCTCAGCGCGGACGAGCTGACCGAGGTGCGCCGGCTGAAGGCGCGCGTCGACGCCGAGCGGCTCCCGCGCGGGGCCGACCCGGCGACTCACCTCAAGTTCGGTCGGGGTGGCCTCGCTGACGTCGAGTGGACCGCACAGCTGCTTCAGCTCCGATACGCCGCGGCAGATGCGCGGCTACGGACCACCAGCACGCTCGCCGCGCTCGGCGGGGCACAGGATGCCGGGCTGCTCACGGCGCAGCAGGAGGGCGTGCTGTCAAACGCCTGGCGGCTCGCGACCCGCCTACGCAACGCGTCCATGCTCGTCAAGGGCCGCCCGTCGGACGCGCTCCCCTCATCCGCTGCCGACCTGCGAGCACTGGCCTACGTGTGCGGCTACCCACTCGGCGAGGTCGGGCGGCTGGAGGAGGACTACCGGCGGGCAGCCCGGCGCGCCTCGACCGTGGTCCAGGACGTCTTCTGGAGCTAGTGCCCGTGGAACTAGTGCCCGCAAGATCCGACGGTGAGGTTCCCGGCGCAACCTGAGTGTCGGATCTTGCGCAAAGTGCCGGACGGGGTGGGCAGGCTCGAGTCCGGTGTTGGGTCAGCGACGGGCGAGCTCGCCCCGGCGCGACTCGTCGTGCAGGATGCGGTCGCGCTCTCGGGGGGTCAGCCCGCCCCAGACTCCGTACGGCTCGTGGACGGTCAGTGCATGCTCGCGACAGCGCTGCAGGACGGGGCACCGCGCGCAGTACTGCTTCGCCTGGCTTTCGCGACGCTGGCGGATGGGCCCGCGCTCGGAGTCTGGCGGGAAGAAAACCTCGGGGTCGACACTGCGGCACAGGCCGTTGTACTGCCACTCCCAGTGTTCGATGATCGGGGTTGGCAGGCGACTCAAGTTGGCCATCGACTTCCCCTCTGCATCTCCCGGTGCCGACTCATGCGCGGCCGTCGCCGGCTTGGCCCGAGGGGCAATTCACAAAACCGGCTCACATGCAGGCACTTTACGAGCCATTCCGGCGGCTGTCGAGACCCCAGCTCCCCCAAACTCGGTAGGAGTGAGGACCCGAGCATGGACGAGGGCCGCAAGCCAGGCTTGCGGCCCTCGTACGTTTTCGGCTTCGGACTCAGACCGGGCGGACCTTCGCCGCCTGCTGGCCCTTCGGCCCCTGCTGAGTCTCGAACTCGACGCGCTGGCCGTCGTCGAGCGTCTTGTAACCAGTGGTCTCGATCGCCGAATAGTGGACGAAGACGTCTGGTCCTTCGCCGTCCTGCTCGATGAACCCGTAGCCCTTTTCGGAGCTGAACCACTTTACGGTTCCCTGTGCCATGCTCTGCCCTTCTCAGGTGGTGACGAGACTGTGTTTACCGCCTCGGGTTGCGACGAGGACGTCCTGCGACCCGAGATGCCCAAGAAGAACTTCAACCCGCCGGGAACGGCAGTCCAAGACGGGGTCCTAAAGAACAAGCCGGAGTGCAACTGCAACCAGGATTGACGGTACTCAACCCGCGCCAGCCGGTCAACCCGCCTGGGCTCGGAGCAGACTGATGCCCCAGGCGCGGGACATGGGTCAGGTCGGCTGGCAGAGCAGGTGAGCACTACCCGGCACGAGGTCGCTGCTGAGTCGGTAGCGACCTGGGGTGCGTACCACGACCCGCGTCCAGGAGCGCTGCGGTTCGAGGCAGGCGTTGGGCCCGGTGATCGTCAGCCAGCGCGACCACTTGACCCGGACCAGGACGGGGCCGGGGCGGGCCGCCTGGAACGAGACCGCGGTGCCGGTCTGGGTGCGGACCGTGGCGCCCTCCACGGTCCGGGTCGGGTGCACCACGGCGTACAGCTTCCAGTGCGCGGAGTGCCAGGTCTCTCGCAGGTACGACGGCCGGCTACGGACGAGCGCGGCCTCGTTAACCCCGACCGCGGAGGGCCTCGAGTTGCTGAGGGCGACGTACTGGACGGCGTTGGCCCGCAGCCACCGGTGGTACTGCGCAGGAGTGATGCGCCACCGGAAGAAAAGCGCGTTGTCGGCCCGGTCCACCTGGGTCATCCAGCCGCGGGCCAGCGGGAACCGGGCCGCGACGTACACCGACTCCCAGCGGTTGTAGGTCGGCACGACCTCCACCCGCCCGGTGAGGTGCAGCGTGGCCAGCTCGGCGGTGAGGGGCGCGAAGAACGGCGCCGCGTTCGCCGGCTGGTCGGCCATCGTGACGTCGCCGGGGTTCAGCGGCGGGGCGAGGCCGACGATCGCGCCGCCTACCGGGAGCAGGACCTTCCAGCCGTACCGAGACGTCGCGAGCGCGATCGGCACCGCGAACAAGGCGGGGAAGCGAAGCGCGTTCACCCCAACCGGGCTGGTGACGAAGTACGCGAGCACCAGCGACAACGCGCTTAGGCCGGCCACTACGCGGACCGTCGGGTAGCGGGTGACCCAGGCCACCAGGCCGCAGGCGATCACTCCGCGTACGACGTCCCAGCCCGCGATCGGCATAATGCCGTCCTGGCCGATGCCGGCAGTCGCAAGCAGCAGCAGGGCAAGGGTCAGCACCATCGCGGAGCCCTCGGCGCGCCGGCCGTGGACCAGCAAGGCGCCTCCGACCATGGCGAGGAAGAGCGCCGCCAGCGGACTGATCGCCCACGTGAGGACGAGTCCCCCCACCAGTAGCGGAACTCGCCAGCGGGTTTCGAGCCAGAGGCAGGCGAGAGTGGCCAGCCCCACCACCAGAGCAACGGCGAAAGTCAGCCGGCCAACCACCAGGTTGCCTACCAGGCAGCCGGTCGCCACCAGCGCGCCGGAGCGCGGATGCGGCACTTCGCATCGGGTCAGCAGATGGCCGCAGAGCACGCTGGCCGCGACCGTCGAGAGCACCCCGGACGCCGGTACCCCGACGACGGCGATGAGCTTGGGCCCGAGGATGCTGTACCCGAGGACGTCGGTTCCCCCGAACCAACGCATGTCGATCGGGAACCAGCCGTTCTGGGCGAAGAAGTCGGCGTGGGCCACCTGGGCCGCCAGGTCGCTGCCCGAGTGGGGGAGCACGACCCAGCAGATGCCGAGGATCGCGGCCACCGCCCCGGCCAGCAGCGCCGGAGTGCGTAGCACCAGCTCCGAGCTGCGCCTCACGATCGCGCGGGCCGTGCTCAGCCGGTCGCCGGCAAGGGGCTGCACCTCGCCATTCTGCCCCGTCGGCGCTCGCCCGGGCCAGCGTCCAGCGCCCGCCGCCGGGTTTGTGGCCACCCACCGCACGCCGGGTCGAGGCCGCCGCGAAGGCTGCGCCGGCCGCGCCGCGCCGGCCGAGGTGTACCGCAGTTGCCGGTCGGCTCGCCCGCGGTCGCTGCCTCCCTATCCTGCTGGACGTGGGCATGCGCACGTGCGGCCCAGGGCGTGACGAGGAAGAAGGGCGCAGGACATGTCGGACGAGACGATCGCCGTACCAATCGAGACCGAGCTCGACGCGCTATTCGGCCAGTACCCGGCCGCGGACCAGTCGCGAGGGCTCGTCTACGGATTGGTCGGCCCCGAGGGCCTGATCCACTGCGCCGGCTTCGGCGTGGTTGACGAGGACGGCTCGGCTCCCGACGAGCACACCCTCTTCCCCATTGCCTCGATGACGAAGAGCTTCATCGCGGCCACCGCGCTGATCGCCCGCGACCGGGGCCTGCTATCGCTGGAGGACCCGGTGACCAGGTTCCTCCCGGAGTACTCCGCGTCCGGCAGTGGCGAGGAGCCGTGCGACCCGCCGACGCTGCGGATGCTGCTGAGCATGGCGGGCGGTCTGACTGAGGACAACTCCTGGGTCGACCCGTTCATCGACATGCCGGAGGAG
>DASSHZ010000046.1:0-41798 GCA_035692425.1 Nocardioidaceae bacterium
GCGGGGACCCCCGCGGGCGCGGGCAGCTGATGGCCGACGCGCTGGTCGGCGCCGTCACCGGGCGCGACCCGGCGGTCGGCACGGACGTGTGCGTGGACCTGGTGATGACCGACGCCGCCGCGCTCGGCGGCTCCGCCGAGCCGGCCCGGGTGGCCGGCTACGGCCCAATCCCGGCCGGCATCGCCCGCGACCTGCTGCGCGGACGGCCCCCGGCCGATCCCGGCCAGACCGGCCCGGGCGGTCGCACGGCGCAGGCCCGGGTGTGGGTCCGGCGGCTGTACGCCGACCCGGCTACCGGGCTGCCGGTGGCGGCCGACATCCGCCGGCGGCTGTTCCCCGCGGCGCTGCGGCGGCTGCTGGTGCTGCGCGACGACGTCTGCCGCACCCCGTGGTGCGGCGCCCCGATCCGCCATCTCGACCACGTCAGCCCGCACGCGGCCGGCGGGGCCACCGCCGCGGACAACGGGCAGGGCCTGTGCGAGGCGTGCAACCTGCGCAAGCAGCGGCCGGGCTGGTCGGCCCGGGCCAGACCCGGCGGGGTGATCGAGACCACCACCCCGACCGGCCACAGCTACCACAGCCGCCCGCCGCCGCTGCCCGGCTACCGACCGGCCTGACCAGAGCACGCCGCCGGTCGCGAACCGCGCCGACCAGTGGCCGAAGGCTTCCTCGAGCTACCAGGAGCCCTGGGTCGACGTCACCATCGCCCAAGCCGCCAGGGGGCCACCCGTACTTCGCGACGTTGGACAGCCGCGACCGGTTCGCGCCGCAGTGAAACAGTTGTGCGCTCCAGCATGTGTGACAGTCGCGATTCCGGCCTACAGTCTTGCTGCCGTCGTGACAAGGTCATGGCCACCTAATACTCCAGGGATAACGCTGGCGACTACTTGGCAAAGTGCCCAAACTGGGTCACCGAGGACTGAGTGTCAACCAAGGAGGACTCAGTGTGAACCAAGACTTTGTCGGTCTGGTGGCTGATCGCCTCGCGGGGGAACTCATGTCCGCGAGCACGGGGCGGAGGGGCAGTTTTGGAGACGAGCAGGGACTCCGTGCTGGCGACGCTGCGAGTACTCAACGGAGCGAGCAAGGGCCCCCTGCTGCTCATGGGGAGGCTCCCACCGCTCCATCCCCGTGGGCTCCGGCGAGGCTGCATGGAGTGCAACCCATTGGCTCATATGTCGTTGCGATACTCGACATAGAGCAAGTGGATCCAAGCGGAGCGCGCGACCTTCCGGTCATCTTCGTTTATGACACCGCGGGCGGGGACGCCGAAGTGTTTGGCAACGACGTCGACCACTGTGTGAGCATCGCTTTAACCCGCCTGGAGGAGTCTCTCGGTTGGGTCCGCGGTGATACGCCTCTCACGTTGAGCGTTTCCTATCCAGCCCTCCTGACCGCTGCGGTGCCTGACCGCGTCGCAGAGAGCCAGCGGGAGGCGGAGGGCAGGTTTCGGGCGATGGGCCTGGTTCGGCGACCCGGTGGGCCAACTAGCACTGGTTAGTCGAGTGCGGGCCGGAGATCGCAGGGTTGCTGTGTCGTCCGGGTGTCTCCGACAGTTGAGAGTCCCGCTCCGGGCTTCCGGTGATGGGTCAGAGAGTCGGCCCGAGGGTCAGTGGCCGAAGGCTTCCTCTAGCCACCAGGAGCCGTGGGCAGACGTCACCTTCGCGTCCACGAGCAGCGGACGGTCACGCGGACCGGCCAGCCAGGTGCCGACGGCCTCGAGGTCGGATGGGCGCCGAACCAGTACGGCGTCGAAGCCGAAGCCGCGCGCGAGGGCGGCGATGTCGACGGGCGGGAACCGGACCGTCGACAGGTCGGCCCCGGAGCCGGCGAAGTGGTGCACCTCGGCGCCGTACGCTTCGTCGTCGTACACCACCACGACCATTGGGAGCCCGAGCCTGACCACGGTCTCGAGCTCCTCGATGCTCATCAGCGCGCCGCCATCGCCGAGCGCCGCGACGGGAAGTCGCGATGGCTGGGCGAGCGCGGCTCCGATGGCCGTGGCCAGCCCTAGCCCGATCGACTGGTACGCCTGCGTGAAGCAGAAGCCCTGCTCGTCGGGCACCGACCAGAACATGCTCGGGTAGCCCATGAAGTTGCCCGAGTCGACCGCGACCACCCGCTCGGCGGGCAGCAGGTCGTCGAGCGCGATGGAGAGGGTGCGCGGGTCGATACGGTCGGCGGTGGACTCGTCGTCGTACGCAACGTCGCGCCAGCGGAGCCCGGCGACGAGAAGAGCACGCACCTCGGGCGTGCGGTAGCCGACGCGTCGGTCTAACTGGGCACTGCTGCTGCCGTCACCGGCGTCGCCCGTGTAAGCGTCGCTTTGTGCGCCTCGGTCATGAGCGTCCAGTTCGTGGGCGACCGCCTCGGCGACGAGGCGTACGTCGCCGAGCACGCCGAACGCGATGTCGCGATGCAGCCCTAAGGCGGCTTCGTCGTCATCCACCTGTACGACGGTGGCGCCCGCGCCGATCAGCTTGCCGTGCCGCATCGTCCACATGTTCAGCGCGCAGCCCCAGCCGACGATGAGGTCCGCACCGCGGATCAGCTCCGCCGCCACCGGCGAGGCGAAGCCGCCAGAGACGTCGAGGTTCCAGTCGTTGCCGTTGAACATCCCCTTGGCGACGGCGCTGGTCGCGAGCAGGGCACCGCACGCGGAGCCGAGCCGTTCCAGCGCGTCTCGGCAGCAAGTGCCTCGGGCGCCGCGGCCCGCGACGAAGACGGCACGCTGGGAGCGCGCGAGCGCGGCGGCCAACCGCTCAACGCCCGCCGGCTCCGGCTCGCGGGGAGCCGGCGACCCGAACACCGGAGCCGTCGATCGGCTGACCTCTCCGCCCTCTGCTTCGAGCCCCTGTACGTCGAGCCCCTGTACGTCGAGCCCCTGTAGGTCGAGCCCCTGTACGTCGAGCGGCAGGTTGAGCAGGACCGTGTGACGCCTGTGAGCCTCTGCGCAGGCTCGCACCGTCGCCGCGACGGCCGATGCCGCCGACTCGACCCGGACCGGCACCGCACCTATCGCGCGCGCGAGTGCCTCCTGGTCGACGTAGAAGTTGGACGTGGGCTGGGTCGCCTCGGCGGCCACCACAACCAGCGGGGTGCGGCTCTTCGCGGCCTCGGTGATCCCGGTCATCGCGTTGGTCAGCCCGGGTCCCTGGTGCACGGAGACCGCGGCGAGCGAGCCGCTCATCCGGGCGTAGGCGTCCGCCATGGTGGCCGCCCCTGCTTCGTGGCGTGCGGGCACGAAGACGGCCCCGGCCGCCCGCATCGCATTGGTGACATGGAAGTTGCCCGAGCCGACCACGCCGAAGACGTGGTCGACGCCTTGGCGCACCAAGGAACTGCCCACCGCCTCGGCGACACTCACCATCGGACCGGACCGCCGTCGCCTCGGCGGGGCCACGGCACGCGGCTCGCCTCTTCACCAGCCACTAGCCCCAAGACCTCAGGTCAGCGCTCGACGAGGGCGAGCACCCGGGCTGGACTCCCCGAGCCGCCGACGATGCGCAGCGGTCCGGCAATCAGCACTGCGCCCTGCGGCGGCAGCTTGGCCAGGTTCTGTAGCTGGGTGAGCCCGTACTTTCCGGCACCGTGCATCAGGCTGTGGCACGGGAACATCGGCTCGAACGTCGGCGCCGCACCCGCGTCGGTCCCGACCGTCTCGACCCCGAGCCCGATGACCGGCGACTCCTCCGCGACCCAGCGCGCGCAGTCCGGGTCCATGCCCGGGGTGTGCGAACCCCCGTCGTCGGCGTTGAGGAAGTCTGCCTGCGATCCCGACCGCGCATCCCAGCCGGTCCGGTAGAGCAGCCATCCACCTTCAGGGAGGGGCCCGTGCTCGGCCTCCCAGGCCTTGATGTGGTCGACGGTCAGGCAGAAGTCGGGATCCTTGGCGGCCTCGGCCGAGAAGTCCAGCACCGCGGCCGGCGCAACCAGCCGGGTCGCGGGTACGGCGGACACGTCCTCACCGTCCCGGCCGGTCACCCAGTGCCTGGGCGCGTCGAAGTGGGTGCCGGTGTGCTCTCCGGTGCGGAAGTTGTTCCAGTACCAGGCCGGTCCACGCTCGTCGTACGCGCTGATCTCCTCCAGCTCGAAGTGCGCCGTCTGCCCGAACTCGGCGGGCAGCGTGAGGATCGGGGTCGACTCCGACAAGGGTGCCGACAGGTCGACCACCTCCACGGCGCCCGACCCCAGCGCCGCCACCAGGTCCGTTAGTGCTGACACGACCGCCTCCTCGGCATCGGCCCGGATCCGGGGTCACCTCAGCGACCTCGGAGTCTCCGCCCGACGGTAGCGGACCTGCGTCCACCTCCCGCCGGGCGGCAGTCGCGTTACGCCGCGGCGTCCTGCACCTCGTGACCTATAGCGCTCACCCTGCCGGACGCAAGGATGCCGGGAAGCGCCAGATGCCGCAGCGTCCTGCACACTGCGCCCTATAGCTCTCAGGGTGCCGGACGCAACGGAGACCGGGACGCAAGGAGGCGGCGGAGCAGCGACGGTCCTCTAGCCTTGGCGGCAGGAGGTACGGCGAGTGCGGATCGCGGTGGTCGGCGGCGGGCCCGGCGGGCTGTACTTCGCTGCGCTCGCCAAGCAGCTGGCCGCCAGCGACGAGGTCACCGTCTGGGAGCGCAACGCGCCCGATGACACCTTCGGCTTCGGGGTCGTCTTCTCCGACGAGACCCTCGGCGGCATCGAGCACGCCGACCCTGCCGTCCACGCCGCAATGGAGTCGGAATTCGCGCGCTGGGACGACATCGACGTCCACTACCGCGGCCAAGTGATCACCAGCGGCGGGCACGGCTTCGCGGCGCTGAGCCGCCGCCGGCTGCTCGAGATCCTGCAGGACCGTTGCCGCGAGCTCGGCGTCAAGCTGAACTTCCTAACCGAGGCACCCGCCGTGGCCGACCTTGCTGAGACTCACGACCTGGTCGTGGCCGCTGACGGCTTGAACTCAACGGTGCGCGTCGAGCACGCAGCCGCGTTCCGGCCCAGCCTCGAAGTACGGCGCTGCCGCTACATGTGGCTCGGCACCGACAAGGTCTTCGACTCGTTCGTCTTCCACATCCTCGATACGCCGCACGGGGTGATGCAGGTCCACGGCTACCCATTCGACGCGCACGGCAGCACCTTCATCCTCGAGATGCACGACTCGGTCTGGACGAGCGCGGGCTTCGCCGCCTGCGCCGAGCAGGCCGCCGCCCTGCCGCCGGGCGAGTCCGACGAGGAGTCGATCGCGAAGATCCGGGATCTGTGCGCCGACATCCTGACCGGTCACAAGGTGCTGGCCAACAACTCGCGGTGGGTCCGGTTCACCACTGTCCGCTGCGACTCCTGGCGGAACGGCAACGTCGTACTGCTGGGCGATGCGGCCCACACCGCGCACTTCTCGATCGGTTCGGGCACCAAGCTGGCGATGGAGGACGCGCTCGCGCTGGCCGCCAGCCTGCACGAGCAGCCGACGGTCGACGCCGCGCTCTCGGCGTACGAGGCCGAGCGCCGGCCCGTCGTGGCGTCCACCCAGCGGGCGGCGCAGGCGAGTCTCGAGTGGTTCGAGAACCTCGGTCAGTACGTCGACCAGGAGCCCATGCAGTTCGCGTTCAACATCATGACCAGGAGCCGCCGCGTCACCTATGACAACCTGCGCGTGCGCGACCACGAGTTCGTCGACGCTTGCGATGCCTGGTTCGCCGACCACGAGCGGCGCAGGGGATTGGCACCCGGGGATGTCCGGCCGCCGATGTTCCAGCCGTTCCGGCTCCGCGACCTCGAGCTCGCCAACCGCGTCGTCGTCTCGGCGATGGACATGTACGTCGCCGCGGACGGCGTGCCGGGGGACTTCCACTTCGCGCACCTGGCCGGCAAGGCGCTCGGCGGCGCCGCCCTGGTGATGACCGAGATGGTCTGCGTGTCTCCGGAGGGCCGGATCTCGCCGGGCTGCTGCGGCCTCTGGACGGACGAGCAGGCGGCGGCGTTCCGCCGGATCGCCGACTTCGTGCATCGCGAGACCCAGGCCAAGATGGGGATGCAGCTCGGCCACTCCGGCCGCAAGGGCTCCACCAAGCTGATGTGGCTCGGCATCGACGAGCCGCTGGATGAGGACAACTGGCCGGTGGTCGGACCGTCGCCGCTGGCGTACAAGCCCGGCGTCAACCAGGTGCCGCACGAGCTGACGCTCGCCGAGATGGACGAGATCAAGAGCCAGTTCGTCGCGTCGGCGCGGCGGGCCGCCGACGCCGGCTTCGACCTGCTCGAGCTGCACTGCGCCCACGGCTACCTGCTCTCGTCGTACATCTCGCCGGTCACCAACCACCGCACCGACGAGTACGGCGGCCCGATGGCGAACCGGCTGCGCTACCCGCTCGAGGTCTTCGAGGCAGTCCGGGAGGTGTGGCCCGCCGACCGGCCGATGAGCGTGCGCATATCGGCGACCGACTGGGTTGCGGGCGGGGTCTCCGGCGACGAGGCCGTCGAGATCGCGGCGGCCTTCGAGGCCGCCGGCGTCGACCTCGTCGACGTCTCCACAGGCCAGGTCACCCCGGACGAGCGGCCGGCGTTCGGTCGGTCGTACCAGACGCCGTTCGCCGACGCGATCCGCAACCGGGTCGGGGTCGCCACCATGACGGTCGGGGTCATCTCGTCGTACGACGACGTGAACTCGATAGTCCTGGCCGGCCGCGCCGACCTGTGCGCACTGGGTCGGGTGCACCTCTACGACCCGAACTGGACCCTGCACGCCGCGGTGGAGCAGGACTACGACGGACCTGGCGTCCGCTGGCCAGACCCGTGGCGGGCGGGGCGGCGCAAGCCGCAGACCGGCCGTATGGACGGCCCGAAGCCGCGGCTACAGCTGGTCCGTGAAGGCGCGCCACAGACCCGGCACGCGCGCTGGCGACCCTGAGCATCCCCTCATCTGGCGGAGAGCAGGACCGTGGCCAGGACGAGAGCGACCGTCGACACCGCGAACATGCCGTGACCCACCACGACCGGTGGCGGGAAGTGGTCCTCGGCTCGGTGGCGCGGTCCGGCCAGGTGCCTCCCATGCAGGCGTTGCGTCCGTAGCCACAGGCCGAACATGGTGGCCCCGAGGCTGGCGGCTCCGGTCAACACGCCCAGCGACGACCAGCCGATCGCGGTCCTGCCGAGGGCCAGGTAGGCCACCCAGGCGGCCAGGCCGGTCGCAGCCAGCCCGGCGTGGCCGAAGATCAGCGGGGGCGCGAAGCGCGAGGACGCCTGGTCACCGTGGGCATGTCGCAGCCCGCCGTTGGCGAGCCAGGTGAAGAGCAGGTAGGCCCCCATCAATGCCGCGACCACTCCCGTCGCGAGCGGCGCGAACCTCACAGGGCAATCTTGCGGCATTCGAGCCCGACGCGTCGAGCCGCGCCCTCAAGCCAGGGACGCGACGCCCGTCGAGTCCGAAACGTTACCGTCGTCCGCATGGCGGTTCGGATGGCAGTGGGGCGAGACTGCTGCAAGGATCTGCGAGGGCGGCTCGGCGACGACCACGTCGGGACAACGACAAGGGCAAGGTGACAGATGTCAGGACACAGCGTCGGGGTCAAGCGGAGCATCAGCCTGCTGGCGGGGGCTGCGGTCGTCGGCCTGGTCGCCGCGGGCTGCGGCTCGGGCGGCAACACCGGAGCTACCGGCCCGAGTACGTCGACCCAGCCCTCGATGGGCGCCACGACGGGCAGCTCCGGCGGCGGCTCCTCGAGCGCCAACACGTCGCTCGACGTCTTCACCAATGGGACCGGCTTCACCGCCCCCAGCCAGGCTCCACAGACCGGCTGCACGCCGGGCCAGTACAGCTCGTCGCACCCGCTGGTGGCTGCCTGGGTCTACGTCGGCGCGCCGAGTGACGCGGGCTGGACCCATGCTCACGACCAGGGCCGGCTGGCCGTGGCCAAGCACTTCGGCTCGTCGGTGAAGACGCTGTACAAGGAGAATGTCCCCGAGGGTCCGCAGACGGCCCAGGTGATTCAGCAGCTCATCAACCAGGGCGCCAACATCATCTTCTCCACCTCGTTCGGCTACCAGCCGGCGACCTTGGCGGCGGCCAAGGCGAACCCGAAGGTCCTCTTCGAGATGGCCACCGGCACCGAGATGGCCCCCAACATGGCCGAGTATTACGGAGCGGGTGAGGACGGCGACTACCTAGGTGGGATGGCCGCCGGGTATGCGAGCAAGACCGGCAAGATCGGCTTCGTCGCGCCGTTCCCGATCCCCGAGGTCGTGCGGGAGATCGACGCCTTCACGATGGGCGCCCGGTACGCGCACCCGGGCGCGACGGTCCGCGTGGTCTGGACGAACACCTGGTTCGACCCGGCCAAGGAGCGCCAGGCCGCGCAGAGCCTGGTGTCGGCCGGCGTGGACGCGCTCGCCGACGGCCAGGACAGCCCCACCACCGGTCAGGTGGCCAAGGCCAACGGTCTCCCGTGGGTCGGCTACGACTCCAACCAGGAGCGGTTCGCCCCCGGCCAGTGGCTCACCGGCACGACGTACCACTGGGGCGCCTACTACATCCACGAGGTTCAGGCGGCGATGAACTGCAGTTGGCGCAGCCACTTCTACTACGGCGGGCTCAAGGACGGATTCGTCCAGATGGCTCCGTACGGGAAGTCGGTCAGCGCGTCGGCCCAGGCGGCGATCAACAAGCGCAAGCAGGAGATCGTCGCCGGTACCTTCAACCCGTTCTCCGGCCCGATCAAGAACCAGGCGGGCCAGGTCAAGGTGCCGAAGGGGACGACGCTGACCGTCAAGGACAAGTACGAGCTCAGTTGGTTCGTCCAAGGTGTGGTCGGGAGCATCCCGAAGAGCTGACCGCCGGGTCTCCGGGACGCCGGCCGCCCGAGCGGCCGGGCAGCCCGCAACCGCACGTGAGGGCGCAGCCATGAGCGACAGGCAGCAGGTCGAGCCAACCGGCTCGAACCTCGCCGACGGGTCTGCTCAAGAGGGGCCGCCGGCGCGGGAGGCGGCGCGGACCGCCGGCGGCGAGCCGGCGGCGGCGCTAGAGGCGCGGGGCATCACCAAGCGGTTCCCGGGCGTCGTCGCCAACGAGCGGGTCTCGTTCGCGGCGGCGGCCGGCGAGGTGCACGCGCTGCTGGGCGAGAACGGCGCGGGGAAGAGCACCCTGTGCTCGATCATGACCGGCAGCTACCGGCCCGAGGAGGGCGAGCTCTTCGTGCGCGGCGAGGCCGTTCGGTTCCGGTCGCCGCGGGACGCCCACGCGGCCGGCATCGGCATGGTGCACCAGCACTTCCGGCTGGTGCCGTCGATGACGGTCGCGGAGAACGTCGTGCTCGGCTGGTCGCAGCGGTCTCGGCTGCGGTTCTCACCACGCTCGGTCGAGGCGGAGGTCGCGGAGGTGGCGGAGCGCTACCACGTCCGGGTCAACCCGCGGGCGATGATCTGGCAGCTGTCGCTGGGCGAGCAGCAGCGGGTGGAGATCCTCAAGGCGCTTTACCGGGAGGCCCGCATCCTGCTCCTCGACGAGCCGACCGCCGTACTGGCAGCGGGCGAAGTGGACGACCTCTTCGCCAGCATCCGGCGGCTGACGGCGGACGGTGGGACGGTCGTGTTCGTGTCGCACAAGCTCCCCGAGGTGATGGAGGTCGCCGACCGGGTGACGGTGCTCCGGCGCGGGCGCACGATCGGGACGGTGGCGAAGGCGGGGACAACACCGCGGGCGCTGGCCAAGATGATGGTCGGGCGCGAGGTGGACCTGCCGGAGAAGGTGCCGGACGCGGGCGCCGGCGAGCGCCCGGTGGTACTCCGGCTGGAGGGCGTGAGCGCGGCCGGTGACCTGGGCGGCGAGTCGCTGCGGGAGGTCAGCCTGGACGTGCACGAGGGCGAGATCCTCGGCGTGGCCGGGGTGGCCGGCAACGGTCAGCGCGAGCTGGCCGAGGTCATCTCCGGTCTGCGGCCCAGCTCTCGCGGGCGGGTGATGGTGCGTGGGCGCCGCATCTCGGGCGACCCCCGGGCCGCGATCGACGCCGGCGTCGCCTTCGTCCCCGAGGACCGGATGGGCACCGGCGTCGCCGGCTCGCTGCCCATAGCCGACAACTGCGTGCTCAAGAGCTACCGGCGTCGCCCGTTCAGCCGTGGGCCGCTGCTTCGCTCTCGGGTGGTGGGCGCGCACGCCGCCCGGCTGATGGACCGGTACGACGTGCGCGCGCCCGGTCCGCGCACGCTCGTGCGCCAGCTGTCCGGCGGCAACGTGCAGAAGCTCGTGCTCGCCCACGAGCTCGCCGAGGACCCGGCGCTGCTGGTCGCCCAGTCGCCGACGCACGGGCTGGACGTGGGTGCCATCGACGCCGTACGACGGGTGCTGCTCGGGGCGGCATCCCGCGGGGTCGGGATCCTGCTGGTCAGCGAGGACCTGGACGAGGTGCTGGAGATGTCGGACCGGGTGGCGGTGATGTACGAGGGCCGGGTCGTCGATGTATTCGACGCCGCCGACGTGGACGTGGACCGGGTAGGCATCCTGATGGCCGGGGGCCAGGAGTGATCCGCGTCGAGCGGCGGCTCGGCGTGCCCCGGTGGCTGCCCTACGTCGTGCCGGTCGGCTCGCTCGTCGCCGCCGCGGTGATCACCGCGATCGTGCTGCTGCTGTCGCGGCACAACCCGGTGACCACCTACCAGCAGATCTACCAGTCGGCGTTCGTGTCGCCGGGGGCGATGAGCTCGACGTTCGTCTACGCGACCCCGCTGCTGTTCACCGGCCTCTGCGCCGCGGTGGCCTTCCGGATGAAGGTGTGGAACATCGGCGGCGAGGGCCAGCTCTACATGGGCGCTGTCGGCGCGTCCGGGGCCGGGCTCGCCCTCGCCGGGCTGCCGGCACCGGTGATCCTGCTGGCGATGGTCGTGGCCGGGATGCTGGCCGGCGCCGTGTGGTCCGCGATCCCGGGGCTGCTGCGAGCCTTCCTGCGGACCAACGAGATCCTCACCTCGCTGATGCTCAACTACGTGGCCGGGCTGTTCCTCTACTACCTCATCTACGACAGCGCCTCGTACTGGCGGGACCTCAGCTCGCCCTCGGCGAAGGTGTTCCCGGTCGGCAAGAACCTCGAGCCGTCGGCGGCGTGGCCGGCCTGGCACGTTGCTGGGCTGGTGATCCCCATGGGGTTCCTGGTGGGCGTGGGTGTAGCCGGGCTGCTGCTGGGGGTCATCAAGCTCACCCGGATGGGCTTCGAGATGCGGGTCATCGGCGAGGCACCGGCCGCCGCCAGGTACGCCGGCATGCGCACCCGGCGGGCGGTCGCCTGGGTGATGGCGGCCTCGGGCGCCTTCGCCGGGCTGGGCGGCGCCAGCCAGATCGGTGACTTCGGGCATGTGCTCGACCCGCGGGGCCTGCAACAGGCGAGCTACGGCTACACCGGCATCGTGGTTGCCGCACTCGCCCGCTACAACCCGCTTGCGGTGGTCGTGGTGTCGTTCCTGATCGGCGCCCTGACCAACGCCGGGTTCGCGCTGCAGGGCCCGCAGTTCCCGGCCGGGCTCGTTGGAGCCATGGAGGGGATCATCCTGTTCTCGGTGCTGGCCGGCGAGGTGCTGGCGCGCTACCGGGTCGTCCGCGGCCGGCCGTCCGCCCCGCCGTCGGAGCCCGGCCGGTCGGGCGTCGAGGTCGACCGTGCCGAGGGTGTGCCCGGCCAGCCGGTGGGGGAGGTGGCGCCGTGAACTCGAGCCTGGCCGTGTCGCTGGTCGTGTCGGCCATCATCTACGGCACCCCGCTGCTGCTGGCGGGGCTCGGGGAGCTGCTCACCGAGCGGTCCGGGGTCCTCAACCTCGGTGTCGAGGGCATGATGCTGATGGGCGCGGTGACCGCGTTCTGGACCGCCCAGCGGCTGCCCGGCAGCGGGCCGGTCGTGCTCGTCGCGGCTATTGCGGCCGCGGCGGTGGCCGGCGGCGTGATGGCCTTGATCCATGCGTTCTTGTCGATCACGCTGCGCGCCAACCAGATCGTGTCCGGCCTCGCGCTGACGATCTTTGCCGGCGCGGCGGGCCTCTCGTCGTACCTGGGCCAGGAGTGGCGGCTCGGAGGTGAGGCCGGCCGGCACCAGCTGCAGGCGCTGAACGTGGCCAGCCTCAAGGACGTGCCGATCGCGGGCCCCATCTTGTTCCACCAGGACGGCCTGGTGTACCTGTCCTGGCTGCTGGTGATCGTCGTCGCCTGGTACCTGTACCGGACGCGGCCGGGCCTGTACCTGCGGTCGGTTGGCGAATCCCCCGCTGCGGCCGACGCGATGGGGATCGGAGTGACCCGCTACCGCTACACGCACACGGTGGTCGGCGGGGCGCTCGCCGGGATCGGCGGCTCGTACTTCACGCTCGCGCTCTCGGCGCAGTGGACCGACGGGCTGACCGCCGGCGCCGGCTGGATCGCCATCGCGCTGGTGATCTTCGCCTTCTGGCGCCCCGGCTACCTGCTGATCGGCGCCTACTTCTTCGGGCTCTTGTCTGGGCTCGGATTCGACTTGCAGGCCCGCGGCGTGCAGGCGCCGTCGGAGTTCTTCTCGGCGATCCCCTACCTGATGACCGTGGTGGTGCTGGTCGCGGTGTCCACCGGCTGGGCCAAGCGGCAGCTCGGCGTGCCCGCCGCACTCGGAACGCCGTACGCCCGCGAGGAGGGCTCCTGACGCCGGCCGGGATTGGGTGCGACCGGCGGCGTGACTGCCTCGTTACGCTGGACCGGTCGCCGCTTTAGCTCAGCTGGTAGAGCGCTCGCCTTGTAAGCGAAAGGTCGTCGGTTCGAGTCCGACAAGCGGCTCGACGACCGGCCGGGCAAGAGTGCCGGAAAATGAAGCGAGGTGCCGGCATCCCGCCGCGCACCTCGCTGTCATTACGAAGGTACGGCACCCAAACCGTCCGAATCCAGCCTGCCGGGTCCGGATCGCACCTTCGGCGAACGATTCGAGCCGTTCGGCCGACCCGCCTCAGCCGAACGGCTCCAGGGGCTCTCTCCGCGGGTTGCTGGACACCCGCGATGGCTCGACGTACCACTCCGTCCCGAGCACCCGGCGGAAGATCGGCCGCGGCAGTCGCAGCAGCATGGCCAGCGTGCGGTCGGCGCCGTCGGCCGTTGCCTGGCTCGCGTGTGCGCGCAGGGCCGCGGCCTTCGCGCCCAGGGCGCCGCGTACGTCGACCCGGAGCGTGATCTGCCCGGCCGGGGTGAAGGCGCTCGTCAGGTCGGGCACCGCCACCCGCGACAGGAGTCGAAGGCGGCGCGCCCACCGGACGGCCCGCAGCAGCGCATCGCGGTCGACGGTCGCCTCCAGCAGCCTCGGCGTGCCGGCCAGCTCGGCGGCTCGCACGGCGACCCGGTGGACCTGCCGGTGGTCGGGGTGGCCGTACCCGCCGGCCGCGTCGTAGCCGATGAGGATGTCCGCGTTCTCCTCGTGCAGCACTGCCGCCACCCGCTCCGCCGCAGCGTCGACACTTGTCCGGGCGAACCCGCGCTCGCCGCCCTGGCTGCCGTCCAGGCCGGAGTCGGCGTACCCCAGCAGCTCGGTGCGGGCCACGCCGAGCGCTGCCGCCGCCGCTGCCAACTCGCTCAGCCGTACGCCTGCCAGCGGCCCGCGGTCGTGCACCGCCTGCGCCGCGAGCCCAGCCTCGCCGGCCGTGGCGACCACCACGACCACCCGATGTCCCGCCCGGGCGGCCAGGGCGAGGGAGCCGCCGGTGAGGAGCGCCTCGTCGTCGGGGTGGGCGTGCAGCGCGACTACGGTCCGGGTGCCACGACCCGATGCCAAGGAGGTCAGTCCCGTAGCCGGCGGGCGGACAGCGTGCCGCCGAGCCACCTGGTGGACCGGCCCGGCCGGACCGGGGGCCGATCGGCGGCCGCGTGGTAGAGCAGGTCGGCGACCGACAGCGCCCGCTCCCAGGTGTGCTCCACCGGGACCCGACGGTTGTGGCGGCCGATCCGGTCGCGCAGCTGGGGATCAGCCGCCAGCCGGGTGAGCGCGCGCGTCATCTCGGCATCGGAGGTCGTCAGCAGGCCCTCCTGGCCGTGCCGCACGAACTCCCGGATGCCGCCGTGCGCGCTGGCCAGCACCGGGAGGCCGGTTGCTCGGGCCTCCAGCGCGGCGATCCCGAAGGACTCCAGCAGGGCGGGGGCTATGTAGATGTCGGCCTGGGCGAAGACGTCGCGGACCTCGGTCCGGTCGAGGCGACCCGGGAGGCTGACCCAGCTGGCCATGTCATGGCGGCGCAGGTAGCGCTCGAGGCCGGCGCGCTCCGGCCCGTCGCCGACGATCGTGGCGGTGATGCCGACGTTGTCGTCCAGGGCGGCCCGCGCCCGGTTCAGCACCTGCAGCAGGTGCCGGGGCCGCTTCCGCGGCGCGAGGCGCATCACGCTCGCCGCCACCACCTTGCGCGGGTCCCGCGGCCCGACCGGATGGGTTCGCCAGAACTCCGGGTCGATGGCGTTGGGCAGCACCGTTACCGGGCGGCGGGGGCCGAGGAACTGTCGGAGCGGGGCCGCCGCGGTGTCGCTGACTGCCGACCAGACGACCGGCTGGGCGTGCAGCCGCATCAGGATGTCGGCCATCCGGGGCAGCGGGCCGAGCCCGTTCCAGAGGGAGTGGACGGTCACCACGGTGGGCACACCCGACCGGCTGGCCGCGGCAGCGCCGCGGGCGGCGAACAGGGACAGGATCGACACGTGCGCGTGCACCACGTCGTAGTTGCCGGCCGCGATGGCACCGGGCACGAGCATGGCGGCGGAGGCCGAGCGCGAACCGGTGACGCCCAGCGCCACCACCCGGCGTACCCAGCTGGGGTCGTGGCCCGCCTGGCCCGGATCGGCCGGCGTCGCGGTCAAGACCTCGGCCTCCAGGCCCGCCGCCCGCTGTCGCTCGACCAGGTCGCGCACCTGCATCTCGATGCCGCCGAGGCGCGGGAGGTAGCAGTCGGTGACGTGCGCGATCCGCATCAGCCGGGCACCGTCTCTGGGGCGGGCTCGCCAGCCGGCGCTCCGGGCTGGGGCCGGCGGCGGTGCCGCACCAGCCAGACCAGGAGCCCGGCCGCGCCCACCGGGATCTCCAGACCGAACGTGAAGGCCCGATAGAGCAGCACGCCGGACACGGTCACGAGCGGGTCGCCGCCCAGGCCGATCAGCAACGCCGTGGTGCCCAGCTCCGCGAGGCCGGCTCCGCCGGGGGTGAACATCGCCAGCGTGAGGATGCGCTCCACCGAGTAGCCGGCGAAGACCTGGACCAGGCTCAGGTGGCTCCCGAGCATGTGCAGGCTCGCCCACATCAGCAGCGTCTGGAGCGCCGCGTAGCCCAGCATTCCGAGCGAGATCTGGTGCCAAAGCGTGCGCAAGATGATGAGGCACTGCCGGCGCATGTGGACCACCGGCTGCTCGAGCTCGACCCGGGTTCGGGAACGCACCGCCCGCAGCACGGCGTGGGCACCGGACTGGACTAGCCGGCCCAACCGGACCGTGCGGCGCTCGGAGGAGAGCGCGGCCACCAGTGCGAGGCCGATGGCGCCGAAGGCCACCAACCCGCCAATTGCCGCCAGCGCCAGGCTGTGCTGAGCGAGGTTGTCGGTGAGCAGCAGCGCGACCAAAGCCAAGGCGGGGAGGCTCAGCTTGAGCACCGTGTTCCAGACGTTCGTGAGCAATGTGTACAGGGCGAATGACGGGCGGCTGAAGCCCCAGCCGCGACACATCGCGTAGTTCAGCGTGATACCGAGGGCGCCGCCGAACGGCACCAGGTTCGACACCGCGCTGCCGGTCAGGTTCAGCGTCAGGGCGCGGCCCCGGCTCAGCCTGGGCAGCGAGGCGGTGAGCACGAACGTGTAGACGTAGAGCCCGAGGAACCACAGGGCCACCAGGACCGCCACCTCGCCGACGGTCAGCCCCCCGAGCGTGGCGGCGATGTCGCGCCAGCCGGTGCCGGCGTACCGCGGCAGCACCAGCGCCACCAGCACCCCGCCGACCGCAAGCGACGGCGCGATCTTCAGCAGCCGCCGCATCCGTCAGTCTCCTCGCATGAGGTGTCGCGTCCCCGCGCCGTCCCGATCCGGCCTCCGGCGGCCTGCCCGTCGTTGACGAGGTCACGATACCTTGACGGGCCGTCCTGGCCGGTGCGCCGGAGCGTGGCGGGCCGCTCGGGCTCAGCCGTGCACCCCGTCGTACCGGCCGGCATCGCCGCTGCGGTCACCTGCTGAGCTCGAGCCTGGCCCGGTGTGCAGCGAGGGCGTCCTGCTCGCGGGGGTCGTCGGGCGGCAGTTCGGGCAGCTCGCCCACGACCCAGCCCAGCAGCAGGTCCGCGAGGGCCGGGTTCAGCGCCAGGACGGGCCCGTGCAGGTACGTCGCGAGCACCCGGCCTGCCCAGCACCCGTCCACGAGCACGCCTGATCGGGCGTCGCCGTTGCCATGGCCGGAGCGCACCGTGCCGAACGGCCGGGCGCCGGGGTCGAGCCGGGTGGTGCCCGCATGGTTCTCGAAGCCGACCACCGGCGGCAGCGCGAGTGCCGGGTCGGGGTCGACCACCGCCTCTCCGACCATGCGGGGGTCCTCGGGTCCGGGCGCCGTGGTCGTGCACGGGAGCAGCCCGAGGCCGGGCGCGGTCCGGCCGTCGGAGGTGTCGTAGCTGCGGCCGAGGATCTGCAGTGACGCGCAGACGGCGAGGACGGGGAGGTTGGCGTCCACCGCCCGGTGGAGCCCGCGCTCGGCCGCGAGGAGCTCGGTGACCTGGCGTTGCGGGCCGTCCTCGGCACCGCCGAGCACGTACAGGTCGCACTGGACCGGCCACGGCGCGCCCAGCGCGATCGAAACGACCTCGGCCGGCAGCCCGCGAGCGGCCAGTCGCTGGTGCAGCACCCGAGCGTTGCCGCTGTCGCCGTACGTGCCGAGCAGCTCCGGCAGCACCAGCCCGATGCGCACAGCCGAGAGGTTCACCAGTGGGCCCCGGTCCGGCGACGGCCCCGGGTGGTGTCGAGCCCGCGGAATGCGGTGTAGTTCGCCACCACGTCGACGTCGGCGCGCTGGCCGGTGCTGTCCGGGACCGGGTCGGCGTCGGCGGTCGCCGCAGCAATCGCGGCAGCGGCGACCGGCACGGTCCGGTGGGGCACCCCGGCGTACGCGAGCCGGACCGACAGGTCGGCTGCCCGCTCGCCGCTGACCACGATTGGGCCGGCGCCCGGCGGGCGCGCCGCGAGTCGCTCGTACGGCACGTCCCACAACCAGGAGGTGTCGTGCCCGTCGGCGTCGCGGGCGTTGAGGACCAGCACCAGCGGTCGGGTGGCTCCGGCGAGCATCTCGAACGCCTCGGCCCAGCTCGCCGGGTTCTTGCCCAGCAGCAGCCGGTACGACGGCACCCGGCCGCCCGACGGGCGTGCGCCGGGCAGGCGGTGGACCGCGTAGCGCCCCTCGACCGCACCGATGCGGGCCAGCGCCGGGAGCGACTCGTCGTAGCCGACCCCGAGTGCGCACGCGGCGACGGCGGCCATCACGGCGTTGCGCTGGTTGGCGCGGCCGGGCAGGGCGAGCCGCAGGTCTCGGCTCTGGCCGTCGTGCACGAGGCGACCCCGCTCCAGTACGACGGCCGTCTGCGGCCGGCGCAGCGCACAACCCGTGCAGCGCCAGCCGTCCGGACGCGACTCTCCGGCGGCGATGGCCTGGGCGCCGTCGGCGCGGACGCTGACGTCGTCGGCGAACTCGATCAGCCGGTCACAGGCCGGGCAGCTCCGGGCATCGTCGTGCCACGGCTGACCAACGCCGACCCAGATCACGCGCGCCGCGCCACCGGCCGACCAGACGACGAGCGGGTCGTCTGCGTTCGCCACGACCAACGGCGCGTTCGGGCCGCTCTCCGCGAGGATCCGCCTCCAGCCACGGGCCACCTTCCGGGTCTCCCCGGTGCGATCGAGCTGGTCCCGGCTGAGGTTCAGCAGGACCACCAGCCGTGGCCGCAGCACTCGCACCGATTGCGGCAGGTAGAGCTCGTCCACCTCGAGGACCGCCGGGCGCGTCAGGGGTCTGCTGGCGAGGACGGCGACGTGGCCGGTGGGCATGTTGGCGCCGGCGCCGGTGCGGGCGAGCGGAGCCCGGGTGGCGAGCGCGGCCGCCAGCATTCGGGTGGTCGTCGTCTTGCCGTTGGTCGCCGACACCATCGCCAGCACGCGGTCCCGCCCGAGCCGGCCCAGCAGGTCCGGTGCCAGCAGGAGGGCGGTCCGACCGCCGATCACCTCGCCGGCGCCGCGACCGAGCGCGCGGGAGGCCGCCGCTGCGGCCCGGCCGACGGCCAGCGCCGTGCGAGCCCGCCCGCCCAGCCGCGGCCGCGCGGACGGCCAGGGCGCCGCCGGTCGGGATGTCTCTGGCGCGGCTGTCTCTGGCGCGGCAGGGGCCGGGACGGCCGGCTCCGGGGTCGGCCAGCGGTCGGGATCGGGCGTCACTGGGCCAGCCTGTCCGGCTCGCCAACCGGTTCGGACGGCTCGGTGACCAGGTCGAACCGGCGCGGTACCAGCCCGATCAGCACCACCACCGTGCAGATGCCGGCGGCGAGCAGGCCGAGGAACACCGCGTGAGTGGAGGACTGCAGCGCCGCCCGCAGGAACCGCTCGACCGGTACGGCGGCGTGCCGGCCGGCGAGCACCCGGCTGATCCCGTCGACGCTATGCGGGGTCCGCCCCTGCAGGTTCGCCGGTGCGGAGGCGAGCCGGTGCTGGAGCACCGAGTTCGTGACCGCGCCGAACACGGCGGCCCCGATGCTCTGACCCAGGAACCGGGAGAACATCGCACCGCCGGTGACCACGCCCCGCTGTGACCATCCGACGGTCGACTGCAGTCCGACGATCAGCGGCGAGGTGATCAGGCCCAGCCCGGCTCCCATCAGGGCGCTGCCCAGCACCGCGAGCCAGACCGACGAGCCGGCGGTGAGCAGCGAGAAGACGACCCCGGCGGCGAGCGTGAAACACCCGCCGACGAGCGCGGTGTCGCGGAAGCCGATCCGCAGGTACAGCCGGCTTGACAACCCCGAGGCCAGCGGCCAGGTCATGCTCATGACCGCCAGCACGAACCCGGCGGCGACCGCTCCTAGGCCGATCACCGCCTGCCCGTACGTCGGCAGGAAGGTCGACAGGCCGATGACCAGGAGACCGGCGATCGTGGTCGCCAGGTAGGACCCGCCGGTCACCCTGTTCGCCCACAACCACGGGGGCATGATCGGCTCGGCGGCCCGCCGCTCGACGTACACCGCCGCCACCGCGGCGGCGATCGCTCCGGCGAAGACCGCGGCGCTGGGCGCGGACAACCATGGCCAGGACGTGCCGCCCTGCAACAGCCCGAAGATGAGCAGCCCGGCCGCGGCCAGCAGGAGCGCGGAGCCGGCGTAGTCGATCCGGTGCGCTCGGCGGACGACGTGCTCGTGCAGGTCTCGCCAGAGCAAGGTCAGCGCCAGCGCCCCGAGGGGGAGGTTGACGAGGAAGATCCATCGCCAGCTGGCGTACTGCGCGAAGACACCGCCGAGCGCTGGGGCGACCACCGCGGAGACTCCCCACACGCTCGACAGCCAGCCCTGTACCCGGCCGCGCTCCCGGACGTCGTACAGGTCGCCGGCCACCGTGTTCACGGTCGCCCCGATCGACCCCGCGCCCAGGCCCTGCAGCGCCCGGAAGCAGATCAATGTCAGCATGCTCCAGGCGCCGGCCGAGAGTGCGGAGCCGACGAGGAAGACGACTACGCCGACCAGCAGCACCGGCTTGCGCCCGTAGAGGTCGGCGAGCTTGCCGTAGACGGGGATGGTCACGGTCTGGGCCAGCAGGTAGACCGAGAAGACCCAGCCGACCAGCGAGAAGCCGCCCAAGTCGCCGACGACTTGTGGAATGGCCGTCGCGACGATCGTGGTGTCCATCGCAACAAGGGCCATCGTCAGCATCAGCGCGACGAGGACCCGGGATCGATGGTCCCTCCTTGCCGGCGACATCGCGACTCCCTCCGGCCCGTCAGGCGAGCCGAGTCACGGCGTAGATGACCAACCCGGCCAGAGCGCCGACCAGGGTGCCGTTGATCCGGATGAACTGCAGGTCTCGTCCGACGTGCAGCTCGATCCGGCGGGCGGTCTCGTCGCCGTCCCAGCGCCGGACGGTGTCGGTGATCACCGTGGTCAGCTCGTCGCCGTAGCGTCCCACGACGAACGCGGCGGCGTCCGAGGCGTAACCGTCGACGCGGGCCTGCAGGGCCTGGTCCTCGACGAGCTGGCGGCCGAGCTCGCAGAGCCGGAAGAGGGCGCGACGACGCAGCTGGCTGTCGGGGTCGGCGAGCGCGGAGTTCAGCGCTCGCCGTACCCCCGACCACAGCGAGGTCGCCGCCGCCAGCACCTGCGGCTGGCTGACCACCCGCTGCTTTAGCCGCTCGGCCGAGGCCATCGTCTCCGGGTCGTGCTGGAGGTCGTCGGCGAGCTTCCCGAGCAGGTCGTCGATGGCGTGCCGCGCCGAGTGGTCTGGGTCGTCGCGGATCTCGGTCAGCCAGGCGACGGACTCGGCGTGGATCTTCTCCATTACCCGCTCGTCCAGCCACTGCGGCGTCCACCACGGGGCCCGGCTGCCCAGCACGCGGTAGACCGTCTCTGGGTTGTCGACCAGCCAGCGGTGGCCCTCGGTGACGGCGAGGTCGACCAGCCCCCGGTGCGCGCCCTCGGCGACCACCTCCTGCAGCAGCCGGCCGGCGACCGCGCTGAGCGGCTCGTCGGCCAGCCTGGGCAAGAGCTCGGTCTGGATCAGCAGCGACGCCTCGTCGTCATCGAATCGGGCCAGGGCGGCACGCAGCAGGACGCTGGCCTCGTCGACGACCCGGCGGCTGTGGCCCTCCTCCCGCAGCCAGCCGCCCAGCCGGCGACTGATCTCGGCGTCGGCGATCCGGCGCCGGACGACTGCCTCGGACAGGAAGTTCTCGGTCACGAACGACTGCAGGCTCCGGGCCAGGGTGTCTTTGCGGGCCGGGATCAGCGCGGTGTGCGGGACCGGGATCCCGAGCGGATGTCGAAAGAGCGCGGTGACCGCGAACCAGTCGGCGAACGCGCCGACCATGGACGCCTCCGCGGCGGCGTGGACATACCCCCAGCCGCCGGACAGTCCAAGAGTGAGGGCGTAGACGACGGCCGCGAGCAGCAGCAGACCGAGCGCCAGGCTGCGCATCCGGCGCAGGCCACGGCGCCGGGCCTCGTCGGTCGGCGCCCCGGCGGCCGCGGCCGACACCGGGCCAGCATCGCTCACCTGGTGTCCCTTCGCTGGGGCCGCGCCCGACATGCGACGCCGGCGCGGCCGAAGTCTGCTCCTACCTTACGAGCAGCGGCCAGCGCCGGCGTTCGGGTCACACACGGTGCCCTGGGCTCCCGAAGGCCAGCTCAGCCGCTGGTGCGTCTGCTGCACCGGTACCAGCGGCTGGGCTGGTTGTCCCTCCAGAACCACCCCCCACGTCGAAACCTAGGGGGTGCCCGGTTGGCCTGTCAGCCGAACGCCGCAGACTGGCCTAGTAGGACTACCAAAAACCGTCCGCGGGCCGCGAGCGGTGTCCTGCGGCGGCAGCTGGTAAGGGAAATTTCGACGCTGGACTCTACCCTGGGAGAGTGCGAGCCGAGCAGGTCACCGATCCGCTGGCAGAGCACGGGGAGGGGCCGTGCTGGTGGCCGACCGGGGAGCTCAAGTACGTCGACATGTCGGCCGGGGACGTGCTCACGCTGACGGTCGACGGCACAGTGCACCGGGTGCACTGCGGCACGGTCGCCGCCGCGCTGCGGCCACGCGTCGGGGGCGGTGCGGTCATCGCCCTGGAGCGACGTTTCGCCCTTGCTCGCGATGACGACCTGTCGGGCCTGACTTTGCTGCCCGAGGTCTGGGACGACGTCGGGGTCCGGTTCAACGACGGTGGCTGCGACCCGCAGGGCCGCTTCTACTGCGGGACGATGGCCTACGCCAAGACGCCGGGCGCCGCCGCGATGTTCCGGCTCTCGCCCGGCGCCGATGGCGGCTGCGCCACCGAGCGTCTCTGGGGCGGGGTAACGATCTCGAACGGCTTCATGTTCAGCCCCGACGGCTCGCTCGCCTACTACAACGACAGCGCCACTCGACGTACGGACGTCTTCGACTACGACCCGCAGCGTGGCCTGACCCGCCGGCGCGCCTTCGCCAGGTTCGAGGGCGACGACGACGCGGTGGTCCCCGACGGACTGTGCGTCGACAGCGAGGGCGCGGTCTGGGTGGCGGCCTGGGGCGGCTCCGAGGTTCGCCGTTACCTGGCGAACGGCCGCCTCGACGGAGTCGTGGAGGTCGGCGCCAGCCGGGTCTCCGCCTGCACCTTCGGCGGCCCGGGGCTGGACATCCTCTACATCACCACGTCGAAAGAGGGGGTGGCTGCCGGTGCCGAGCCAGCGGCCGGCGCGCTCTTCGCGGCACGTCCGGGGGTCGTCGGGCAGCCGGCCATGCCCTTCGCGGGCTGAGGTGGCCCCACCGCGCGGGGTGCACTCAGAGCGTCCAGTCGACCGGCTCGGCGCCGAGCTCGGCCAGCAGCGCGTTGGCCCGGCTGAACGGCCGAGACCCGAAGAACCCGTTGGCCGCCGAGAGCGGCGACGGATGTGGGCTCGCGATTACCGGTACGCCGGCCAGGGCGGGGCGCAAGGTCTGGGCATCCCGGCCCCAGAGGATCGCAACCAGCGGCTGGCGGCGGCGGACCAGGCCGGCGATGGCGAGGTCGGTGACCTGCTCCCAGCCGCGTCCTCGGTGCGATCCCGGCGAGCCGGCGCGAACCGTCAGGACTCGGTTCAGCAGCAGCACGCCGCGCTCGGCCCAGGCGGAGAGGTCGCCGTGCGCCGGCGTGGTGATGCCCAGGTCGTCATGCAGCTCGCGGTAGATGTTGGACAGGCTCTTGGGGAGCGGCGAGACCGAGCGGGCCACCGAGAACGAGAGTCCGACCGGATGCCCCGGGGTCGGGTAGGGATCCTGCCCGACGATTAGCACCTTCACCTCGTCCAGCGGGCGGGCGAAGGCGCGCAGGATCAGGTCGCCGGCAGGCAGGAACCGGTGCCCGGCGCTGGTCTCGGAGCGCAGGAACTCGCCCAGCCGTGCGACCGTCGGCTGGGCCGGCCCGAGGACCTCGCCCCAGCCGTGCGCAACGAGCTCGGTGACGGCGGTCGGCACGGGTCCACTGTGCCGCAACACCCGGTACCGCGACACCGCGAGGCCGCCCGTCCCGCCGATCGAGCCCGGCCGCGCCGGGCCGCCTGCGGCGTGTTCGGGAGGACACGCCGGGCCCCCCAAAGTCGGTCCAGATTTTTCGCCCAGAGGCCTTGCGCAGCTCGGTCGGCACGGGATAGAACTGTCGTCACGAACTTCGGTTCGGGGCAAGCCGGAAGGTCTGGTTCGTCCGGTGGGCTTAGGCTCATCGGCATCGCGCGGGCAACTGTGCGAGCCATCTCGTGACGGGGATGGCGGGGCCGGGGTTGGAGGGCTTGTCGTTCTGGAGCGTCACGCCAGGGCATTCGAAGGCTCCGCAAACTCATACTTTGCGGAGCCTTCACCTATTCCAGGGGTGTTGTCGCCCGGCGTTCCATGGTGCTGTCACACGGTGTTGCCGGTTCGGACGGCGTTGCGAGCGCGCCACTCCGGCTCGGGAGGGGCTCCGCGAACTCATACTTCGCGGAGCCCCAGACCTCCCCGGGGTACTGCGAATCGAGCTCGTACCTCGACCTGACCGGCACGATAACCCGGCTCGGCGCGGTCTCGGCGTACCCACGCCGCCGTGTCCCGCGATTGTGTGACGGCGTTCGGGCGCGCGGTGGGATCGCAGCGCGGCAAGCCGATCCGCGGTCGGTGGGCAGAGTCCGACCGCTCTCGGGGGTCAGGCCGGCGCCCCCAGGTCGGAGAGGAACCGGCGTGCCCAGGCCCAGATGTCGTGGTCGCGGACCTGCCGCCGCAGCGCGCGCATCCGCCGGCTGAGGTCGCGCGGGTCGGCCCGGATCGCGGTGTACATCGCGCTCTTGAGGCCGTTGATGTCGTAGGGGTTCACCAGGAACGCCTGGCGGAGCTCGTCGGCGGCGCCCGTGAACTCCGACAGGACGAGCGCGCCGGTGTTCCGGTAGCGGCAGGTGACGTACTCCTTCGCCACCAGATTCATCCCGTCGGCGAACGGCGTCACCACCATCACGTCGGCGGCGGTGAAGAGGGCGGCCATCTCCTCGCGGGGGTACGACGAGTGCAGATAGTGCACCACCGGCCGGCCTATCCGGCCGAGATCGCCGTTGATCCGCCCGACCCAGCGCTCGATGTCGTTGCGCACCGCCCGATACTGCTCGACCCGCTCGCGGCTCGGCGACGCCACCTGTACGAACACCGCGTCGTCGCGCTCGATCCGACCGTCGACGATGAGCTCGCCGAAAGCCCGCAGGCGCTGCACGATGCCCTTCGTGTAATCGAGCCGGTCCACGCCCAGTAGCACGTTCGGCGGGTCGCCCAGCTCCTGGCGGACCTGGTCGGCGCGCGCCGCGACCCCGGGCGAGGTCGCCAGCCTCTCCAGATCGGCGAAGTCGATCGAGATCGGGTAGCTCCGGGCGAGCACCTGGCGGCCGTCGTCGAGCATGATCAGGTCCCGGTGCGTCTTCTGGCCCAGCAACTGGCGCACCAGGCGGGCGAAGTTCGCCGCCGCCGCCGGCCGCTGGAAGCCAACGATGTCCGCGCCGAGCATGCCCTCGAGGATCCCCACCCGCCACGGCAGTTGGGCGAAAAGCTCGCTCGGCGGGAAGGGGATGTGCAGGAAGAACCCGATCCGGAGGTCGGGCCGGAGCTCGCGCAGCATAGCCGGCACCAGCTGCAGCTGGTAGTCGTGCACCCAGACCTCTGCCCCTGGTGCGGCGTACCGGGCGGCCAGGGCAGCGAACCGGCGGTTGACGTCGACGTACGAGACCCACCAGTCCCGGTGGAACTCCGGCTTCGCGACCAGGTCGTGGTAGAGCGGCCACAAGGTGGCGTTCGACATGCCCTCGTAGTAGCTGCGCACCTCGGCGTCGGAAAGCTCCACGGGCGCCAGGGTCAGGCCCTCCGCCTCGAACGCGGAGTAGCGGTCGAGCTTGGCGCCCGGCCAACCAACCCAGATGCCGTCGTGTTCGCGGAGCACCGGCTCCAACGCGGTGACCAGGCCGCCGGGTGACCGGCGCCACTGCGACCCGCGGCGAGTGGTCACCCGGTCGACGGGCAGCCGGTTGGCAACCACCACGAAAGCGCTGGTCGGTGACTTCGCCATGGCTTCCACACTATGGGCTCTCGGCCGGGCGGCACCCGCCGAGAGCCCACCGGCCCCTTGGTGGCCCCTTGGGCCGAGGTCGGCCCGCGCGCCTCGGCGCGGTGAATGACATCGGTGTGGTTTGTTCGTAGGATGAGAGGAACTTGGCAGGGGCATTCCTCGGAGCAGGCCTCCGGCTGACACCGGGGGACCGACACGGCTTGGGAGCGAACCGGATGGATGCTGCGGACGCGGCCGCAAAGGAGCGGGCGGCCGAGAGGGCTGGGGAGATCTCCGACCGCGATCGCAAGATCCTGATCTTCGAGCGGCACTGGTGGAAATATGCCGGCGCCAAGGAGCAGGCGATCCGGGAGACCTTCGACATGTCTGCGACCCGCTACTACCAGGTGCTCAACGTACTCATTGACAGCCAGCCGGCCCTGGCCTTCGACCCCCTTCTGGTGAAACGGCTGCGTCGGCTGCGTTCGACGCGGCAGCGGCAGCGCTCTGCGCGCCGACTCGGTATCGAGATCTGACCTCAGGCGGCCATGTCGCTCAGCCCCACGCTGACGATCGGCGGCGCTCTGCTCGTCGTCGTGGTCGGGGTCGGCTTCGCGACGACCATCGGGCGGGAGGCCCCTACCTCCCCCGCCCGCTTCGCGGCCGGCAGGTCGGTGTCGACCCCGGCGTACCGGACGCCCCCGCCGCCGACGTCGGGGGCGACCACGGCATCCTCGCGGCCCAGCCCTACCCCGACTGCGACGACGAGGACCTCGCACCGGCGGACGGTCGCCGCCCCCCGGCCTCGCGCCCCGGTCGTCGTACTGAACAACACCCGGATCGACGGGCTGGCGGCCCGGACCGCCCAGCACCTGGAGCAGCTCGGCTGGCACGTCCGGACGACCGGAAACTTCCAGGGCCTCATCCCGCACGACACCGTCTATTTCCCGGCCGGGCTGCGCTCGCAGGCGAGGCGGCTCGCCAACGTGTTGGACAATCCGCGGGTGCTGCCCGCCTTGTCGTGGATGCGCCCGCGCACGCTGACCGTGATCCTCGCCGACACCGCCGCCCACCTGGGCTGACTCGGCGCCGCGGGGATACTGGCAGGGTGACCGTCGAGCCTGCGACGCAAGCCGGCCGAGCCGCGCTGGCCGCGATCACCGAACAGCCGCGGCGGTGTCTCGCGGCCTTCGACTACGACGGCACCCTGGCGCCGATAGTCGCCGACCCCGCCGAGGCGGTCCCGGCTGACGGCATCATGGCTGCCCTCGGCGACCTCGGGCGGCGGGTCGGTCGGCTGGCGGTCGTCACGGGCCGTCCGCCCGCGGCTGTGCTGGGGCTCGCCAAGCCCGGCGGGGTCCCCGGCCTGGAGCGGCTGCTCGTACTCGGCCAGTACGGGCTGCAGCGCTGGGACGCGACCACCGGGCAGTGCACCTCGCCGCCACCTGACCCGGGGCTGGCCCGGGTCCGCGCGGAGCTGCCGCGGCTGCTGGCCGGGCTCGGCCTCGGGGCAGCGCACGTCGAGGACAAGGGGCTGGCGATCGCCGTGCACACGCGGCGGCTGCCGGAGCCGGAGCGCGCGTTCGAGCGGCTCGTGGGGCCCCTGGGCTCGCTCGCCGAGCGCGGCGGTCTGGTGCTCGAGCCGGGCCGGGTCGTGCTCGAGCTGCGGCCGCCCGGGATGGACAAGGGCGCCGCACTACGCGGGCTCGTCGGCGAGACGCAGCCGGGCTCCGTGCTGTACGCCGGCGACGACCTGGGCGACCTGCCGGCGTACGACGAGGTCGGCCGGCTGCGCACCGAAGGCGTCCCGGGGCTGCTGGTTTGCTCCGCCTCGGCGGAGGTCGGCGCGCTCGCCCCGCGGGCCGACCTCATAGTCCAAGGGCCGGACGGCGTTCGTGACGTCCTGCACGACCTCGTCCGGCTGATCGACGCGGCCAGCGTCGCCGAGTGAGTTCCCGGGCACTCATCCCACGTCTCGGATGGTGGGCGGGCGTCCCGTGCACCGAGACCGGCAGGAGACTGGTCGGGCGCACCGGGCGCCGAGCCGTGGCGGCGCGATGGGGACCATGCGGACGTAGCGACAGGGAGGGAGCGGCGTTGGACGTAGCCATGCTCACTAGCACCGCGTTCGGCAACGCTCGCTGCCTGCGCTGTCGAGAGTGCGGGCGGGAGGAGCCGCTGGGTGCGAGCTACGCCTGCCCGGACTGCTTCGGGCCGTTGGAGGTTGCCTACGCCTTCCCCGCCGTCGACAGGGCCGCGATCACCGGCGGCCCGCCGAACATGTGGCGCTACCGGGCCCTGCTTCCGGTCCGGCCAGACATAGCGGAAGTCCCCGGGACCGACCCCGGCTGGACCAGGCTGCTCCGGGCCGACAACCTGGCCCGTGAGCTCGGCATGGCGCGGCTCTGGGTGAAGGACGACTCCGGCAACCCCACGCACTCCTTCAAGGACCGCGTGGTCGCCGTGGCGCTCGCTGCCGCCCGCGAGCTCGGGATGGACGTGCTGGCGTGTCCCTCGACGGGCAACCTCGCCAACGCGGTCGCCGCCGCTGCCGCCCGCGCCGGCATGCGCAGCGTCGTCTTGGTCCCGGACGACCTGGAGCGGGCCAAGGTGGTGGCCACGGCCGTGTACGGCGGCTCGCTGCTGGCCGTCCGCGGCAGCTACGACGACCTCAACCGGCTGGCCTCCGAGGTGGCTGGGGAGCGGCTGGAGTGGGCCTTCGTGAACGTGAACGTGCGCCCGTACTACGCGGAGGGCTCCAAGACGCTGGCGTTCGAGATCGCCGAGCAGCTCGGCTGGCGGCTGCCTGGCCAGGTGGTCGTCCCGGTCGCCTCCGGCGCGCAGCTGACGAAGGTGGACAAGGGCTTCCGCGAGCTGGCGGACCTCGGGCTGGTCGAGCCGTCGACGTACCGCGTCTTCGGCGCCCAAGCGAGTGGGTGCGACCCGGTGGCCGCCGCGTTCCGGGCCGGACACGACGTGGTGGCGCCGGTCCGGCCGGACACCGTTGCCAAGTCGCTGGCGATCGGCAACCCGGCCGACGGTCCCTACGTGCTCGACGTGTGCCGCCGTACCGGCGGCGCGGTCGAGTCGGTGACCGACGGCGAGATCCGGGCCGGCATGGCGCTCCTGGCGCGAACCGAGGGGATCTTCACCGAGACCGCCGGCGGGGTAACCGTGGCGACGCTGCGCAAGCTCATCCGGACGGGACAGCTCGACCCCGCTGCGGAGACGGTGGTGATCAACACCGGCGACGGGCTGAAGACGCTCGATGCCGTCGGGACGCAGGTTGGTCCGGCCGCGACCATCGACCCGACGTACGCTGCCTTCATCGCGACTGGCGTCTGAGAGGGGCCACGATGAGCGTTAAGGTCCGCGTGCCGACGATCCTGCGCACCTATACCGGCGGCGAGTCAGAGGTCACCGCGGAGGGCGGCGCGCTTGGCGAGCTGCTCAACCACCTCGACTCCGACTATCCGGGCATCAAGGGCCGGATAGTCGACGAGCAAGGGGTGCTGCGCCGGTTTATCAACGTGTACGTCGGGAACGACGACGTGCGCTTCCTGCAGGGGCTCGATACGCCGGTTCCCGACGGGGCCGAGGTGTCGGTGATTCCGGCCGTGGCCGGCGGGTTCGCCTGACTTAGATCAGCCGCCCGGGGCCATCCTCAGGTGACGGACGGCGAGGATCCGAACGGACCGAATGCCGGTTCGGCCCGGACAAATGAATTTACCGGACAAATAGAGAGGTGGGGGCGCCTAAGCGCCCCCACCAAACCTCGTCGCACCCACGAGGTGTTACCACGGTAGGGGAGCCCGGAGACGAATGTAAGAGAGCTTCGGGAAAATAGTCCGTTCGGACTAGTGCACTACTCGGGTGCGGGCAGGCACCGGTTCGCCCGAGTTCTCCCGGTCGGCTCCCCTCGCCGTCCGAGACGCGCTGGGATATGGTCGGCGTGCGGCGGCCCTCGCCCCCCGGTCTGGTCGGGGTGCCGCACCGGAGGGTCGGAGCCAGGAGCCCTCACCAGCACTGCAGGAGTACGCATGGCGCAGGGGATCGTGAAGTGGTTCAACGCCGACAAGGGCTACGGGTTCATCGCGGTCGAGGGCCAGGACGACGTGTTCGTACATTGGTCCAAGATCCTCGTCGACGGCTATAAGACGCTCGAGGACGGCCAGCACGTCGAGTTCGAGGTCGCGGACGGCCCGAAGGGCCGGGAGGCCAACGACGTCAAGCCCCTCCCGGCCTGACCCTTGGGGCTGTGCCTGACCTTTGGGGCCGGGCCTGACCTTTGGGGGTCGGAGGTTGCGGGTCGCCGGTGGCTGGTCTCGGAGCCCGCTTCGTGCGGGTACCCGACGCCGGGGAGACGTTTGCACTCGGCGGGGGAGAGTGCTAAGAATGGGGCTAGCACTCTCGACCTGAGAGTGACAGCGGCTGGCTCGACGAGAGCCACTCGGCTGCGGGCAGGGACCGTACGCCGAGGGCTCGTCCGTCGCGGGCGTCGTACCGGCCGACCCAACACACCAGAGCGCGGAGGACTCGCGTAAATGCCCAAGATCATCGCATTTGACGAGGAGGCCAGGCGGGGTCTCGAGCGGGGGATGAATACCCTCGCGGACGCCGTCAAGGTGACGCTCGGTCCGAAGGGCCGCAACGTCGTCCTCGAGAAGAAGTGGGGAGCGCCCACGATCACCAACGATGGCGTGTCCATCGCCAAGGAGATCGAACTGGAGGACCCCTACGAGAAGATCGGTGCCGAGCTCGTCAAAGAGGTCGCCAAGAAGACCGATGATGTGGCCGGCGACGGCACCACCACCGCCACCGTGCTGGCCCAGGCAATGGTGCGCGAGGGGCTGCGCAACGTGGCCGCCGGCGCCAACCCGATGGCTCTGAAGCGCGGCATCGAGAAGGCCGTCGAGGCCGTCATCGAGCAGCTGTTCGCCGCTGCCAAGGACGTCGAGACCAAGGAGCAGATCGCAGCCACGGCCGGGATCTCGGCCGGTGACTCCTCGGTCGGCGAGATCATCGCCGAGGCCATGGACAAGGTCGGCAAGGAAGGCGTCATCACCGTCGAGGAGAGCAACACCTTCGGGCTCGAGCTCGAGCTCACCGAGGGCATGCGCTTCGACAAGGGCTACATCTCGCCGTACTTCGTCACCGACGCCGAGCGAATGGAGGCGGTCCTCGAGGACGCCTACGTGCTCGTGGTCAACTCTAAGATCTCGGCCGTCAAGGACCTCCTCCCGGTGCTCGAGAAGGTCATGCAGTCGGGCAAGCCGCTGCTGATCATCGCCGAGGACATCGAGGGTGAGGCGCTGGCGACCGCGGTTGTCAACAAGATCCGCGGCACGTTCAAGTCCGTGGCCGTCAAGGCCCCCGGCTTCGGCGACCGCCGCAAGGCGATGCTGCAGGACATTGCGATCCTCACCGGCGGGCAGGTCATCAGCGAGGAGGTCGGTCTCAAGTTGGAGAACGCCACCCTCGACCTGCTCGGGCAGGCGCGCAAGGTCGTGGTGACCAAGGACGAGACCACCATCGTCGAGGGGGCCGGCGACGCCGAGCAGATCAAGGGCCGGGTCAACCAGATCCGCACCGAGATCGAGAACTCCGACTCCGACTACGACCGCGAGAAGCTGCAGGAGCGCCTGGCCAAGCTGGCCGGCGGTGTTGCTGTTATCAAGGTCGGCGCCGCCACGGAGGTCGAGCTCAAGGAGCGCAAGCACCGGATCGAGGACGCGGTTCGCAACGCGAAGGCCGCGGTCGAGGAGGGCATCGTTGCCGGTGGCGGGGTGGCCCTGCTGCAGGCTTCGACGAAGGCCTTCGAGAAGCTCGACCTCGACGGGGACGAAGCCACCGGCGCGGCCATCGTGCGGGCCGCCTCCGAGGCTCCGCTCAAGCAGATCGCGGTCAACGCGGGCCTTGAGGGCGGGGTCGTGTCCGAGAAGGTGCGCGGTCTCAAGGCCGGCAACGGCCTGGACGCGGCGACTGGCGAGTACGTCGACATGCTCAAGGCCGGCATCAACGACCCGGTCAAGGTGACCCGGTCGGCGTTGCAGAACGCGGCGTCGATCGCGGCGCTGTTCCTCACCACCGAGGCGGTCGTCGCCGACAAGCCCGAGAAGCAGGCGCCTGCGCCCGGCGGCGCGGGTGGCGGAATGGGCGGCATGGACGGCATGGACTTCTGAGTCCGAGACGCCGCTAGCGAGCAGGGCCCCGACCGGTTTACCCGGTCGGGGCCCTGCTGCCGTTCACAGTCTTCCTTGCGTCCTGCTTGCGTCCCGTCAGATTGCGGGCTATAGCACGGGGTACAGCGCTCACCTCGCCGGACGTTGCGGGAAGCGGCGGCGGGGGGGGGAGCGCCCCCTCGCCCTTGCGTCCCGCAGATTGCGGGCCATAGCGCTCACCCGCCGGACGTTGGCATGGGATGTGGCGGTGCCGCGGCTGCGGTAGACCTTTGGCATGACGGCGCACCCACCGGACAACACCGACCGGACCGACCTCGAGCTCTGCCCGCTGCCGGGCAGCGAGCGGGCACCGGCGCCGGGCGTCACTCCGACGACCGAGGCACTCGACTCCTCCGCGCGGATCGAGGTGACTTTGGTCCTGCGGAGGCGAGCCGCCCCGAGCTCCGGATCGACCCCTCCGGGCCAGCGGGGCGGTCCAGTCGCTCCGGGCCAGCCGGCCGGACCTGGTGGTCCGACCCAACCGGACCCCGCCCAGCACCCAGCCGAACCTGACCTGACGCCAAGCCCGGCAGCGATGGGGCGCATTCTCACCAAGGCCGAGCTTGCCGCGTCGTACGGCGCGGACCCGGCGGATGTCGACCTGGTCACCGAGACGATGGCCAGGCTGGGCGTCGAAGTGCTCTCCACCGACGCCGCCTCTCGACGCGTCCGGATCGGCGGCGGGTTGTCGCGGCTGGCCAGGGTGTTCGGCGCCGACCTGGAGCAGGTTCGCAGCACCGACCCGACCGGCGGCGAGTCGACCCACCGGCACCGGACCGGCGGGCTGTCGGTGCCGGCTGCGCTCGACGGCGTGGTGGTGGCCGTGCTCGGGCTGGATGACCGCCCGCAGGCGCGGGCGCAGTTCCGTACCGCCAAGCCCGAGGCGGTCACCACCAGCTACACGCCGTTGCAGGTTGGGGCGGCCTACGACTTCCCGCCCGGAACGGACGGCACCGGCCAGACGGTCGCCATCATCGAGCTGGGCGGCGGCTTCGCCCAGTCCGACCTCGACGCGTACTTCTCCGGGCTGGGCGTCACCGTGCCGTCCGTGACGGCGGTGGGCGTGGACGGCGCCGCCAACAGCCCGACCGGCGATCCCAACGGGGCCGATGCGGAGGTGCTGCTCGACATCGAGGTCTCCGGCGCGCTGGCCCCCGGGGCGTCGTACGTCGTGTACTTCGCGCCGAACACCGACGCCGGCTTCGTCGACGCCGTCAGTGAGGCCGCGCAGGCCGACCCGACGCCAGCTGCGATGAGCATCAGCTGGGGGCAGTCCGAGGACCTCTGGACCGCGCAGGCGCGCACCGCTCTCGACCAGGCGATCGCCGACGCAGCAGCGCTCGGGGTGACCGTGACGGTGGCCGCCGGCGACCGCGGTTCGACCGACGGGGAGACCGGGCGGGCGGCGCACGTGGACTTCCCGGCCTCCAGCCCGCACGCGCTGGCTTGCGGCGGCACCCGACTGGAGACCGGTGCCGGCGGCGCGGTCACGGCCGAGACCGTGTGGAACGACGGTACCGACAGCACCACCGGCGGCGGGGTCAGCGTCGAGTTCCCGCTGCCGAGCTGGCAGCGCGCCGTCGGAGTGCCGCTGCCCGCCGCGACCGCCGCTGGCGCAGACCCGCCAGCCGCCCCTGCCTCACCAGCGGCCGGCGCCGCATCCGCGGCGGTGCAGCCGGACGGCGCCGGGGGCGCGACTGGCGGGCCGGCGGCGGGCCGGGGGGTTCCCGACGTGGCCGGCGACGCCGACCCCGACACCGGCTACCGGGTCCTGGTCGACGGCCAGCAGCTGGTGGCCGGCGGCACCAGCGCGGTCGCCCCGCTGTGGGCGGCCCTGGTGGCCCGCCTCGCCCAGGCGCTCGGGCGCCCGCTCGGGCTGGTCCAGCCGCTGCTGTACGCCGGGGTGGCGGCCGGCGCGAGCGCACCCGGCTTCCGCGACATCACCTCCGGCGACAACGGCGCCTACGCGGCGGGGCCCGGCTGGGACGCGTGCAGCGGGCTGGGCACCCCCGACGGCCGGGAGCTGCTCGCCCGCCTGCAAGCCTGACCGCCCCGCCCCCCGTCGACTGTTGGAACGTTGTTGTCGTCTGCCGCCGGGAAACTCGACAACTAAGTTCCAACCGGGCTGGGGGCGGCATTCCCGGTGGCCGCCCGGAAGGCGCAACTACGAGGGCGTGGTCTCCTTACTACGAGGGCGTGGTCTCCTTCGGGACTTCCACCAGCCGGCTGGCCAAGTTCCGGGTGTTCACGCTGACAGCACCGGGCCGCCTGGTGGTCGACTTGCACCACTGACTCCAACCGCACGATCCGACACTGACGTTGCTCTGGCAACCTGAGAGTCGGATCCTTCGGGGTGGGGGCAGGGGCATCAACCGGCGTCGTGGGCCGGCGCGTGGCGCCGAGGGCCGGCCGGTTAGGCGCGCGTGGCGTCGGCCGCCAGCCGCTCCTCGACCCTGGCGACCTTGGCGCTGAGCTGGCCGGTGTAGCCCGGTCGGATGTCGGCCTTCAGCACCAAGGCGACCCGCGGCGAGGTGGCGGCCACCACATCCACGCAGCGCTTGACGACCGCCATCACCTCGTCCCACTCGCCCTCGAGGTTGGTGAACATCGCGTTCGTCTCGTTCGGCAGGCCGGACTCGCGGACGACGCGGACGACCTCGGCGACGGCGGCGCTGACCCCACCCCGCTCGTCGGAGGTGGCAGGTCCAATGGAGAAGGCGACAAGCATGACTTGACCCTAGCCATGCTGGTCAGGGTGGCCGAGCCGGGTCGGTCGGCACCCCGGCGCTCCGACTAGGTCCTCGCCGTGAAGTCACTCGGCCGCCCCTGGGAAGGTGGCCGACCTCTGCATGTTGCGGGAATCGTGGGCCCGAGCTGCGAGCGCAGCTGGTTCCCCCGCTGCGTGCGTGTTGCGGCGATTTTGGTCACCGGCTGCAGCGGAATTGCCTTCGGCGCGGCAGGCATCGGTCAGATCCGGCCCGGTCCTTACGCGAGGCTGCCTGCGGTCTTGACACCGCGTCTCCACCGGTGTAGACCGATCCTGGAGAGGTGGCCGCCGGAGAGGTGGCCGCCGTCATGTTATCAAGCAAGTGTCGCCAAGCCGTGAGGGTTGCAATGGTCGCAACGGTGATAACGATCCCGGTCATTGTCAGCACCGCCGCTTTTGCTGACCTATACGCGGGGGGCAACCTCTACTGCAACTACAAGCAGGTGGGCGTCTCGCACTCCTACTCAACAGGTCAGACTGACGTCTACACGAGCGATGTTTACAAGACGTTCTACAACGGGTCAACGTGGGAGCATCACTACGTCTATAACGACAAGAACGGCGAGACGTATTGGGGAGTGGATGCGGTTAACGGCAAGATCGACAACAGTGGGACGTACGGCAGTTGCGTGGACACCGGGGTCTAGCGTCTGTGCACATGCCTGAGGCCAGGGCAGTACTCCTAGGTAGTGAGTGTCGGAGGTTGCCGAGTGGCGTTTGCCGCTCAGCCGTCGGAGTGCTCCTGCTCCTGCTCCTGCTCACTTGCTCTGCTTGCGGCGATTTGGACGCGACGGCTCACCAGAAGCCTACCGGAGGGCCCACGTCGCCTAACGTCAATCGCACCGCGAGGGTCTTCCAGGGCAGCGGTCATCAGTGGGCACTTGCGATGGTTGCCTGCCTTCGGCGGGCTGGCTATGACGCCCGAGTTGGCCCGGCTTGGCAGGGACCAAACTTCGTAGTAAAGGGTCACCGCACCCTGGCACAGACGGAACAACTCACCCGCGTCAACGATGCCTGCGGCCGCAAAGTGGGCGTGCCGAAGGAGCATCCGGTGACGAGACAATCGGTTGCACGGGCATACCGTTGGGAGTTGAGGACTCGTCGCTGTCTGCTCGGGCACGGACTCCCAGTGAGCAGCCCGCCCAGTCTGGATCACTACCTGGCCACCTACTCCGCGGGGCCATGGAGTGCCTACGATGCCATCAGCGCCGCCGGCTACAGCTTTCCCCCCGGCGAGACCTGGGAAAAGATAAACAAGCAATGCCCCCAGGCGCCGCCTGGGCAGTAGTTCGTGGATGCGCTCCGGGGGCGGGGATGGTCAGAGCAGGGGCTCGCCCAGATAGTCCCACGAGGCGATCCTGTCGGACAGTTGGCAGTTCCAAAGGCACGGCATTTAATGGTAAGCCTTGTCGGTATTGCCCTGCTCTTTGGGTTGCTAGTGGGATGTAGTGGACGCCAGCCGGCGGCTGCGCGGAGCCCGTCTCCTTCCAGGCACCGGGTGATCAGCAAGTCGACCGCAAACTCCCCCGGGCAATCGGGCGCACGGCGTCCCATCTACCATGGGACGCTTGCGCACTATACCCTGCTCTTCGTTGCCTGCATGCGTTCCGAAGGATGGCAAGCTGTGGCGGATCCAGACCTGGAGGGCTGGGGGATCACTGGCCTGCCCGCATCTGAGGATGCGGCGGAGCAGCGGGCGGTCGGCAAGTGCAACGACAAGGTCGGATCGATACCGCCGCCGCCCACCCATCCCTCCCGCGCCCTTGTATTGTCCCAATATAGATGGCAACTCAAAACTCGGGAATGCCTAGTTGAGTTAGGTCTTCCGATAACAGTTCCGCCCAGTTTCGACCGCTACTTCTCAAGTTATGCAACTGGGTCTTGGAGTGCTTACGATGTCATCTCGCCTGGGTACACGTACCCGTCGTCACAAAACTTTGATAAGGTGAACCGCGAATGCCCACAAGGCCCCGCCCGCATCTACGATCATAATCGGCGGGTCGGGCTGAACTCGCAGACGTGCAGCGGTTATCTGCACAATTCGATGTGACGGGCTAACATTCGGTTATGTCACGTCGCAGTTGGGTGGCGGTGGGCTGGGTCGTTTCGCTTGCCTTGGCGGTTGCGGTCGGCTGGTTCGCCGCTCGCTGGACGCTGGTGCCTCCTGCGGTGGCTGCTCATACACACAAGGTGGTGCTCTACCGCGTCCGAGAGGGCAAGGTCGGCGACACCCAGAACTTCTCTGCCACCGCCCGGTGGCCCACCGACTCGACTCTGCCCAACCGGGCGTCTGGCGTAGTCACCTCGGTAGGGGTCTCGCCTGGAGCTACCGTCCAGTCGGGCACGGTCCTGTACTCGGTGGATCTTCGCCCAGTGATTGCGGCCCGTGGGTCCGTGCCGTCCTTCCGAACCCTGCGCGAGGGCGACCGTGGTCCGGACGTGTCGCAGCTGAACGCCTTTCTTGCTGGGCAGGGTCTCCTCGCGGCGGGGCAGGGTGATAGCTACTCATCCGCCACCGCGGCTGCCGTCAGAGCGTGGCAGGGCAAGCTCGGCACGCACATCGACGGAGTGGTTCGGTCCTCGGACTTCATCTTCTTCCCTCGGCTCCCCGCCCGCGTCGTGCTGTCGCCGATGCTCAGCGTTGGTTCGCAGGTGAGCGAGGGGGTCGGAGGAGTACGAGTCTTGGGCTCCTCGCCGTCGTTCGTGGTCATTCTCGGCCAGGGTCAGGCGAACCTGGTGCCACTCCGGGGGACGGTGCTCATCACCGGCCGCGGGTCGATCTGGCAGGCCAAGATTGTGAGATCCGTTACTACTCAGACCGGGGATCTACGGCTGGACCTCGCGGGCGTGGACGGACGGCCCGTCTGCCGTCGGCAGTGCGGCGCGGTCTCGGCGGTCGGGTCCAGTCTGTTCCCGGCCAGGATCGTCGTCGTACCCACGACCTCGGGGCCACTCGTGCCGCTGTCGGCGATCCGGACGAGTCCCGGCGGGGGTAGATCGGTGGTGGATGCAGCCGGGAAGAGCCTGCGAGTTACCGTTCGCGCTTCCGCAAACGGCGAGGCGGTCGTGTCGGGCGTTGCCGTCGGGTCCCGTGTGCGGCTCTTCGCGTCGGGTGCCCAAGGTGGTTGAGGCCCACGGCCTGAGCTTCGGCTACGGAGGGGGCGCCGGGCCGAAGGTGCTCGACGGGTTGGATTACACCTTCACGTCCGGCGCGGTGACCGTGGTGACCGGCCCGTCTGGCCGTGGGAAGTCCACGCTGCTCTACCTGCTGGGCCTGATGTTGCGGCCGACGGCGGGGCAGGTGGTCTGGCGAGGTGAACAGGTGTCGGAGTGGTCCGACGGCGACCGGTCCTCGTGGCGCGCGCGCGAGGTCGGCTTCGTCTTCCAGGACGCCGTGCTGGACCCCTCTCGCTCCGTCCTGGAGAACATCGTCGAGGGCGCGCTGTACGCAGGACTGCCGCGCAGGTCGGCGACCGCACGAGCTGGCGAGCTGATGGAGCGCTTCGGCGTGCAGACGCGATCGGCGGCGAAACCGCGTCAGGTGTCCGGCGGCCAGGCGCAGCGCGTGGCTCTGTGCCGAGCCTTGGTCAAGCAGCCCGCGGTGGTGCTGGCGGACGAGCCGACCGGCAACCTCGACGAGGGCTCCGCGGCGGTCGTCTGGCAAGCGTTGTATGAAGAGGCCAAGCGCGGTGCCACAGTGCTCGTCGCGACCCATCACCTCGAACAGGTGAATGCCGACGCTGCGGTCCTGGAGTTGTAGATGCCGCTTCGATACCTGGCCGACTTGACTGCGGAGGGCGTCAAGATCGCCCGTTCGCAACCGATGGCCAGTATCGTCGCAGGTCTGATGGCCGCCGGGGTCTGCGTCGCCGTCTTGTCAACGACCGGGCAGACCGCCACTACCGAGCACCAGGTCCTCGCCGGCCTCGACGCCGTCGGCAGCCGGGTGATCGTCGTCTCCGACGACACCGGCGAGGCTCGCATCCGTCCCGGTAGCGTGACTAGCATCGCCCGCCTCAGCGGAGTCAGATCCGTCGTCGGGTTCGGCCCGGCATTCGACATGACGTTGCCGGCGTTCTCCCGGTCGGCGGCGCCGGTGCCGGCCCGTTACGTATACGGCGCGCTACCCCGACAGGTCGACGTAACCCTCGGTGCACTCGCGCCGGGTCGGGGGCTCGTCGGCCCCCGGGGCCAGCAGCGACTCGGGCTCATTCAGCCCGCCGCGGGCCTGGAAGACGACCAGGGCGCGCCGTGGGTCCTGGCCGGCGGCTTAAAGGCCTCGGGATACCTTCGGTTCCTCAACCACACCATCATCGTCCGGCCACCCCTGGAGCCTCGTGGCAGGCTCGCTTCGACCGCGGGCGGCGACTCGGTCGCGTCGATCTACGTGCTGGCGGACAGCGTGGGAGACGTGGATGCCCTGGCGGCCGGCGTGCCACACGTGATCCAGGCCGCCGCACCGAAGTACAACATCTCCAAGCCGGCGGCTCTGCTCAGGGCGCGCAAGGTCGTAGCCAGCGGGTTGGCGACCAGCTCGCGCCGGCTGATGCTTCTTGTGCTTGCTGCCGGGCTCATCCTGCAGTCGGTCACGATGCTTGGTGCCGTGAGCCAGCGACGGCGCGACTTCGGCCGCCGGCGGGCCCTTGGTGCGTCGCGCTCAGCGGTGGTCTGGCTCGTTCTCATCCAGACCGCGGCGGTAACTGTGCCCGGCGTACTGCTCGGCAGCGCCATCGGGATCGGCATAGTGCGATACCTCACTGGTGCCTACCCGCCCCCGAGCTTCGCCGCCGGTGTCGCCCTGCTGGCCCTGCTCTTCGCCGTGGCCGCAGCCGTACCTCCCGCCGTCACCGCCGCGTTCCGCGACCCCGTACGCATCCTCCGCGTCCCATAGGCAGCCTGACCCGCATCGTGCGCCGCCGCTTTCCGCCACCTCGCCCATCGGGCGGTTGGAACACTGTTGTGGCGCTGATCGGCGTGTCGGCGACAAGAGCGGTCCAAACGAGACCAACTGGAGCGTGTGGTCCATGCTTGGGAGGTGGCCAGCAGCGGGCAACTCGGAGACGGCCCAGTGGTGGTCGGCGTGCTGCTGGCGGCCGGGGGAGGCAGCCGCCTGGGGCGGCCGAAGGCGACGCTGGTGGACGGCTGCGGGGTGCCGCTGATCGACCGGGCGGTCGGCGCCCTGCTGTACGGCGGCTGCGGGCGCGTGATCGTCGTACTCGGCGCCGAAGCCGAGGCGGCGCGGGCGCTGCTTGCCGGCGCGGGCTGGACCGACGACGACGACATCGAGGTGGCGTTGGCCGACGACTGGGCCGACGGGCTGGCCGCGTCGTTCCGCTGCGGCCTCGACCGGGCGGCCGGCACCGCTGCCGTGGCGGCCGTGGTAACGCTGGTGGACACGCCCGGCGCCAACGCCGACGTCGTACGGCGACTGACGGAGGGCGCATCCGCCGGGGCGCTGGCTCGGGCCACCTTCGACGGCGTGCCCGGGCACCCCGTCCTGATCGGGCGCGTGCACTGGCCGGCGGTCAGGGACCGCCTCCAGGGGGACGCCGGCGCTCGCGACTACCTCCGCGGCCATCACGCGACCGAGGTCGAGTGCGCCGATGTGGGCAGCGGCGCCGACCTCGACACCCAGGCCGACGTCGACGCCTGGCAGGCGCGAACCCGGGGCCCGACCGTCGACACCGCGGCCAGCGGCCCGTGAGCCGGCACCGGCACGGTCCGCCGGGCACCGGCCCGAGCACTGCCGCGCTGGTGCGGAACCGCAGCCCTGTGCGCTGCGTCCGAGAGCCATGTACTCTCCGCTGACGCCGGTCCGGACCATCGCCGGACTTGCCGCGCTCCTCTTGCTGTGCCTGGTCACCTTCGCCGGCTGCGGCTCGAACCAGCCGGTCTGTCCGAACGGCAGCAGATGCGGACCGGCCGCCCCGGTGGCCGGCGGCCTGGTCGGGCCACTGAGCGTGACCGCCGACGGGCGCACCATCTCGGGCCGCTTCCTCTGCGGCGGCCTTCTCTCGGCCACCGAGACCGGCTCCCGGGTGACCCTCACGTTTCTGCCAAACAGGGTCCCGGCCGGAGCCCGGACCTGTGCCATGGTGCCCGTGCGAGTGGGGCTCGCCAAGCCGGTCGGTCAACGCACGGTGGTCGACGGCGTCGACCATAAGACCCTCGTCCTAAGCACTGCCACACCCGCTGGCCGCTGAGAACAAGTTGGGGAAACCCCGTCCGTACGGGATGCTGGCTGTGTGGAACCAGATCTGGCCAGCTACGCCGGCAGCGATCGGGTCGCCGAGGGATCGGTCGGGACCCCGGCGGAGCTGGCGGACCGGCTGGCCGCCACCGGTTACCTGGCCGACGACGGGCTCGCCACTATCGGCTACCTGGCCCTGGCCATGCACCGCCCGCTGCTGCTCGAGGGCGAGCCCGGCACCGGCAAGACGTCGCTCGCCGAGGCGCTCGCCGAGGCGCTCGGCCTCGACCTGATCAGGCTGCAGTGCCACGAGGGCATCGACGCGAGCCAGGCGCTGTACGACTGGGACTTCGCCCGCCAGATCCTGCACCTGCGCACGGTGGAGGCAACCAAGAGCGGTGAGGGAGTCGACCAGACCGAGGTCGAGAAGTCGCTCTTCGACGAGCGCTTCCTGCTGGCCCGGCCTATCCTGCGGGCGCTGCGGGAGGCGCCCTGCGTGCTGCTGATCGACGAGATCGACCGCGCCGACGACGAGTTCGAGGCGTTCCTGCTGGAGGTACTGTCCACCGGCTCGGTGTCCATCCCGGAGTTCGGCACGGTCACCGCGCCGGTGCCGCCGGTCGTCGTACTCACCTCCAACCGGACCCGCGAGGTGCACGACGCGCTGAAGCGGCGGTGCCTCTACCACTGGGTGGAGCACCCCGGGCTGGCGCGCGAGGTGGAGATCGTCCGCCGTCGGCTGCCCGAAGTGCCACTCGCACTGGCCGAGCAGGTCGCGGCGGCCGTCGCACGGCTGCGGCACCGCGACGACCTGCTCAAGCCGCCCGGCGTTGCCGAGACGCTGGACTGGGCGCAGGCCCTGCACACGCTGCAGGTGAGCCGGCTCGACCTGGAGGCCGCCGCGACGACGCTCGGCGCCGTGCTCAAGTACCGCGAGGACTCCGAGCGAGTGCGCGCCTCGCTGGATCGGATCCTGGCGCCCTGATGACCCGAACAGGCGACGGCCCGACGCTCCCGCCAGCGGACCGGGCGGTGATCGAGACCGCGGACGGCGACCAGGTGCCGGAGCACCCGGCCGAAGAGGCACCCAGACACCGGACCGGCGAGGCGCCGAGGCATCAGGCCGACGAAGTACTCGGCGCCTTCGCCGCCGCGTTGCGCGCAGCCGGCGTGCCGGTGACCACCGACCGTACCCGCGAGTTCCTGCGTGCCGCGGCCGCCGTCGGCACGGGGGACCAGCGGGCCGTCTACTGGGCGGGCCGGGCGACGCTGTGCGGCTGCCTGGACGACCTCGAGCGCTACGACCACGTGTTCGAGGCCTGGTTCAGCGGGTCTGGGCTGCGGCCGGTGGCACCGCGCGAGTCCGGTCGACAGCTGCCGCAGGCCCCCCTCGACGACGCCGGCGGG
>DASSHZ010000047.1:0-28313 GCA_035692425.1 Nocardioidaceae bacterium
GACCGCCACCCCGACCGGGTCGGCCAACGGCCGGAGTAAGAGGTCGCGCGGATAGGGTTGCCGGGCCATGGTCGAGCTGGACGATCCCGAGGACCGCAAGCTGGTGACGCTGGCCCGCGCGCACCGGGCGCGCGCCGGTGCGGCAGAGGGGGCCGCGGTCCGCGACCGCGACGGGCGTGCCTACAGCGCCGCGGACGTCGACCTGCCGTCCCTGCAGCTGTCCGCGCTCCAGCTCGCCGTCGCGTCCGCGGTCGCCAGCGGGGTTACCGGGCTGGAGGCGGCGGTGGTGGTGACCGAGAGCCTGGCCGGGTCCGACGCAGACCTCGACGCGGTGCGCGACCTGGCCGGCCACGGCGTCCCGGTCTACCGGGTGGCGGTGGACGGTGTGGTCGTCGAGCGGGTCACGACGTGAGCGACCCGCCGGTTGCCGGCGACCGTGCGCCGGGCTTCCGAAGCGGGTTCGTCAGCCTCGTCGGGCGGCCCAACACCGGAAAGTCGACGCTCACCAACGCGCTGGTCGGGTCGAAGGTGGCGATCACCTCGGCCCAGCCGCAGACCACGCGGCACACCGTCCGCGGGATCGTCCACCGCCCAGACGCCCAGCTGGTCCTGGTCGACACCCCCGGCCTGCACAAGCCACGGACGCTGCTGGGGGAGCGGCTCAACGCCCTGGTGCGGACGACCTGGGCCGAGGTCGACGTAGTAGCCGTCTGTCTCCCTGCCGACGCGGCGGTCGGCAGGGGGGACCGGTTCCTCGTCGACGCGCTGGCGGCGTCGCGGCGGTCGTCGACCGTTGCGGTGGCGACCAAAGCGGACCTGGCGTCGCGGGACCAGTTGGCGGCCCATCTCGAGGCGGTGCTGCGACTCGGCGCTCAGGCCGGCCTCGACTGGGCCGAGATCGTGCCGGTCTCGGCGACGGAGGGCTACCAGGTCGACCTGCTGGCGGACCTACTCGTCGGCCTGCTCCCCGAGGGGCCGCCGCTGTACGCCGACGGCGAGCTCACCGACGAGCCGGAGGCAACCCTGGTGGCCGAGCTGGTCAGGGAGGCGGCGCTTGACGGGGTGCGCGACGAGCTGCCGCACTCGATCGCCGTGGTCGTCGCCGAGATGGGGCTGCGCGCGGGGCGGGCAGCCGACCACCCGCTCCTCGACGTCCAGGCTGAGCTGTACGTCGAGCGGGCCAGCCAGAAGGCGATCGTCATCGGTCGGCGCGGGAGTCGGCTCAAGGAGGTCGGGACCCAGGCCCGGCAGCAGATCGAGGCCCTGCTGGGAACGCCCGTCTACCTGGACCTGCGAGTGAAGGTCGCCAAGGACTGGCAACGCGACCCCAAACAGCTCAACCGCCTCGGCTTCTGAGTCGCCGGGCCCTCACCGGCCCTTGTCCGCCTCCGGCGGCGTTGTCCATCCGAGGGGGGACCAGACGCCGGATTTGTCCACCCCGGAGCGGACAACGTGCCATCACCGCTCGGAATTCTGTCAGCGGCTGAACGAGACGGGGGATGGGCGAGTTCCCCCCGGCGGGGGGTCAGTGGGTGGTCTTGAGCCAGCAGTAGCCGAAGCGCTGGTGGGCCCGCCAGTCGTGCCGGGTGGGGTAGGTCCATGCGAACGTGTAGCCGTCTGAGGTGCCGACCAGGCCGGCTATGTGCCTGCGGCACTTTCGCTGCCCCCAGACCTTGGCCACCGACAGGCCAGGGTAGGTGGAATGAGTTGGGCCGAGCGAGATCGCCGTGACCGCCCGGTACTCGTGCGCCCACATGCACGCGACCAGCTGGCTGCCGCTGGATGTCGGGGCCGCACTCGAGCAGACGCCGTATCGGCGAAGGGCGTCCTTGCCGTCGAGGAAGGCAGCGAGCGGACGCTTGGGGAGCGGTGCCAGCCGGTGGCGCGTCAGCAGCGCGACCACGTCGCACCGGACCCAGTGAGCGCCGCGGTTGAAGGCGCGCTGGGGCGCGACGAAGTAGGTCACGCTCAGCCGAGACAGCGCCCGAGTGGTGGGCGTGCCGCCGACGAACCTCCCGAAGGCCCGCTGGCAGATCATGGCGGCGGCGTCCTGGACCGTGGTGTTGCTGATGGCCACGCCTGGCACGATCACCCGTCGGGGCAGGCGCCGAACCGCGAAGGTGTACGCCGTGTGCGGGCTAGCGCAGTCAACTGGCGGAGCGTTGTTGCTGTAGCCCGTGATGCGGAGGTAGGGGTAGTTGTGGCAGCTGCCGGTGACTGGCGGCGGTGGTGGCTGCGGGTCTGGGGTGCCCGCCGTTGCCTTGGATGAGCCGCCAGCGCTTGGGGTGGCGGCGCCGGTGTGCGCTCCCGTCGCCGCCGGCGAGACGGTCGGACCGCAGCCCACCAGCACCAGGACCAGCAGCGAGACCACCGCGACGGTGGCCCACCGGCAGCCGCGGCAGCCCGGCCCCGGTTTCTTGGTCCACCTGTGGCTGCCGGACATCGGGCACTACTTTAGGTGGCCGGCGCGGGCGGCCCGCACAGCCGGCGGGCTGGGCCGGGTTGGTGTCGGCCGTCGGTGCCGGCGGCCGGGCCGCTTATCGCCTGCACGGACCGGTTGTCGGCTCTCAACGGCTATCGTTCACTACCGAGCCGCCGCGTTTGCGGGGGAGCGTCTTCGCCGCATTCAGCAAGCATCGACGGCGACTTGGCCGACCGGGTGTCGCCGCCGCGCAGGGGCGTCGGCAAGCCGGAGAAAACTCCAATGTCGATGTCGAAGAGGCCGCCGGCCGCTCGACGTACGTGCGACAAGAAACTCCCCGGCAATCACTAGGAGTGATCAGGATGCCTCGTTTCATGGGTTTCGTAAGGATGGAAGAGGGCGTCGGTACGCCGCCGCAGGCGCTCTTCGAGGCGATGGACGGCTACATCGGCGAACGAGCCGCCAAGGGTGTGTTCATCGACGGCGGGGGTCTGTACGGCACCGAGGACGCGGTGAACTTCGTGGTCCGTCAGGGCGAGGTCACCCGGGTCGACGGACCGTACGCGGAAGCCAAGGAGGTCGTCGGGGGCTGGGCCATCACGCAGTACGACACCCTCGAGGAGGCCGTTGCCGATCAGCAGGTGTTCGCCGAGTTGCACGCGAAGTACTGGCCCGCGGTCACCGTGATCGCGACGCTGCGCCAGATCTCCACGGGCCCGGAGGCGCCCGGCGACTGAACCTCGATCCACCCTCTCCGCCTGCTGCGCGTCCCCATCCGGGCACCCTGGCGGCGGCGGCGCCGCCGCTCGACAGACGCCGCGGGATGCCTCCGCGGCGTCGTCTTGCCATCGGCCCGTCTGGTGCCGCTCGCGACGACGGCCATCGGTGGATCGAGGCTGAGCCGTACTCATTACGCTGACATTCGTGCCGGCAGCGACCAGTACTGATGACCCGACCGAGGCCATCATCTCCACGTGGCGGGCCGAGTCGGCCCGCCTCGTAGGTGCCCTCACCCGCATGACCCGCGACGTGGGGCTCGCCGAGGACCTGGCGCAGGACGCGCTCGTGGCCGCGCTCGAGCAGTGGCCCACGGCCGGCGTACCGGAGAACCCGATCGCGTGGCTGATGACCACCGCGAAGCGGCGCGGCATCGATCACTTTCGTCGTGCCGACAGCCTTCGACGCAAGGTGGCCGAGCTGGAGCATGCCGCTCGCGGAGGGGAGGCGGAGATGCCCGACCTCGACGCCCAGGTCGACTACATCGAGGACGATGTCCTGCGGCTCATCTTCCTGTCCTGTCACCCCTCCCTGACCGCCGAGCCTCGGGCTGCGCTGACGCTCCGGGTGGTCGGGGGACTCACCACCGCCGAGATCGCCCGCGGGTTTCTGGTCACCGAAGCCACGATGGGCCAGCGCATCTCGCGAGCCAAGAAGACGCTGTCCGAGGCTCACGCCGAGTTCGAGCTGCCTACGGGGGGAGACCGGACCAGGCGCCTCGATGACGTCATGGGCGTGATCTACCTGATCTTCAACGAGGGCTACACCGCCACCGCGGGCCAGGACTGGATGCGCCCTGACCTGGCGAACGAGGCGATGCGGCTCGCGCGCATGCTGGCCGCACTCGCTCCCGACGAACCCGAGGTGCTCGGCCTGCAGGCGCTGCTGGAGATCCAGGGCTCGCGGATGGCCGCCCGACTGGATGAGCACGGCGCACCGGTCCTGCTCGAAGCGCAGGACCGGCGGCGATGGGACCCGTTGCTGATTCGCCGCGGGATGGCCGCACTTCGCCAGGCCGAGCAGCTCGCGGCGCGCGGGGCGCCGGTCGGGAAGTACTTCTTGCAGGCCGCGATCGCTACCCAGCACGCCCAGGCGGAACGCTCCGAGGACACGAACTGGCGCCGGATCGCCGCTCTGTACGACGTCCTGGCGGACGTCGCGCCGGGCCCGGTGGTCGAGGTGAACCGCGCCGTCGCGCACGGCCGGGCGTTCGGACCGGACGCGGGGCTTGCCGTCCTGGCGGAGTTGGATGCGGAAGTCCTCGGCGGCTCACCGCTCATACCGAGCGTGCGTGGAGACCTGCTAGAGCGGGCCGGGCGACACCCGGAGGCCAGCGAGGCGTTTACGGAGGCGGCCGAGCGCACCAGAAACGAACGCGAGCGTGCAGTCCTGAACCGTCGCGCCGAGCTGAACCAGAAACCTGCGCCGTAGTCGACGTGACCGCCCTGCCGTCGGCCACGGGCTCCCGAAAAGGTCCGACGCTCACGTTGTTCCGGGCACGCCAAAGTCGGACCCTTGGAGGGCTAGCCGTCTGGGGCGGGACTAGGCCGGGCCCTGCATGACCGAACCGCGGTTGATCACCCGGCAGCCCAGCCGGTCGTTGATCGCGATCATGTGAGCGTTGGTCTCAGCGTTCCAGGTGTCGATGGACCGCAGCTGCGGCTCCTCGTCGTGTAGCCAAAGCAGCATCTCGGCCTTGAGCAGCATCCCGAGGCGGTGCCCGCGATGGACACCGACGACGCTCGTGTCCTCCTGGTTGGCCACGCCGGGCCGCAGCTCGTCGACGTACAAGATCGTGTGCGCTGCCCAGTCGCCGCTGGCGCGATGCCGGGCGAACAGCCGGTAGCCGTGCTGGCGCCGGGCCACCATCGCGTCGCTGGTCGCCCGCAGCCGCTCGGGCGGGAACGCGTCGGGCTCCAGGTCGAGGTCGTCTAGGGGTGCGTCGTTGATCGCCTCCGAGAGCGCCTGCAGCTCCGGCAGCCACTCGTCGGGCAACGGGCCCTCCAGGCGCACCAGCTCGTAGTCGGCTGCGTGCTTGCGCGCGTCCGCCGCCAGGGCAGAGATGTCCGCGTAGTCCAGCCCCGGTACGTCGAGCCGGCGTTGCGCGGTGTGTTGGCCGACCCGCCAGCCGTCCTGTAGCAGGAGTGCCTCGGCCGGGCTGTTGCGGAAGGCGAACGTGAGCAGCCGGTGCCGGCCCGCCGCGCGCACCGCCGCCGACTGGGCGGCGAGAAGTGCGGTACCGACACCCTGGCGCCGGTGTGCCGGGTCGACGTGGCAGAAGACCAGCCCGGTGTCGAGGTTGTCCCACCTCGACAGCTCGAGCGAGGCGTGACCCACTGGGCGTCCGGTGTCGTCGGCTGCGATCCACAAGCCGGCGTACGGGCCTTCGGGGGTGTGCCTGACGCGCGCCCGCAGCGAGGCGCCGTTGGCCGGGGACGACTCGGTGTCGTCCGCCGACGCCTCGCGGTTCTCGATGTCTGCCAGCTCGGCGGCCGTCGCTTCGTCCAGCGCCAGCGGATCGACCTGCTCGATGCGCATCTCATCATTCAACCTGGGTGGACCCGATCGTGTCACCGGGGTTTTGGCTGCTAGCCTGGGTCCGCCATGACGGCCACGCGCAGCCTCCTGCTTCGCCGCCGTGGCGAGGGGCTGACCTAGCCGGGCGCCCTCGCCGCGGGTGTTCGTGCTGTCCCGGCGTCGTTCCGACGACTGGAAGCAGCCCTCATGGCGATCTCACCGCAGCAGCCCAGCGGCATGCCCTTCTGGCGCTACCGCCCATTCCTCCCTATCGACCTGCCCGACCGCACCTGGCCGACCCGGCGCATCACCGCCGCGCCGCGCTGGCTCTCCACCGACCTCCGGGACGGCAACCAGGCGCTCATCGACCCGATGACCCCCGATCGCAAGCAGCGCCTGTTCGACCTGCTCGTCCGCATGGGATACCGGGAGATCGAGGTCGGGTTCCCCGCCGCCAGCCAGGCCGACTTCGACTTCGTGCGACGGCTGGTCGAGTCCGAGTCGATCCCGGACGAGGTGACCATCTCGGTGCTGACCCAGGCCCGGGAGGATCTCATCGAGCGGACGGTGCAGAGCCTGGCCGGCGCCCGGCGGGCCAACGTCCACCTCTACAACGCCACCGCGCCGCTCTTCCGGCGGGTGGTCTTCGGCGTCGACCGCGACGAGTGTCGAAACATCGCCTGCCGCGGCACGGAGCTGGTCGTGAAGTACGCCGCCGAGCTGCTCGCCGGCACCGAGGTGGGCTACCAGTACAGCCCCGAGGTGTTCACCGGCACCGAGCTGGACTTCTCGCTCGAGGTCTGCGAGGCGGTGTCCGACGTTTGGCAGCCCGGCCCCGGACGCGAGATAATCCTCAACCTGCCGGCCACCGTGGAGATGGCCACGCCCAACGTGTACGCCGACCAGATCGAGTGGTTCGGGCGGAACCTCACGCGCCGGCAGCACTCGGTCGTGTCGCTGCACCCGCACAACGATCGGGGCACCGCCGTGGCGGCGGCCGAGCTCGCCCTCATGGCCGGGGCCGACCGGGTCGAGGGCTGCCTGTTCGGCAACGGCGAGCGCACCGGCAACGTCTGCCTGGTGACCCTCGGCCTCAACCTGTTCAGCCAGGGTGTCGACCCGATGATCGACTTCTCCGACCTCGACGAGGCCCGGCGGACGGTCGAGCACTGCAACCGACTCCCGGTCCATCCACGGCATCCGTACGCCGGCGACCTCGTCTACACCGCCTTCTCCGGCTCGCACCAGGACGCCATCAAGAAGGGGCTAGAGGCCCTGGAGAGCGAGGCGGCCCGGTCGGGAGTGCCGGTCCGCGAGGCCGCCTGGGAGGCGCCGTACCTGCCGATCGACCCGGCCGACGTCGGGCGCAGCTACGAGGCTGTCATCCGGGTCAACTCCCAGTCCGGGAAGGGCGGGGTCGCCTACCTGCTCAAGGCCGAGCACCGGCTGGACCTGCCGCGCCGGCTGCAGATCGAGTTCAGCCGGGTGGTGCAGGACCTCACCGAGGCGGCGGCCACCGAGGTCTCGGCCGACGAGATCTGGTCGGCTTTCCGCCGCGAGTACCTGGATCGGGAGACCCCGCTCGCACTCAACTCCGTACACACCTCAGCCACCGAGGCCGGGCAGGACCGGCTGGCGGTGGACGTCTACCTGAACGGTGTACGCCGAACCCTGACCGGCAGCGGGAACGGGCCGATCAACGCGTTCGTGGACGCCGTCGGCTCGGCCGGCTATCGGATCCGTGTCCTCGACTACGCCGAGCACGCGCTGACGGCCGGCGACGACGCGACTGCTGCGGCGTACGTCGAGTGCGTGGTCGGCGATCGGGTTCTATGGGGGGTGGGCCTGGACGCCAGCATCGTCAGCGCCTCGCTGAAGGCGGTCGCCTCGGCAGTCAATCGCGCTGGCGCCCACCCCGGCTGAGCGCCTCGCCGCCCAGCCCGGCTGGGGACGGCTGGGGCTCCAGCCGGGAAGCCTGAGGCCCAGCCGGGGGTGATGGGGGCGACCGGGACAGAGCCTCTAGTGGCCGCTGCCGATGTCGAGGAACTGGTCCGGCTCGGGCTCGGCGGTGGCTGCCGCGGCCGGGTTGGTGGGCCGAGGGCGCCGCGGCTCGCGCACCCCGGCGCCGCCCTCGCCGCGCCATGGCGGGAAGGACCGGCCCCGGCCGGTGCCGCCGCGCGACCCGCCGCCACCGAACGGCACCCGCGGCCGTAGCAGCCGCAGCAGCCCGCGGGCGAGCGCGCCGAAGGGTAGCGAGGACCGCATGTCAAGAGCGTAACCCGGTCCAGGCGGGCCGCTCGCTTCTCGCAGCCAGGCCGCGCCCAGGCGCGTTTGCACGGGTTTGCCGGTTACCTTCGGGTACGTTTGAGGTAGGGGGTTGAGGCCGGGGGGAAGCGTGCGGGCTCCTCTCACCCTGCGACCCGCCGCCGGGATGCGCGGAGGTGTGGGATGGGTCGAGCACCGGCTGGTCCCCGGCTTGTCTCCGAGCGCGTCGGCGAGGTGTGCGTCGACGGGTCCCGGCTGGAGTTCACCGAGTACGGCGGCGGCGACCGGCTCGTCGTGCTCCTGCACGGCCAGCTGATGGCGCGCCGCATGCACGAGCCGTTGGCCCGCCGGCTCGCGGCCGAGGGCTACCGGACGGTGACCCTGGATCTGCTCGGCCATGGTCGCAGTGACCGGCCCGCCGACCCCAAGCGCTACTCGACGGCGATCTTCGCCCGGCATGTGCTCGCCCTGCTGGACCACCTGAGGGCCGACCGGGCCGTAATCGGCGGCACCTCGCTCGGGGCCAACGTCTCCTTGGAGGTCGCGCTGGCGGCGCCGGAGCGGCTGGTGGGGATGATCCTCGAGATGCCGGTGCTCGACAACGCGGTCGAGGCCGGCATAGTGACGTTCGGGCCGCTGCTGTTCTTCGGCCGGATCACGCCGTGGGCGGTGGATGCCGTCCGTGCGGTGGCTCAGCGGGTCCCCCGTAGCTGGGTGCCCTTCTGGGTGGGCATCGGGCTCGACACGCTGGAGCAGGAGCCGGCGCCGATGGCGGCCGCCCTGCACGGGGTGTTCTTCGGGCGCATCGCGCCCTCGTACGACGCCCGTAAGAGCATCGAGGTACCGGCGATCGTGATCGGTCACCCGCACGACCCGGTACATCCAGCGGCCGACGCCGCGATGCTCGCCGAGGAGCTGCCGAACGTTCGGTTCGTGGCCGCGCGGTCCATCGTGGAGTGGCGGCGGCGCCCCGAGCGCATCACCGCCGAGGTGCTGGCCTTCCTCGACTCGGCCTTCGCGGCCGAGGAGCCCGCCGAGACGGCGCCGCGTCGCCGTCGGCTGCGCGCCTGACATCGGCGAGAATGGAGCCGTGAACCTCTACCGCGACGAAGCGGTGGTGCTGCGCACCTACAAGCTGGGCGAGGCCGACCGGATCGTCTCCTGCCTTACCCGGGACAGCGGCCGGGTTCGCGCGGTAGCCAAGGGGGTCCGGCGTACCACGTCGAAGTTCGGCTCCCGGCTCGAGCCATTCATGCACGTGGACATCCAGCTGGCCCGGGGGCGCAGCCTGGACGTCGTCACCCAGGCGGAGACGATCTCGGCGTTCTCGCGCGACATCGGCGGGGACTACCGCCGCTACACGGCCGGCACGGCCATGCTCGAGACGGCCGAGCGGCTGGTGGCGGAGGAGCGCGAGCCCGCCGTCCAGCAGTACCTGCTGCTCGTTGCCGGCCTCCGCGCGCTCGCCACGGGCGCTCACGACGCCCCGCTGGTACTCGACGCCTTCCTCCTGCGGTCGCTGGCCGTGGCCGGCTACGCGCCGTCGTTCGGGGACTGCGCGCGGTGCGGTGCGGCCGGTCCGCACCGGAGTTTCAGCCCGGCTGCCGGGGGCATGCTATGCAGTCGGTGCCGGATGGCTGGGACCGCCAACCCAGCCGGCCAGACGGTTGTCCTGCTCGGCGCACTCTTGTCGGGGGACTGGGCGACCGCGGACTCCGTCGACGTACGTTTCCGCAAGCCCGCCAGCGGCCTGGTCGCTGCCTACCTGCAGTGGCACCTGGAGCGCGGGCTGCGCTCGCTCGCCCACGTCGAGCGCTAGACCTGGCAGTCTCGATCCACCGCGGAACGCCCAGCGGCGTCTATGATCGGCTCGGTTCGACCTCCCATCGAGGGTGGTGACTGCGGTAAAGGGGTGTTCGATGCTGATCTCCACGACCAATGAGCTTCCGGGTTACCAGATCACCGAGGTGCTCGGCGAGGTATTCGGCCTGACCGTGCGCTCGCGGAACATCGGTTCCCAGCTCGGCGCCAGCTTCAAGTCCCTCGCCGGCGGCGAGCTGAAAGGGATGACCAAGAACCTCGTCAACAGCCGACACGAGGTGATCGAGCGGATGGTCGAGGAGGCATCCGCCAAAGGGGCGGATGCGGTGGTCGCCTTCCGGTTCGACACCTCGGAGATGGGTGCCAACTGGACCGAGATATGCGCCTACGGCACGGCAGTCAAGGCCGCTCGCAACTGACCGCTGACTGCTGGTATCGGGAGCAAGCGATGACCGCGCCGCCTCCTCCGCAGGGTCCGCCGGGACCGGGCGGCGGCTACTGGTACGGCCAGCAACCCGGTTGGCCGCCACCAGCGGGCCAGCTGCATCCGCGCGCCACGCTCTCGCTGGTCCTCGGATTGGTCGCGCTGGCCGGCGGCATCTTCACCGGCGTCCTGCTGCTGGTCGGGCCCTTCGCGCTGGTCATCGGACACCGCACGCTCCGGGAGATCGACGGTTCCGAGGGCTGGGTCACCGGCCGATCGGAGGCCATGACCGGCTACGTGCTCGGCATCATCGCGACGGTGCTGCTGGTGCTTGCGGTCCTGGTGTTCGTGCTCTTCCTGGTCGTGTTCTTCGCCGTGGCCAGCAGCACCATCGGCCCCTGATGGCGCCGCCGGAGACGTACGACGACCCGCCGCGGGTGCCGCCCGAGCTCGTCCCTCGGCACGTCGCGGTCATCATGGACGGCAACGGCCGGTGGGCCCGAGCCCGCGGGCTCCCCCGGACCGCGGGTCACGAGGCGGGCGAGGCGGCGCTGCTGGACCTGGTGAAGGGTGGGATTGCCGCCGGTGTCAAGTACCTCTCGGCGTACGCGTTCTCCACCGAGAACTGGCGCCGTTCTCCCGAGGAGGTCCGCTTCCTCATGGGCTTCAACCGAGACGTGATCCGGCGCCGGCGCGACGAGATGGACGCCCTCGGAGTGCGCGTGCGCTGGGCCGGGCGGCCGCGTCGGCTCTGGCGCTCGGTCATCCGCGAGCTGGAGATAGCGGAGCGGCTGACCTCCGACAACGACGTGCTGACGCTCACGATGTGCGTCAACTACGGTGGCCGGGCCGAGCTCGCGGACGCGGCCCGGGCGCTGGCCCGGCAGGTGCGCGACGGCAGGCTCGATCCCGAGCGGGTCACCGAGCGGACGCTGGCTGGTGCGCTCTACGTACCGGAGCTCCCCGACGTCGACATGGTGCTGCGTACGTCGGGGGAGCAGCGCTTCTCCAACTTCATGCTCTGGCAGGCGGCGTACGCGGAGATGGTGTTCATGAACGTCCTCTGGCCGGACGTGACCCGCCGGACGCTCTACGAGGCGATCGACATCTACGCGCGCCGGGACCGCCGCTACGGGACTGCCTAAGCCTGGATCGAGGCTAAGTGTCCGGCCCGACCGAGTACGCCGGGCGCTGCCTGGGCCGTCAGAGCGCCTGACCGGCGCAGTCGGCGCAGACGCCGAAGATCTCCAGCGTGTGCTCCACCTGGGCGAAGCCATGCTCCTGCGCGGTCCGCCGGGCCCACGCCTCGACCGCCGGGCCCTCGATCTCCACGGTGCGTCCGCAGGAGCGGCAGACGAGGTGGTGATGGTGCCCGGCGCTGCACCGCCGGTAGACGGTCTCGCCATCGCCTCGCACCAGCACGTCGACCTCGCCGAGCTCGGCCAGTGCCTGCAAGGTCCGGTAGACCGTGGTCAGGCCGACCTGGGCTCGCCTGCGCTCGAGCTGGGCGTGGATCTCCTGCGCACTGTGGAACACTTCGGCTGCTGCCAGGGCATCCACCACCGCCCGGCGCTGCCGGGTCGGCCGGGCGCCGATCGCCGGCTTGGACGCAGCGCCCTTCGCGCCGGGCCGGTCGACAATGCGCTCGGCCGGCTGCTGGTGCTCAGTGCTCGTCATAGTGGTCTCCGTGGACGGCGTGCCGATGCCCTTCGTGGACGTAGTCGATGTGGTCGCCGTGCGGCACGGCGGAGTGGCCGCAGTCGGCGCCGTGCTCGTGTTGGTGGCTCTCTGGTACGGCGAGGTGCGGGAGCCGCGTCACCGCCTCGAAGGGCGCCCGTCGCTCACGCCGGTAGCGCAGCAGCCCGGCGACCGGCCAGGTGGCCACGAACACCGCCAGGGCGAGCAGCACGATGGTCCCGCCGGGGGAGACGTTGACGTAGAAGCTGGTGAGCACGCCGGCGATGGACGCCGCCGCCCCGACCACCATCGCAATCGCCATGGTTGCCTTGAAGCCGCGCGAGACCTGCTGGGCAGTGGCCACCGGCACCACCATCAGCGCGCTCACCATGAGCAGGCCGACGGTACGCATCGCGACCGTCACCGAAACCGCGGCCATGACCGAGATCGCGATGCTGTAGGCGCGCACGTTGAGCCCGGCGACCCGGGCGTACTCCTCGTCCTGGCAGACGGCGAAGAACTGCGGCGCGAAGGAGACCGACACCGCGATCACCGCCGCCGCCAGCCCTACCACCGTCCACACGTCCCCGACCGACACGGTGGTGATCGACCCGAACAGGTAGTTCTCCAAGGTCTGGGCGCTGCCGCCGGCGAGCCCGACCACGACCACGCCACCGGCGATGCCGCCGTAGAAGATCAAGGCCAGCGCAACGTCCCCGGACGTCCGGCCGCGCTCCCGCACCAGCTCGATCAGCACCGCGCCGAGGACCGTCACCACTACTGCGGCCCAGACCGGCGACTGGCCGGTCAGGAGGCCCAAGCCGACGCCAGTCACTGCGATGTGGCCGATGCCGTCGCCCATCAGGGCCATCCGACGCTGGACCAGATACGTTCCCACGGCCGGGGCGGCGAACCCGGTGAACACCGCGGCCAGCAGGGCGCGCACCATGAACGAGTAGTCGAAGGGGTTCATGGCGCCCACTCGCCGTCCCAGCCCGGTAGCGGACCGGTCCGCAGCGCGCTGCTCTGGATAGGTACCCGGTCGGGCCGGCTGCCTTCGATGTGGTGGTCGTGGTGGTCGTCGCGACCAGCTTGGGCCGGCGGCGGGCCGTCGTACGCGATCCGACCGTCGCGGATCACGACCGCGCGGTCGATCAGCTTGGCCAGCGGGCCGAGCTCATGCAGGACGAAGAGCACCGTCGACCCGGCGTCCACCAGCGGACGCAGCGTCTCCGCAAGCCCGACCTGGTTCTGGTAGTCGACGCCGGCGTTCGGCTCGTCCAGCACGAAGAGTTCGGGCTGGCCCGCCAGCGCACGGGCGATGAGCACCCGCTGCTGCTGGCCTCCTGACAGGTGGCCGACCACGTCGTGCCGCCGATCGTCCAGCCCCACGGCCTGGATGGCAGAGCGCACAGCTGTCCGGTCAGCGGGCCCCAGCCGGCGCAGGGTCCGGCGGCGGGAGAGCCGCCCGGACGAGACCACCTCGGTCACGGTGGAGGGGACTCCGCTGGCCGCGCTGGTTCGCTGGGGGACGTATCCGACCCGGGACCAGTCGCGGAACCGCGTGAGTGGCCGGCCGAAGAGCCGCACCTCGCCTCGGCTCCAGGGCAACAGCCCAATCAGCCCGCGGACCAGCGTGGTCTTGCCGGAGCCATTGCTGCCGAGGATCGCGACGACCTCGCCGCGGCGAATGGAGAGGTCGATGCCCCGCAGGACCGGCCGGCCGCTCAGGGAGATGGTGCCGTCGCGGATCTCGACGACGGGCGTCGGCCCGGTCATGTGCAGCCGTTCGCCTGACGCAGCGCCGCCAGGTTGCTGCGCATCAGGGTCAGGTAGTTCGCGTGCGGGTCGCTCGAGGTGAGCCCCTCGATCGGATCTAGCACGGCCGCCTTCACTCCCAGGTCGTGTGCAAGCGAGTCGGCGTACTTCTGCGTCCCGAGCACTTCGGAGAACACGGTGGTGATGTGATGCTGGCGGATCAGCTGTTGCAGCTCGGCGATGTGCTTGGGGCTCGGCTCCGCCTCGGGGCTGAGGCCCGCGATGGGCAGCATGGTCAGGTGGTACCGCTCAGCGAGGTACCCGAACGCGGCATGGCTTGTCACGAAGTCGCGGAGCCGGCAGTGCGCCAGCCCTCTCGAGTACTCGCGGTCGAGCGCCCTCAGTTGGCGGACCAGGCGGGCCGCGTCGGCGCGGTAGTGGGCTGCATCGGCCGGGCGCAGCGTGGTGGCGTCGGCGGCGATCTCGTCGACGACCGGGATCAGCAGCAGTGGGTTGAGCCAGATGTGCGGGTCGGCGGGGAGGCTGCCCTCGACGGCGTTGCCGGTGTTCCGCAGCGGCACGATCGAGGCAACGTTGATGGCCAGCCGCGGCGGGTTCTGTGCCACCGCGGCGTCGACCGCCGGCTGGAAGCTCTTCTCGTAGATGACCAGGTCCGCCGCACCGATCTCCGCCACCTGCTGAGGTGTCAGCTCCAGGTCGTGCGGCTCGACCCCGTTGCGGGTCAGGTCCGTGACGGTCCCGTCCCCGCCGAGGACCCGTTGGGCCACGAACGCATAGGGGTAGAACGCGGCGACCACGTGCGGGCGCGGCCCGGTCTCCCCGCCGCCGGCCGCGCCGCAGGACGTCAGCAGTGCGGCCAGCGCCAGGCCGGTTGCCGCCGCCTTCCACAGTGACATGAAAACCATTATCAGGGGTATTGAAAATCGTTGTCAAGTGCGCCCCGGCCCGCCCGCACGACGGTTAGGGTTGGCCTCGTGGGTGCCGCCTCCGACCGCCTGTTCGCCGAGCCGGGCCTGGCGTGGCAGCCGGTGTCTCGCCGGCTGGTCACCGAGCGCCGGATCCCGGTGGCGGTGGTGGGGCTGGTCGGGGTCGTCCTGCTGATCGCCGGGCTTGCCGCGGGCGGGTCCGGAGGGCTGGCGCTGGCGGCCATCGGGGCGGCGGTCGTATTGCTGGCCGTCGCCGGCTGGGCTGTGCTGGTCCCGCGCTGGGTGTCTGCTTGGCGGTACGCCGAGCGGGACGAGGACCTGTTGGTGAGCCACGGCCGGCTGCGGCGTCGCCTCACCGTGGTGCCGTACGGTCGGATGCAGGTGATCGAGGTCCAGGCGAACCCGGTCTCCCGACGGCTCGGCATCGCCACCGTCACGTTGGTCACCGCCTCGGCGCACACCGATGCCCGCATCCCAGGGGTGGCCGCCGAGACCGCCCGCGAGCTGCGGGACCGGTTGGCCGCCAAGGGCGAGGCCCTGACGGCCGGGCTGTGACCGCGTCGACTCGGGGCGAGACGACGGTTGGCGCGGTGCCTGGTGGCCCACCGCTTAGGCGCCTCCACCCGCTGACTCCGCTGTTCCGGTCCTGGCGCCTGGTCGGCGTACTGGTGGCGGTGGCGGTTTCGGGCTTCCGCGACAACCTCGACCGGCTCCGCTGGTTCTGGGACGCACTGCACGGTGACGCCCAGCTGGGTGTGGTGGCGAAGTTCGCGGCGGTGGCGCTCGCGGTCGCCGTACTGGCCGTGGTGGGCTCGTGGCTCTCCTGGCGGGTGACCGGTTTCGCGATCGTATCCGACCCGGGTGGCCGGGCCACGCTGCTGTTCCACCGCGGCTTGTTCGTCCGGCGGCGGAGCCAGGTGCGCCTCGACCGCGTCCAGTCCGTCGACGTCAACCAGCCGCTGGTGGCGCGGCTTTGCGGCCTCGCGGTCGTCCGCCTCGACATGGCCGCCGGCGCGAGCGCCTCGATCGACCTCGCCTACCTGGCCGTGCGGGAGGCCTGGGCGTTGCGCGCGGAGATCCTCGCCCACGGCGGCGAGGCCCCCACGACGGCGCCCGGCAGCCCGATGGATGCGGCGGCAACCGCGACCCCGCCCGGGGCGGGCCCGGGTTCCGCAGCTCAGGGTGCGGCCGTCCCCTCTTCGGCGGTTCAGGTCCCGACCGCGCCGCTCGCGGCAGCGGTCGGTCCGGACCAGGGTGCCCGCTTGGTGGCGCGCGTGTCGCTGGGGCGACTCGCCGTTGCCGCGCTGCTGGACGGCGTGGTCTGGTGGCTAATGTCGATCGGCTACTTCGTGCTGGTGGCGGTGCTGACCGCCGCCTTCGGACCGTCGGTGGTCGTGGCGGGCGCGGCTGGGTTCGTCCCGCTGGCCCTGTCGTTCCTCGCGTACCTGCGCCGCCGGGTCATGGCGGTGCTCAGGGAGGCGAACTTCGAGCTCTGGCGTACGCCGAGCGGCCTGCGCATCAGCGCCGGCCTGACCTCGATCACCCACCGCAGCGTCGACCTCGAGCGGGTCCAGGGTCTGCGGCTGGAGGAGCCGTTCTGGTGGCGGCGGCTCGGTTGGGCTCGAGTCACCGTGGACGTCGCCGGGGACACCCACCATGAGCAGCACCGGGAGAGCAGCCACCACAACGCCCTGATGCCAGTGGTCGACCGAGCCGGTGCACTGCGGCTCATCTGGGATGTTGCGCAGGCTGATGTCGAGCACGCGGCGGTCGCCCCGCCGGGGCGGGCCAGCCGGCTCGTCGACCCCTGGGGCTACCGCTTCCTTGGTGCCGCCCTGCTCCCGGGCGGTGCGCTGACCCGTCACGGTCGACTTCGCCGCGAGACGACGTACATCCCGTATGCCCGCATCCAGAGCGCCCGGGTGACGCAGGGGCCGATCCAGCGCGTGCTCGGGCTGGCGACCGTCCATCTGGACCTGCCGACCGGCGGCCACCGTTGGTCGGCGCCCCACCGCGAGCTCGCCGATGCCACCCACCTGGTCGAGGAGGCGAGTGCGCGCGCGCGCCGGCAGCGACTGCGCGTAGCCAGACCAGCCAGCACCGGCGGCCCCGACCCGGACGCGCAAGAGGGCCGGCATCGGGCCGGGTAGGCTGTCCTCTCGTCCCGCCGCACCACGCCGACCGCCAGCCGGATGGAGCCCCTTACATGGCCAAGCCGCCCGCCTCAGTTCTCGACAACGTCGTAAACCTTTGCAAGCGGAGGGGCTTCGTCTACCCCTGCGGGGAGATCTACGGCGGCACGCGATCCGCTTGGGACTACGGCCCGCTCGGGGTCGAGCTCAAGGAGAACATCAAGCGGCAGTGGTGGCGCGCGATGGTGACCACCCGCGACGACATCGTCGGACTCGACTCATCGGTGATCCTGCCCACCCGCACGTGGGAGGTGTCCGGCCACGTGGCCGCGTTCGTCGACCCGCTCACGGAGTGCCAGAGCTGCCACCGTCGGTTCCGGGCCGACCACCTCCAGGAGGCGTACGCCGAGCGGCACGGCCTCGACGACCCGGACCAGGTGTCCCTGGCCGAGATCGCCTGCCCCAACTGCGGTACGCGCGGCGCCTGGACCGAACCGCGTCCGTTCAACGGCCTGCTCAAGACCTTCCTCGGCGTGGTCGAGGACGAGTCCAGCCTGCACTACCTGCGTCCGGAGACCTGCCAGGGCATCTTCCTCAACTTCGCCAACGTGATGAGCTCGGCGCGCAAGAAGCCGCCGTTCGGTATCGCGCAGACCGGCAAGAGCTTCCGCAACGAGATCACCCCGGGGAACTTCATCTTCCGCACCCGCGAGTTCGAGCAGATGGAGATGGAGTACTTCGTCGAGCCCGGTGCCGACGAGGAGTGGCATGAGCGCTGGCTCGACACCCGGCTCAACTGGTACGTCGACCTCGGCATCGCCAGGGAGAACCTCCGGCTGTACGAGCACCCCAAGGAGAAGCTCTCGCACTACTCGAAGCGGACCGTCGACATCGAGTATCGGTTCGGCTTCCCGGGCCGGGAGTTCGACGAGCTCGAGGGCGTCGCCAACCGGACCGACTACGACCTGCGGTCGCACAGCGAGGCGTCCGGCGTCGACCTCAGCTACTTCGATGCGGCCACCGGTGACCGGTGGTTCCCGTACGTGATCGAGCCGGCTGCCGGGCTGACTCGCTCGCTGATGGCCTTCCTGGTGGATGGGTACGCCGAGGACGAGGCGCCCAACACGAAGGGCGGGGTAGACAAGCGGACCGTGCTCCGACTGGACCCCAGGCTGGCACCGGTCAAGGTCGCCGTACTGCCGCTGTCCCGCAACGCCGACCTGTCACCGAGGGCTGTCGGCCTGGCGTCGGACCTGCGGAGGGCGTGGAACGTCGACTTCGACGATGCCGGCGCGATCGGCCGCCGCTACCGCCGCCAGGACGAGGTCGGCACGCCGTACTGTGTGACCGTCGACTTCGACACGCTCGACGACGGCGCCGTGACCGTTCGCGACCGTGACACCATGAAGCAGGAGCGGATCGGTCTCGGCCAGGTCCGCGGCTACCTAGCGGAGCGGCTGCAGGGCTGTTGAGCTCCGGTCTGGCGCTCCCCGTACGACGAAGGATGTGACTTCGATGGCGCACCGAGTCCTGGTCCGTGCCCGCGTCCCGGCCGTCCTGGCTGTCGTAGTCCCCGCGCTGGCGCTGCTCGCCGGTTGCAGCGGCGGTGGAGGGAGCGGCGCGGCGGCGACCACACCGCCGACCCCCGTCCCGTCCTCGCCTACCGTGACGTACGAGAAGGGGACCACCCCACCGGGGACGCAGCTGGCCGTCGGAAGGCGCGCCGTGGTTCGCTTCCACCCGAAAGGGGCCCCGAGCTCGCTCCTCGCTCTGACCGTGACCAAGATCGCGAAGGGGCGGATGCCGGAGCTCAGGGCTTTCACGCTCGACCAGGCGACCAGGCGATCGAACGTCTACTACGTCACCGTTCGCGTGCAGAACAAGGGCCACCGCAACCTCGTCGGGCTGAAGCCGAAGCTCTACGGCCAGGTGTCCAAGCATCTGGTGGTCCCGCCAGTCGTCTTCGGGTCCACCTTCCGGCGCTGCCCGGATACGGGGCTCCCGAAGCGGTTCACGTTCGGCAAGTCGGCTGCCCTGTGCCTGGTCATGCTCGCGCCGCACCACGGTCGCGTCTCCGCCGTCCAGTGGCGGTTCGCGGATGGCAGCCAGCCGATCTCCTGGGTGCGGGGCTAGTCGTCGTGACCGCCGGTATCGCGCCGGCCAAGCCCCTCTCGCTGGGCCCGCTGGTCGTAGACCCGCCCGTGGTGCTGGCCCCGATGGCCGGCGTGACCAACGCCGCCTATCGCACGTTGTGCCGCGAGCAGGGCGCGGGTCTGTACGTCTGCGAGATGATCACGAGCCGCGGGGTCGTCGAGCGCGACGCAACTACGCTGCGCATGTTGGTCTTCGACCCCGGTGAGCGGATCCGGTCCGTGCAGCTTTACGGCGTCGACCCGGCGACCATGGCGCGCGCCGCTGCCATCCTCTGCGGTGAGTACGGCGTCGACCACATCGACCTCAACTTCGGTTGCCCGGTGCCGAAGGTCACCCGGAAGGGCGGCGGTGCCGCGTTGCCGTGGAAGCGTGGTCTCCTCGGCCGCATCTTGTCGGCGACCGTGGCCGCGGCTGCGCCGTACGGCGTGCCGGTGACCATGAAGACCCGGCTGGGCATCGACGACGAGCATCTGACCTTCCTCGACGCCGGCCGCCTGGCGCAGGAAGCCGGTTGTGCGGCGATCGGGCTCCATGCCCGTACGGCGGCCCAGCACTACTCGGGACGGGCGCACTGGTCCGCCATCGCAGAGCTTGTCGAGCACGTCGACATCCCGGTCCTCGGCAATGGCGACGTCTGGGAGGCCACGGACGCGGTAGCGATGCTGGAGCGCACCGGCTGTGCCGGAGTCGTGGTTGGCCGTGGCTGCCTAGGGCGGCCCTGGCTCTTCCGCGACCTGGCGGCGGCGCTCGGCGGGCAGGGCGAGGTCTCGCTTCCTCGCCTCGGTGAGGTGGCTGCGGTGATGCGCCGGCATGCCGAGCTGCTGGTGGCCCAGATGGGGGAGGAGCGGGGCTGCAAGGAGCTGCGCAAGCACATCGCCTGGTACCTCAAGGGATTCCGGGCCGGCGGGGTCCTGCGCGAGTCGCTCGGGCTGGTTGGCTCGCTGGCTGCGCTCGACCGGCTGCTGGCGCGGCTCGACCCAGACGAGGCGTTTCCCGTCGGGGAGCTGGGCAAGCCGCGCGGGCGTCAGGGAGCTCCCCGCCGGGTCGCGCTGCCCGAGGGTTGGCTCCTCGACCGCGAGCTGGTGGCGCTGGGTCCCGAGGCCGAGGACGGCACGTCTGGCGGCTAGCCGGGTGGCACGCAAGATCCGACACTCCGGCTGCGCCAACTACCCCACCGTCGGATCCTTCCGCGGGGTCGCCGCGACGGAGGCTGGCTTCAGGGCAGGCGGGACCGGCGGTGCAGTGCCTCGTGGTCCAAGATCTCGATCCGACCCCGGTGCAGAGCGACCGTGCCGGCGGCGGCCAGTCGCTGCAGGATCTGGTTCACGGTCGCCCGGGTCGCGCCGGCCATCTCGGCCAGCTGCTGCTGGGTGAGGGGGATCTTCTGGCTGCCGTCGGGCGACGTGTAGGTGCCCGCTAGGTCGAGTAGGCGCCGGTAGACCCGTTGGTCTGCCGCAACGTACATGGCCTCGACGAGCCGGTCGCTCAGCTCGCTGACCCGGGTGGCCAGCATCATCACGACGACGCGCAGCACCCCGGGGTTCCGGTCGCAGAGGTCGCGGAACGCCTTGCCCGAAAGCACCAGCGTGCTGGCGGGCTCCAGGGCGGTCACCGTCGCTGTGCGTGGGATAGCTGGGCCATCGCGCAGGGCCGTGAGCTCTCCGAAGTACTGGCCGGCGCTCTCCACGGTGAGGATGACGGTGTCACCGAAAGATGTGACCACCTCAACGGTGAAGCGGCCGGACTCGATGAGGTGCAGCGCATCTGCCGGGTCGCCTTCGTGGAACACGACCTCGCCGCGGTGGAAGGTCCGCCGGCGGGTCGACTTCAGCAGCAACGCCCGGGTGTCTGCGGACAGTGGTGCCAGCAAGGGCCATTCCACCGCCATAGTGAAGCACGGATCCGGCCGGTGGGAACGATGGCTGAGCCCTTCTGCCCAGCACCGAAGTGTCGCAAACTGAACGCCCCTTGTGTATGCGAGTTGACAGACTGCGACGTCCGGTCGGGCCACCATCCTCATATCGCCAACGAGGCGAGCACCGCAAAGGAGGAGCCATGGCCGAGGAAGAGTACTCCGACCAAGAGGCACTGGACGGCGACACCGAGGGTCACGCCTGGCCGCGCGACCGCGGGGACGACGAGTCCGGCGACACCGAGGGTCATGCCTGGCCGCGCGACCGCGCGGACGAGGACGACCCGACTCCGGTCTAGCGCCGCCTGAAGGGCCGGGTGTCCGGCGGCGGCTCGCGCTCCCACCCCGCGAGCCTGCCGCCGCTATCTCGGCGGCACCCGAGCGGAGGTCGGGGCAGAATCTGACCATGCCCCAACCTTCGCCGCAGCTGGCCGCCTTGCTGGTGAGGCTCGGAGACCTCACCGGCGAGGCGGCCCGTCCGTCTTCGCTGCCGATCGAGCTCACTCGGGCCGCCGCGGCGGTTCGACAGCTCTTCGACGCGGCGGCCTGCTCGGTCGCGCTCGTAGCGGGTGACGGCGAACGGCTGCGCTTCGTGGCGTCGGTTGGCGTGGGGTCGGATGCCGTCCTCGACCGTACGCTGCCGGTAAGCCGCGGGATCGCCGGCTGGGCAGTCATGGCCGGTCAGCCCATCGCCGTCAGCGACGTCGTCCACGACCAGCGATTCGCCCGCGACGTCGCGGAGGCGACCCATTACATCCCCGACACGATCTTCGCGGTGCCGCTCGTGGGCGCCGACGACAGCCCCGTGGGAGTGATGGAGCTGCTCGACCCGCAGGTCGGCGGGTCCGACACCGGCCAGGTGCTTCGTATCTTCGCGACGGTGGCCGACCAGGTTGCGGCGACGGTACGTTTCAGCTCGGTGTTCGACTCGCTGGGCCGAGCGCTGCTCAGCGTGGCCGCCAAGGCCGGCAAAGATGAGTCGTTCGACGAGGCACTGACCGAGCTCGCCGGCGCCAAGGGGTCAGATCCGCTGCTGGCAGTCGCCGAGACCTTCAACCGGCTCGCCAGCCGCGGGCCGCGAGCCGCCGTACTCGCCCAGAAGATCCTCAACGACGTTGCCGCGTTCGCCCGGGCCCAACGGTGACGGGCACGATCGCCTGGTCCGGGGCCTTCGAGGGCGCCCGGCTGGCACCTACGGTCGCTCTGCCGCTTGTCGCGCCCGTCGCGGACTGGGCAGTGGGTGGAGCGACCGGCGCCGGCGTAAAGGTCGCCGTTCTCGACAGCGGGGTCGAGGGAGACCACCCCAAGGTCGGGGCGCTCGCCGGTTCCGTGGCCGTCGAGATAGACGCTGAGGGTGTGCCGGTCTTCACCGAGGGGCCGCACGACGACCTGGTCGGCCACGGCACCGCCTGCGCGGGCATCATTCGCGCCCTCGCGCCCGAGGTGGAGCTCTACAGCGTCCGCGTGCTGGGCCCCAACCTGCGGGCCCGCAGCAGCGCGTTCTGTGCCGGCATTCGCTGGGTTATCGATGCCGGGATGGACGTCGTCAACATGAGCCTGAGCAGCCGGAGTGAGCAGTTCTACGACGCCCTGCACAGCCTTGCCGACGAGGCCTACTTCCGCGGCGTGGTGCTCGTCTGCGCTGCGAACAACATGCCCGGCCCAACCTATCCATCGGAGTTCGCCTCGGTCGTCTCGGTGGCCTCCCGGCATGACGTCGAGCCGACGGCGATCGCATACAACACCCGCCCCCCGGTCGAGTTCGGCGCAATCGGGGTCGACGTCGAGGTTGCCTGGTTGGGTGGCAGCTCGATCGTCGCCACCGGCAACAGTTTCGCCGCTCCACACGTGGCGGCGCTGGTTGCCCTGATGCGGTCAAAGCACCCCTGGCTGTCGCCGTTCCAGGTCAAGACCGCGCTGCATGCGATGGCCGACAACGCCACGCCCAGTCCCGAGCAGTGACCCTGGAGCCGGGCTGAGCCCAAGGGTGGGAGACAGACCACTAAGTTGGCGAGCGTGGGAGCTGGGTACGACGAGGCAGCCGTCGAGCGGTACGTTCCGGAGCTCGGGTCGTCGGCCCGTTCGCCGTTCCAGCGCGACCGGGCCCGGCTCGTCCACTCCGCGTCGCTGCGCCGGCTGGCGGGCAAGACACAGGTCGTCGGACCGTCGAGCGACGCCTTCATCCGTAACCGGCTGACGCACAGCCTGGAGGTGGCGCAGGTCGGCCGGGAGCTGGCGACCTCGGTTGGCTGCGATCCGGACCTCGTTGAGGCCGCCTGCCTGGCGCACGACCTCGGCCACCCGCCGTTCGGCCACAACGGCGAGCGGTCGCTCGACGAGCTCGCCGGGGACATCGGGGGCTTCGAGGGCAATGCCCAGACGTTCCGGATCCTCACCCGGCTGGAGGCCAAGCGCTTCGACGAAGCCGGTCGCAGCGCCGGGCTGAATCTTTCTCGGGCCACGTTGGACGCCGCCAGCAAGTACCCATGGCCGCGGTCCGGCGCGAACGACCCGCCTGGGGCCGGGCGCGACCGGACGGCGTACCGCGAACTCAAGTTCGGGGTCTACGAAGACGACCTCGACGTCTTCGTCTGGATGCGCAAGCCGGCCGAGCCGCGGCGAGTCTGCATCGAGGCCCAGATCATGGACTTCGCGGACGACGTGGCCTACAGCGTGCACGACGTGGAGGACGCGATAGTCGGCGGACGGATCGACCTGTCAATGCTCGTCGACCCCGGGTTGCGAGCGGAGGTCTTCCAGACAGCTGTCGACTGGTACCTGCCGGGGACCTCCCCGGCAGCGGTTGAGGAGGCCTACCGGCGGCTCTCGCGGCTGAGCTTCTGGCCCCAGTCGCCGTACGACGGCAGCCGGCGCTCGCTGTCGAGCCTTAAGAACCTGACCAGCGGGCTGATCGGTCGGTTCTGTCTGGCCGCCCAGGAGGGGTTACCCGCCGCCGGCGTCGCGCCGGTGCGATACGGCGCGGACCTTCCGGTCCCGCCCGGCATCCGTCAGGAGATAGCGCTGCTCAAGGGCATCGCGGCCCACCTCGTGATGCGGGCGGCGGACCGGCTGGCGGTCCTGGACCGGCAGCGGGTCATGCTGGCCGAGCTGGCGGACTCCTACTGGCGGACGGCGCCCGCCACGCTCGAGCCCGCCTTGCGGGCGGACTTCGAGGCGGCGGCGAGCGACCCTGCGCGGCGGCGGGTGGTCGTCGACCAGGTCGCCTCCCTGACGGACCTGTCGGCTACCGCGATGCACGAACGGCTGCGGTCGGCGTAGTGGTGAGCGCAGCCGCTGGTGGTCCGGGCGGGACCGGCCGTGCCGTGGCGGGGGGATCGGTCGAACCGTCCCCGAGCGGCAAATCGGCTGCAACCGCCGACCTGCGGTCTGCGTAGACTCGCCGTCGTGGCGGGGCTCATCCGGGACACCGACATCGCGGCGGTACGAGAGCGCGCTCCGATCGACGAGGTCATCCGCGACCATGTCACGCTGCGAAACGCCGGCGGTGGCTCGCTGAAGGGCCTGTGCCCCTTCCACGACGAGAAGACGCCGTCGTTCCATGTGACGCCCTCCCGCGGCTACTACCACTGCTTCGGTTGCCAGGAGGGCGGCGACGTCATCACCTTCGTGCAGAAGATGGAAGGCGTCGGCTTCACCGAGGCGGTCGAACGCCTGGCCTCGCGCTTCGGCGTGGAGCTGCACTACGAGGAGGGCCGACCGGGTGCCGCGCGCGACCTGGGCCAGCGCGGCCGGTTGATCGAGGCCAACCGACTGGCCGCCGAGTTCTTCCGCGCGGCGCTGGGCTCTGCCGATGCGGAACCGGGCCGGCGTTTCCTTCTCGAGCGCGGCTTTGACGAGGCTGCTGCGAGCCGGTTCGGCGTAGGGTTCGCGCCGCGGTCGGGCGACGCCTTGCTTGGCCTCCTCCGGAGCAAGGGCGTCCGCGAGGACGACGCGGTCACTGCGGGCCTGGTGGTGCGGGGGTCGCGCGGCTACTACGACCGGTTTAGGGGACGGCTGCTCTGGCCGATCCGGGAGCTTTCGGGCGACGTCGTCGGGTTCGGCGCGCGTCGGCTCTTCGAGGACGACCGGGTGGACGCCAAGTACCTGAACACGCCGGAGACGCCGCTCTACAAGAAGAGCCACCTGCTGTACGGCGTAGACCTCGCCCGCCGAGACATCGCCAGCACCTCCCAGGCCGTCGTCGTGGAGGGCTACACCGACGTGATGGCCTGCCACCTGGCCGGTGTGACGACCGCGGTGGCCACCTGCGGCACAGCGTTCGGGGAGGACCACATCCGGGTGCTCCGCCGCCTGATGCTCGACCATGACGAGTTCCGCGGCGAGGTGATCTTCACGTTCGACGGCGACGAGGCCGGCCAGCAGGCGGCCTTGCGCGCGTTCGCCGGCGACCAGGAGTTCGTCGCCCAGACGTACGTCAGCGTCGAGGCCGACGGCCGCGACCCCTGCGAGCTCCGCCTCGCCGACGGCGATGCCGCCGTACGCGAGCTGATCGCGAACCGGGTCCCGCTCTACCGGTTCGTGCTCCGCAACGTGGTGGGTCGCTACGACCTCGACCGCGCTGACGGCCGGGTGGACGCCGTCCGGGAGGCGGCCCGGCTGGTGGCCAGCGTCCGCGACCGCTCCAAGGTGGAGGCATTCGCCCGGGAGCTGGCGGGGATGGCCGGCGTGGACGTCGAGGACGTCCGGGCTGCGGTCCGGAGCGCACAGCGACCGGGCGCTCGCGGTCGGCGGCCCGGCTCGAGCGCCGAACCCGATGCCCGGCCCGGGCAGCCCGAGCCGACTCGGGTACCGGACCCCGGCGAGCGCCGGTTCGAGGTGGAGCGAGGCGTGCTCAAGCTCGCCCTGCAGGAGCCGGACTCGGTCGGCCCGTGGTGGCCCGAGCTGGACGGCGAGGACTTCACCCACCCGTACTACCGGGCGGTCTTCGCCGCGCTGACCGGGCTAGGTGGGCCGACCGCGTCGTCGTCCGCCGCGGTGGACGCGGCCCTAGCCGGAGGCGACGCCCGTCGAGTCGTGTCGGCACTTGCCGTCGAGCCGCTGCACCTGGCTACCGCACCGGATGAGCGGGTCGGCCGGGCGTACGTAATGCGGCTCCGGGAGCTGACCGCGATGCGGCGGATCGCCGAGCTGAAGTCACGGCTGCAGCGGATGAACCCGATCACCGAGGCCACCGGGTACAACCGGCTGTTCGGCCAGCTGGTCGCCCTGGAGAGCGAGCGCCGCACCCTGCGGGAGAGCGTGATCGGGGACTAGCCTCCCGGCGGCAGCGTGGGCAGCCCTCCCAGCGGCTGAGCGGCCCATCCCCGCGGCTGATGCCCGTGCGCCCGGCGGGTGAGGAGCTCGCGAAGCTGGCGTCTCGAAGCCCCGGGCCTTAGCGGGTCGGGTCCCCTGTTTCGACACGGGGGCTGCGCCGCCTGCTCAATCCGCGGACCCGTCCCCGGCGACTGTGCCGCCGACCAACGGGCGGACCAGGCTCGTGGCCCGCTGGCCGCACTTGCCGGGCGACCCGAGCTGACCGGCCCGAGGAGGATCCGAACCATGTATCACGGTGCCGCGTTCGGGCACCTATCGGCATGGCGACCGTGGGGCGGACTCGGGATGATACGGCGGACGGGGATTCGGGCGACCTGGTGCGGATGTACCTGGCCGAGATCGGCCGGGTGCCGCTTCTCACGGCCGCCGATGAGGTCGAGCTCGCCCACGCGATCGAGGTTGGCGTGCTTGCCGCAGCGCGCATCACCGAGTCGGCCGGCTCGCTGTCCGCCGCGGACCGGGCCGACCTAGGCGTGCTGGTTCGACGGGGCGAGGCGGCGAAGGGTCGACTGGTGCAGGCCAACCTTCGCCTGGTCGTGGCGATCGCCAAGCGCTACCGCACCTCCGGCGCCTCGCTGCTCGATCTCGTCCAAGAAGGCAACCTTGGCCTGATCCGGGCGGTCGAGAAGTTCGACTACCAGAAGGGCTTCAAGTTCTCGACGTACGCGACCTGGTGGATCCGCCAGGCGGTCGTCCGGGGGGTCGCCAACCACGGGCGAGCGATCCGGGTCCCCACCCATGTCGCGGAGCTCATGCAGCGGCTGCGCCGGATGCAGCGCAGCCACTTCGAGGAGACCGGGCGCACCCCGAGTACGGCGGAGATCGCGGCCGGCATCCAGAGCACCCCAGAGCGGGTCTGCGACCTGCTCAGGCTGGCCGAGGATCCGGTCTCGCTGGATGCTCGGGTCGGCGAGTCCGGCGATGGCGAGCTGGTCGACCTGGTGGTCGACGACCTCGGCGACGTGCGGCTCATGGAGCTGTCGCGGAACATGCTGCGCGCCGACCTGGAGCAGCTCATGCTAGTGGCGACTCCGCGGGAGTACCACGTGCTGCAGCTGCGGTTCGGGCTTGGTGGGTCGCCACCGCGGACGCTCGAGGAGGTGGCTGGCTCGATCGGCGTCAGCCGGGAGCGGGTGCGGCAGATCGAGGCGAAAGCACTGGCGCGTATCCGTCGGCACGGCCAGGTCGAGACGCTCCGGGAGTACCTAGAGGCCTGATGCGGCCCACATTCCACGGGTTCACGTCCGATCCGGCAGGCTAGCCTCCGCCAGGTACGACGCGTGCTACGCGGCGCTCGCCGGGTCACTGGGCTGCACCTGCTCGCCGGCGACGGGCGAGTATTGCGAGCAGCGGGCATCGGCTGCACGGTGGCCGGCTACCGCGTTGACCGTCGTACCGCGCTGACCGGCCAGGCTGGCGGCCGAGGCAGAGTGCGTCACCGGCCTCGCGGGGTTGCTAACCTTGCGTGGTCGCTCGGCCAGCCGGGCGCGGTCCCGCGTAGCTCAATTGGCAGAGCATCCGACTGTTAATCGGAGGGTTACTGGTTCGAGTCCAGTCGCGGGAGCCACAAAGCCCCAGGTCAGAGACATAATCAAGTTTTGAGACCATCACTCGTGGGCAGAGCGTGGGCAACAGAATCGGGGGTCGGTCGGACCGAAGGCAACCTCAGGCGATTCGTGGACAGGACCGACCGGCGGGTGGTAGACAACTCCGAAGCGGCCCCGCACGGCGCTCCAACCGCCGGACGGGGCCTTGGAACCCACCTTCTGAGAGGCAGGAACCATGACAGCCATTGTGACCGAGCACGAGGTCGGCGGGCCAGGCGGAGACGGCGAAGTATCCGCCGACGCGATGACCACAGCCACCAGCGATCGCGACCTCCAAGACCTGAGTTCGAGTGTCTGCCTACTACGGAACGGCACGTCGGTCACCATCGTGACGCCCTCGGGCAACGTCGACCCGACGGGATAGCAGGCGGCGCAGCTGGGCGAGGCGATCGGAGTGGAGACGGACGCCGGTTACAAGCTCGTCGCGTTCGGGTTGCTCGCGGTCCTCGCCGAAGCCTAGGTGAACCTCGGCTCATAGGTGGGCGCACGGAGGGGGACAGCGGCGCGGCGCGAGCCGCCTGGCGGCCTCGTCATGCTATGAGTGGTGGCCGATGGCGGCGTGGGCG
>DASSHZ010000048.1:0-21048 GCA_035692425.1 Nocardioidaceae bacterium
GTTGACCAGGTGAGCGTTCCCGTCGATCTGGACCGGCTCGGGGAGACGATGGCGCGGTATCGCTTCGCCTACCTGCTGACCGTGGGGGAGGACCGGCGAGCCCATGCCGTGGCAACCAGTCCCGTCCTCGAGTCGGGTCGGCTGATCGTCCGCGAGCCCGGTCGCCGTACGACGACCAACGCAGCTGCCAACCCGGCCGTCTCGTTGGTCTGGCCACCTGCCGATCCGGCGGACTACTCCCTGATCGTCGACGCATCCGCGGTGGCAGCGGGCGAGGTGCTTGCATTGGCCCCGACCCGGGCCGTCCTGCACCGAGCCGCGCAGCCCGGGTCGGAACCTGGCGCTACCGGCTGCGCCTCGGACTGCATCGAGCTCGGCGCCTGAGCGCCTCGACCTGGCTACGGACCTTGCGCGTAGCGCTGTAGTCGTTGGTCGTAGCTCAACAGGCGACCACCAAGTTGTCGGGCAGTGGCGAGCACCATCGCATCGGGTAGCCGCAGGTGAGCATGGCGCGCGCGAAGGGCCGCAGCCTGCTCGGCGCTCCCGGCGTCGAGTGGCGCCACCGCAATCCCCATGGCGGCTAGCGCTTCCCGAGCGTCCTTGACCCGAGCTGCCCGAGCGAACGCAACGAGCGCCTCGCTGTAAGCACTCGCCGCCGTCACCAGAGTTTCGCCGTCCCGGTCCGCAGCCTCCACCTCGTCGACTGCCCGCGCATTGTGCGGATCGGCTCGGTCGAGCAGGGCGATCAAGACGCTGGCATCGAGGATCAGCGATCCCATTCGTCCCGCAGCTTGTCGATCTCTCCGGAGCGGTAGATTCCCTCAGCGATGCCAGCGTGGCGACGCACGCGCGAGACGCGAGCTGTGATCACGAGTTCGCCGCCACCGACTGGCCGAACGGTGACCTCGTCGCCAGGCTCGAGGCCGGCGGCACGCATCGCAGCGATAGGGAGGGTGATCTGGTTCTTGGTGGACACCTTCGGCATGCCTTTACGTTAGCACCTCAGAAGTAAAGTCCCAGCACGGCCAGCCGATGGCCAAGCGGTGCCGATGTGAAGCGCATCCATGCGCGCAAGGGTGTGCGATACTTGTATCGCAAGGAGGCGACATCGATGGCTCTCTCGATCAGGCTCACGCCGGAGGACGACGCCCGACTCGCGGAGTTGGCCCGGCGCACCGGTCGCTCCAAGACCTTCTATGTGCGCGAGGCGATCCACGAGCACTTAGATGACCTCGAGGAGCGATTCTGGGCCGACGCTGTCGTGCGCGAGTGGGAGGAATCCGGCAAGGAGAGCCGCGCGGCCGATGAGCTGTGGGATGAGCTGGGGGTGTGAGTCGCTGGCGCCTACGGACGTCTCCGCAGTTCGACCGAGCCGCCCGCCGAATGGACCGTGCGGTCCTCCGGCGCGTCCGGACCTACCTCGATGGGGTGTGCGAGCAGGACGACCCCCGTCAAGGGGGCAGCGGTCTGGGCGGCGCCCCAGCCGGGTACTGGCGCTATCGAATTTTGGCGACTGGCGGGTGATTGCCGAGGTCCGCGACGAGGAACTCGTCATCGTCGCCGTTGGCATCGGACATCGGTCGACGGTCTACCGAGAGCAGTAGCGACCGTCCCCGAGCCAGATCCCTGGACGGGACGCATTGCGCGCTGGTACCCGGCGTCGTAGCGTCCGCTTAGGCGGCCGGGTGCGGTCGCCCTAGCTCGGGACGGTGGTCGCGACGGCTGCTATACGCAAAGCGGCGCTTGGAATGGGTGCCGCCCTGGCCGTGGCGCTCGTCTCTTGTGGCGGGCACTCCGGCGGTCCGTCGAGTGGGCCGTCCCACTGGTGGCCGGGGACCGGCTGGGGTGCGATTTACGGCAGCAGCAATCCGAGCACCCTGTACCTCTTGGCGATCGAAGGGGGACCCAAGTCGCAAGCGGCCATGAAATCGCATTGCTGGATCTCCTACCGTGCCGCCGCACGATGGAACGGTAAGGAGTTCGAGGTGGCTCTGGACGGCGTGAACCGGGACCCATCGAGTAACTTCAATTGCAACGCGCAGGCCTATGGACCGCTCTACACGGCAGTCCACCTGCCGCGGGCATATCACGGGCAGAAGGTGGTGGACGCCCGGACCGGCCGTGCCCACCCGGTGTTCCCAACCGTCTACCCGACCAAGTCGCAGCTCGTCGGCTGGGCGCCGTGAGGTGAGCTCACCGCCGAAGGATCCGACGCTGGGGTTGCGATGGCCACCCCGGTGTCGGATCCGTTGGCGCGGTCGCAGGTTGCAGTTCGGGTGTCATCGGCGCCGGTTTCCTTGCCCGCTCGTGCCCGGCGTCGTAGCGTCCGCTTAGGCGGCCGGGTGCGGTCGCCCTAGCTCGGGACGGTGGTCGCGAATGGCTGCTCGGGTCACAGTGCTGAAGACGGCGGCGCTGGGTGGCGCCCTGCTGGCGCTGACATGCCTGCCGATGGGATTCGCCGGCCGGGCCCGGGCGTCGTCGGCCTGCGCCCTGGCGGCGAGCCGGACCGCCCCGGCGGTGCCGGCGGTGACGGCCCAGCCGGGCACGTCCGCCTCCGCCTACCAGTACGCGGTGGCCGAGCGGACCATGTTCGGCCTCGACGCCAGCGCGGCCGCGGTGGCCGCCGCGGCCGCGGATCCGGCGTCGACCTCCGACCAGATCGGCACGCCGGTGACGCCGGCGGAGGCCGCGGTGCTGGCGGCGCAGGACGCGGTGGGCCGGCAGGTCAACGACGTGAACGAGGCCGGCGCGGCCGCCGACCCGGAGGGCTTCGCCGGGGCCTGGCTGGACCCGGTCGACCGGTCCTCGGTCGACGTCGGGGTGGTCGGGGGCGACTGCGCGGTGCTGCAGACCCTGGCCGGCGACTTCCCCGCCCTGACGCTGCGCGGGGTGCAGGCGGCGCAGGGCATCGGTTACGCCCGGCTGCAGCAGGCCTACCAGGACCTCAACGACAACCTGGCCGCCCTGCAGGCCGAGGGCGTCGTGGTCGACCAGGTGCGGCCGGACATCCCGGCCGACACCGTCGACGTCGTGCTGGACGCCTCCGACCCTCCGAGCGCGGAGTCCACCGTGACGGCCGCGGCCGGCGGCGCGTCCGGCCTGACGATCACCGGCGCCGGACAGCCTTCGACGGCGGCCCATTCGAGTTTCGCCACTGAGAGAGGCGTTTGGGGCGCGGAACTACTGCACGCCGGCGGCTAGTTAGCAGGCCGCAAGGTGGCTGATCAGCCGTTGGCCAGCGGCCGCACGGACAGGCTGCGATAGCAGGCGGCTGTGTCGCTGACGCGCAGGCCGACTGATCCGAACGCGAACTCGTCGTCCGTCACCGCTAGCGGGCTCTCGGGCTGACCATCGAGGTACATCGTGAGCCGTGGTCCGACGGCCTCGACCGTCAGGCGGTTCGGCACGGTGCTCCTGTACGGCGCGGTTCCCAGCTCCACCCGACGCCGCCCGTCCATCTTGCCGACGGTGACCAGCCCGCGGCTGGCAGACACCGCGGCGTAGTACCCGCGCTGCGCGTTCGGCCCCACCGCTGGGGCCGTGACGCGGATCAGCAGGCCCGCCTCCAGCGCGCCGCCCAGCAGCCGGAGCTCGGTCGTCACGCGCACGTCGGCGTAGCGGCCGTCTCGCAGCACGAGCTTCTCCCCGCTGCGGTAGTCGTTGACCGGCCGGTCCGGCGCCTGGCCGAGCAGCACGCCGTCCGCCGCCAGGTCGAGGAACTGCTGATGGCCGTAGTAGTCGAAATCGCCGAGACCCGAGTCCGGGAAGTGCCAGTCGCCGGCCGCGGTCCGCGCCCGAGCCGGAGTCTCCGCCGGTACGGCGACCGGCTCGCCGGGAGCGACCGGCCGGCCGAGCCGCGGCAGTCCGTCGTCATCCCACCCCATCGGCTGGACGAACAGCGCGCGACGCCAGCCCGGCTCCCGGTCGACCTTCGCATGGAACACGTGCCACCATGACCCGTCTGGCTCGGTCACGAACCCGCTGTGCCCGACGCCGAACGTGGCGTCGGTGCCCTGGAACGCCGGCTCCGGGTGCTTGTACCAGCAGGCCGGGTCGAGCGGGTCGTCCCCGCGCAGCTCGAGCAGCCCGAGCCCGTACGTCGGGAGCCAGGACGCCCCGCAGGAGTACAGCACGAACGTCCGCCCGTCGTGCTGGAGCACCTGCGGCGCCTCGTTGAGGCCGCGCCGGCCCGCAGGCGGGTCGGTCAGCTCCCAAGGGAAGTCGTCGTTCGCGCAGACGCGGACCCGCGGGCCGGCGATCGTCGTGGGGTCCGACATCGGTGCGATGTAGAGGCACTGGGAGTCGGTCCGCCCGTCCGGCCAGCCGGACCACAGCGCGAACCGGCGGCCGGCATACTCGAGGACCGTGAGGTCGATCGCCCAGCGCGGCTGGCTGCTCCTGGGGCTCCCGTCGCCGGTCGCCAGCGGCCCGCCGAGTCGGTAGGGGCCGAGCGGGTCGTCGCTTTCGGCGGTCAGGACGTAGCTGCGGTGGGTCCGGTTCCGCCCGTCCGAGGCGGCGAGGTAGATGCGCCACCGCCCGTCGAGGAAGAAGAGCTCCGGTGCCCATACCTGGCGCGAGGCCGGCCCGTCGGCCGGCGCCCGCCAGACGACGTGGCGCTCGCCCAGGGTGGTCAGCCGGTCGGAGGTCCACAGCGATACGCCGACGTTGGCCTCGCTCTGGCACCACAGGTAGCGCTCACCGATCCTGACCACGCACGGGTCCGCGCCCTCGGCGATCGGGTTGACGAAGAGGTCGCCGGGTAGCGGACCCGATCGCCCGCGCTCACCGAACTCGGGACTGCGGGACGGTGCGGACCTCGAGGCCGTCGGCCCCCCAGCAGCAGGCAAGGTCCGCGAACACCTTCTCCGCCCCGCCGGCGGCTACTTCCAGCGCTCTGGGGCGGCGACGAACTTTAGGTCCCGCTCCCCGGTGTAGACCTGTTTCGGGCGGGCGATCTTCTGCTCGTCGTCCTCCATGAGCTCAAGCCACTGGGCGAGCCAGCCCGACGTACGCGGGATGGCGAACAGGACGGTGAACATCTCCGGCGGGAAGCTCAGTGCCTCGTAGATCAGCCCGCTGTAGAAGTCGACGTTGGGGTAGAGCTTGCGGGAGATGAAGTACTCGTCTTCCAGCGCTATCTTCTCCAGCTCGACGGCGATCTTCAGCAACGGGTTGACGCCGGTTACCTCGAAGACGTCGTCGCAGGCCCGCTTGATGATCTTGGCCCGCGGGTCGTAGTTCTTGTAGACCCGGTGGCCGAAGCCCATCAGCCGCTCCTTGCCGTGCTTCACCCCATCGATGAAGTCCGGCACCTTGTCGACCGAGCCGATCCGGCGGAGCATCTTGAGCACGGCCTCGTTCGCCCCACCGTGCAGCGGCCCGAACAGCGCGCCGATGCCGGCCGCGACCGCGGAGTACGGGTCCACCTGCGACGAGCCGACCGACCGGACCGCATTGGTCGAGCAGTTCTGCTCGTGGTCGGCGTGCAGGATGAAGAGCACCTCGAGCGCCTTGCTGATCCGCTCGTCGGGGACGAACTTCTGCTCGCTCATCTTGAACAGCATCGCGAGGAAGTTGGCGCAGTAGCCGAGGTCGTTGTCGGGGTAGACGTAGGGCTTGCCCTGCGCGTGCCGGAAGGCCCAGGCGCCCAGTGTCGGCATCTTGGCGATGAGCCGGACGGCCTGCATCATCCTGGCGTTCTTGTCGTGGATGTTGCGCGACTCGGGGTAGAAGGTCGACAGCGCGCCCACCGAGGCCAGGAGCATCCCCATCGGGTGCGCGTCGTACCGGAACCCCTCCATGAAGCTCTTGACGTTCTCGTGCACGAACGTGTGGTAGGTGATCTGGTGCTCCCACGACTCGTACTGCTCCCGGCTGGGCAGCTCACCGTGGATGAGCAGGTAGGCGACCTCCAGGTACGTCGAGTTCTCGGCCAGCTGCTCGATCGGGTAGCCCCGGTACTCCAAGATGCCCTTGCCGCCGTCGATGAACGTGACCGCCGACTTGCACGAGGCCGTGTTGACGAACCCGGGGTCGTAGACGGCCAGCCCGGGGGAGTCGTCCTTGAGGCGGATCTTGCCGAGGTCAGTCCCACGGATGGCGCCACCCTCGATCGGGACCTCGTACTCGCGGCCGGTGCGGTTGTCGCGTACCGTCAAAGACGCTCCGGCGGTGCCGCCGCCGGAGGTGATGTCGTGTGACACGGCGGCTCTCCTCGCATCTACTGGCCCGCCGGCCGTACCCGGATGGCGGGGCGACCCGGCAGTCCACACGCGCCGCGCGAGGCCCCCTCGGTAGGTGCGGGCCCGTCTCGCGGCGCCATGATCTCGTTGTCTGGTGCTTCCAACCTATGCCCCCGCCGAAGGGCTGGGAAATTGGGTAGCCGTCGAGGGCTCGACGGCGCTGGACCGGCGCCTGGTCGGGCCTTGCGTTGTTTTGACCGTGCGCCCGCCGCACCGGTATCCTAGGCGGTCGTTGTGCCGTGCCGCTCGCCGCTGGGCGTTGGATTCGCTGGCCCAGGTCTTGCGAGTGGAGTGCGCGGCACGCCGAGATGCCACCGACTAGACGAAGGCCGACCACCGTGCGCACGTACAGCCCCAAGCCCGGCGACGTCACGCGTGACTGGTACGTCATCGACGCCAGCGACGTGGTGCTGGGTCGCGTCGCGGTCGCGGCCACGACCTTGCTTCGCGGCAAGCACAAGCCGATCTTCGCGCCGCATCTCGACACCGGGGACTTCGTCATCGTGGTCAACGCCGACAAGGTGGCGCTGACGGGCAACAAGCGGGACACCAAGCTGTCCTACCGCCACTCGGGTTACCCGGGCGGACTGCGCGCCCGGACCTACGGCGAGCTGATGGACCGGGACTCGCGGCAGGTGGTGGAGAAGGCAGTCTGGGGCATGCTGCCCAAGAACCGGCTCGGTCGGCGGCTGATGCGCAAGCTCAAGGTGTACGGCGGTCCCGACCACCCGCACCAGGCGCAGCAGCCGAAGCCATTCGCGATCAGCCAGGTGTCGCAGAGCCCCGTCTTGGCCCCCGCTGGCAGGCCCGCAGCAGTTGGAAGTGAGGACAAGCAGTGACCGAGACGACGGCCGACGACGTACCCACCGAGTACACGACCGAGACCGCACCTGGCGGCGAGGAGGCACCACGTCAGGTAACCGTCGGTCCGGCGGCCGCCACCGGCCGGCGCAAGGAGTCGATCGCCCGCGTCCGGATCGTGCCCGGCACGGGCCAGTGGACGGTCAACGGTCGCACCTTGGAGGACTACTTCCCCAACAAGCTCCACCAGCAGCTGGTCAACGAGCCGTTCGTCCGGACGAGCCTGGCCGGTCGGTACGACGTGGTGGCGCGCATCCATGGCGGAGGCACCAGTGGGCAGGCTGGCGCCCTTCGTCTCGGCGTCGCGCGGGCCCTCAACGAGTCCGACACCGAGTCCAACCGCGGCAGCCTCAAGCGGGCTGGCATGCTTACCCGCGACGCGCGGGTCAAGGAGCGCAAGAAGGCGGGCCTGAAGAAGGCCCGGAAGGCCCCGCAGTACTCGAAGCGGTGAGGATCGGCACGCCGGGGATCGAGGCTCAACTGCGGTGAGCAGGCTCTTCGGCACCGACGGGGTGCGCGGTGTCGCGAACGAGTCGCTGACCGCCGAGCTTGCCCTCGACCTGGCCGTCGCCGCGGCGCACGTGCTGGGCGAGAGCGCGCACGCCAACGGACGCCGGCTCAAGGCGGTCGTGGGTCGCGACCCGCGGGCGTCGGGGGAGTTCCTCGAGGCGGCTGTCGTCTCCGGCCTCGCCTCGGCCGGGGTCGACGTACACCTGCTCGGGGTGCTCCCGACCCCGGCGGTCGCCTATCTGACCGTCGCGTCCGAGGCCGACTTCGGGGTGGTGATCTCCGCGTCGCACAACCCGATGCCCGACAACGGGATCAAGTTCTTCGCCGCGGACGGCGGCAAGCTTGACGACGGCCTGGAGGGCGCCATCGAGGCGCGGCTGGGCGCCGACTGGCAGCGACCGGTGGGCGCGGCGGTTGGCCGGGTGAGCAGGGACGCCGATGCGCTGGACCGCTACGTGGACTTCTTGCGTCGCGCGGTCCCCGAGCCGCTCGCCGGGCTGCGGCTGGTGCTCGACTGCGCTGAAGGGGCCGCCTCGGTGGCGGCGCCGCGGGTGTTCCGGGCGCTGGGCGCCGACGTGGTGGCGATCCACAGCTCGCCAGACGGACTCAACATCAACGAGGCCTGCGGTTCTACCCACGTAGATCCCCTGCGCGCGTCGGTCGTCGCGGAGTACGCCGATGCGGGTTTCGCGTTCGACGGCGACGCCGACCGCTGCCTGGCCAGCGATGCTAGTGGTCGGCTCGTCGACGGGGACCAGCTGCTGGCGATCCTCGCGCTCGCCATGCGCGAGCGCGGCGAGCTGTCCGCCGACACGGTCGTCACGACGGTGATGAGCAACCTGGGCTTCGTGCGCGCGATGCAGGCCGAGGGGATCAGGGTCCTGCAGACGAGCGTCGGCGACCGCTACGTGCTGGAGGCGATGCAGAAGGGAGCCTTCACCCTGGGCGGGGAGCAGTCCGGGCACATCATCGTGGGCAACCATGCGACGACCGGGGACGGGGTGCTGGCCGCTCTCCGGGTCGCCGCCAGGCTGGCAACGACAGGTCGGCCGCTCGCCGAGCTCGCCGCGGTGATGACCCGGCTCCCCCAGGTGCTGGTGAACGTCACCGGCGACCCGGCCAGGGAGCCAGGACAGTCGGGCGTCGCCGACGCGGCTGCCGATCCCGGGTTCGTCGAGGCGCTAGCCCGCGCGGAGGCCGAGCTCGGTGAGTCCGGCCGCGTGCTGGTCCGACCGTCCGGCACCGAGCCGGTCGTCCGGGTGATGGTCGAGGCAGTCACCGAGCACCAGGCCCAGCGCATCGCGGACGAGCTCGCGACCGCCGTACGCGCCGCCCTGACCTCCTAGCGCCCCCATCCGTGCCTTGTCCCCCGGGGGTGGCGTTGTCCGTCGCATGGGGGTTTCGCGTCTGAATTTTGCCCCACAAGCGCCACAATGCCACCTGGGGCGGACAAGGCACTGGTGACGGGGCGCGTGGGCCCCGGTTGGCGCCAGGTGACGCAGGAGGCTGGGTGCCCTAGAGCTTGCGCTGGAAGTGGGCTGACAGCTCGACGCGCTCGAAGCCCAGCCGCTCGTTGATCGAGACCATGTGAGCGTTCGTCTCGTTGTTGGTGGTCCAGATGCGCTCATAGCCCGGAAACCGCTTCTGCAGCTCGCGGAGGTTCGTGGCCTTGACGGCGAGCCCCAGCCGGTGGCCGCGGTGCCCCCGCAGCACCAGGGTGGCCCACTGGTACGCGTTGGGCCGGTCGAGCTCGGGCACGGACAGCGTCGAGAGGGCCACCGCCTGCCCGGAGCCGTCTAGTGCCACCGTGATCAGGCGGACGCGTCCCATCGCCTGCAGGGTCCGGTCCTGCTCCCGCCAGACCTCCGGTGTCAACGCCTCCTCTTCGAACTCGATGTCGCCACTGGGCGCGTCGACGGCGAGCTGGTTCGACACGTGACAGACCGAGGGCAGCAGTTCGTCGGGGACCGGGTCGGCGAAGGTCTCGATCCGGTAGTCGGCGTGGTACGGCGCCGCCTCGTCGAGCCAGCCTTGGATCAGGGCGTCGTCGACGGGAAGACGAAGGCGGCGCCGGATTTCGACACTGGCCAGCGCGAAGCCGTGGTGCTCGGCGAACCGGCGGTACGGGTGGTCTTCGCGCCGCTCGAACGGCAGCATTGCCTCGGCCAGCATGGTCTTCCGCCCGGCCCGCCGGGTCTCCTCGACCAGGCGCTCCAGCAGCGCGCTGCCGACGCCGCGGCGGCGTTGAGCCGGGTCGACGTAGACGCCCAGCCAGGTCATGTCGGTGTTGTCCAGCAACGGGAAGAAGAGCACGGCCGTCCCGACAGCGGCGTCGCCGTCGTACGCCGAGAACACCGCCTTGCGCTCGGCCTGGTCCGGGGAGCGGAACTCGACCCTGACCTCCTGCTCCTGCCAGGGCGTCGCCTCGGGTCGCTCGAAGACGTCCGCGGCGCGCATCACCTCGTAGCTGCGGTGGAACTGGTCCTCGTCGAAGACGTCGACCTCGCGGATGTCCAAGGTGTCGACCTCGCGGATGTCCATTGGGCGAGCCTACGGTGCCGATCCGGCCTCGCCAAAGCCCTTTTCTAGCTCGCAAGATCCGACCTGCGGGTGGCTCCGGCAACCCCGATGTCGGATCCTGCGGAGGGGGGGCGGCAGCCGGTGACAAGATCTAGGCGTGGTCAAACGCCGGCTGCCCCGATGGGGAGAGCTCAAGCCGCTGCTGCGGATGCAGCCGCCGTCGCTCAGTGCGACGGAGCGGCGGCTCTCCGCCGCCGCCGACGTCGCCGACCTCCGGCGGATCGCCCGCCGGCGCACCCCGCGGGCCGTGTTCGACTACACCGACGGCGCCGCGGACGGCGAGGTGAGCCTGGCGCGGGCCCGGGCGGCGTACCGGCGGGTGGAGTTCCATCCGCATGTGCTGCGCGACGTCTCGGGGGTGGACACGAGTACGACGATCCTGGGCCGGCCGGCGGCGCTGCCGCTGGTGTTCGCGCCCACCGGCTTCACCCGGATGATGCAGCACGAGGGTGAGCCGGCCGTCGCCCGGGTGGCCGCCCGGGTAGGCATCCCGTATGTCCTGTCGACGATGGGGACAACGTCGGTGGAGGACCTGCGGGCAGCGAGCCCGGACACCGACCTGTGGTTCCAGCTCTACGTATGGCGGGATCGGGACGCGTCCACCGAGCTCGTCCGGCGGGCCGCGGCGGCCGGTTACTCAACGCTGATGCTCACCGTGGACACCGCGGTGGCCGGCTGTCGGCTGCGCGACGTGCGCAACGGCCTGACGATCCCGCCGACGCTGCGGGTGCGCACGCTGGCCGGCATGTCGACCCACCCGGCGTGGTGGTTCAACCTGCTGACCACGGCGCCGCTGGAGTTCGCCTCGCTGCGCTCGTCGGACGGCACCGTCGCGGACATGATCGATGCGCTGTTCGACCCAGCCGTCACCTTCGATGACCTGGCGTGGCTGCGGCAAACGTGGTCGGGCAGCCTGGTGGTGAAGGGCGTGCAGTCGGTGGCCGACGCCCGCCGGTGCGTCGAGCTGGGGGCCGACGCGGTGGTGGTCTCCAACCACGGTGGCCGCCAGTTGGACCGCGCGCTGACGCCCCTAGAGGTGCTGCCGGCGGTGGTGGCGGCAGTCGGGACGCGGGCCGAGGTGTACGTCGACACCGGCATCCTTCGCGGTGCGGACATCCTTGCCGCGGTCGGCCTGGGGGCGCGGGCCGCGCTGGTCGGCCGGGCCTACCTGTACGGGCTGATGGCCGGCGGCGAGCGCGGCGTGCAGCGAGCGGCGGACATCCTCACTGCTGAGTTCCGCCGGGCCCAGCAGCTGCTCGGCGTACCCTCGATCGCCGACCTCGAGCCCGGGCAGGTCCGGCTGCGCGACCCCTGACGCCACGGAGCCGTCTCAAGTGGCGTCAGAGCTTGCGCAGGCGGACGTAGCGCACCGAGTGGTCCGCGTCCTTGCGCAGCACCAGGGTGGCCCGGCTCCGGGTGGGCTTGATGTTCTCGTCCAGGTTCGGCCCGTTGGTCTGGTCCCAGATCCCCTCGGCCTGCGCCACCGCCTCCGACTCCGACAGCTCGGCGTAGCGGGCGAAGTACGACGCCGGGTCGCGGAACGCGGTCTCCCGGAGGCGGAGGAAGCGCTCGACGTACCAGCGCCGGATGTCCCGGGTCGCGGCATCGACGTACACCGTGAAGTCGAAGAAGTCGTGTACGGCGAGGCGCGCCCGGCCGTCGCCGGTCACCCGGGCCGGCTGCAGCACGTTCAGCCCCTCGATGAGCACGAGGTCGGGTCGGTGCAGCACCAGGCGCTCGTCGGGGAGCACGTCGTAGCGCAGGTGGCTGTAGACGGGCGCGCTGACCTCCTCTCGCCCGGACTTGATGTCGATGACGAACCTGAGCAGGGCCCGGCGGTCGTACGACTCGGGGAACCCCTTGCGCGAGAGGATCCCTCTCCGCTCCAGCTCGGCATTCGGATAGAGGAAGCCGTCGGTCGTGACCAGCGCGACGTTGGGGTGCTCGGGCCAGCGGGCCAGCAGCTCGCGCAGCAGCCGGGCGGTGGTCGACTTGCCGACCGCCACCGAGCCGGCGACTCCGATGACGAACGGCGTGCGCTGGGGCTGCGGCCGCCCCAGGAAGTCCTCGCGTGCGCGGTAGAGCGCGCCCACGTGGTGGACGTACATGCTGAGCAGTCGCGACACCGGCAGGTAGACGTCGCTCACCTCGCGGAGGTCCAGCTCGTCGCCGAGGCCGCGCAGCCGCTCCACCTCGGCCGCCGTCAACGGCAGCGGGGTGGAGTTCGCCAGCTCCGACCAGTCCGCCCGGTCCAGCTCGACGAACGGGGACTGCTCCTCCGACGACATGGCGACATTGTTCGCCATCCCGGCCGCCGGGCCCCCCGTGGGTAGGCTGTGGCGCATGTGCGGGATTGTCGGGTACGTCGGCCGACAGGCAGCCCTAGAGGTGGTCCTCGACGGACTGCGGCGGCTCGAGTACCGCGGCTACGACTCCGCCGGGGTCGCGCTCGTCACCCGCCACGGGCTGTTCACCGAGAAGCGGGCCGGCAAGCTGGCAAACCTCGAGAAGGCGCTCAGCCTGGAGACGCCGCCGCCGGCGGGCACTGGGATCGGTCACACCAGGTGGGCCACGCACGGAGCGCCGACCGACGTCAACGCCCACCCCCACCTCGGGCCGGAGGGCCGGGTCGCAGTGGTCCACAACGGCATAGTCGAGAACTTTGCCGCCCTCCGTGCGGGGCTGGAGGTGTCCGGCTCGGAGCTTCGCTCCGAGACCGACACGGAGGTGGTCGCCTACCTGCTCGAGAGCGCGCTGGCCGACGCACGCGACCTGACCGAGGCGATGCTCGCCGTCTGCCGCCGGCTGGAGGGCGCCTTCACCCTCGTCGCGGTGTCGGCCACCGACCCGGACCGGGTGGTGGCCGCGCGTCGCAACTCTCCGCTGGTGGTCGGGCTCGGGCACGGCGAGAGCTTCTTGGCCTCCGACGTGTCCGCGTTCATCGCCCACACCCGCGATGCCGTAGAGGTCGGGCAGGACCAGGTCGTCACGATCACGACCGACGGCGTTGCGGTGGTCGACTTCGAGGGCCGGCCGGTGGACGCCCGGCGCTACCACGTCGACTGGGACGTCGCCACCGCCGAGAAGGGCGGCTACGACTACTTCATGCTCAAGGAGATCGCCGAGCAGCCCCAGGCGATCACCGACACCCTGCTGGGACGGCTGTCTCGTGACGGCCGGCTGCACCTCGACGAGATGCGGCTCTCCGACGACGAGCTGCGTGAGGTCGACAAGGTCGTGGTCGTGGCTTGCGGGACCGCCTTCCACTCGGGGCTCATCGCGAAGTACGCGATCGAGCACTGGACCCGGATCCCGTGCGAGGTGGAGCTGGCCAGCGAGTTCCGCTACCGCGACCCGGTGATCGGCCGGGACACCCTGGTCGTCGCCATCAGCCAGAGCGGCGAGACCATGGACACGCTGATGGCGGTGCGGCACGCGCGCGAGCAGCGCGCGAAGGTGCTGGCGATCTCCAACACCAACGGCGCCACGATTCCGCGCGAGTCCGATGCCGTCCTCTATACCCACGCCGGCCCCGAGGTCGCGGTGGCATCCACCAAGGCGTTCCTGACGCAGCTGGTTGCCTGTCATCTGGTGGCGCTCTACCTCGCACAGGTCCGTGGCACCAAGTACGGCGACGAGGTGGCCGCGAGCGTCCGTGAGGTGGCGGCCGCGGCGCAGGCCGTCCGCCGGGTGCTCGCCTCCGTGGAGTCGGTCCGGGCGCTGGCGCGCGAGCTCAAGGATGTGCCGACCGTCCTCTTCGTCGGCCGCCACGTTGGCTACCCGGTGGCGCTCGAGGGCGCGCTGAAGCTCAAGGAGCTCGCCTACATGCACGCCGAGGGCTTCGCCGGCGGCGAGCTCAAGCACGGCCCGATCGCCTTGGTCGAGACCGGTGTCCCGGTCTTCGCGGTCGTCCCGCCGCGGGCGCTAGGCCACCTGCACGACAAGATGATCAGCAACATCGCCGAGGTGCACGCGCGCGGCGCCAGGACAATCATCCTGGCGGAGCAGGGCGACCAGGCGGCCGCGTCGTACGCCGACACGCTGGTGGAGCTGCCGGTGGTGCCGACCCTGCTGCAGCCGCTGGTGGCCACCGTGCCGTTGCAGGTCTTCGCCTGCGAGCTGGCTGCGATCAAGGGCCACGACGTGGACCGGCCCCGCAATCTGGCCAAGTCCGTCACCGTCGAGTAGGCGCGCTCGTGATCGTCGGCGTTGGGATCGACGTCGTCGACGTCGCCCGCTTCACCCGGGCCATGCTGCGCACGCCGCGGCTCGCCGAGCGGCTGTTCACCGCGACCGAGCGGCAGCGCCCACCGGCCTCGCTCGCCGCCAGGTTCGCTGCCAAGGAGGCGCTGGCCAAGGCGCTCGGCGCGCCGGTCGGCCTGCGGTGGCTGGACGCCGAGGTGCGCAACAGCGCCGACGGGCGGCCCACGGTGTCCATGGCGGGATCGGTGGCGGCCCGAGCCGCCGTACTGGGGGTCCGGGCCGCCCACCTGTCCCTCTCGCACGACGCCGGCATCGCGTCGGCCGTCGTCGTACTCGAGAGTTAGTCGTGCGCCGCGCTCATCTGGTCTCCGAGGTGCGACGGGCCGAACAGGCTCTGATGGCCACGCTACCCCCCGGCACGCTGATGCAGCGGGCTGCTAGCGGGCTGGCCGCGGCCGCCGCCGACTGGCTCGGCACGGTGTACGGCTCCCGGGTCCTCCTGCTGGTGGGAGCGGGGGACAACGGCGGCGACGCGTTGTACGCAGGCTCGCGGCTCGCGCGGCGCGGCGCGCGGGTCGAGGTGCTGACCGTTGCCGGGTCGGCGCATGAGGGCGGCATGGCGGCGCTGCGGCGGGCCGGGGGGCGGGCGGTGGACCGACCGGCGCGCTACGACCTGGTGGTGGACGGCATCGTCGGGATCGGCGGCCGGCCGGGCCTCTCCGGGTCGGTGGCCGAGATCGTGGCCGGACTCGAGGCGCCGGTTCTAGCCGTCGACGTACCGAGCGGGGTCGGGGTGGACACCGGGGTGCTGGCGGGTGCTCACGTGGCGGCCGCGGTCACGGTCACGTTCGGCACGCACAAGGTGTGCCACTTCGTCCAGCCCGCGGCCGGGGCCGCAGGTACCGTGCACCTGGTGGACATCGGGCTCGCGCCGTACCTGGGTGGCCCAGCCGTCGAGGTGCTGCAGGCAGTCGACGTCGGCGCGCTGCTGCCGCGGCCGACCACGGACACGCACAAGTACCTGCGGGGCGTGCTAGGGGTCCGCGCCGGCTCCGCCGAGTACCCCGGCGCCGGCCTCCTGGTGGTCGAGGCCGCGGTGGCGGCCGGGCTGGCCGGGATGGTGCGTTACGTCGGAGCGAGCGCCGACCTGGTGCGGTCCCGGCGGCCGGAGGTGGTGGTGGGGGAGGGCCGGGTGCAGGCGCGGGTGGTCGGTCCCGGGCTGGGCCGGACGGCCGCGAAGGTCGTGCCCGGCCTGCTCGCCCAGACGCTGCCGACCGTGGTGGACGCCGACGGGCTCGGCCAGTTGCCTGCGCGGCTCGCCGCACCAACCGTCCTGACCCCGCACGCGGGTGAGCTGGCTCGCATGCTGGGCACCGATCGGTCGTCGGTGGAGGAGGCGATGCTGGAGTCCGCCTGCTCGGCGGCAGCCCGCTGGAACGCGGTGGTCGTGCTGAAGGGCTCGCATTCGGTGGTCGCGGCGCCCGACGGGAGCGTACGGGTAAACACCGCTGGGGTCGACTGGCTGGCCACCGCTGGCGCCGGCGACGTGCTCTCCGGGGTCATCGGCTCGCTGCTCGCCGCCGGGTTGTCCCCGTACGACGCGGCCTCGGCCGGCTGCTGGCTGCACGGCACCGCGGCCACGCTGGCCTCGGCCGGCGGGCCGCTCAGCGCCGGCGCGGTGTCGGGGGCGCTGCCCGCCGCCGTCCGCGCCGCGCTTGCGGCAGGCGGAGGGCCGGACCGCTACGGCAACGACGGGCCCTCGGCCGGCGGAACCTCGTCCGGCTGAGGTCCGGTCGGCGGCAGGTCGGTTGGCGGGGGAGTGCTCACCGGGCCACCGGTGGGTGGAGTGGTCACGTCGGGCGTGGACTCGGGAGGCAGCGCCGACTTGGCCGGGCTCTCGCCGTCCCGCTCCGCGGCGCGGGCGCCGAACTTTCCGACGCCGGACTTCGCCGCGCCCAGGCCCTTCTCGATCCGGTCGGCGTACTTCCCCTTGGTGGCCTTGTTGACCTGCTCGCCGGCCTTGTCGAGGCCGCTGCGGATCTGGTCACCGTGGTCGTGGACAGCCTGCTGTGCCGTCTCCTTCAACTGGGTCGCCGACTCCTTGAGCTTGTCGAGGAAAGTCATCGGGTCCTCCCGTCGATGTGATCTTGTCAACCTACCCCGGCAGTGGCGGCGACGCACCGGCCCGAAGGGCCTGGCGGTTGGCACAATGGCCCGGTGGGCGAAGCGCAGCGAGCGGGTCCTGCCCCGCCGGTCGGTCGCCGGGCCGAGGCGGTAGTCGACCTCGACGCAATCAGCCACAACGTGGCTGCGCTCCGCGCGCACGTCGGTGGCCGCGACCTGATGGCCATCGTCAAGGCCGACGGCTACGGCCACGGGCTGGCCGAGTCCGCCCGCGCCGCCCGGGCCGGTGGCGCGAGCTGGCTCGGCGTTGCGTTCCTCGATGAGGCGCTGCAACTGCGGCGGGCCGGCGACACCGGCCCCCTGCTCTCGTGGCTGGCGGTGCCGGGTGAGCCGTATGAGGACGCAATGGACGCCGGGGTCGAGGTCGGCGCCTACTCGGTCGAGCAGCTCGCGGAGATCGCCGCCGCCGCTGGGCGGCGCGGGGGCTCAGTCGCGGTGCAGCTCAAGGTGGACAGCGGGCTTGGCCGCGGTGGCGCCAGCCCAGAGGACTGGCCGCGGCTGGTGGCCGCTGCCAAGGTGCACCAGAACGCGGGCCTGCTGCGGGTCACCGGAGTGTGGTCGCACCTGGCCCGCTCGGACGAGCCGGGTCATCCGACGACTGCGGCCCAGGCGGATGCGTTCAAAGCGGCCGTCGCGGTGGCCACCGAGGCCGGGCTCGAACCCGAGCACCTTCACCTCGCCAACTCCGGCGGCGCGCTCGCTGCACCCGAGACCTGGTGCACGATGGTCCGGCCCGGCATCGCCGCCTTCGGGCTGTCGCCGCTGGAGAACGGTGCCAGCCCGGTGTCGCTGCGGCCGGCCATGACGCTGCGGTCCCGGCTGGCGCTGGTGAAGGAGGTGCCGGCCGGGCACGGAGTGTCGTACGGCCATACCTATGTCACCCCGGCTGCCACGACCCTCGGGCTGGTGCCCCTGGGGTACGCCGACGGCGTACCCCGGCATGCCTCGGGCGGCGGCCCGGTGGTGATCCGCGGCCGCCGGCTGACCGTCGCCGGCCGCGTCTGCATGGACCAGTTCGTCGTCGACCTCGGGGACCTGCCGGCGTCGCGCGGCGACGAGGTCGTGCTCTTCGGCGATCCGGCTACCGGCGTACCCAGTGCTGCCGACTGGGCGGCCGCCGCCGGGACCATCGACTACGAGATCGTCACGCGCATCGGCGCGCGGGTGCCGCGACGGTACGTCGGCAGGGCGTCGTGACCGCACCGGTCCGGCTTACCGCACCTACCGCTGAGGACACCGTCGAGATCGGGAGACGGCTGGGCGGTCTGCTCCGCGCCGGCGACCTCGTGCTGCTGGTCGGCGATCTGGGCGCCGGCAAGACGACGCTCGTCCGGGGCATCGGGGAGCGACTCGAGGTGCACGGGACGATCGCGTCGCCGACGTTCGTGATCTCCCGGGTCCACCGTTCTCTGGTGGGTGGCCCGGCCCTGGTGCACGCCGACGCCTACCGCCTCGGCGACCGGGCGGAGCTCGACGACCTCGATCTTGACGCGTTCACCGACCAGGCGGTGACCGTGGTCGAGTGGGGCGGCGGGGTGGCGGAGGGGCTGGCCACCGACCGGCTGGAGGTGACGATCAGCCGCGCCCGAGGAGACAGCCCCGCTGGGGAGTCCCGCGAGGTCTCCGTGCTTGCCGTGGGCCCCCGCTGGAGCGACGTGTCGCTGTCGTCCGCCCTCACCGCCGGCGACCGCGCCCGCGACGCTGAGCCGCAAGCCTGAACCCAGACGACACTAGGCTCGGGCTGCCATGTTGCTTGCATTCGACACCTCGACGGCCGCCGTGACGGTTGCGCTGCACGACGGACGCCGGGTGGTCGCCGAGCGCACGGTGGTGGACCCGCTCCGGCATGGTGAGCAGCTGGCGCCGGGGATCGCGGCGGTGCTCTCGCGGGCCGGGGCCGCGCCGTCGGATGTCTCCAGGATCGCGGTGGGGGTCGGGCCCGGCCCCTTCACCGGGCTGCGCGTTGGGCTGGTGACCGCCCGCACCCTGGGCGAGACGCTCGGGGTCGAGGTAGTCGGGGTCTGCTCGCTGGACATCCTCGCGGCGGACGTGCCGGCCGACGGGACGTTCCTGGTGGCGACCGACGCCCGGCGCAAGGAGGTCTACTGGCGCCGGTACCGCTCCTGGACCGAGGCGGTCTCCGATCCCGCCGTCGACCGCCCAGGGTCCGTCGCCACCGCCGAGCCCACGGCCGGGCTGGGTCCGGTGCTGTACCCCGAGGCGTTCCCGATCGCCGTACCCCCGGAGTACCCGAGCGCGGCCACCCTCGCCACGCTGGTCTCGGCCGAGCGCGCCATCCTGCTGGCGCCCGACCCGCTTTACCTGCGGAGACCGGACGTCGCGCCTGCGTCTGCGGCCCAATCGACACGGTGACCTTCCTGCGGGCTGCCATCCCGGCCGACTGCCTCGCCGTGGCCGCACTGGAGAGCGAGCTGTTCGGAGCCGACGCCTGGTCGCCGGCGGCCGTCGCCGAGGAGCTCGGCCAGCGGGGCCCCCAGTGGCGACGCGCGCTGGTGGCCGTCGACGGTCGGTCCGTCGTCGGCTATGCGGTGCTGCTGGAGTCCGGAGACAACGCAGACGTCGCCCGGATCGGCGTCTCGCGCAGCCACCAGCGCCGCGGCCTGGCGACTGCGCTGCTGGCGTCGGCGATCGAGCAGGCCCGCGCCGCCGGCAGCCGGCGGCTGCTGCTCGAGGTCGCGGCCGACAACGCAGCGGCGCTCTCGCTATACGCGCGGCACGGTTTCACGGAGATCGCCCGCCGGCCCCGCTACTACTCCGGCGACGTCGACGCCGTCGTGATGCAGCGGCTGCTGGACCCGGTGCGCTGAGCTCAAGGGTCGCCGTACCGTTGCGGCCGCTCGGACGCCGGCTTGGGACAATGGGCCGGTGGCCGACCTCCCGCTCGTGCTTGGCATCGAGACCTCGTGCGACGAGACCGGCGTCGGGCTGGTCCGCGGCCATGAGCTGCTGACCGACGCGGTGGCATCCAGCGTCGACGAGCACGCCCGCTTCGGCGGTGTGGTGCCCGAGGTGGCGAGCCGGGCCCACCTGGAGGCGATGGTGCCCACCCTGCGGCGCGCCTGCACGGACGCCGGGATCGCCCTGTCCGACGTGGACGCCATCGCGGTCACCAGCGGCCCGGGGCTGGTCGGCGCCCTCCTCGTCGGCGTGGCGGCCGCCAAGGCACTCGCGCTGTCGCTGGGCAAGCCGTTGTACGGCGTGAACCACCTGTCCGCGCACGTCGCGGTCGACCAGCTCGAGCACGGCCCACTCCCGGAGCCCTGCGTATCGCTGCTGGTGAGCGGGGGGCACTCCAGCCTGCTGCTGGTCGCGGACGTCACCGCCGAGGTCGAGCCGCTCGGTGCGACTATCGACGACGCGGCCGGCGAGGCGTTCGACAAGGTTGCCAGGCTGCTGGGACTGCCGTTCCCCGGCGGGCCGTACATCGACCGGGAGGCGCGGTCCGGCACCGTGACGATCGACTTCCCGCGTGGGCTGACTGGCGGCCGCGACCTGCAGCGGCACCGCTTCGACTTCTCGTTCAGCGGGCTCAAGACCGCCGTGGCCCGCTGGGTGGAGGCCCGAGCGGCATCCGGCGAGCCGCTCCCGGTGGCCGACGTGGCGGCGTCCTTCCAGGAGGCGGTCTGCGACGTCCTGGTACGCAAAAGCGTCGACGCCTGCCGCGAGCACGGCGTCGAACACCTGGTCATCGGCGGTGGCGTAGCCGCCAACTCACGCCTTCGCTCGCTGGCCGAGGAGCGCGCGGGTCGGTACGGGATCGCCGTTCGGGTGCCACGGCCGCGGCTGTGCACCGACAATGGTGCGATGGTCGCCGCCCTCGGCGCCGAGGCGGTACGACGAGGCCGGCCCGCCTCGGCGTACGACTTCCCCGCCGACTCCGCGCAGCCCGTCACCTCGGTCCTGGCCTGACTTGGCCCGAGCCGGGGCCGAGGCTGGACCTGCGCCTTGGCTGGGCCGGGCGAGTGGCGGACCAGGCCTTGGCACTCGGGGGTGCCGAGTGCTAGGTTCGTGCTAGCACTCTCGGCCCGAGGGTGCCAACGTGAACGGACACGACTCCGCGACGGCGTGCCCGGCTCGCGTTCGTGAACGCCTCTCTTACCCCAATGCGTGAAAGGTGAGGTCCGCAAGTGTCAGTCAAGATCAAGCCGCTCGAAGACCGCATTCTCGTCCAGACCCTCGAGGCCGAGGAGACCACGGCCTCCGGGCTGGTCATCCCGGACACCGCCAAGGAGAAGCCCCAGGAGGGCAAGGTGCTGGCCGTGGGTCCGGGCCGCGTCGACGACAACGGCAACCGGGTGCCGCTCGACATCAAGGTCGGCGACACGGTTGTCTACAGCAAGTACGGCGGCACCGAGGTGAAGTACTCCGGCGAGGAGTACCTGATTCTCTCGGCCCGCGACGTGCTCGCGGTCGTCGACAAGTAGCCGAACCGTCGCGTGGAGGAAGC
>DASSHZ010000049.1:0-3798 GCA_035692425.1 Nocardioidaceae bacterium
TGATATCAGACAAGTAAAAAACCGATCATCTATACCGCCACGACGTCCTTCGGCTCCTCGACCACGCAAAGTGCCGCCGGGTCGCGCCTGGGGTCACGGCAGATCCGGCACTGGTCCTCCTCGGCGACGTTCCCGCAAGTCGCGCAGAAGCGCACCTTCTCCTTGACCTCGGCGAGCACTCCGGCCAGCCGACGTACGTCGACGGGGTCGGCAGCGAGCAGGTAGAAGGCGATGCGCTGGGCGCTCTTGGGCCCGATTCCGGGCAGCCTGCCGAGCTCGTCGATGAGGTCCTGGACCACCCCCTCGTACAACTGGCCCTACCCTCCTGCCCGACGAGGCGCGGCGCCGCTCACTCGGGCCCCCGGTCGCCGGACTCCGCGGCGTCTTGCCCACCGGGAAAGCCGGGCAGCATCGACGCGAGCGGGCCGGCGATCTGGCCCAGCTGCGAGTTCGCCATGGCGTGCGCGCGCGTCGAGGCGTCCCGTACGGCGGCCACGATGAGGTCGGCGAGCGTCTCGGGGTCGTCGGGGTCGCAGGCATCGGGATCGATCGTCAGCCCCACGAGCTCGCCGGCACCTGACACGGTCGCGACCACGAGCCCGCCGCCGGAGGTGCCGTCCACCCGGGCGTTCTCAAGGTCTCGCTGGGCGCTGGTGAGCTGAGCTTGCAGCGCGCCCGCCTGCTGCAAGAGCCCTTCAAGGTCCGGGGTCCCCTCGGGAATCATGGGCGCTCTCCTCCGTCTGGACCCAACCGCGCGGCTGCGGTCAGGGCCACAGCCTACTGGCCTCGCGCCGGTGGAAGCCCGGCTCAGGCTTAGCCTTGGCGGTCGTCCCGGACGTCGGAGATGACCTCCGCACCGAGCTCACGGGCCAGCAGCTCCTGGGAGTCGACCTCGGGGTCGTCCACGACCGGATCGTCGTCGCGGACCTCCGCCGACTCGGCCGGCGGCGCGGAGGCGGCTGACCGGCCGCCCTTCGCGCCGTCCTTAGCCTGGCCCGTCTTACCCGGGCCGGCCTTACCGGGCGCGGACTTGCCGGAGGACCTCCCGGTCCGTGCCGGCGAGGGGATGGCCGCGCCGGGTGACGGGGGCGCCCGGTCGCCCGCGTCCCCCTCCGCAGCGGCCGGCTCGTCGGTAGGCCCGGCGGGCGTCGCCGTACCAGTGGAGCCCGAGGTGCCATCGTCACCTGCGCTCGGAGCGGCACCCGCGCCGTGGCCGGAGGCTGGAGCGGAGGTGGCCGTTCCCGGCCCGTCGATGATCGCCTCCACCCGCCAGTCGACCCCGAGCTCGCTGATCAGCGCCTGCCGGAGCAGCTCGTCGTTGCCGCTGCTGCGGAAGTTCTTGCACGCGCCGGCGTTGCTGAACGCCAGCGTCAGCACGCCGTCCCGAACGTCCTTGACCTGCGCGTTGCCGCTGAGCTGCACCCACGCGAATCGCCTCGTCGACCTGACTCGGTCGAGCACCCCTGGCCAGAGCCGGCGTACGTCGACCAGGGACAGCCCGCTTTCGTCGACCGGCCCCGGAGGCCCCGCCGACTCCGCTCCCGGTGCCGCGTTGTCGCCCGTCGGAGCCCCGGGGCGATCGCCCGGGTCGACTGGACCTGGGGGCGGCGCCGGAGCCTGGGAGGCGGGCGGCGCCGGAGCCTGGGACGCGGGCGGCGCCGGGGCCGCCGTCGCCACCGAGAGCCGCCGCTCCAGACGGTCGATCCTGGCGCCAACACCCTCCGCCGTGGAGTCGAGGGCCGGCAGCAGGATCCGCGACAGCATGATCTCCAGCATCAGGCGCGGTGCCGTCGCCCCCCGCATATCAACGAGTGCCTGGCTGACGATGTCGGCCGCCCTGGTGAGGTCCGCCCGTCCGAACGAACCGGCCTGAGCAGCGAGCCGCGCGGCCTGGTCGTCGGCGACCTCGAGCAGACCGCGACTAGCGGCGTCGGGGACCGCAGCGACCACGACCAGGTCGCGCAGCCGGCGCAGCAGGTCCTCGGCGAAGCGACGAGGGTCCTGCCCGCTGTCGATCACCTTGTCGACGACGCGGAATACGGTGGCGCCGTCGTCGGCCGCTAGCCCCTCCACCGTCTCGTCGAGCAGGCTGTCCGGGGTGTAGCCGAGCAGGGCCGTGGCCACGGCGTACGTGACCCCCGCCGGCCCCGCCCCCCCGATCAGCTGGTCGAGCACCGAGAGCGTGTCGCGGACCGAGCCCGCGCCGGCCCGCACGACCAGCGGCACGGCGACCGGCTCGATTGCGACGCCCTCGCGCTCGCAGAGGGTCAGCACGTAGTCGCCGAGCAGCTTGGGCGGCACCAGCCGGAACGGGTAGTGATGGGTCCGCGACTTGATCGTGGCCAGCACCTTCTCCGGCTCGGTGGTGGCGAACACGAACCGGACGTGCTCGGGTGGCTCCTCCACAAGCTTCAGCAGGGCGTTGAAACCGTGCGACGAGACCATGTGTGCCTCGTCCACGATGTAGACCTTGTAGCGAGACTTGACCGGTGAGAACACGGCCCGCTCCCGAAGGTCGCGAGCGTCGTCGACCCCTCCATGGCTGGCGGCGTCGATCTCGATCACGTCGATCGAGCCCGGCCCTCCGGTGGCGAGCTCGCGGCAGGAGTCGCACTCGCCGCACGGAGTGGAGGTGGGCCCCTCTGCGCAGTTCAGCGCGCGCGCCAGGATGCGCGCGCAGGTCGTCTTGCCGCACCCGCGCGGCCCCGAGAACAGGTAGGCGTGATGGGCCCGGTTGTTGTCGAGCGCGTTGCTCAGCGGCTCGGTGACCTGCTCCTGGCCGATCACGTCGCCGAACGTGTCCGGGCGATAGCGCCGGTAGAGCGCGAGCGGGGCATTCACGGCACGACCTTAGCGCCGCCCACAGCCGTCAGCGCCGCCCGCAGACGTCAGCGCCGCCCGCAGACTCCAGCGCCGCCCGCAGACTCCAGCCGCCCGCAGACGCCGTACCGCAGGGAGCCCACTGGCCCGGCCCGCAAGATCCGACGCTCACGTTGTTCCAGCAGCCCCACTGTCGGATCTTGGCCCGAGCCCGCCCGCGTGCTCAGTCAGCTGGCCCGTCGTAGCTGAGGAGCCGCTCGGCGGTCAGCCGCAGCCACCGCGACACCCACGGCTCCTCCGCCATGCCCGCGGCAACGTCCGGCGGCACCGCATCGGCCGGAACGACTCCGGCCGGCCCCTCGACCATCACCATCCGGTGGGTGTCACGATCGCCCTCCGCAACCACCAGCACCAGCCAGGGCACCCGCCGTACGTTGCGCTCGCGAACCGAGCCCTTGACCGTCGGAAGCCAGAGGGTCGCATCCCGCCGGATGTACGACGCGGGGACGGCATGTGGTCGCCCGTCGCCTCGCGTCGTCGAGACGACAGCGAACCGGTGCCCATCCAGGAAATCGCACAACTTCTGGTTGCTCATCCGGGTGCCGTCCGGGAACGCGAGCCGGGTCGCCGCGCTCGCGTTGGCGAAGCTGCGGCGCTGAAGCTCCTCCAGCAGCGGTTGGCCGACCACCCAGCCGGTCTACCACCCGCTGCCCGAGCAGAAAAGACCCCTCGCGCACCCGACAGAGCTTGCTTACCCTTGCTGCCTTCCGGCCCTGGGGGAGTTGGGCTAGGTGCCGCCGCACGAGGGGCTGCGCCGAGTCTACGTGACTGCTGCCGCCGTCCGAGCCGCCGACTTCCGACCGGGTGGACGGCTCGGCTACCCTCTGCGGCGGAGGATTCGCATAGTGGCCTAGTGCGCACGCTTGGAAAGCGTGTTGGGTTAACGCCCTCGCGGGTTCGAATCCCGCATCCTCCGCC
>DASSHZ010000050.1:0-116327 GCA_035692425.1 Nocardioidaceae bacterium
TTCCCCCAGGCGACGCAGCCGCCACCGGGCTAGCCGCCGGCGGTCCGACGTCGGCACGGGCGCAGGTCGGCCCCGCCGGGTACGGCGACGCTCCGCCATCCGGATAGTGCCGGCGGCGACAGGTCAGCTCGAGCCCAACACCGCAGCTTTTCTGAGAAGGGATACCAATGCCGAAGATCCTCGAGTTCGACGAGAACGCCCGCCGTGCTCTCGAGCGGGGCGTCGACGCGCTCGCCAACACGGTCAAGGTGACGCTCGGGCCGAAAGGCCGCTACGTCGTCCTCGACAAGAAGTGGGGCCCTCCGACGATAACCAACGATGGTGTGACGGTGGCCCGCGAGGTCGAGCTCGACCAGCCGTTCGAGAACCTCGGTGCGCAGCTGGCGAAGGAGGTTGCGACCAAGACCAACGACATCGCCGGCGACGGTACGACGACGGCGACGGTCATCGCCCAGGCGCTCGTCCATCAGGGGCTGCGCGCCGTCGCGGCCGGCGCCAACCCGATGGCGCTGAAGCGCGGCATCGACGCCGCCGTGGAGGCGGTCACCGCGGAGCTTGCCAAGTCGGCCCGCGACGTCGACGACACCAAGGACATGGCCAACGTGGCGACGATCTCCGCGCGCGACGAGCACATCGGCGACCTGATCGCCCAGGCCTTCGACAAGGTCGGCAAGGACGGGGTGATCACCGTCGAGGAGTCCAACACGCTGGGGACCGAGCTCGAGTTCACCGAGGGGATGCAGTTCGACAAGGGCTACATCTCGCCGTACTTCGTCAGCGACCCCGAGCGCATGGAGGCGGTGCTCGACGACCCCTACATCCTCATCAACCAGGGCAAGATCTCGGCGATCGGCGACCTGCTGCCGCTGCTGGAGAAGGTGATCAAGTCCGGCAAGGGCCTGTTCGTGGTCGCCGAGGACGTCGACGGCGAGGCTCTCTCAACCCTGGTCGTCAACAAGATCCGGGGCACGTTCCAGTCGCTGGCGGTCAAGGCACCCGCGTTCGGCGACCGCCGGAAGGCCATGCTGGCGGATATCGCGACGCTGACCGGCGGCCAGGTCGTCTCCCCCGACGTCGGCCTCAAGCTCGACCAGGTGGGTCTCGACGTGCTGGGCAGGGCCCGGCGCATCGTCGTCACCAAGGACGACACGACGATCGTCGACGGCGGCGGCAGCGCGGACGACGTCGCCGCACGGATCGCCCAGATCAAGGCGGAGATCGAGAAGACCGACTCCGACTGGGACCGCGAGAAGCTGCAGGAGCGGCTGGCAAAGCTGGCCGGGGGCGTCTGCGTCGTGAAGGTGGGGGCTGCCACCGAGGTGGAGCTCAAGGAGAAGAAGCACCGGATCGAGGATGCGGTCTCCGCGACGCGGGCGGCGATCGAGGAGGGCATCGTCGCCGGCGGCGGCTCCGCGCTGGTCCATGCCGCCTCGGCGCTTGCTGGCGGCCTTGGGCTGTCGGGGGACGAGGCCACCGGAGTTTCGATCGTGGCGAAGGCGGTGGACGAGCCGCTGCGCTGGATCGCCGAGAACGGCGGCTACGAAGGCTATGTGGTGGTCTCGAAGGTCCGGGAGAAGGGCACCGGCGGTTTCAACGCCGCCACCGGGGAGTACGGCGACCTGATGGCTCAGGGAGTGCTCGACCCGGTCAAGGTGACCCGCTCGGCGCTGCAGAACGCCGCCTCCATCGCCGCCATGCTGCTCACCACCGAGACCCTGGTGGTCGAGAAGCCGGCGGAGCCCGACAACGTCACCGCGGCCGGGCACGGTCATAGCCACAGCCACTGACCCGGCGGGATAGCCAGCCGCCATAATCGCAGATCTGGCTCCCCGTGGCGACGGAATCCGTCGCAACAGGGAGCCGGCTGTGTCGCGGTGGACGGTGTGTGTCAGGCTAGCCGCGTGACAACCCGGGGGGGAGCCGAGCACACGTCGTTGCGCGCGGGCAGGTCCCGGCTGACCGAGCTCGCCGAAGCCGCCCAGGCCGGCGGCGAGGAGGACGTCGAGGCACTGCTGCTGAGCGTCCGGGTGCTTGCGCATCGCTACTCCCGGGCCCGGCTGATGGCCTACCCGGGCGGGCTGCACCTCGCCGACGACGTGGCCCAGGAGATCTGCCTTGCCGTCCTGGGGGCGCTCCCGCGGTATCAGTACCGCGGCCGGCCGTTCGAGGCGTTCGTGCACGGCATCGCCTCCCGGAAGGTCTCCGACGCCTGCCGGGTCCAGGGCCGGCGGCCTACGCTGGTGGCGGTACCGCCGGAAGGAGTCGATGAGACGCCCACCCCGGAGGAGCACGCGGTGCTGCGGAGCGAGGCGGAGTCCGCGCACACCCTGCTGCGGCGGCTCCCGCAGCGGCTCCGGGAGGTCATCTTGCTGCGGGTCGCGGCCGGCCTGTCCACCGAGGAGACCGGGGCGGCGCTGGGGATGACCCCGGGAGCCGTCCGGGTGGCCCAGCACCGAGCGCTCACCAAGGTCCGGGAGTACCTCGCCGCCGATGCTCCCGGCACCTGACCCCTGCCTGGTTCCGCCGCTCCGCCACCAGACTTTGCGCGCCCTGCTCGTACGCGGGTCCGGCGGCTCGCTCGCCGTACGATGACGCCATGGATCTGCCGCCTGCCGCCCCCTCGGACCTGCCCCTCGGCCTGACCTTCGACGACGTCCTGCTGCAGCCGGGCGAGACCGACCTGTCGCCAACGGAGATCGACACCACGACGCGGCTGACCCGTGACATCGAGATCCGCGTCCCGCTGGTGTCGAGCGCGATGGACACCGTGACCGAGTACCGGATGGCGATTGCGATGGCTCGGCAGGGCGGCCTGGGTGTGCTCCAGCGCAACCTGCCGGTCGCCGAGCAGGCCGGTCAGGTGGACCTGGTGAAGCGCTCCGAGTCCGGCATGATCACCCATCCGGTGACGATCGGGCCGGACGCCACGCTGAGCGATCTCGACGACCTCTGTGGCCGGTACCGAGTCTCCGGCCTGCCGGTGGTCGACCGCGACGACGTCCTGGTCGGCATCATCACCAATCGCGACGTGCGGTTCCTGCCGCAGCCGTCGTGGCCGGATCGGCGGGTGCGCGAGGTCATGACGCCCATGCCGTTGGTGACGGCGCCCAGGGGCATCGCCGCGGACGAGGCGGCCGCCCTGCTGGCCAAGCACAAGGTGGAGAAGCTGCCGCTGGTGGACGGGGCAGGCCGGCTGACCGGGCTGATCACGGTCAAGGACTTCGCCAAGTCCGAGCAGTACCCAGACGCCACCAAGGATGCCGGGGGCAGGCTGCGGGTCGGCGCCGCCATCGGCTACTTCGGCGACGCCTGGGAGCGGGCCGGGGCGCTGGTGGAGGCCGGGGTGGACGTCCTGGTCTGCGACACCGCGCACGGGCACGTCCGGGTCCTGCTCGACCTGGTACGGCGGCTCAAGGCCGACCCGGCGTTGCGGGCCGTCCAGGTGGTCGGTGGCAACGTGGCGACCCGGTCGGGCGCCCAAGCCTTCGTCGAGGCGGGGGCCGACGCGGTCAAGGTCGGGGTCGGCCCGGGCTCCATCTGTACGACGCGCATCGTGGCCGGCGTCGGGGTCCCGCAGGTCACCGCGATCCACGAGGCGGCCCTGGCCTGCCGGCCGGCCGGCGTACCGGTGATCGGCGACGGCGGCCTGCAGTACTCCGGCGACATCGCCAAGGCGCTGGTTGCCGGAGCCAACTCGGTCATGCTGGGTTCGTTGCTGGCGGGCTGCGAGGAGAGCCCGGGGGAGCTGGTCTTCGTCAACGGCAAGCAGTACAAGTCCTACCGCGGCATGGGCTCGCTGGGTGCGATGGCGTCCCGGGCGCGGCGGTCGTACTCCAAGGACCGCTACTTCCAGGCGGAGGTGGCGACCGACGACAAGCTGGTACCCGAGGGCGTCGAGGGTCAGGTGCCCTTCCGCGGTCCGCTGTCGGCGGTCGCGCACCAGCTCGTGGGTGGCCTGCGGCAGTCGATGTTCTACGTCGGGGCCCGGACGGTCGCTGACCTGCAGGAGCGGGGCCGCTTCGTGCGGATCACTGCCGCGGGGCTCAAGGAGAGCCACCCGCACGACATCGAGATGACGGTGGAGGCGCCCAACTACAGCGCCCGCTGAGCGCGAGGACGCATGGCCGCGCTCAGTCGGAGTCGACGTACAGGCAGAACGGGTGGCCGGCGGGGTCCAGCATCACCCGCACGTCGTCCTGCGGCTGGTAGTCGGCGAGGGTGGCGCCGAGGGCGAGCGCGTCGCGCACGGCCGGGTCCAGCTCCCGGACGCCGATGTCGAGGTGCAGCATCATCTGCTGCTGGGCCGGGTCGGCGGGCCAGGTCGGGCGGACGTAGTGCTCCTCCCGCTGGAACGCGAGGTTGGCCGGGTGGCCCGGCATCCCCATCGTGGCCCAGCCCGGCTCCTCGGTCGCAATCGGCCAGCCGAGCAGGTCGCGGTAGAAGTGCGCCAGCAGCACCGGGTCCGACGCGTCCAGCACCACGCCCAGCCAACCTGACAATCCTCGGATCCCCGACATCGGGCCAGTCTGCCATGACCGTGGCCGCCGGCTTCGGGACGCCTGCCGCGCGGACTCGCTCCGCCGGTTGAGGCAGGTCCGCCAGTTGAGCTTGTCGAAACCAAGGATCTAGCGGCTCCGCCGCGCTCACGTTCCCGTGCCGAAGGGTCGCAGCGGCGGCGCTGTCGCCGGGGGAGCCACGTGGCGCCTGACGAGTTTGGGCGTGCAGCCGGTCAGCCGGGGAATACCAGGTGCTGGTCGCCCAATTATTTTCGAGGTGTGACTGTTGAGGTCTACCTGGACCATATTCCATCTGGTAGCGTCTGAAAAACTGTAGCTAACGTTGAAAATGAGCCAGCGACCAGTGCTGGTCATCTCCTGCGGACTGGACCCGGTTTCCCTGCCATGGAACGTGTATAGGCTCTGTATGCGCCGTTTTCGGTTCCATAGATCCACTCCGGTGCTCAGTGCTCCAGAACCACCCTTGTTCGCTAATAGAGCAATCCGTCCGTCGCTGAGTGGCGCGAACAAGAGCAGCATTCCCCTGGGGGGTTTCACGCGATTTGAATCGATAATCTCGGCTACGCGAGGAGGAATGCGGTTCAGTGTGCAAAAGCGAAACAACGACTCCGGTCCCCATCGCCGCGTGGTCGGTGTTGAAGCCGACTGCGTCGTTGGTGCCGAGGCGCCTGATGGACCGCCCTGAGTAACGGGCGTACTCCCACCCGGCGTGCACGCCGCCGCGACAGGTAGAGCCAGTGCACAAACGCAGGCCAGCCTGCCTATCCCAAGCCTGGCATTGCCTCTGTTGAAGCGCCCGATGTGCATATCGCTTCTTCGCCGCAACGCAAGCGCGGATCCGACCTTGAGCACCATCAGTAGACGTAGCCGCGCCCGGATACCATCGTGACGACGGCCGTCGCCGTGGTATTGCCGTACGCGGTGAAAGCACTGTCTTCATAGTAGGTGGTGCCACCGGATCCTGAGTAGCCGCGGATGTTCCACCAGTGCATGTGATATGAGTGCGGTTCGCCTGCCAGGAAGTATTCGGAGGTTGACGTGACCCACTGGTCGCCGATGACGGGCCTGTGGGTGAGGCCGACGTCAGCCTCGAGGTTGATCTTGTAGTTGTCGATCTCGGTCGAAGTGACGGACCCGACGGCGTGGGCGACGTAGTGGACTCCGGCCGGGGTGTTGTGGTTCATCACGTCCGGCATCGGGTACCCCATCGGGGTGCCGACGTTGTGCTCGTAGCCGTCGCCGGACCATGGGGTTTCGCCGTAGTAGTCGGTGCCAAGGTCATAGGCGGCCTGGGACTGGGTCAGGTCCGTCGCACCTGAAACCTGCCGCAGCGACTCCGCGATCGTCGCAGGCCCGCACCACGAGCCGTTCGCCTGGTCTTCCTGGGTCTTGGCCAGGTAGTAGGAGTCTGGTGCTCCGCCGGTGCAGGTCCCGCAGGTCGAGTCCGGGCTGGCCCCGCCGCTGCTGGCGACGGACTGGTCCTGTGCCGTCTTGGCTGAGTCGGCCGCTGCCATCGCGGTGCTCATGGGGGGTGCCTGTCCGATGGCGCCGACCGACGGGTCGTTCGGCACGAAGGGCACATCGCCCGGCTGCCTACTGCCGCCGTCGGCGACGGCCGCGCCTAGTGGGGCCAACGCGAGGAGCAGCCCGGTCATCGTGGCTCCGACGGCCAACTGGAACCACCGATCGCGGCCGTGCGGGTGGTCCTTCGCTGCATGAGGTCTCGCGTCTCCAGTCACCGTCACCGTCACCCACCAGTCTCGTGCGATACCGCGGGCGACGTCTTCGCCCCTCTCATATACGCCTGCCGGGGGGGGTCAAGCGCTGCTGTCTTTCCCCTCGTCAACGCCCGCCTGTGACCAGGGGCATCCGCCTGTGTCGATAGCCTGGGCGCATGACCGATGTCGAGATCGGCGGGGCGAAGCGCGGGCGCCGGGCGTACTCCTTCGACGACATAGCGATCGTGCCCAGTCGCCGTACCCGGGACCCAGGGGAGGTGTCGGTCGCCTGGCAGATCGACGCGTACCGCTTCGGGCTGCCGGTCGTCGCGGCGCCCATGGACTCGGTCATGTCGCCGGACACCGCAATCGCGCTCGGTCGCCTGGGCGGACTCGGCGTGCTCGACCTCGAAGGACTGTGGACTCGGTACGACGACCCGCAGCCGCTGTTGGACGAGGTCACCGAGCTCAACCCGGTCGACGCCACGCGCCGCCTGCAGGAGATCTACGCCGAGCCGATCAAGCCGTCGCTCATGGCCCAGCGGGTGAAGGAGATCCGCGCCGCCGACGTGACGGTCGCCGGCGCGCTGTCACCGCAGTTGACCAAGGAGCACGCCGCGTCGGTCATCGAGGCCGGGGTCGACCTGTTCGTCATCCGGGGCACGACGGTCTCCGCGGAGCACGTCTCTGGCCAGGCGGAGCCGCTGAACCTCAAGCAGTTCATCTACGACCTCGACGTCCCGGTGATCGTGGGCGGCTGTGCCACGTACCAGGCCGCTTTGCACCTCATGCGGACTGGGGCGGCCGGGGTGCTGGTCGGCTTCGGCGGGGGGTCGGCGCATACGACGCGCACCGTCCTCGGGATCGCCGTACCGATGGCGACGGCGGTGGCAGACGTGGCCGCCGCCCGCCGGGACTACCTGGACGAGTCCGGCGGGCGGTACGTGCATGTCATTGCGGACGGGTCCATCGGCCGGTCCGGCGACATCGCCAAAGCGATCGCCTGCGGGGCGGACGCCGTCATGGTCGGATCGCCCCTGGCCCGCGCGAAGGAGTCGCCGGGGCGGGGGTTCCACTGGGGCGCGGAAGCGCGCCATGCGAGCCTGCCACGTGGGGAACGCGTCGAGATCGGCACGGTAGGGACGCTGGAGCAGATCCTGCACGGGCCGTCCCGGGTGTCCGACGGGACGATGAACCTGGTCGGTGCGCTCCGTCGGTCGATGGCTACCACTGGGTACACCGAGCTGAAGGAGTTCCAGCGGGTAGAGGTCGTCGTGGTCGGCTCATGAGTTGCCCAGAGCCGCTGCGCGAGCGGGCGGAGCGCCTGGACGCGGTCGACCCGCTCGCCGGCTATCTGGACAGGTTCGTCGTCACCGAGCCCGGCCTGATCTACCTGGACGGCAACTCACTGGGGCGGCTGCCCCGCACCACGGTCGACGCGGTCCGCCGGACCGTCGAGCACCAGTGGGGCGAGGAGCTGATCGGCTCGTGGGAACGGCACTGGATGGCCCTGCCCACGCTGCTAGGCGACCTGCTCGGCCAGGCGGTTCTCGGCGCCGGCGCCGGCCAGGTGGTGGTCGGGGACTCGACCACGGTGAGCCTCTACAAGGCCGTCTCCGCTGCCCTGGACGCCGCCCCGGGGCGAACCGACGTCGTGGTCGAGCGCGACGGCTTCCCAACCGACCGGTACGTCGTGGAGTCGCTAGCGCGCCGGGCTGGGGGCAAGGTCCGCTGGCTCGAGCCGCCGGGCCCGGACGGCGTCCGGCCTGGGCACCTGGATGGGCTGCTCGGCCCGACCGTCGCGGCCGTCGTACTCAGCCATGTCGACTACCGTTCGGCCGCGCTGCTCGACCTGCCCTCGGTCACCGCCGCCATCCACGCTGCGGGCGCGCTTGCGGTGTGGGACCTCTGCCATTCGGTGGGTGTGGTGCCGATCGACCTCGACGCGGCCGAGGCGGACCTGGCCGTCGGCTGCACCTACAAGTACCTGAACGGGGGCCCGGGCGCACCCGCCTTCACCTACGTCCGGCGCGATCTTCAGCCTTCCCTCGGCCAGCCCATCTGGGGATGGTGGGGACGGGCGGACATGATGGCGATGCCGCAGGGCTACCAGCCGGTGGACGGGGTCGGGGCCTGGCTCGCCGGCACTCCGCCGGTGCTCTCGATGGCCGCGGTGGAGCCGGGCGTGCGACTGGTCTCCGAGGCCGGCGTGCCGGCGATCCGGGCCAAGTCCATGGCGCTGACGGCCCTCGCGGTGCAGCTGTACGACGAGTGGCTGGTGCCGGCTGGATTCGGCCTGGCCACGACGCGCGACCCGGCGCGGCGCGGGTCGCACATCACTGTCACCCATCCCGACGCCGAGTCGCTGGTCCGGCGGCTCGTCGAGGCCGGCGTGGTCCCCGACTTTCGGCGCCCGGACGGCATCCGGCTTGGCTTCTCGCCGCTCACCACCCGCTTCGTCGACGTCCACGACGGACTGTGGCGGCTCGCGAGCCTGGCGGCGGGCGACCGCGCCCTCTGATCGCGGGGCTGTCAGCGCATCCGCGGCTTCTGGCGTCTGAGGTTCGCCGAGCGGGAGCGGGCACGTAGGCTCGCGCTCATGGTGACGCCTCCCGCCATGCCGAGGGGGACGGCTGGCGGTGGAACGACTGCCGGACGCTCGCCCGTCGACCCTGGTCTGGTGAGCCGGCTGGCCGTCCGGGTGGTCGCGACGTCGGGCCGGGAGCACACGTCGTACGCCCCGTTCACCGGCGAGCCGATCGCGACGCTCGAGACATCCTCGCCGGCCGATGTCGCGGAGGCGGTGCGTCGCGCCCAGACGGCCCAACGGTCGTGGAGCCGGGTCCCGCTGGACCTGCGGGCGGCAATCCTGCTGCGCTTCCACGACCTGGTGTTCGACCGGCAGCGGGAACTGCTCGACCTGGTGCAGCTGGAGTCCGGCAAGGCCCGCAAGCACGCGTTCGAGGAGGTCGCCCACGTCGCGCTGACCGCCCGCTACTACGCCCGCACGGCCGGGCGGCTGCTCCGGACGTCCAGGCGGCGCGGAGTCCTTCCGCTGCTGACCCGCGTCGACGTCCACCGCGTGCCGAAGGGCGTCGTCGGCGTCATCTCGCCGTGGAACTACCCATTCTCGCTCGCCATGTGCGATGGGCTGCCGGCCCTGGTCGCCGGCAACACGGTCGTGCACAAGCCGGACTCGCAGGGCATCGGCACCGCCTTGCTGGGCGTCGAGCTGCTCACGGAGGCGGGGCTGCCGGCTGACGCCTGGCAGGTCGTCCACGGCGACGGTCCGGTGCTCGGCCCACCGCTGGTCGACGCGGTGGACTACCTCTCCTTTACCGGCTCGACCGGGACGGGGCGACAGGTGGCCACTCGCGCCGCCGAGCGGCTTGTCGGCGCCTCGCTGGAGCTCGGGGGCAAGAACCCGATGCTGGTGCTGCACGACGCCGACCTGGACCGGGCGGCCGACGGTGCGGTGCGCGCCTGCTTCTCCTCGGCTGGCCAGATCTGCGTGGGCGTCGAGCGGCTCTTCGTGGCCGACCAGGTGTACGAAGAGTTCGTCGAACGCTTCCTGCGCCGGGTGCACGCGCAGCGCCTCTCGGCCGCGTTCGACTACACCGGTGACGTCGGCTCCCTGGTGTCGGCCGCACAGCTGGACCGGGTCGCCGGCCACGTCGAGGACGCCCGCGCCAAGGGGGCGGTCGTGCTGGCCGGTGGCCGCCCCCGCCCGGATGTCGGGCCGTGGTTCTACGAGCCCACCGTGCTAGCGCACGTGACCCCGGAGATGGCCTGCTTCGGCGAGGAGACCTTCGGCCCGGTCGTCTCGCTGTACCGGTTCACCGACGAGACCGACGCGGTCGCCCGGGCCAACGACGGAACATTCGGCCTCAACGCCTCGATCTACACCAGCGACGGTGCGCGCGGCCGCCGCCTCGCCCGTGCCATCCGTAGCGGCACCGTCAACGTGAACGAGGCCTACGGCGCAACGTTCGGCTCGATAGACGCGCCGATGGGCGGGATGCGCGACTCCGGGCTGGGCCGCCGGCAGGGACCCGAGGGCATCTACCGGTACGTCGACCAGCAGGCGGTCGCCACGCAGCGCGCGATGCCGCTCGCGGCGCCACCCGGGCTGTCCGACGAGCGCTACGCGCGGCTCATGACCGGCGCATTCCGCCTGCTCAACCGGCTGCACCGACCATGACGCGCCACCTCGACTTCGACGTCGTAGTGGTGGGCTCGGGGTTCGGCGGGTCGGTGGCTGCCCTCCGCCTTACCGAGAAGGGCTATCGCGTCGCCGTGCTCGAGGCGGGCGCACGGTTCGACGAGTCCACCTACCCGGCGACGTCGTGGGACCTGCGCCGGTTCCTGTTCGCGCCCGCCCTCGGCTGCTTCGGGCTGCAGCGGATCGACGTACTGCGGAACTGCCTGATCTTGTCGGGCGCCGGCGTCGGCGGCGGCTCGCTGGTCTACGCCAACACGCTTTACGAGCCGCCACCGGAGTTCTACGCCGACCGGCAGTGGGCGCGCATCACCGACTGGCGGGCCGAGCTCGCGCCGTACTACGACCTGGCCAGGCGGATGCTCGGTGCGGTGACCAACCCGACGATGACGCCGAGCGACGAGGTGATGCGCAAGGTGGCGGCCGAGATGGGGGCTGGCGACACCTTCCGGATGACGCCGGTGGGGGTCTTCTTCGGCACCCCGGGAGAGCAGGTGACGGACCCGTTCTTCGGCGGGGCCGGACCGGCTCGCCGCGGCTGCATCGAGTGTGGCGAGTGCATGACCGGCTGCCGACACCACGCGAAGAACACCCTGGTGAAGAACTACCTCTACCTCGCCGAGTCGGCGGGTGCGGTGGTGGAGCCGATGACCACGGTCACCGCGGTCCGGCCGCTCGGTGCAAGCGGCTTCGAGGTGACCGCCCGGCCGACCGCCCGGCCCACCGCCCGGCGCCCGTCGCGGGTCTACACCGCCGCCCAGGTGGTGCTCGCCGCCTCGGCGCTCGGCACCCAGCGGCTGCTGCACGCGATGCGCGACGAGCGGGTGCTTCCGTTGCTCTCGCCCCGCCTCGGCCACCTCTCGCGGACCAACTCCGAATCGATCCTGGGCGCTGTCGGGCCGCGGGGCGGCGGAGCGGACTACAGCCGGGGGGTGGCCATCACATCGTCGTTCCACCCGGCGCCAGACACCCACGTCGAGCCGGTCCGCTACGGACACGGCAGCAACTCGATGAGCCTGCTGCAGACCGTGCTCACCGACGAGGAGGACGGCGTGGACCGCTGGCGGGTCTGGCTCCGCGAGGTGTGGCGGCAGCGCCGGAGACTGGCCGGGATGTACGACCTCGGCCACTGGTCGGAGCGGACCGTGATCGCGCTGGTCATGCAGAGTCGCGACAACTCGATCACCACCTACACCCGGCGGTCCCGGTTGACCGGTCGCCGGGTCCTCACCTCGCGCCAGGGGTACGGCGAGCCCAACCCGACCTCCATACCGTTGGCGACCGAGGTGGCCAGGAGGATGGCGCGCATCGTCGGGGGCACGCCCGGCGGCACCGTCGGGGAGCCGTTCAACCGCCCGCTGACCGCGCACTTCATCGGCGGCTGCCCCATCGGCGAGAGCCCGGAGGTGGGAGTCATCGACCCCTACCACCGGGTCTACGGCTATCCTGGGCTGCACGTCGTAGACGGTGCCGCGGTCTCTGCGAACCTCGGCGTCAACCCGTCGCTGACGATCACCGCACAGGCGGAACGGGCCATGGCAATGTGGCCGAACCGGGGCGAGGCAGACCCCCGGCCGCCGGCCGGCTCGGCGTACCGGGTCGTCGGGCCGGTGCCTCCGCACCATCCGGTGGTTCCACCTGACGCGCCGGCCGCGCTCCGGCTGAATCGATCCGACCCTGGGGTGGGCGGGGCAACCTGAGCGTCGGATCCATCGGGGGTGAGTGCTCGGGCCCTAGACTTTGCCCCGATCCGCCCGCACCTATCGGCACTAGCCGGAAGGGGGGTCCCGGTTGCCGGTCGACCACGACCTCGTCCTCGTCGTCGACTACGGCGCGCAGTACGCGCAACTGATCGCCCGCCGGGTCCGCGAGGCCCGGGTCTACTCAGAGATCGTGCCGCACACGACCCCGGTGGCCGAGATCGCCGCCCGCCGGCCGGCGGCGATCATCCTCTCCGGTGGCCCGGCGAGCGTCTTCGCGCCGGGCGCACCGCAGCCGGAGCCGGCCCTCTTCGCAGCCGGGATCCCGGCCCTCGGGATCTGCTACGGATTCCAGGCGATGGCCCAGGCGCTCGGCGGCGAGGTTGCCAACACCGGCGGCTCCGAGTTCGGCCGTACCGCGATGGCGGTCCTCGAGCGCGGCGTACTGCTGGCCGGCCTCCCGGCCGAGCAGCTGGTCTGGATGAGCCACGGCAATGAGGTGACCCGGGCGCCGGCCGGCTTCACGGTGACCGCCTCGACCGCTGGGGCGCCCGTGGCCGCCTTCGAGGACGTCGGCCGGCGGCTGGCCGGCGTGCAGTTCCACCCCGAGGTCCTGCACACCGAGCACGGGCAGCGGGTGCTGGAACACTTCCTCTTCGACATCGCCGGTTGCCGCCCCACCTGGACGACCGCGAACGTCGTCGAGGACCTGGTGGCCGAGGTGCAGGCCCAGGTCGGTCCCGGCCGGGCGATCTGCGGCCTCTCCGGCGGGGTCGACTCCGCGGTCGCCGCAGCGGTGGTGCAGCGAGCCATCGGCGCCCGGCTCACCTGCGTGTTCGTCGACCACGGCCTGCTGCGCGCGGGCGAGGCGGAGCAGGTGGAGCGCGACTTCGTCGCGGCCACCGGGGTGCGCCTCCAGGTGGTCAACGCGTCGGAGACGTTCCGCAAGGCACTTGCCGGGGTCCGTGACCCGGAGGAGAAGCGCAAGGTCATCGGCCGCAAGTTCATCGCCGCCTTTGAGGCGGCGCAGCGGGAGATAGTCGCCGAACCCGGCCAGTCGGGGGCAGCGCTCGAGTTCCTCGTCCAGGGGACGCTGTACCCGGATGTGGTCGAGTCCGGTGGCGGGTCCGGCACGGCGAACATCAAGAGCCACCACAACGTCGGCGGGCTCCCCGCCGACCTTCGCTTCCGGCTGGTCGAGCCGCTGCGGTCGCTGTTCAAGGACGAGGTACGCCGAGTCGGCGAGCAGCTCGGCCTGCCGGCGGACATCGTGTGGCGTCAGCCCTTCCCGGGGCCCGGGCTCGCGATCCGGATCGTCGGCGAGGTCACCGCGGAGCGGCTCGAGACGCTCCGCGCGGCCGACGCGATCGCGCGCGACGAGCTCACCGCGGCCGGCCTGGACCGCGTGGTCTGGCAGTGCCCGGTGGTGCTGCTGGCGGAGGTGCGCTCGGTCGGCGTACAGGGCGACGAGCGGACCTACGGGCAGCCAGTTGTGCTGCGGCCGGTGACCTCCGAAGACGCCATGACCGCCGACTGGGCGCGGCTGCCATACGAGGTGCTGGAGCGCATCTCGACCCGGATCACCAACGAGGTGCGCGCCGTAAACCGAGTCACCCTGGACCTGACCAGCAAGCCTCCTGGCACCATCGAATGGGAGTGAGCCGGCGCGTCGGAACTTCCCGGCCGCAGCCCTCAGGCCTGGTCGGCCACTCGACCCGGCTCGGGGTCGCCGTGCCAGGAGTGCCAGAGTGCGGCGTACGACCCGTCCGCTGAGATCAGCTCCTCGTGCGACCCGATCTCGCTGATCCGGCCGTCCTCGACAACCGCCACTCGGTCGGCGTCGTGGGCGGTGAACAGCCGGTGCGCGATCGCGATGACCGTCCGGTCCCGAAGCACGGCGGCGAGCGAGCGCTCCAGGTGCCGCGCCGAGCGCGGGTCCATCAGCGAGGTCGCCTCGTCGAGCACGAGCGTGTGCGGGTCCGCCAGCACCAGCCGGGCCAGGGCGAGCTGCTGAGCCTGAGCCGGGGACAGCGCCGGGCCGCCGGAGCCGACCACGGTGTCGAGCCCGTCCGGCAGGGCCCGCACCCAGCCGAGCGCATCCACCGAGGCCAGCGCCGCGAGCATCCGGTCGTCGGAGGACATGTCGTCGACCGCCAGCGCGAGGTTCTCGCGGATGGTGCCCACGAAGACGTGGTGCTCCTGGGTCACCAGCGCGACCTCGCCGCGCAGGTCGGCCAGCGACAGCTCCGTCATCCCGACGTCACCGATCGTGACGCTGCCCTGCCGCGGCGGGTGAATGCCGGCGAGCAGCCGGCCGAGCGTGGACTTGCCCGCACCGGACGGCCCGACCATGGCGACCCGCTCGCCCGGTCGGACGTGCAGGTCGACGCCGTGCAGCACGTCGCGGCCCTCGACGTACGCGAACCGGACCTCGTCGGCGTCGACCTGCCGGTGCGCGGGAACGCGCCCGGTGACGGTGCGGTCCTCGGGCACGAAGGCCACGCCCAGCAACCGGGCCAGCGACGCGCCGCCGACCTGCAGCTCGTCGAGCCAGGAGATGAGCCGGTCCACCGGGTCGATGAGGGCTTGGACGTAGAGCGTCGCCGCGGTCACGTCGCCCAGCGAGGCATGCCCGGTCAGGTGCAGCCACCCGCCGAACAGCAGCGTCAGGACGGTCGGGATGACGTAGCCGAACTCCACCGACGGGAACCAGACGGTGCGCAACCCGAGCGTGTAGCACTCCGCCTCGAACGAGCCCATGATGTCGGCGTCGATCTGCCGGACCCGGCGGCGCTCGAGCCCGAGTGCCTCGACGGTGCGCGCCCCCTCGGCCGTCTCGGCGACGCTCGCGTTGATCGCCGAATAGGTGGCGGACTCCCGCAGGTAGCCGGCCTTGGCTCGCCGCAGATACCACCGGGTCGCCACGTAGATCACCGGTACGCCGAGGACCAGCGGCACTAGCACCCAGGCGCCGACCAGGAGGCAAGCCCCGATGGTGAAGACCGTCGTGACCAGCGCGATGATCGTCTCCGGGACGGCATAGCGCGCCGACCAGCCGAGCGCGTCGATGTCGCGCGAGGTCCGGGTCAGCAGGTCCCCGGTGCCGGCCCGCTCCACGGTGCTGACCGGGAGCGCGAGCGACTGCCGGACGAAGTCCTCGCGGAGCTCGGCCAGCACGACCTCGCCCAGCCCGAAGGACACGTAGCGCGCGTAGCGGGTCAGCACCGTCTGGGCGACCACGAAGCCGGCGATGGCGAGGATCGTCCGGTCTACCGTCGACACCGTCGTGCCGGTCGCCACCGCCTGCACCAGGTTGCCGATTAGCCTCGGCGCGGCGAGACCGGCGACCGCGGCCAGGATGTGCAGCGCCACCGCGACCGAGAGGACCCGCGGGTGGCGGCGGGCCAGCGTGCCGGCGTACCGGCGGACCGCCGGTCCGTCGGCGATGGGCAGCTGCTGCCTCATCGGACCCCCACCTCCTCCTCAGCCTCGTTCGTCGGCGCGGGCAGGGTCGCCGCATCGCCGACCTCCGGCGCAAGCTCGGCGCGCGTGGCGGGTGACTCCGGCGCGACTCCGTCGAGGCCGGCCGGCATCGGGCCGGGCCCCTCGGCCTCCTCGGTTCGGACCACGACCCGTCGGTACGCCGGGTGCGCCAGCAGCTCTCGGTGCGTGCCGACCGTGGTCACCTGGCCGCCCTCGAGCAGGGCCACCTCGTCGGCGTACTCGAGCACGAGCGGGCTCGGCGTCATCACGACCGTCGTCCGACCGCGGCGCAGGGCGGCGAGCCGCTGGGCGATGCGAGCCTCCGTGTGGGCGTCGACCGCCGAGGTTGGCTCCACCAGCACGAGGATCTCGGGGTCGGCGGCCAGGGCTCGCGCCAGGATGAGCCGCTGTCGCTGCCCGCCCGACAGCGACCGCCCGCGCTCCTCGATGACGGAGTCGAGCCCAGAGTCGAGCGTGTCGAGCACGTCCTCCGCCGACGCCGCGAAGAGAGCGGCCCAGATGTCGTGGTCGCCGGCCTCACCCCGGATGTCGAGCTCGTCCCGCAGTCGTCCGCTGAAGAGCGTCGCGCCGGCGTCGCTGATCAGGATCGACCGGCGGACGAAGTCGCGCGTCAGCTCCGAGAGCGGGACGCCGTCTAGGAGCACCGGCCCCTCGGCGAACCGCCCCAGCCGGTCGGCCAGCGCCGCGGCGTCGTCGGGACGTTCGGAGACGACCGCGGTGAACCGGCCGGGCCGGGCCACGAAGCCGGAGCGCTGGTCGACCAGCGTGGCGTTCGTGACGGCACCCCGGACGTCCGGGATGTCGCTCACCTCGGGCTCGATGGCGAGCACGCGGCAGATTCGGCGGGCGGCCACCAACGCCCGGATCAGCTTGTTGGCGACTTCGGTCGACGTACGCAGGGGCATCATCAGGAACGCCGCATAGCCGTAGAACGCGACCAGTTCGCCCGGCGTGATCCGGCCCTGGACGGCAAAGCGCGCCCCCAGCCAGACCACGACCACGACCAGGGCGCCGGGCAGCAGCACCTGCAGCCCGTCGAGCAGGGACTGCAGCCGAGCGACTGCGATGCCCGCGTCCTTCACCCGCTGCGACTCGCGGGCATAGCGCCGGTGGAAGACCTCCTCGCCGCCGATCCCCCGCAGTACCCGCAGGCCGACCACGATGTCCGAGGCCAGCGTCGTGAGGTGACCCATCATGTCGCGCTGGGCCATGTTCCGATGCTGCAGCGGCTTGAGGATCGGCCCGAGCAGCAGCAGCAGCAGCGGTACGCCGACCAGGACGACGAGGCCCATGACCAGGGACGTGTGCAGCAGGATCAGGGCCACTACCACGAACGACACGACCGAGCCAACGCCACGGGCGATCACGTCCATCAGGTTGCCCACGTGGGCGAGGTCGGAGGACGCGATGGCTACGACCTCGCCGGTGGCAACCCGGCGCGGCAGGGTGGCTCCCAGCCGCACGACGTGCCTGGACACTACCGCGACGGTTCGGTAGGCCGCGACCATCCAGTTGGCGACCGCGAAGCGGTGACGGATTATCCCGGCGACCGCCTGCACTATCCCAATGGCCAGCAGCACCAGGGCCCAGTAGACGAGCCGACGGCCGTCACCTCGCGCCACACCCGCGTCGATGGCACGGCCGATGACTGCGGGCATGAGCGACTGCGACACCATCCAGATGGTGCCGAAGACAATGCCGCCGAGGATCGTCTGCCACTGGCCACGGGCCAGCCACCGAAGGTAGCGGCCCGGCGAGCGGAAGTCAGGGATCCCCGGATCGGGAATCGGTGGCTTGCGCATGACCGGTCAACGTTACGGGAGTCCGCCGACCCTCCGCGAACCGTTTTTCCAGCCCGCCAGCCCTGCCTATCAGCCCGATTCGGGCCCACCCCGACCCCCACGGGTCCGACTTCCGCCCCGAGGCTCCAGTGACCTGCCCCGGTTGTGGCTGCGCTCGTTCCGCCGGTTGAGCAGGCGGCGCAGCCGCCGTATCGAAACCAGGGACCCGGGGTTTGGACACGCGCCTGGCCGCAACTCAACCGCCGGGTGGCTCAGCTCAGTCTTGCGAGGCGGTCCGCGACGCTACCGAGGCGAGCACGCCGATGGCGCCGGTGACGATCATGACGATCGGGAGGGCCAGGCCGACGCCGGCCCAGCCGATCAGGCCGACTACGTACATGAGCCAGGTCGCCGCACAGCCGGCGAAGAAGATGCCGAACACGAGCGAGACGACGTCAGTTGCATGCCGGTGGGTCATCGACGTTCCCTTCTGTTAGGTAGTCGCCGTGCCAGGTGACGGTGCTTGCGCCAGCTCTATCAGGTATCCCCGGGCAGTCGGCACGCTGGATGAGGATCTGACCACCGGTCAGGTTGATGTGCAGTGTCACCTGCGGTCGACCCGACGGTCCGCTCGGTCGGAGCTGGACCTGTTGACCTCCGTTGGCCCGATGAGCGACGGCAGCCGGTCCGCTGATCCGACCATGTGCCACGTGGGCGTCGATACTCGCGGCCACCGAGGTCGGCACGATGACCTGGATCTGCCCGAACGTCTCGGAGATGTCGATGCTCTTCCCATCGAGGCGGCGGACGTCATGGACCCCCGCCAGCTGCACGACGAGCTGGCCGACGCTCTGGCGGTAGCTGTCCCGCACCGCGCTGGCCGACGTCGGAGCGTAGACGTGCTGGCCGAACGGGCCGCTCCCGACCGCCATCCCGAGCAGGGTGAAGAGGCTCGCCACCAGGCCGAGCAGGATCAGCAGCCGCGATCTGCCCCACCAGGCCCCAACCAGCAGGGCGACTGCGGTGATGGCCAGGGCGAGACCCGCATAGATGGATCCCGGCAGGTCGTGGACGACCGTGAGCTGCACGATCCGGGTGACACTCAGCGCGACCGCGATGACTAGGAGCGTGATCGCGAACAGTGGCGAGCGCCGCCGCCGCGGCCGAGCGGGCGGTGGTGCAGCCCAGGTGGTCGCGGACGCGACATTGGGCGGCTGCGCCATCGTGGGCACGGCTGCCACGCCGGCCACCGTTGCCTGCGGCGCAGCCACCTCATCCGTCGTACCGGGCGCCGGTTGGGGTCCCGATGCGGGCGCGGCGAGCCCGGGAGCGTTCGTGGGCTGCGTCTCGGCGTTCGTGGCTTGGGCGAAGTCCTGACCGCCGGTTGGCTGCGGCGGTGGCACGGCGGTCCGCGGTCCGGAGCCGCCGTCGTGGCGGCGGGCGAAGATCGCGAAGACCGCCAGGGCCAGCACGGCTACGAAGAGCATGGGCCCGGGGTGTGGCGCCCAGAAGCCGATCGAGCCGACCAGGCACAGCGCGACGATGCCGAAGCCGATCGCCAGGCCGCCGGCCGCCGTCCGACCGGGATCGGTGCGCAGCCAGCCGGAGACGGCGGAGTCGGTCCGGTCGTCGGACGGTACCGTCAGCCAGGCCAGCAGATAGCAGAGCAGGCCGCCTCCGCCGAAGAAGACGGCGACCACGAGGAGCACCCGAACCACGATCGGGTCGATGTCGAAGTGCCGGGCCAGTCCGGCGGCCACCCCGCCGAGCACCCGACCCTCGGTTGGCCGTCGTACGGAGTCCAGGTCGCGGAGCCGGTCGCCGGCCGGTGGCCGGGTCGGACGGGCCTCCGAGGGGATATCGCTCATGACGTTCAGCATCGCGGCGGGAAAGGACCCAGGAGATCAGGGTTTGCCCCCATCCTGCCCGCGCCGCGCGCACGCACGTCAGGGGTCGGCCCGGGTCGGCACCCGTAGCCGGACGAAGCGACGGCGGGTGATCATTGAGGAGATGACCGAGACCTCGCCCGCGCTGCCCAGCGCGCCCGCTCCGCGCCGGGCCCTCCGCGACCCCGATGATCGCCTGCTGGGCGGGGTCGCGTCCGGCCTGGCTGAGCATCTCGGCCTGCAGTCGCTCCAGGTGCGACTGGGGTTCGTCGTCCTGGCGCTCTTCGGTGGCTTCGGCGTCTTGGTCTACGGCGCTCTCTGGGTGCTGTTGCCGGTGCGCGACCCGTCCATCCTCGACGCCAGGCTGCCGCCCGGCGTGGCCGCTGCCCGTCGCCAAGGCCGCGGCGGGGATGGCCGAGCGGACCGTCGCAGCGACGTGACGGTGGCACTTTCGCTGGCCATCGCCGGGCTGGGATTCCTCGTGCTCGTGCAGGGCGCTGGCCTCGGAATCAGCCCCCGGGTGTTCTGGCCGCTGTTGGTGGGCGCCGCGGGTCTCGTCCTGCTCTGGTGGCAGGCGGACGAGGCGACCCGATCGGCATGGATGTCTCCGGTCCGGGGCCGGCAGGCATGGCTGCGTATCGCGGTGGGCCTGCTGCTGCTGGTGGCCGCCATCCTCATCGTCGTCCTGCAGACCGGCCGTTCGGGCACCCTCGGCGAGGCCCTGGGGCTGGTCCTGCTGATCGGTGTAGGTGCGGCGCTGGTAGTGGGTCCGTGGCTGATCCGGGCCCGCCGGGAGGTGCTGGCCGAGCACAACGCCCGCGTACGGTCGCAGGAGCGAGCTGACGTAGCCGCGCACCTCCATGACTCCGTCCTGCAGACCCTCGCGCTCATCCAGCGGCAGGCCGATGACCCGCAGGCCGTGGGGCGGCTGGCTCGCCGGCAGGAGCGCGAGCTGCGAAGCTGGCTCTTCGAGCCCAGCGCGGTGGCGGACGACGGCCTGCGGGCCGCGTTGACCAGCGCTGCGCAGGAGATCGAGGACGACCATGAGGTGCGCGTCGACGTGGTGGTCGTCGGCGACCTGCCGGTGTCGGATGAGGCGTCCGCCCTCGTGGCTGCCGCGAGGGAGGCGATGGTGAACGCAGCGAAGCACTCCGGCTCCGCACAGGTCGACGTCTACGCCGAGGTGACGCCCGAACAGGTCGAGGTCTTCGTCCGGGACCGCGGTCGGGGATTCGACCCGCGCTCGATCGCCGCCGACCGACAGGGCATCCGGCAGTCGATCGAGGCGAGGATGCGACGGTACGGCGGAGTCGGCGAGGTGGTGGCCGGGCCCGGCTCGGGGACCGAGGTAAGGCTGCGACTGCCTCGGCCGGCCGCTGGTAGGCAGCGGACCGCACACGGCCCGGCCGGGCGATGGGAGGGCGGCTGATGCTGAGACGGCTCCGCGTCGTGGTCGTCGACGACCACGCGATGTTCCGGACCGGGGTGAAGACGGAGCTCCGGTTCTCCGTGGACGTGGTAGGCGAGGCGGCCGACGTCGACGAGGCGGTCGCCGTCGTCGCGTCGACCACCCCGGACGTGGCGCTGCTCGACGTACACCTCCCCGGTGGCGGCGGGGTCGAGGTGCTCAAGCGCCTCACCACCAGGCTGCCCGACGTCAGGTTCCTGGCCCTGAGCGTGTCCGACGCCGCTGAGGATGTCATCGGTGTCATCCGCGCCGGCGCCCGGGGCTACGTGACCAAGAACATCACCGGGTACGAGCTGGTGGCGGCGATCCGGCGGGTGGCGGACGGCGACGCCGTGTTCTCCCCGCGGCTCGCCGGGTTCGTGCTGGACGCGTTCGCCGGGCAGGTGGATCTGGCCGATGTCGACGAGGACCTGGACCGCCTCAGCGCCCGCGAGCGGGAGGTCATGCGACTCATCGCCCGGGGCTACGCCTACAAGGAGGTGGCCGCCGAGCTGTTCATCTCCATCAAGACCGTGGAGACGCACGTGTCCAACGTGCTGCGCAAGCTGCAGCTCTCCAACCGCCACCAGCTCACCCGGTGGGCCTCCGAGCGCCGCCTGCTCTGAGCCTCGATCCACCGCTCTCGGCCTACTGCGATAAGCATCCGTTGAAGCCGAGTCAGAGCTTCTCGACGGGGGAGTAGCGCAGGAGCAGTCGCTTGACGCCGAGCGAGCCGAAGTCGACGGACGCGACCGCCCTGTCGCCGGCTCCCTCGACGGCGACCACGTCGCCCAACCCGAACGAGTCGTGCAGCACCCGGTCCCCGGGCGCCAGCACCGGCACCGGGCGAGTGCCGGCGGTAGGGAGGGCGGGTGGGTACGTCGACCGGCGCGCCGAGACTGGCCGCCCGGTGGCAACGGCGCCCGACTCGCCGTACCGGATGCTCGACGAGGTTCCCTCCCAGGACGTGACCGCGTCCTCGGTGCGGCGCCAGTCGACCAGCTCGGCAGGCAGCTCGTCGAGAAACCGCGAAGCCGGGTTGTGCTGCGGCCTGCCCCACGACGACCGCTGGATGGCTCGCGACAGGTAGAGGCGCTCCTTCGCCCGGGTGACCCCGACGTAGGCGAGCCGGCGCTCCTCCTCGAGCTCACCGGAGTCAGCGAGCGCCCGGGCATGCGGGAAGACGCCGTCCTCGGCGCCGGTGAGGAACACGACCGGGAACTCGAGCCCTTTGGCCGTGTGCAGGGTCATCAGGGTGACCACCCCGCCGGCCTCGTCCGCGTCGGGAATCTCGTCCGAGTCAGCGACCAGGGCCACCCGCTCCAGGAAGTCGGCGACCGTCGCGCCCGGCTGGTCCTCGCTGAGCTCGCGTGCGACCGCGACGAGCTCGCCGAGGTTCTCGACCCGGACCTGGTCCTGCGGGTCGCTGGATGCCTCCAGCTCGGCGACATAGCCGGACCTGGCGAGCACCGCATCGAGCACTGCGTCGGGGCGTGCTCGCTGCTCCACCAGCGACTGCAGGCTCTCGACCAGCCGCACGAACTCCTCCACGGCATGCAGCGACCTCGGGTTCATCCCGGGAGCGCTCGCCGCCTGGCGGAGGGCCTCCCAGAAGGAGCTTGGGGTCTGCTGGGCCAGCTGCTCGACAGCCGCCTCGGCTCTCGCGCCTATCCCCCTACGAGGCGTGTTGAGGATCCGCCGCAGCGACACGTCGTCCGCCGGGTTGACCAGCACCCGAAGGTAGGCGATGGCGTCGCGCACCTCGCGCCGCTCGTAGAACCGCACCCCGCCGACCACCTTGTACGGCAGGCCGACCCGGATGAACACCTCCTCGAACACCCGGCTCTGGGCGTTGGTGCGGTAGAAGACGGCCACGTCGGCGGCGCTAGCGTCGCCATCACTGGTCAGCCGGCGGATCTCCTCTGCGACGAACTGCGCCTCGTCGTGCTCGTTGTCGGCTACGTATCCGACGATCGCCGCACCCGGCCCGGCATCGGACCACAAGGTCTTCGGCTTGCGACCGATGTTGTGCGAGATGACCGCGTTCGCGGCGTTGAGGATGGTCTGGGTCGACCGGTAGTTCTGCTCCAGCAGGATCGTCTTCGCCTCGGGAAAGTCCTGCTCGAACTGCAGGATGTTGCGGATGCTGGCCCCCCGGAACGCGTAGATCGACTGATCAGCATCCCCGACCACCATCAGCTCGGCCGGTGGCGCGAGGGGGGTCGCGACCGCGTCGGGCGCGGCCCCGACGAGCTCGCCGTCGGCGGTACGCCGAGGGCCGGCCGGCCCGCATAGCAAGCGGACCAACGCGTACTGCGCGTGGTTGGTGTCCTGATACTCGTCCACGAGCACGTGGCGGAAGCGCCGCCGGTAGGTCTCCAGCACCTCGGGGTAGGTCTGGAGGACTCGGACGGTCGCCATGATGAGGTCGTCGAAGTCGAGCGCGTTCGCCGCCAGCAGGCGCGCCTGGTACGCGGAGTAGCACTCGCCGTACATCCGCTCGTGGTGGTTCTTGGCCCGAGCGAGCGCCGCCGACGGCTCGAGGAGCTCGTTCTTGGCGTTGCTGACCCACGCCAGCACCTCGCGCGGCTGCAACCGACGGGGGTCGAGGTCGAGGTCACGGATCACCATCGCCATCAGGCGGCGCGAGTCGGCATCGTCGTAGATCGAGAACGTGGACTTGAGGTCGAGCCAGCCGGCCTCCTTGCGGAGGATCCGGACGCAGGCCGAGTGGAAGGTGGACACCCACATCACCGCGGCCCGTCGCCCGACGAGTGCCGCCACCCGATCGCGCATCTCCGCGGCCGCCTTGTTGGTGAACGTAATCGCGAGGATGGAGCCCGGGAGCGCGCCTCGAGCCTCAAGCAGCCATGAGATCCGCCGGGTCAGCACCCGGGTCTTCCCCGACCCGGCCCCGGCGACCACGAGCAGCGCCGGTCCCTCGTAGGTGACGGCCGCGCGCTGGCTGTCGTTGAGGCCGCCCAGGAGCTCGTCGGACGAGGGCCGTCGGCGCTGGGCGGGCCGGTCGTCTGTCGCCGCCGGCTCGCCGACCTCGGGCAGGCGGGGGAGCGGGAACGGGCTCGACATGTCGGTCCGATCCTACGTGCCGGGGCCGACCTAACTCGCGCTTGCAATAATGGCGACGTCGCGACGTCGGCGAGCTGCCGGGCCGCGACCGGGTCCGGGCGACCTCGGGCCGTATGACGACGAGCGCGAGGCGGTGACGCGATGGCTCCCATCCGGGTCGTGGTCGCCAAGCCCGGGCTCGACGGGCACGACCGCGGGGCAAAGGTCATCGCGCGGGCCCTCCGCGACGCCGGCATGGAGGTCATCTACACCGGGTTGCACCAGACCCCCGAGCAGATCGTCGAGACCGCCATCCAGGAGGACGCCGACCTGGTCGGCCTGTCGGTCCTGTCCGGTGCCCACATGACCCTCTTCACGAAGTTGCTCGAGCTACTCAAGGAGCGCGATGCCGCCGACATCGTCGTGTTCGGCGGCGGCATCATCCCCGAGGCCGACATACCGCTGCTCGAGGAGGCGGGAGTCGCCAGGGTGTTCACTCCGGGCACGCGCACGCAGGACGTCGTCGACTGGGTCAACTCGGTGATGGCCTCGGCCTGACCGTGGTCGGGCGGTCGCGCGACCGTCGCGCGGGCGCTGCGACGCCAGCCCGGGAGGGCTATAACAGTTGGATGGACGACGAGACCGCCCGCCGCCGCGACAGCCTGGAGCGAGCGTGGGTTCACTGGCGGCCGCGGACGCTCAGCGAGCTGTTCGACGTGGTGGTCGAGCGGTTCGCCGACGACCCCTTCGTCCTCGTCGACGGTTCGACGCTCACCTACCGTGAGGTACGGCGCTGGTCCCGCCGGATCGCGCGTGGCCTGATCGACCTCGGGGTCCACCCCGGGGACAAGGTTGCGCTGTTGTGCGACAACCGTCCCGAGCTCGTGGCGATGAAGCTCGCGGTGTCTCGCATCGGCGCGGTCGCCGTACCGCTGAACTTCTCCTACCGCGGGGCCGAGCTCACCAGCGCCCTGCGGCACGCGCAAGCCAGCATGCTGGTCACCATCGGCAAGTCGTTGGCCACCGACTTCTTGGCGGTGCTCGACGAGGTCGCGCCGAACTGGGAGCGCACGGTCGGCAGCGCCGACGTACCGTCGCTGCGCCAGGTGGTCCTCGTCGACCCCGGTCGACCGGGCGCGATGACCCTCGAGGACGTCGCAGACCGCGCCGACAACGTCAGCGACGCCGCCCTGGACCGGGTCTCGTCCCAGGTCGACCCCGATGGCGCCTGCGACATCGTCTTCACCTCCGGCACCAGCGGGCTGCCGGTCGCGGCCGAGCTCACCCACGACATGGTGCTGCGCAGCGGCTACGGTTCGGCCTACCACCGGGCCTTCGCCCCGGGCTGGCGGGTCTGCTTCTCGCTGCCGCTCTACCACGTCTTCGGCTACATCGAGGGTCTGGTCGCCTCGATGTTCGCGGGAGGAGCCATCGTCCCGCGCCAGATCTTCAACCCGGACACGATGCTGCGGGCCGTCGAGCAGCACGGTGCGAACGAGCTGCTGCTGGTCCCTACCATGTCGGTCGCGGTGGTCGAGCGCGCGGCCCAGCATCACTACGACCTGTCGAGCCTGGAGTCGGTCTTCTCGGCCGCCGCGCCGGCGCCCGTCTGGCTCTGGGAGCGGGTCCAGCGCGACCTCGGGCCGCGCACGGTCTTCACCGGATACGGCCAGACCGAGGTGTCGGCCGCCACCACGCTGACGATGCCCGGGGACCCGCTCGACGTGGTCGCCGAGACGGTCGGGTGCACCAAGCTCGGTGGGCTGGCGGCCCCGCCGGGGATGTCCGGCCGGCTGGCGGAGTACCGGACGGTCGATCCGTTCGACGGCTCCGAGCTGCCGCCCGGCGCGGCCGGGGAGCTGGCGGCTCGTGGGCCGATCGTCACCCGCAGCTACCACGGCGACCCCGACCGGACCGCCGCTCTCATCACCGACGGGTGGCTGCGTACTGGGGACCTCGGGCGGGTGGATGACGCCGGGTATCTGCGGCTGACCGGTCGTGCCCGTGAGCTGTACAAGTGCGGCGGCGAGCTGGTCGCGCCGAAGGAGGTGGAGGACCTCCTGACCGCCCATCCCGGCGTCGCCCAGGCGTACGTCGCCGGCGTCCCCGACGAGCGGATGGGTGAGGTGGGATGGGCCTGGGTGGTCCCCGACGGCGAGGTCGACCTGGACCCGGTCGCGCTCGTCCGCTACTGCCGGGAGCGGCTCGCCCCGTTCAAGGCGCCCCGCCGGGTGGCGCTCGTCGCCGCCGACGACCTGCCCAAGACGCCGACCGGCAAGGTCCAGAAGTTCCGATTGGTGGAGTCCGCCCGCTAGCCCCGCGCCGCCTGCCCCCCGCGCCAAGGATCCGACGTGCGGGCTGCCCTGGCAGCACCACAGTCGGATCCTTGAGCGATGGCGGCGGGGTGCTATTGCGAAGATGTTGCAACAAGCCCGGAGGTCGCCTAGGGTCGAAAGGTGGCAGCGGAGGTCCGAGAAGCCGGCTCTCGACAGCCGGCAAGCGGCGGGTCGCGCACCGGTCGGGTACGCCGGGCCATAGCCGGGATCTCCCCGGGGGAGCGACGGGCGGTCCTCGGCATGGGCGGCCTCGTCTTGGCCCTGCACGCCCTCGGCTGGGGGGCCCTGGTGGCGGCCGTGGTCCCCGCGCACTACCCTACCGGCGCCGGCCAGGTGTTCGGGATCGGGCTCGGTCTCACGGCGTACACGCTGGGTCTGCGGCACGCCTTCGACGCAGACCACATCGCGGCGATCGACAACACGACCCGCAAGCTGATGAGTGAGGGCAAGCGTCCGGTCACGGTCGGCTTCTGGTTCTCGCTCGGGCACTCGTCGGTCGTGTTCGGGCTGGTGTTCCTGCTGGCTCTGGGCGTGCGCAGCCTTGTCGGCCAGGTCGACAACGGCTCCTCGACCCTGCAGCAGGCCACCGGTGTCGTCGGGACCGCGGTCTCCGGCTCGTTCCTTTACCTGATCGGGATCCTCAACCTGGTGATTCTGGTCGGCGTCGTCAAGGTGTTCCGGCGGATGCGCCACGGCGACTTCGACGAGGCCGCCCTGGAGGAGCAGCTGTCGCGCCGCGGGCTGGTCAACCGGATCCTGGGCCGGGCCACCCGCGCGGTCACCAAGTCGCATCACATGTACCCGGTGGGCGTGCTGTTCGGCCTCGGGTTCGACACCGCGACCGAGATCGGGCTGCTGGTGCTCGCGAGCGGGGCGGCCGTCTTCGCGCTGCCGTGGTACGCCGTATTGACGCTGCCCGTGCTCTTCGCCGCCGGGATGAGCCTCCTCGACAGCATCGACGGCTGCTTCATGAACTTCGCCTACGGCTGGGCGTTCTCCGAGCCGGTGCGCAAGGTCTTCTACAACATCACCGTGACGGCGCTGTCGGTGCTGGTCGCATTGGTGATCGGCACCATCGAGCTCGCGTCGATCGTGGTCGACCACTTCGGCGTCACCTCCGGGCCGCTGGCCCTGCTCGGCCGGCTCGACCTCAACGACGTCGGCTACGGCATCGTGGCGGTTTTCATCCTGACCTGGGTGGTCGCGCTAGCCGTCTGGCGGTTCGGCCGCGTCGAGGAGCGCTGGTCCGCGGCGGTCGACGAGTCCGGCCGAGCAGGCTAGCGGAACTCGTCCACGCCGTACCCGTCCTCGCGCTCCCAGCCGTACTTGTCGAGGTAACCCCAGCAATCCGGTTTGGACCCGTCGGTGTCCGTGACCCCGTAGGCGTCGGCGAGCTGGCGGGCACTGAGGATCCGGCCCGCCCACCGCCGTACCTCCCGGTCACCTGCGAGCGCGGCTACGCCACGGCCGACGTACGTCGGCGACTCCGAGATCGCGAAACCGGGCGTCCTGGCGCAGGCGTCGCGCCAGCTCTCCTCGGTGACCCCGAAGTTCTCGAGCATGTGCTCGCTGCGCAGCCAGCCGGGAGTGACGCCCACGGCAGTGAGCGGCTGCTCCTCCAGCTCGGCGGTGAGCCCGACCACGATCCGACCGACGTTGGCCTTGACCAGGTCGTAGTAGAACCCGACGCGTCGACGGAACGGCGTGTTCGCCTCCGCCGTACCGTCAGTCATCTCCACCACGAGGCCGTTCGTGCCGGTCGCCGTCGCGGTACGGAGCATCAGTGGGAGCGCGTAGCGCGCGGTGATCAGGTGCGTGTGCACGCCCATCTGCAGCATCCGCAGGCCGCCCGCCCAGTCGTGCTCCCACAGCGGCTGCTCCCACTGGGAGTAGCGGTCGCCGCCGAAGATGTCGTTGACGAGTACGTCGAGCCGCCCCTGCTCTGCCTCGACGCGGGCCACCAGCGACTGCACCGCGTCGGGATCCTCGTGGTCGACCACAACCGCCGTACCGTGGCCGCCGGCCGTGGCGATGAGGTCGCCGGTCTCCTCGATGGTCTCGGGACGGCCGATCTCTGAAAGGCCGGCCGTTCGGCTGCTGCGGCCGGTCGCGTACACGAAGAACCCGGCTCTGGCCAGCTCTACCGCGATCGCCCGGCCCGCTCCGCGGGTGGCACCGCCGATGAGGGCGACCCGCGCTGCCGTTGCCTCTCGCGGCTGGCTGCTCGTCGTACCAGCGGTATCGCTCGTCATCCCGCCAGCCAAGCACGAGCGCCGAGTCGCCCACTTGATCGTTCTTGCTCACCACCCCGATGGATTCACTCACCCCGCGAGAGACTCACTCACCCCCTGTTGGAACGGTGTTGTCGGGAATGGCGGGAAAGGGCACAAGAGCGTTCCAACCGGGGGCCCCTCCCAACCCCGGTCGGGCTCGGATCGCGTGCGGCACTAGAGTCGGAGCGACCCCGAGCCGAGCGAAAGGGCAGCGCCGCGTGGACCTGATGGAGTACCAGGCGAAGGAGCTCTTCGCCGCGCACGACGTACCGGTGTCGATGGGCACCGTCGTCGACACCGCCGAGGACGCGCGCGCCGCCACCGAGGCGCTCGGCGGCAAGTCGGTCGTAAAGGCCCAGGTCAAGGTCGGCGGACGGGGCAAGGCGGGTGGCGTCAAGCTTGCTGCCAGCCCCCACGAGGCGGTCGAGAAGGCCGGCCAGATCCTCGGCATGGACATCAAGGGTCACACCGTCCATCGCGTGCTGGTCACACCGACGGCCGACATCGCCGAGGAGTACTACTTCTCCTACCTCGTCGATCGCGGCGACCGTCGCTACCTGTGCATCGCGAGCACGGCCGGCGGGGTCGAGATCGAGGTGACCGCGCATGAGAACCCCGAGGCGATCACCCGGGTGCCCGTCGACCCACTGGTCGGGGTGGACGATGCGAAGGCGCATGAGATAGTCGGCGCCGCCGGGTTCCCGGCCGGGATCGCGGCGGAGGCAGTCCCGGTCGTCCAACGGCTGTACGACGTGTTCACCGCCGAGGACGCCACGCTCGTCGAGGTGAACCCTCTGGTGAGGCTCGGCAGCGGCCACCTCGACGCGCTGGACGGCAAGGTCACGCTGGATGACAACGCCGCGTTCCGCCACCCCGACCACGCCCGGTTCGCCGACGCCGCGAGCGCCGATCCGCTGGAGGCGAAGGCGAAGGAGAAGCACCTCAACTACGTCAAGCTCGACGGCGAGGTCGGCATCATCGGCAACGGCGCCGGCCTCGTGATGTCCACTCTCGACGTCGTCGCGTACGCCGGGGAGCGGCACGGTGGTGTACGGCCGGCCAACTTCCTCGATATTGGGGGCGGAGCAAGCGCCGACGTGATGGCCAACGGGCTGTCGATCGTGCTCGGGGACCCGCAGGTCAAGAGCGTGCTGGTCAACGTCTTCGGCGGTATCACCGCCTGTGACGCCGTGGCCAACGGCATCATCACGGCGCTGGACATGCTCGGTGACGCTGCGACCAAGCCACTCGTCGTACGCCTGGACGGCAACCGGGTGGCTGAGGGTCGGGAGATCCTGGCCGCGGCGGCTCAGCCGCTGGTGACCATGATGGACACGATGGACGGCGCCGCCGACAAGGCCGCCGAGCTGGCAGCGAAGTGAGGATGCGGGCGTGGCAGTCTTCCTGACCGAGAACAGCAGGGTCATCGTCCAGGGCGTCACCGGTTCCGAGGGCAGCAAGCACACCCGCCGGATGCTGCGGGCGGGCACGCGCATCGTCGGCGGCACCAATCCCAAGAAGGCCGGCCAGACGCTCGAGTTCGACGGGCATGACGTACCTGTCTTCGGGACGGTCGCCGAGGCGATGGACCAGACGGGCGCCGACGTGTCGGTGGTCTTCGTGCCGCCGGCCTTCACCAAGGCGGCCGTGGTGGAGGCGTCCGACGCCGGGATGCCGCTCGTCGTCGTGATCACCGAGGGGGTGCCGGTGCACGACACTGCTGAGTTCTTCACCTATGCGCAGCGCACGGGGACCACCCGGATCATCGGGCCCAACTGCCCGGGCGTCGCCAGCCCCGGCAAGTCCAATGCCGGGATCATCCCGGCAGACATCACCAAGGGGGGCCGGATCGGGCTGGTGTCGAAGTCGGGGACCCTGACCTACCAGATGATGTACGAGCTGCGCGACTTCGGGTTCTCAACCTGTATCGGGATCGGCGGCGACCCCATCATCGGGACCACTCACATCGACGCCCTCGCGGCCTTCCAGGACGACCCGGAGACGGACGCGATCGTGATGATCGGCGAGATCGGCGGCGACGCCGAGGAGCGAGCGGCGGCGTACGTGACGAGCCACGTGACCAAGCCGGTCGTCGGGTACGTCGCTGGCTTCACCGCCCCCGAGGGCAAGACCATGGGGCACGCCGGCGCCATCGTGTCGGGCTCCTCGGGCACCGCCCAGGCGAAGCAGGAGGCCCTGGAGGCAGCCGGGGTCATGGTGGGCCGGACCCCGTCGGCGACCGCTCAGCTGGTTCGCGACCTCCTCTCGTAAGCGCACCCACCGTCCCTTGTCCGCTCCGGGTGGTGTTGGGCGGCCAGGGTGGCAAATTTGGGTGCGAAGGCCCCCACTGGGCAAACAACGCCTCACAGGGCGGACAAGGTACGGGTGGCGGCCGGGAGCGTTGGGCGCCGGTGGGGGAGGCGTCGGCGTGTCCGGAGCCGCGGCTGCGTCCGGGTAGCCGACGATGGACCAGATGACCGACCTGCTCTCCCGCCCAGTCCTCCGCGTGAGCCTGCCCGAGCCCGGGCCGGACCGTCCCCTGGTGGCGACCGCGGTCCTTGCTACCGCCGTGGTGGCGGTCTCGGGAGTCGTCCTCTGCGTCGCGGCCTCGGTCGTCGGGTGGTTCGCCGGCGACGCGGGCACCTTCGGAGCCGCCGTACGCATCGGTGGGGTCGCCTGGCTGGTGGGCAACGGTGCCGGACTGCAGGTAGCCGGGTACGACGTCTCGCTGGCACCGCTTGGCTCGGTCCTGCTCGCCGGCTACGCGCTGTACCGGGGCGGTCGCTGGGCCGGCCGGACCGCCTTGGTGCCGGGGCCGGCAACGATCCGACGGGCCGTGGGCGCTGCGGGCGCGGTGTACGCGGTGGCTGCGCTGGTTGCCTGGGTCGCGACCCGCGGCTTGGGCGCCCACCCGGTGCTCTGGCGCGCCTTGGCCGTCACGGCAGTGGTCGGGGCGGGCTGCGTGGGCCTGGGCATCCTGGCCGGCAGTGGCCGGTCCGTCGTCGCCACCTGTCGGCTCCCCGAGGAGGTGGCAGCGTCGATGTACGGCGGCCTCGCCGGCCTCGCGATCATGGTCGGCGCGGGCGCGGTGGCGCTGGCCGCGTCCCTGCTCGCGCACTTCTCGACCGCCGTCACGCTGGCCGAGGGGATGCACAGCGGCCTCGTGGGTGGCCTGATCCTGGCGCTGGTGGGCATGGCGCTGGTTCCGAACGCGGTGCTGTGCGGCAGCGCGTTCATAGCGGGCCCAGGGTTCGCGGTCGGCACCGGGACGATGGTGGCCCCCGGACACGTCCGCCTCGGGCCGATGCCGGACTTCCCGCTGCTGGCGGCGGTTCCCGCGCAGGCGACCGCGTGGTGGCAAGCGGCGCTCGTGGGAGTGCCCGTGGTGGCCGGTCTGGTCGCCGGACTGGTTGCGCTGCGCCGCTGTCCGACCCACGGTCTCGATCGAGAGTCGCTGCGGGGTGCGCTCGCCGGCCTTGCCGCCGGGGCCGCCCTCGGCCTGCTCTGCGCCATGGCCGCCGGCTCCATCGGGCCGGGCCGGATGTCGCAGGTCGGCCCGGACACCCTTGCGACGCTGGCGGTCTGCGTCGTCGCGTGTCTGGTCGGCGGGGCCGCGGCCGGCCCGGTCCGGGTGCTGGTCGCGCACGGGTGGGCCAGGTGGTCACCCGGTCCGCCTGTGCCCGTGCCGCGAGCGGCCGAGGACGAGCCGACGGTGCGGCTCGGCCGGCCGGGGCGCTAGTGTCCTGCGTCGGAAGTTGGTTGCCTGGATGCCGTGTCCAGGTGGATGTCCCCTACTCGGCACCGAGAAGGTAGCCGAGCGGGGGCCCACGCAAGGCCGAGGAGGAGCCGATAGTGGGTCCTGTCGGCGACGACGCTCCCCTACTCGGCAGCGCCCATTCTGCCGAGCGGGGGCCCACCGCCGCGAGGCGCCGCCTGGGCACGGCAGATGGAAGTGAACTTTCGACGCAGGACACTAGGAGCCCGCTTCCCGTGTCCGCACGACTGGTGGTGCTGGTCTCCGGGGAGGGGTCCAACCTGCAGGCGCTGCTCGACGCCGGCCAGGACCCTGGGTACGGCGCACAGGTGGTCGCGGTCGGCGCAGACCGCGGCGACATCGGTGCGCTGGCCCGGGCGCAGCGTGCCGGGGTCCCGACGTTCGTGCACCGGGTGCGGGCCGGCTTCGCCGGCGACCGGGAGGCCTGGGACCGTGCGCTCACGGAGTCCGTCGCGTCCTACCGCCCGGACCTGGTCATCTCGGCGGGTTTCCTGAAGCTGGTCGGCCCCAGCTTCCTCGCACGCTTCGGCGGCCGCCTCCTGAACACGCACAACGCCCTGCTCCCCTCCTTCCCGGGCGTCCACGGGCCGCGGGACGCGCTCCAGTACGGCGTGAAGGTGACCGGTGCGACCCTGTTCGTCGTGGACGCCGGGGTCGACACCGGTGCTGTCGTCGAGCAGGTCGCCGTACGGGTCGAGCCCGACGACGACGAGGAGTCGCTCACCGAGCGGATCAAGGCGGCCGAGCGGGCGATGTTGGTTGAGTGTGTCGGGCGGTTGGCCCGGCATGGGTTCACCGTCGTCGGCCGGCGCGTCACGATAGGCTGAGCGCACACGACTGGCGCAGGTGGGCAACCACCGGGGAGTGCAGCGCGAGGGCATCGAACGCCTGGGTGCCTCATCGACCGGATCGCCGATGAGGAGGCGCCATGTCCCAACCGCCCGTTGATCGCAGCCCGCTTCGCCGCGCGCTCGTGTCCGTCTACGACAAGAGCCGGCTCGTGGAGCTCGGCGAGGCGCTGGCAGCCGGCGGCGTCGAGGTGGTCTCGACCGGCAGTACGGCGACCCGGCTGCGCGAAGCTGGCGTACCCGTCCTGGCGGTCGAGGACCTGACCGGCTTCCCGGAGTGCCTCGACGGGAGGGTCAAGACGCTGCACCCGGTGGTGCACGCCGGGCTCCTTGCCGACCGGCGGCGCGCGGCGCACCGGGAGCAGCTGGCCGAGTTGGGCATTGAGCCGTTCGACCTCGTCGTCAGCAACCTGTACCCGTTCGCCGAGACCGTCGCGTCCGGTGCCGCACCCGATGAGTGCGTCGAGCAGATCGACATCGGCGGGCCGGCGATGGTACGAGCGGCCGCGAAGAACCATGCGACGGTAGCCGTGGTCACCTCACCGGCGCAGTACGACGGCCTCCTCGCGGCGCTGGCCGCCGGCGGCTACTCGCTCGCGGAGCGCCGGCGGCTCGCGGTCGAGGCGTTCGAGCACACCGCTTCGTACGACGTCGAGGTCGCCGGCTGGATGGGGGACAACCTGGGACCGGGCAGTGACGACGGCGGATTTCCTGGCTGGCTGGGGAGCACCTGGCGACGAGCTGAGGTCTTGCGGTACGGCGAGAACCCGCATCAGCCGGCGGCTCTCTACCGCGACGGGGATGCCCGTCCGGCCGGCGGGCTGGCTGGCGCCGAGCAGCTGCACGGCAAGCCCATGAGCTACAACAACTACGTCGACGGGGACGTCGCCTGGCGGGCGGTCCACGACTTCGCGGAACCGGCGGTCGCCATCATCAAGCACGCCAACCCATGCGGTGTGGCCCTCGCGGCGGACCTCACCGCCGCCTACCGGCTCGCGAACGCGTGCGACCCGGTCTCGGCGTTCGGCGGGGTGATCGCGGTCAACCGCGCGGTGTCGACGGAGCTGGCCCGGCTGGTTGCGGAGGTCTTCACCGAGGTGGTCATCGCGCCGTCGTACGACGAGGGCGCTCTGGAGATCCTCACCGGCAAGCGAAACCTCCGCCTCCTGCGCTGCCGGCCGGATCCGGCCGTCGACCGCTCGGCCGCCTTCGAAAGCCGGCGCATCGGTGGTGGTCTGCTTGTCCAGTCACGGGACCGCATCGACGCGCCAGGGGACGCGCCGGCAGAGTGGCGCCTGGTGTCCGGTACGCCGCTCGAGGGCGACGAGCTGGCGTCGCTGGCCTTCGCGTGGCGGGCGTGCCGGTCGGTCAAGTCGAACGCGATCCTGCTGGCGCAGGGGACGGCGTCCGTCGGGATCGGGATGGGCCAGGTGAACCGGGTGGATGCCGCCCGGCTGGCGGTGGCCCGGGCGGAGCAACGGGCGAAGGGCGCGATGGGGGCGTCGGACGCGTTCTTCCCCTTCCCCGACGGCCTCGAGGTTCTCGCCGACGCGGGGGTGCGCGCCGTAGTGCAGCCAGGTGGGTCCGTGCGCGACGACGCGGTGACGGCGGTGGCCGCTGACGCCGGGCTCACCATGTACCACACGGGCATCCGCCACTTCGCGCACTGACCCGGTCGGCCGCGTCGTCGGCGGAGCCGCAGCCGGTCCGCGGCCGGGCAAGCCGCCCCATCTGTTGCGTAGGGTCCGACCGTGGCTCGGCTATGACCCCGTGAGAGTCGGACCTTGGCGCGGGCCGGCCGAGCGTAGCGACATGGCAGAATCCCCCTCGTGGCGGCCCGGATCCTCGACGGCAAGGCGACGGCAGCGAAGATCAAGCAGGATCTGCGGTCGAGGGTCTCCAGGCTCGCCGAGCGCGGCATCACGCCCGGCCTTGGCACGGTGCTGATCGGCGACGACCCCGGCAGCCGCTCGTACGTCGCCGGTAAGCACCGGGACTGCGCCGAGGTCGGCATCGCGTCCATCAGGGAGCACCATCCGGCGACGGTGGGCCAAGGCTTCCTCGAGGAGCGCATCTCGGCACTCAACGCGGACCCGGCCTGCACCGGGTTCATCGTCCAGCTGCCGTTGCCGCCGCATCTCGACGCCCAGCGGGCCCTTGAGCTGGTGGACCCCGACAAGGATGCCGACGGTCTGCATCCGACCAACCTTGGCCGGCTGGTGCTGATGGCGGAGGCCCCGCTGCCGTGCACCCCGCGGGGGATCGTCTGGCTGCTTCGGGAGTACGACGTCCGGCTGGCCGGTGCCGACGTCTGCGTCATCGGTCGCGGAGTCACGACTGGCCGGCCGCTCGGACTGCTGCTGACCCGGCGCAGCGAGAACGCCACGGTGACCCTATGCCACACCGGGACCCGAGACCTGGCTGCGCAGGTGCGCCGAGCGGACGTCGTCGTGGTGGCCGCTGGCGTGCCGGGCCTCGTCACCGCCGAGATGGTCAGGCCGGGCGCCGTTGTCGTCGACGTCGGCATCTCCCGCACCGCCGGAGGGCTGGTTGGCGATGTCGCGCCCGACGTCGCGGAAACGGCGGGCTGGGTGGCGCCGGTCCCCGGTGGAGTCGGCCCGATGACCCGAGCCATGCTCCTCACCAACGTCGTGGAGGCCGCCGAGCGCCGTGCAGGGCTGGCCTGACTTGGCTCTGCTCAGGCGGCCGTCGACCACGGGCGGGGTTGTCTACCTGGTGGTACTGCTGTCCGTGGTGTCAGGCGTGGTCCTCGCGGTGGCCCATCTCTGGCGGGTGGGCATCACCGTGATGGGGCTGAGCTTCACCCTGGCGTTCGTCACCCGCGCGGTGCTGCCGGAGTCGCAGGCCGGCATGCTCCGGGTACGCCGACGCTTCGTCGACCTGCTCTCGCTCGGCCTCTGCGCGGCGCTGCTCCTGCTGCTGGCGGCAATCGTCCCCGGCCCCTGACGCGTACCCAGCTGGCGCGGCAACCGATCGCATCCCCGCGAGTCGACTTGTGCGATTGTGCAGTCGGGCCGACCATGTACGTCGCGGGGCGATACTCATGGCAGGAGGCGGGTCCGTGCACGTTATCTTCCAGTCATCGGCTTACCTACCCCTCGCCCTTGGCTTCTTCGGCCTGGGCACGGGTTACTTCATCTACGGGCCGCAGGAGCTGTTCAACTGGCCGCCGCGCGACGAGCGGGTCGACCGGGCGACCGGCGTCTGGGGCATCTGGATGCCAGGGTTCTGTCAGCTCGTCACCGGCGTCTACCTGTTCGTCGGCCTCACCTGGTTCCAGGTGTTCAGTGGCGCGCCGCTCTACGATGCCGCGCTGGCGTTCTCGGCATACGGCATCCACTGGTTCGCCATCGGCTACAACCGGTGGCAGCGCAACGACCCGCGCCCCAACGTCGGGATGACGGTCGCCTACACGATCATCTCGGTCATCGGGATCATCGTCTTCTTCAAGGCGAGCGACTGGCCGGTGGGGCTGCTGTTCATCGGCCTGACCGGGATCTACGTGAGCGACTTCTTCGCGAGCATCGGCCAGAAGCTGGGCGAGAAGTCGCTCGGTGCCTGGCACCTGGCCACCGGCGCCTGGCTGATGTACCTCACGTTCGCGACGACGCTGAATATCGCCTCCGGGTTTCACCTGCCGCTCTGAGCCGCGGTGACCGGGCCGCCTGATGGGCGGCCCGGTCGCTTGCGCGAGAGGGGAGACTGGGTCCGGCCCGCACCGACGGAGCCCCGGACAGGTCAGACCAGGCCAAGCTCGCGGACGGCGGTGCGCTCGGTCTCCAGCTCCGCAGCGGTCGCATCCATCCGAGCTCGCGAGAATTCGTCTATCGCCAGCCCGGGGACGATCGACCAGTCGCCGCCCGAAGTCGTGACCGGGTAGGAGTAGACCAAGCCCTCCGGCACGTCGTACGAGCCGTCGGAGCGGACCGCCATCGAGGTCCAGTCGCCGGCCGGGGTGCCGTGCAGCCAGTCGCGCGCGCAGTCGCACGTCGCGTTCGCGGCACTGGCGGCGCTGGAGGCCCCGCGTGCCTCGATGATCGCGGCCCCGCGCTTCTGTACCGTCGGGATCAGCTCGCCCTCGATCCAGTCCTGGTCTGCGATCACCTCGGTCGCCGGCTTGCCGCCGACCTCGGCGTGGAACAAGTCGGGGTACTGGGTGGCCGAGTGGTTGCCCCAGATCGTCATCCTCGTCACGTCGGTCACCGCCGCCCCCGCCTTCGCGGCGAGCTGAGCGACGGCTCGGTTGTGGTCGAGCCGGGTGAGCGCGGCGAAGCGCTCGGGCGGTACGTCGGGGGCATTGCTCATCGCGATCAGGGCGTTGGTGTTCGCCGGGTTGCCGGTGACGAGCACCCGGACGTCGGACGCGGCGCGGGCGTTGATGGCCTGCCCCTGGGGCTTGAAGATGCCGCCGTTCGCCTCCAGGAGGTCACCGCGCTCCATCCCCTTGGTACGCGGGCGGGCGCCTACCAGCAGCGCTAGGTTCACGCCGTCGAAGATCCGGTCGGGGTCGTCGCCGGTCTCGACCCCTGCCAGTAGCGGGAAGGCGCAGTCGTCGAGCTCCATGACGACCCCTTCGAGCGCCTTGAGGGCTGGGGTGATCTCGAGCAGCCGTAGCTGCACCGGGATCTGCGGTCCGAAGATGGCCCCGCTCGCAATCCGGAACAGCAGGCTGTAGCCGATCTGGCCGGCCGCCCCGGTGACGGCGACTTTCACAGGTGTTGCGCTCACTGCGGCTCCTTTAGTCCTGCCCCGTGGTGGGCGCCCACGTCCGCCCTCCCACCACCGCCTGGCGTCCTGCAGAGTGTGCGCAATAGCCCTCAGCTGCAGGACGTTGCGGAGATCGCCAACTCGTCGTACCGGCGACGCTAGCACCCGGTCCCCGGCTGACTGGCTGCGGCCACCTGGAGTATCTTGACGTCAAGAGACCCCGGTACGACGACCCGCGGAGCGAACATGCCGAAGATCAAGGTCAGCAACCCAATCGTGGAGCTCGACGGCGACGAGATGACGCGCATCATCTGGGCCTTCATCAAGGACCGGCTCATCCATCCATACCTCGACCTCGACCTCGACTACTTCGACCTATCCATTCAGAACCGGGACGCGACCGACGACCAGGTCACGGTCGACGCTGCCAACGCCATCAAGAAGCGCGGCGTCGGCGTGAAGTGCGCCACGATCACGCCGGACGAGGCCCGGGTCAGAGAGTTCGGCCTGAAGAAGATGTGGCCCTCGCCCAATGGCACCGTGCGCAACATCCTCGGCGGGGTGATCTTCCGCGAGCCGATCGTCATCTCGAACATCCCCCGGCTGGTGCCGGGCTGGACCAAGCCGATCGTCATCGGCCGTCACGCGTACGGCGACCAGTACCGGGCGACCGACTTCGTCGTACCCGGACCGGGGACCGTGACCATCACCTACACACCCGCTGATGGCACCGAGCCGATGCAGCTGGAGGTGGCCGACTTCCCCGCCGGCGGTGTCGCCATGGGCATGTACAACTACGACGAGTCGATCCGCGACTTCGCCCGCGCGTCCTTCCGATACGGCCTGGAGCGGCACTACCCGGTCTACCTGTCCACCAAGAACACGATCCTCAAGCGGTACGACGGCCGGTTCAAGGACCTGTTCGCCGAGGTCTTCGACGCCGAGTTCCGGGCGGACTTCGACGCTGCCGGCCTCACCTACGAGCATCGGCTCATCGACGACATGGTCGCGTCGGCGCTGAAGTGGGAGGGCGGCTACGTCTGGGCGTGCAAGAACTACGACGGTGACGTGCAGTCCGACACGGTAGCCCAGGGGTTCGGCTCGCTGGGACTCATGACGAGCGTGCTGATGTGTCCCGACGGCACGGTCGAGGCGGAGGCCGCCCACGGCACGGTCACCCGACACTACCGGCTGCACCAGCAGGGGAAGCCGACCTCGACCAACCCGATCGCGTCGATCTTCGCCTGGACTCGTGCCCTCGCCGCACGGGGGAAGCTGGACGGCACGTCGCCAGTGAGCGACTTCGCCGAGACGGTGGAGCGCGTCTGCGTGCAGACGGTTGAGGAGGGCAGCATGACCAAGGACCTGGCGCTGCTCGTCGGCCCCGACCAGCCCTGGCTCACGACCGAGGAGTTCCTGGCCGCGCTCGACGCCAACCTGCAGAAGGCGATGGCCTGAGCCGGAGCCGGCACGGCCGGCGCACTACGGTGGCGGGATGGGCCGGCGGCGCGGAGGCGACGGGAGCCGTCGGCCTCGGGTACCGCTTGGCGGCGCCTTCTGGGTCTTGTGGACGGCGTCGACCGTCTCGTTCCTCGGTGACGGGCTGTTCTACGGCTCGGTCCCGCTGCTGGCCGCCAGCCTGACCCGTGACCCGCGGCTGATCTCCGCGATGGACGCGCTCACGATGCTGGGCTGGCTGCTGCTCGGCCTGGTGTCGGGGGTGCTGGTGGACCGGTGGCGCCGTACGGCGGTCATGTGGCGGGTCGACGCCCTCCGGGCGGCCATCACGGCCGTGTTCGCCGGGCTGGTGCTCACCGGTCACTACACGATCGCACTGGTGCTCGCGGTCAGCTTCGTGCTCGGTCTGGCTGCACCCTTCTTCGACAACGCCTCGTCGTCGGCGGTGCCGGAGATGGTGGCGGCACCGGCCCTGGAGCGGGCGAACTCCTGGCTGCAGACCTCGATCCTGCTCTGCGCAAACCTCGTCGGCCCGCCGCTCGGTGCTGCCCTGTTCGTCCTCGACAAGGGGGTGCCGGTCTCGATCGACGCGGCCTCCTTCGTGGCCGCCTCCGCGCTGGTCTACCGGCTGCGCGGGCTCGGCCGGGCAGCCGAGCCCGCGCAGCGCCGGGCCCTCCGCCACGAGCTGCGGGAGGGGCTGGTGTTCCTCTTTCGCCATCGGCTGCTGCGGTCGCTCTGCGCCCTGCTCGGGGTCGTGAACGGGATCACGGGTGGGGTGATCGCGGTGCTTGTGCTCTACGTGCTGGAGGTTCTGCACCTGCACCAGATCGCCTTCGGCTGGCTGGTGGCCGTCTTCGCCGTGGGCGGCCTACTGGGTGCGGTGATGGCACCGTGGGCCGGCCGGGCGGTGCCGCTGAGCGTGAGCGTGCTGGGCGCCTCCACGGTCTTCGGCCTGGGGATCCTGGTGCTTGGCCTATGGCCCAGCCTCCCGCTCGTCGTGGCGGCCTTCGTGGTCACCGGGGTCGCCTCCACCGCCTGGAACGTCCTCACGATCTCCGTTCGGCAGCGGATCGTGCCGGCCGGGTTGCTGGGCCGAGTGACCAGCGCCTACCGGATGGTCGGGTTCGCGGCCATGCCGCTGGGAGCCGTGGGCGCGGGGTTCCTGGCCGACCTGACCAGCCTTCGGACGACGTACGTCGTGGGCGGCCTGCTGCTGCTCGCCGCCACGGCTCTCGCCGTACCCTCGATACGAAGCGGCGCCCGGGAGATCCGTCCGGCCGCCGGCTGATCCCCGGCCGGCGAGGGGGACTAGCCTGCCGGCGAGCGCACTAGCCTGGGCGGGTGAGGTTCCTCAACAACTCCCGGCCTTCGTACGACCTGACCTACGCCGACGTGTTCATGGTGCCGTCGCGGTCGGCCGTGCAGTCCCGGCTGGACGTCGATCTGGCTACCCCGGACGGCGTTGGCACGACGGTCCCGGTGGTGGTCGCGAACATGACCGCGATCGCCGGCCGGCGGATGGCCGAGACGGTCGCCCGCCGAGGCGGGATAGCCGTGCTGCCCCAGGACATCCCGCTCGCGGTGGCCGGCGAGGCAATCGCCTGGGTGAAGGCCCGCCACCCGGTGTTCGAGACCCCGATCACCGTCTCCCCGACCTCCGTGGTCGCCGAGGTGCTTGCGCTCATCGGGAAGCGGGCGCACGGCGGGGCCGTCGTAGTCGACCGGGGGCGCCCGGTGGGCATCGTCACGGAGCGCGACTGCGCCGAGATCGACCGCTTCACCCGGGTCGACGAGGTGATGACCACCGACCTGGTGTCGGTCGGCAAGGATGACGACCTGTACGCCGCCTTCGAGACGCTGTCCAGCCACCACCTCGACATGGCCCCGGTGCTCGACGGCGACCGGATGCTCGGGGTGATCACCCGGCGGGGCATCCTCCGCTCCGCGATCTACCGGCCGGCCGTGGACCCAGCCGGCCGGCTCCGGATCGGCGCTGCGCTGGGACTCGGCGGCGACGTGGCGGCGAACGCGGCCGCCTTGCTGGCACATGGGACCGACGTGATCGTCGTGGACACCGCACACGGTCACCAGGAGCGGATGCTCGAAGCCCTCCCGCTCGTGGTCGGCGCCCGCGACAAGCACGAGGCGGAGACCGGGGTGCGGGTGCCAGTGGTGGCCGGGAACGTGGTGAGTGCAGCCGGCACCCGGGACCTGGCGGAGGCCGGTGCCGACATCGTGAAGGTCGGCGTCGGCCCTGGCGCGATGTGCACGACTCGCATGATGACCGGGGTGGGCCGGCCGCAGTTCTCGGCGGTGCTCGAGTGCGCCGAGACCGCCGGCTCCCTCGGCGCGGCCGTCTGGGCGGACGGCGGGGTGCGCTACCCGCGGGATGTGGCGCTTGGCCTTGCCGCCGGGGCCGCCAGCGTGATGGTCGGGTCGTGGTTCGCAGGCACGTACGAGAGTGCGGGGGACCTGACCCGCGACTCCGACGGGCGGCTCTACAAGGAGAGTTTCGGCATGGCCTCGAAGCGCGCGGTGCGGCACCGTACTCGGGACCAGTCCGCGTTCGAGCGGGCCCGGTCGGCCCTCTTCGAGGAGGGGATCTCGACGTCCAAGATGTACCTCGACCCGGCGCGGCCAGGGGTCGAGGACCTGCTCGACGCGATCGTGGCCGGGGTGCGCAGCGCGTTCACCTACGCCGGGGCTCGCACCATCGCGGAGTTCCACGACCGGGCCGTGGTCGGCGTACAGAGTGCCGCCGGCTATGAGGAGGGCCGCCCACAGCCCGTCTCCTGGTGACGCCCCGAGTTCATGTCGAGGCGCCGAGCCCCGGCGGCAGCGGCGACCGGCCAGATGCTCGGCCCGGACCAACCGCTCTGGGAGTACGCCGAGCGCACGGCGCTCTCGATGCCGCGGGCATCCTCGGCGCGGCACAGCGCGATCGCCGACCCGCCGAAGCCGCCGCCGATCAGCCGAGCGCCGAGGGCGCCGGCCGAGCCGGCCGCCTCGACTACCGCGTCCAGGCGCTCGGTCGACACCTCGTAGTCGTCGCGCAGCGAACGGTGCGAGGCGGTGAGAAGGGGGCCGAGCGCCGCGATCCGGCCGGCCCGCAGGGCGGCGACCGCGTCCCGCACCCGCTGGATCTCGCTGACCACGTGCCTGGCGCGGCGACGCAACCGCGGTGCGGTCAGCTCCCCCAGCTGGTCGAGGGTTGCGTCCCGCAGCGACTCGAGGCCGAGCGCGGCGGCCGCCGCCTCGCAGTCCGCCCGGCGCTGGGCGTACTGGCCATCCGCCAGCGAGTGGTGCTCGGCGGTGTCGAGGACGAGGAGCGCGAGGCCGGCTGCGTCGAGGTCGAGCGGAACCTGCTCGGCCTCCAACGACCGGCAGTCGAGCAACATGGCATGCCCCCGCTCGCACAGCATGGCGGCGAACTGGTCCATCACCCCCGATGGGACCCCGACGAAGCCGTGGTCGGCCGCATGTGACAGGGCCGCGATCTGGCGTCGGCTCAGGCCGAGTCCGAGCTCGTCGCCGATCGCCGCGCCGACGGCGCACTCGAGGGCGGCCGAGGAGGACAGCCCGGCACCGATCGGGAGGTCGCTCTCAATGTCCACGGTGAGCCCTGAGATGTGGTGCCCCTGCTGCCGCAGCGCCCAGACCATGCCCGCGACGTACGCCGCCCAGCCGGTCACGCTGCCTGGCTCTGTTCCGACCGGGAACTCGACCGGGCCGCCACCCGCCGTCGAGCGTGCGAGGACGGTGCCGGTCTCGGTGGCCATGACCCGTGCCCTGGTGGTGAACTGAAGCGCGAACGGCAGCACCAGCCCGTCGTTGTAGTCGACGTGCTCGCCGATCAGGTTCACCCGTCCCGGTGCCGCCCACGCCGTGGTCATCTCGATAGTGTGCCGGGTTGCATCCCGCCCGAGCCCCCGAGGAGGAGCCATGCGGTACCCCGGACGACGTACCGACCCTGAGCGACGGCGTCGTGACGCTGCGCGCCGCCACCGCGGATGACCTCGAAGGCGGCTACACCCAGTGCACCGACCCCGAGATGCAGCGCTGGACCACGGTGCCGGTGCCCTACCCCCGCACCGATGCCGCCGCCTTCCTCGCGCGTCGGCCGCAGAAGTGGGCCGCCGACAGCGACTGGGGCTTCGCGATCGAGGCCCAGGGGGGTGCTGGGCCGTCCCGCTTCGCCGGGTCGATCAGCATCCGGCCCATGGGCTCCGGGATCGGCGAGATCGCCTACGCCGCGCATCCGGCGGTCCGGGGCCGCGGCGTGATGACGCGGGCGGTGCGGCTGATCTGCGACTGGGCCTTCGACGTACGGGCCTGCGAACCATCACCTGGACCGCGGCCGCCGGCAACCTCGCATCCTGGCGGGTCGCCTGGCGCAACGGGTTCCACTTCGAGGGGCCCTCACGCGCGTCCGTGGGCCTGCGCCCTGGCGGGTGAGGCCGGTCAGGCCTCGGCGGCGACACCATCCCGGCTTACGACGGGGCCCTGGGCGCTCCAGGGGAAGTTGATCCATCTGTCGGTGCGTCGCCAGACGTAGTCGCAGCTGACGACGGAATGCGGCTTCTCGTAGAGCACCGCGGTGCGGACTTCGCCGACCTTCCCGGCGCAGAACTCCTGCACGCTGCGCAGCGTGTGGCCGGTGTCGGCCACGTCGTCGGCGATCAGCACCCGGGCGTCGCCCAGGTCGACGAAGTCCGGCGCAGGCGGCAGGATCCGGGGGACCTCAAGCCGCTCGTCGACACCGGTGTAGAACTCGACGTTCATCGTGTAGGTGTTCTTGATGCCGAGCGCGTAGCCGAGGGCGCCGCCGATGAGCAGCCCGCCGCGGGCGATCGACAGGACCATGTCCGGCCGGAAGTCAGCCGCGACCGCCTCGGCCATCTCGCGGGCGGCGACGCCGAACATCTCCCAGGTCAGGACCTCGCGCTCGCCGGGCACGCGCCCACCCTAGTGGTAGGTCTAGACGCCGCGTTGTGCCGAGCAAACGCGGCAGCCGGCACCGGTAACGTTTCAGGTCTCGATCATGGACGGGATTGGACGAGTAAGCAGAGCAGTGCCAACCCGCCGTGGGACCGGCTGAAGCGGTGGACCTCTCCGCGGGGAGGCACGCCTGCGCCGCGGGAGTCTCGACAGGCTCGCGATGTCGTTACCCTGATCGCATGGGTGATCCCGCCAGACGGGCGACGGTTGATGCGCCCGGACTGGTAGTTGCCGCTCCATCCTCACGCGAGGAGTCGCGACCGTGAGTGACACGGTCCGCGACGTCATCTTGGTGCTGGTCTTCATCTTGATCAGCGGCTTCTTCGTGCTCGCGGAGATGTCGCTCGTCTCGCTGCGCGAGAGCCAGGTTCGGCCGCTGGAGGACCGGGGTCGGCGGGGCCGGACGGTCGCGCAGTTGACCGGCGACCCCAACCGGTTCTTGGCCTCGGTGCAGGTGGGCGTCACCCTCGCCGGGTTCCTGTCGGCGGCCTTCGGCGGGGCGACTCTCGCGGCGAAGCTGAAGCCTGTGTTCATCGGCTGGGGGCTGTCGCCCGGTGCGGCCGAGGTGGTGTCACTGGTGGTGATCACCATGGCCATCGCCTACGTCTCCCTGGTCATCGGGGAGTTGACGCCCAAGCGGATCGCCCTGCAGCGGTCGGAGTCGGTGGCGCTGGCGGTCGCGCCGACCATTGACCGGGTGGCCCGGGTCACCCGACCGGTGATCTGGTTGCTGTCCGTGTCGACGAACGGCGTCGTCCGGCTGCTCGGCGGCGACCCCCGTGCCAAGCGGCAGGGGATCACCGAGGCCGAGATCCGAGAGCTCGTGTCGGTGGCTCCGTCGCTCGGCGCCGAGGAGCGGCAGATCGTCGAGGATGTCTTCGAGGCCGGTGACCGGCAGGTCCGGGAGGTGATGGTGCCGCGGACGGAGGTCGACTTCATCCCGGCCGACACCCCGGCGTACAAGGCGGCGAAGTTCGCCCTCGAGCGACCACACTCGCGCTACCCGGTGACCGGCGACTCCTCCGACGACGTGCTCGGCTTCGTCCATGTCCGCGACCTGCTGGACCCCAGTGTCTCCGGGAGGTCGGTCCGCGTGGAGGACGTCGTACGCCGAGTGCTGGTCATCCCCTCGACCCGGCAGCTGCTGCCGGCGCTCACCGACATGAGACGCGAGGGAGCGCATCTGGCGATAGTCGCGGACGAGTACGGCGGTACCGCCGGCATCGTGACCATGGAGGATCTCGTCGAGGAGCTGGTCGGCGACATCCGCGACGAGTACGACGTCGACGAGCCGGAGACGACGCGGTCGCTCTCGGGCGAGGTCGAGGTGGACGGCCTGCTGAACCTCGACGACTTCGAGGACGAGACCGGCCTGATGCTGCCCGACGGACCGTACGAGACGGTCGCCGGCTTCGTCGTACACAGACTCGGGCGGCTGCCGGTCGTCGGCGACGTGGTAGCCACCGACGGGCACACGCTGACCGTGGTGGACCTCGACGGCCGGCGGGCCTCGCGGGTCCGCGTCGCCCGCGCCAGCCCCGAAAGATCCGACTCCGAGGGGGTCATAACCACCTGAGAGTCGGATCTTGCGGCTGGGAGTGCCCCGCGCCCAGCGGCCTCGCTCAAAGGATCCGACGCTGAGGGCGCTATTGCTACCTGAAAGTCGGATCCTGGGTGGGTGGCACAATGGCCGCCATGCCAGCAGCTCCGGCCAGCACCGCCGTGCCCGGGGAGGGCCGCCCGCGGGTGTTCTCGGGCATCCAGCCGACGGCCGACTCGTTCCACCTGGGCAACTACCTAGGTGCGCTGCGGCAGTGGGTCGCCATGCAGGAGGACTTCGACGCGTTCTACTGCGTGGTCGACATGCACGCGATCACGGTCGAGCACGACCCGCAGCGCCTGCTCGAGCGGTCGCTTCGCTCGGCCGCCCAGTTGATCGCGATGGGTCTCGACCCCGCCCGGTGCACGCTCTTCGTGCAGTCCCAGGTGCCCGCGCACGCGCAGCTCGCCTGGGTTCTCGCTTGCCTCTCTGGCTACGGCGAGGCGGCGCGGATGACGCAGTTCAAGGACAAGTCCGCCAAGGGTGGCCGCGAGCGCACCACGGTCGGGCTGTTCAGCTACCCGATGTTGATGGCCGCCGACATCCTGCTTTACCAGACCAACCAGGTCCCGGTGGGCGACGACCAGCGTCAGCACCTCGAGCTGACGCGCACCCTCGCCGGCCGGTTCAATCATCGGTTCGGCCCCACCTTCCGCGTCCCGGAGGCCCTCATCGTCAAGGCCACGGAGCGGATCATGGACCTCCAGGAGCCGACTGCGAAGATGAGCAAGTCGGCGTCGTCGCCGGCGGGCATTATCGAGCTGCTGGACGAGCCGGCCGCGTCAGCGCGCAAGATCAGGTCGGCGGTCACCGACTCGGGCCGCGAGATCCGATTCGACGAGAAAGCCAAGCCCGGCGTCTCCAACCTGCTGACGATCTACTCGGCGTTGACCGGCGAGTCCGTCGAGACGATCGTCGCGAAGTACGACGGCCGCGGCTACGGCGAGCTGAAGGGGGATCTGGCGGAGGTGGTCGAGGCGTTCCTGGTCCCGATCCGGCAGCGGACTCTCGGGCTGCTCGAGGACCGACGCCAGCTTCTCGACGTACTTGCGGCCGGCGCCGAGCGCGCCCGCGAGGTCGCCTCGCCAACGTTGGCCGTCGTCTACGAGAGGGTGGGCTTCGGCCTGTTCTAGGACGCGGTGTCAGCCAGGCTGCGGGAGCTACTACCGACTATCGTCGTCGGGTGAGCACCGTTGGTGTCGTGATCGCGGTGCCCGAGCCTTGGGGCAGCGAGCTGCAGTCGGCTCGGGCCGCGCTCGGTGACGCGCGGGCCTACGACATCCCTACGCACATCACGTTGGTGCCCCCGACCGAGGTCGACGCCGATCTCGACGAGGTCGAGGCGCACCTGGCCCGGGTCGCCGCCGCCCACCCCAACTTCGCGGTCCTCCTCCGCGGGACGGCCTCCTTCCGGCCAGTCTCCCCGGTGGTATTCGTAGAGGTCGCGGAGGGCATCTCAAGGTGCGAGCTGCTCGCCGGCGAGGCGCTCGGCGGGCCGCTGGCCCAGCGCACGCAGTTCCCGTACCACCCGCATGTGACCGTCGCCCATGGGGTTCCGGACGGCGTACTCGACAAGGCTGCCGCGTCGCTCGAGGACTTCTCGGCCGGCTTCGACGTGACCGGTTTCGATCTCTACGCCCTGGCCGGCGACGGCTGGCGGCGGCGGCGGTCGTTCCAACTGACCGGGTGAGGGGTACTCGGGGTATCAGCCTGTCCCGGATCGTCGGCTCGTAAGCCGGGTTGAGATCAGGAGGATGATGTCGGAAGCCCGAAAGCGCACGACCCGCCGCCTGGTAGATCGCGCCAAGCGGCTCTTCGCGCTGGCCCGCGAGCGGGTGCCACTGCTCGACCATGTCGTGCGGATGCTCCAGCACTACGGGCGGGTCGAGGGCGGGGTCATGGCGGGCGCGGTCACCTACTACGGGTTCCTGTCCTTCTTCCCCATCCTGGCGCTGGCCTTCGCCGTGGTCGGCCTCCTGGCGAGGGTGTACGGCGGGGCTCAGGACGTCCTGATCCAGGCGATCAACTCGCTGCTCCCGGACATGGTCGGCAGCGCGCCCGGCCAGATCTCGCTGCACACCTTCTCCCACAACGCCAACACGGTCGGCATCGTCGGCCTGCTCGGCGTGCTCTACTCCGGGCTCGGGTGGCTCTCGGCGATGCGCAACGCCCTGGGCTTCATGTTCTACGTCCCGCCGAAGCAACGCCCCAACTTCTTCGTCGGGAAGGCGCGCGACCTGGTGGCGCTGGTCATCGTCGGGGTGGTGCTGCTCATCTCCGTCGCCATCACCGGCGCCGTGCGCGGGCTGTCCTCGCAGATCCTGAAGGCGCTCGGGATGGCCGCGCTGCCCGGCAGCCATGTCCTGCTGGATGCGGTGGGCATAGTGCTCGGGGTCGCGGCCACGATGGTGCTCTTCCTGGCGATGTTTAGGCTGCTGTCGGACCCGGGCGTCCGGCCACGGGCCCTGCTCGGTGGAGCCTTGCTGGGCGGGATCGGCTTCGAGGTGCTGAAGGAGCTCGCCAGCTACCTGATCGGGCTGACGCGGCACTCGCCCGCGTTCCAGGCGTTCGGCGTCGCACTGATCCTCCTGGTGTGGATCAACTACTTCTCCCGCGTGACCATGTACGCCGCGGCCTGGGCGGTGACCTCCGAGCCCACGGGTGGCGACCGAGATGGTGGTCCGGCTGGGCATCGCGCCGGCCCCGAGGAGCAGGGAACAGCGCCTGCCGGGTCGGGTCCTGCGCCGCCCTCGCCGCCCGAGCAAGCCGCGCCACCCACGGTCAGGCACGGGCCAGCGCCGCCGTAGAGGTGCCCCGCCACCGGGCCCCGCCTCGCCGTACCCTGCAGACATGAGCGAGACAGAGTCCGGGCTGCCCTTCGCGCCGGTGTACGGCCCGGACGCCCTCAAGGGCTGGGACCCGGCGGCGGCACTCGGCGCCCCGGGCGAGTACCCCTTCACCCGTGGGGTCTACCCGACGATGTACACCGGTCGGCCGTGGACCATGCGCCAGTACGCCGGCTTCGGCACCGCGGTGGAGTCCAACCTCCGCTACCACCAGCTGATCGAGGCGGGTACCACGGGCCTGTCGGTCGCCTTCGACCTCCCCACGCAGATGGGCTACGACTCCGACGCGCCGATCGCGCACGGCGAGGTGGGGAAGGTGGGGGTGGCGATTGACTCCATCGACGACATGCGCCTGCTGTTCGACGACATACCGCTCGAGGAGGTGTCGACCTCGATGACGATCAACGCGCCGGCGGCGCTGCTCATGCTGCTCTACCAGCTCGTCGGCGCGGACCAGGGCGTAACCGGCGACCGGTTGACCGGCACGATCCAGAACGACGTCCTCAAGGAGTACATCGCGCGCGGCACCTACATCTACCCGCCTCGGGCGTCGCTGCGGCTCACCACCGACATCTTCACCTACTGCGGGCGCGAGCTGCCGCGGTGGAACACGATCTCGATCTCCGGCTACCACATGGCTGAGGCGGGTGCGACGCCCGTCCAGGAGGTGGCGTTCACGCTGGCCAACGGGATCGAGTACGTGCGCGCGGCCGTGGCCGCCGGCCAGCACGTCGACGACTTCGCCCCCCGGCTGGCGTTCTTCTTCGTGTCCCGGACCACGATCCTCGAGGAGGTGGCGAAGTTCCGCGCCGCCCGGCGGATCTGGGCGGCCGTCATGCGCGAGGAGTTCGGGGCGCGCAACCCCAAGTCGCAGATGCTGCGCTTCCACACCCAGACGGCCGGCGTCCAGCTCACGGCGCAGCAGCCGGAGCTAAACCTGGTGCGAGTAGCCGTGCAGGCGCTCGCGGCCGTCCTCGGCGGCACCCAGTCGCTGCACACGAACTCGTTCGACGAGGCGATCGGGCTGCCGACCGAGAAGGCGGCGCGGCTCGCCCTGCGCACCCAACAGGTGCTCGCCTACGAGACGGACGTCACCAAGACCGTGGACCCCCTCGCCGGCTCGTACGCCGTCGAGTTGCTAACCGACGACCTCGAGGAGGGCGCTCGGGATCTGATGGCGAAGGTCGCGGACTACGGCGGAGCAGTCGCCGCCATCGAGGCCGGCTTCCAGAAGGGTGAGATCGAGCGGTCGGCGTACCAGGTCGCGAGGTCGATCGAGTCCAGCGAGCGCACCGTGGTCGGGGTCAACCGGTTCGCCCTCGATGCCGAGGAGCCGTACGAGCCGCTGCGGGTGGACCCGGCGATCGAACAGGAGCAGGGCGCGCGGCTGCAGCGGCTCCGCGCCGACCGCGACCAAGCCGGCGTGGACCGCCACCTCGATGAGCTCCGGGCGGCCGCGGCTACGACGGCCAACGTGCTCGTGCCGATGAAGGCCGCCCTCGCCGCCAGAGCCACGGTCGGCGAGGTGTGCGACGCACTCCGCGATGTGTGGGGCGTCTACACCCCGCCGGACGCCCTCTGAGCGAGCCGGGCAGCGGATCGCGGCGGACCTCTCAGCCAGGCTCAGCGCTGACCGGAGGGGCCCGGGTGGCATGGGAGACTGGCCCGGTGCTCGACTCCGCCGCGCGCGACGAGATCGACCGGCTCGCCAAGGTTCTTGAACCGGAGCTGGTCGCCTTCCGTCGTGACCTGCACCGGCACCCCGAAGTCGGCCGGCAGGAGCACCGGACCACGGCGGCCATCATGGCCCGGCTGTCCGCCGCCGGGCTCGCCCCACGGGTCCTGACGGCCGGGACCGGCGTGGTCTGCGACGTCGTCGGCAGCGCCGGGGCTGCGCCGAGCATTGGCTTCCGCGCCGACCTCGACGCACTGCCGCTGCAGGACCTCAAGCCCGTCGAGTACCGGTCGGAGGTGGACGGGGTGTGCCATGCCTGCGGGCACGACGCCCACGCCACCGTGGCGCTCGGCACCGCCTTGGTCCTGGCCGAGCTCAGCCGCATCGGCTTGCTCAGGCGTTCGGCGCGCATCATCTTCCAGCCGGCGGAGGAGACCATCCCCGGCGGCGCGCTCGACGTGATAGCCGACGGCGCCCTGGCCGGGCTGGAGCAGCTTTTCGCGTTCCACTGCGACCCGGCCACGGAGGTGGGTCGGGTCGGGCTGCGGGCGGGTCCGATCACGGCCGGGGCCGACGGGCTGAGGGTCACCCTCACCGGCCCGGGCGGTCACACCGCCCGCCCACACCTCACGGCGGACCTGGTCTATGCGCTCGGCGTCGTGGTCACCCAGCTGCCCGGTGCGCTGTCCCGCCTCTGTGACCCCCGCGCCGGCCTCAGCGTGGTCTTCGGGCAGGTGCACGCGGGTACGGCGGCCAACGCCGTCCCGCGGTCGGGGTACGTGGACGGGACGGTCCGCTGCCTCGACGCCGGCCTATGGGAGGCGGCCCACGGGCTGGTCCCCGACCTCGTCGAGTCCCTCGTGTCGCCGTACGGCGTCGATGTGACCGTCGATCTGCACGCCAGCGTCCCGCCGTGCGTCAACGACCCGCGAGCCGTCGACGCGTTCCGATCGGTGGCCGTTGACCTGCTCGGTGCGGATGCGGTGGCACAGACCCGGCAGAGCCTGGGCGGGGAGGACTTCGCCTGGATGACCAACCTGGTTCCGGGCGCCCTGGTGCGACTCGGCGTCCGCAGCCGGGAAGTTGCCGATCTTGGCGACCTCCATCAGGGGAGATTTGACATAGACGAGGCGGCCATCTGCCTCGGGGTACGCCTGTTCTCGGCGGTTTGTGCCGCCGTCGACGACACCTAGGTCACAAACGGGTATCGGGGCCAAATGCGGGTCCGCTCGTACCCTCGACTTGCGTGGGCGAGGGACTAGAGTTTCCGACTGACGTGGGCGAGGGCCAGCTTCGTCCGCTGCGTTCCTTCAAGGAGGTGCCGTGAAGACGACGGCAAAGGCGGTCGCGCTGATAGGCGTCATCGCGCTCGGCGTGACGGCCTGTGGCAGCAAACCCAACAGCAACGCAGGCAACACCCCGAGCAACAGCCCCACCACCAGTGGCACGACCACCTCGACGAAGCCCGCGGCCAACAACAAGAGCTTCAAGGGATGCATGATCTCCGACGTCGGCGGCTTCAACGACAAGTCGTTCAACCAGACGTCCCTGCTCGGCCTCACCAATGCCGTCAAGGCCTACGGAATCTCGATGGCGAAGGTCCAGTCCAACAGCCCCAGCGACTACAAGCCCAACATCAACGCGATGGTCAACGCGCACTGCAACATCATCGTGACCGTGGGCTACACCCTCGCGGCGGCCACTGAGACCGCCGCCAAGGCCAACCCGAAGATCGACTTTGCGATCGTCGACAACCAGTACACGGGCAAGATCCCGGCCAACCTAAAGGGACTCATCTTCAACACGGCGCAGCCGGCCTTCCTGGCGGGCTACATCGCCGCTGCGATGAGCAAGACGCATGTGGTCGGCACCTACGGCGGCGAGAACATCCCGACCGTCACCATCTACATGGATGGCTTCTACGACGGGGTGCAGTACTACAACAAGACCAAGCATGCCTCGGTCAAGGTCGTCGGTTGGAACGAGAAGACCCAGAAGGGCAGCTTCACCAACGACTTCACGACCGCGTCTAAGGGTCTGGCCGCAGCCAACAGCCTGATCCAGCAGGGTGCCGACATCGTCTTCCCAGTCGCCGGCGGCGACGGGCTGGGCGCACTGCAGGCGGCCAAGAACTCCGGTGGTCGGGTCAACGGGATCTGGGTGGACACCGACGGCTGTGTCAGCGCTCCGCAGTACTGCTCGGTCCTGATCACCTCTGCCGAGAAGAACATGCAGGTTGCCGTGCAGGCGGCCATCAAGTCCGCGCTCGACAAGAAGTTCAACAACACCCCGTACGTCGGGACCTTCACCAACAACGGGGTGGGAATCGCTCCCTACCACCAGTGGAGCAGCAAGGTGCCCGCATCGCTGAAGAAGGAAGTGGCGACGATCAAGCAGGGGCTGGTGAGCGGCAAGATCAAGATCGCCTCGCCGTCCCAGCCCAAGCCGGCCAGCTGACCGGAACGGTCGTGACCCGGGGAGCCCGCCCCGCGTGGGTGGGCTCCCCGTCGGCCGTATCCTGGTTCGTAACGTGGAGCCTGTGCCCTGGGCGGAGTCGACCCCGCCCGCTCGAGAGGTCTGAGCCGGTATGGAGCTGGAGCTTCGAGGCCTGACCAAGCGGTTCGGATCCCTGGTCGCCAACGACCACATTGACCTGACCGTGCACGAGGGGGAGATTCACTGCCTGCTCGGCGAGAACGGCGCCGGCAAGACCACGTTGATGAACCTCCTCTACGGGCTGCTCACGCCCGATGAGGGGGAGGTGCTGATCGACGGGGAGCCGGTCAAGTTCCGCAGCCCCGGGGACGCCATCGCCGCCGGCATCGGGATGGTCCACCAGCATTTCATGCTCGTGCCGGTGTTCACCGTTGCCGAGAACGTGATGCTGGGCCGCGAGCCGACCACGGGCCCGGGTCTGCTCGACCAGCGCGAGGCGGCCCGGATGGTGCGCGACCTGTCCGAGCGCTACCACCTCCAGGTCGACCCCTCCGCCCTGGTAGAGGAGCTCCCGGTCGGGGTCCAGCAGCGAGTCGAGATCATCAAGGCCCTCGCCAGCGAGGCGAAGCTGCTGATCCTCGACGAGCCGACCGCCGTGCTCACGCCGCAGGAGACCGACGACCTGATGGAGATCATGCGAGCACTCCGCGACGGCGGCACCTCCATCGTCTTCATCACGCACAAGCTCCGTGAGGTGAGGGCGATCGGGGACCGTATCACGGTCATCCGCCGCGGCAAGGTGGCCGGCGAGCCTCCCCGCACCGCCTCCGAGCAGGAGCTGGCCGCGCTCATGGTCGGCCGGGACGTGAGCTTGACTGTCGAGAAGGGGCCGGCTCGGCTCGGCGACGTGGTCCTCGACGTACGAGGGCTGACCGTGATCGACGCCCGCGGGGTGACGGTGGTCGACGACGTGTCGTTCGACGTACGGGCCGGCGAGGTGCTGGGGGTCGCCGGGGTGCAGGGCAACGGCCAGACCGAGCTGGTGAAGGCGCTGCTGGGGCTGCTCGAGCCCGCCGCCGGGAAGGTCTTCCTTGAGGGTCGAGACATCAGCAGTCATGGCCCGGGCGAGAGTCTCGCGGACGGCATCGGATATGTGCCCGAGGACCGGAGCCACGACGGCTTCGTGGGGAGCTTCTCGGTGCGCGACAACCTCGTCCTGGACCTCGTGGACCGCCCGGCCTTCGCTCGGCGCGGTGTCTTGCGCTTGGGGGCGATCACCGCCAACGCGCAGTCGCTGATCAGCGAGTTCGACATCAGGTCGAGCTCCATGGAGGCTCCCGTGGCGTCGCTGTCGGGCGGCAATCAGCAGAAGGTCGTCGTCGCGCGTGAGATGTCGCGGCCGCTGAAGGTGCTGGTCGCCAGCCAGCCGACCCGGGGCCTTGACGTCGGCTCCATCGAGTTCATCCATCGCCGGGTCATCGAGGCCCGCGGCTCTGGCACCGCCGTCCTGATCTGCTCGACCGAGCTCGAGGAGATCTACGCGCTGTCCGACCGCATCGCGGTCATGTACGACGGCCGGCTGGTCGGCATCGTCGGACCGGACATTCCGCGCCATGAGCTTGGGCTCCTGATGGCCGGGGCGGTCGAGGACGGCGCCGACACGGCGGCAGAACACGAGCCGGTCGAGCGCGAGCCGCGCGACGCAGCATCGGCCGCAGCCGGGGGGAGCCGGTCGGGACCGCCCGGCCGGGAGGGATCCGATGGCTGACCAGCAGGGTGGTCCGGGCGCTCCCCCCGGCTCGGCGTCCGGCACGACCGCCTCGGGCGGGCCGGCGGGACCCGACCGCGGTCCGGTGCGGGACCGGCGATGGGTCCGCGCGCAGGACATCCTGCCAAGCGCCAAGGTCACCGCGGCCTCCGTCTTGCTGGCGCTTGCCATCGGAGCAGTCCTCATCGCAGTCAGCACCCCTTCCGTCATCAGCAGCGGCGGCTACTTCCTCGCCGACCCGGGCGCGACCTTTGCGGCCGTCGGCAACGCCATCGGGAGCTCCTACTGGGCACTTCTGCAGGGGTGCGTGGGCTCCTGGAATGCGGTCGCCAACACCCTGGTCAACGCCGCCCCGCTGATCTGTGCCGGCCTGGGGGTGACGCTGGCGTTCCGGGCCGGCTTGTTCAACATCGGCGCGCAGGGTCAGATGCTCCTGGGCGCGGCCTTCTGCGGCCTGCTCGGCTTCCACTTCCACCTGCCGGTCGGGATCCACATCCTCGCGGCCCTGATGGGTGGGCTGGTCGGCGGCGCCGTGTTCGGTGCGGTGGCCGGCGTACTGAAGGCGAGGACCGGTGCCCACGAGGTCATCGTGACGATCATGATGAACTACGTCGCCTCCGCCATCCTCGACTGGTTGCTGGGGCTGCGACCGTTCCAGCAGTCGGGATCGAACAACAAGATCAGCCCGGCTGTCGACAGCAACGCCGCGTTCCCACAAATAGCCGGCGTGCACATCGGCGTGATCCTCGCCTTCGTCGCCGCCATCGCGGTGTGGTGGCTGCTCAACCGGACCACGCTCGGCTTCAAGATGCGCGCCGTCGGCGCCAATCCCGCCGCTGCGCGGACCGCGGGGATGAGCGTCGCCTACGCCTACACCATGGCGATGCTCATCGCCGGGCTGCTGGCCGGCCTGGCCGGCGCGGAGCAGATGCAGGGCAACCAGGTGCAGCTGTCGGACTCCTTCGGCGGCACCGTCGGCTTCGACGCGATCACGGTGTCGCTGCTCGGCCGGGCATCGCCCCTGGGCACCGTGCTGGCCGGCCTCCTGTTCGGCGCGCTGGACGCGGGCGGCACTCAGATGCAGGCGATCGCCGGCACCTCGGTCTCGCTGGTGGAGATCATCCAGGCGCTCATCGTCATCTTCGTCGCGGCGCCGATGCTCGTGAAAGTGATCTTCCGGTTCCGCAAGGTCGGTGGCGAGGGGGCCATGATGGCGAAGGGCTGGAGCTCATGAGCGCCACGGCGGTAGCGACCAGCGGCCTCCGTTCGGACACCGTCCGCGACCCCAGCATCGGCCGCCGCCGGATCAAGATCGCTTCGGTCTTCACGGTCATGGCGGCGTTTCTGCTTTGGTTCGCGCTGTCCATGCGCGCGTCGTACGTGCAGTTCCTGCTGGCCAAGTACCCCGGCCCGGGCGTCCCCGTCCACACGCTGGCCACCCGGCCGACCGCCTGGGTGTCGCTGGCCGTCGTGGTCGTGATCGGGGGCCTTGCGGTCGCAGACCTGCTGGCGCGTCGCTCGGTGAAGGTGCTGGCGATGTCGATCGCCGGGCTGGCGTTCGCCATCTCGTTCCTGGTGTGGGCTTACGCCGCCCCCAACGCCGGCTTCCTCGCCGACCCGCTCCCGGGCACCGTGTCGTTCGCGACCCCGCTCATCCTAGGGGCGATGTCGGGCTGCCTGTGCGAGCGGTCAGCTGTGATAAACGTGGCGATCGAGGGCCAGTTCCTGGTGGCGGCGTTCCTGGCGTCGGTCTTCGCCAGCATGACCCAGGTCGGGAGCCTCGGGCTGCTCGGCGGGGTCATCGCCGGCATTGCGATGGCCGCCCTGCTTGCGCTGTTCGCGATCAAGTACCACGTCAACCAGGTGGTGCTCGGCGTCGTGCTGATCCTGCTCGCGACCGGGCTTACCGGCTTCTTCCTGGATCAGATCCCCAACGTCGGCAGCGTCACGGACTTCCTCAACAACCCACCCGTGCTGCTGCCGATCGCCATCCCGGGGCTCGCGAGCATCCCATTCCTCGGCGACAGCTTCTTCAACCAGACGATCTTGGTCTACATCATGTACGCGTCGGTCGCATTCGTGACCTTCCTCATCTTCCGGACGCGCTGGGGCCTGCGGGTGCGAGCGGTCGGTGAGCACCCGACCGCGGCCGACACGGTCGGCATCAAGGTCAACCGGATGCGCTGGCAGGCCGTGCTGCTGGGCGGCGTGTTCGCCGGGCTCGGTGGCGCCTTCTTCACGGTCGGCTCCGCCGGTGCGTTCAACCGCGGCGACACGGGCGGCAACGGGTTCATCGCGCTGGCCGCGCTGATCATGGGCCGCTGGCACCCGATCGGCGCGACGTTCGCGGCCCTCTTCTTCGGCTTCATGGAGAGTTTGGCCCTGCAGCTCGGCACCACCGGGCGGGTGCCGAGCGACCTGCTGGCGATGGCGCCGTACGTCGCCACGATCGTCGTCGTGGCAGGTTTCGTTGGACGGGTCCGGCCGCCGGCCGCCGACGGCGAGCCGTATGTCAAGGGGTGAGCGACTTGGAGGATGTCGACTGGGCCGCCCTGATGGCGGCCGCCCGCGAGGTGATGGTCCACGCGTACGTCCCGTATTCGCACTTCCGGGTCGGCGCGGCAGCGCTCGTCGACGACGGCCGCGTCGTGGTCGGCTGCAACGTGGAGAACGCGTCGTACGGCGTGACCCTGTGCGCGGAGTGCGGGCTCGTTTCCGCGCTGCACGCCTCCGGCGGTGGCCGGCTGGTGGCGTTCGTCTGCGTCGACGGCCACGGCGACGTGCTGATGCCGTGCGGCCGGTGCCGGCAGCTGCTGTACGAGCACGGCGGCCCCGGCCTCCGGGTCAAGATGGCGTCCGGGGTGCGGGCCATGGCCGAGGTGCTGCCCGAGGCGTTCGGTACCGCCGAGCTAGGGGCCCGCTCGTGAGCCACCACCCGTGCCAACGATCCGACGTGCGGGCTGCTCCGGCGGCGCCGCCGTCGGATCCTTGAGCGATGGTTGAGCCGTTCGCGGCGGTCGAGGTCATCGCGGCCAAGCGGGACCGCGCAGAGCTCACCGACGCGCAGGTCGACTGGGTGGTCGACGCCTACACCCGGGGGGTGGTGGCGGACGAGCAGATGGCGGCGCTGGCTATGGCGATCGTGCTCAACGGCATGAGCCGTCGCGAGGTCGCACGCTGGACGGCGGCCATGACGGCCAGCGGCGAGCGGCTGGACTTCTCCGACCTGTCGCGGCCGACCGTGGACAAGCACTCGACCGGTGGCGTCGGCGACAAGATCACGCTGCCGCTCGCGCCACTCGTTGCCGCCTGCGGAGGGGCAGTGCCACAGCTCTCCGGGCGCGGCCTCGGTCACACCGGCGGGACGCTCGACAAGCTCGAGTCGATCCCGGGCTGGCGCTGCGACCTGACGTACGACCAGATCCACGCGCAGTTGCAGCAGGTGGGCGCCGTAGTGTGCGCGGCGACGGCCGGGCTGGCGCCAGCCGATCGCAAGCTCTACGCGCTGCGCGACGTCACCGCGACTGTCGAGTCCGTCCCGCTGATCGCGAGCTCGATCATGAGCAAGAAGATCGCCGAGGGGACCAGTTCGCTGGTCCTCGACGTCAAGGTCGGCTCCGGTGCGTTCATGAAGGAGGTCGAGCCCGCGCGCGAGCTGGCGCGGACGATGGTCGACCTCGGCACCGATGCCGGCGTACGGACGGTCGCGCTCTTGACGGACATGTCGACGCCCCTGGGTCTCGCCGTCGGCAACGCCGTCGAGGTGGCGGAGTCGGTGGAGGTGCTGGCCGGTGGCGGGCCGCCGGACGTCATCGAGCTGACCCTGGCTTTGGCGCGCGAGATGCTCGCGCTTGCCGGGCTCGACGGGGTCGACCCGGCCGACCGGCTGGCGGACGGGTCGGCGATGGACACCTGGCGCGCGATGGTGGCGGCTCAGGGCGGCGACCCGGAGGCCGAGCTCCCGAGGGCCCGGGAGTGCGATGGCGTGGTGGCCCCGACCTCGGGTGTGGTGACCCGGCTGGACGCTCTGTCGGTCGGTGTCGCGGCCTGGCGGCTTGGGGCCGGCCGGGCCCGACAGGGAGATCCCGTCCAGGCCGGTGCCGGCGTACTGCTGCACGCCAAGCCGGGGGACACCGTGACCGCCGGCCGGCCGTTGCTGACGCTGTTCACCGACGAGCCGGAGCGCTTCGCCGCCGCCCGCGCCGCCCTTGACGGCGCGGTCGACATTGCCGGCTCAGGCGACAGCGGCCGGTCGTCTACTGGTCTCGTGCTGTCGCGCCTCAGCTGAGCGGTCGCGCCGACGGTGGTCGGCGCCAACACCTCGCGCCGCCTGCAACCCGTGGTCCGTGACCACTCGGGCTGGCCAGGCGAGCGGTTAGCCTGCCAGCAAGGTGATCGGCTCGGCGATCAGGGCGGGCCGGGCGGCGACGGCGCCGTCGGGTGCTTGGAGCTCGACCGTCACGCGCAGTGACACCTGCACGCCGGACGCGACCCGCCGTACGTCGGCCACTGCGACCCGGGCGCGCAGCCGGGACCCCACTAACACCGGCTGGAGGAAGCGGACCTTGTTGGACCCGTAGTTGACCAGCGCAGGCCAGCCGTCGTATCTAAGCACCTGGGAAACCAGCACGGGGAGCAGCGAGAGCGTGAGGTAGCCGTGGGCGATGGTGGCGCCGAACGGCCCGCGCGCCGCCCGGTCCGGGTCGACGTGGATCCACTGGTGGTCACCGGTGGCGTCGGCGAAGGCGTCGATCCGGGCCTGGTCGACCGGCAGCCAGTCGCTGACCCCGACCTCCTCGCCGACGGCAGCCGCCAGCTCCTCGATGCTCCGGAAGAGGCGTGGCGGCACGTCAGCCCCGCGGCCCGCCGGCGACGTACAGCACCTGGCCGGTGACGAAGGACGCGCCCTCGCTGACGAAGAACGACACGGCGTGGGCGATGTCCTCGGGCTGCCCGACCCGTGGGACCGGCGTCTCCCGCGCGCGGGCCGCTTGGAACTCCTCGAACGTGATGCCCAGTCGCTCGGCGGTGATCCGGGTCATCTCGGTGGCGATGAAGCCCGGGGCGATCGCATTCACGGTGATGCCGAACTTGCCCAGCTCGATGGCCAGCGTCTTCGTGAAGCCCTGCATCCCCGCTTTGGCGGCGGCGTAGTTGGCCTGGCCGCGGTTGCCGAGCGCCGACGTGCTGGACAGGTTGACGATGCGGCCCCAGCCAGCCTTGGTCATGTGGGCCTGGGCGGCTCGGCTCATCAGGAACGCGCCGCGGAGGTGTACGGCGAGGACCGCGTCCCAGTCGCCGGCCGTCATCTTGAAGAGCAGGTTGTCGCGGGTGATCCCGGCGTTGTTCACCAGTACGGCGGGCGGGCCGAGCTCGTCCGCGACCCGGGCCACCGCTCGTTGCACCGCAGCCTCGTCGGCGACGTCGACACCGACCGCGAGGGCGCGCCCCCCGCCCGCTGTGACGGCGTCCACGGTCTCGGCACCGGACGACTCGTCGAGGTCCAGGACGGCCACCGCGAACCCGTCGTCGTGCAACCGCTTGGCGACGGCCGCGCCGATGCCGCGGGCGGCCCCCGTCACGATGGCGACTCGTCGATCCGTGCTCACCTGGCTCCTCTCATTCGGCCGGCGTCTCCGCACCCAGAGCCACTGGCCAGCCTGGCGCCCAAGGTGAACGGCGTTCAGGCACCGTCGGCGCTCTGAGCGGTGGATCCGCCCCGATTCACGAGCGACCGGAGGTAGACCTCCATCTTGTCCCAGCTGTCCTCTTGCCCGTCGGTCGCGGTCATGTGGTCACGGCCGGCCTGGTCGCGGAACGCGAGGTTCATCATCACCCTCGTGACTCCGCCACGCTCCATCAGGTCGACCGTCTCGACGGCCTCCGCGTCCGGCCACCCCTCGAACAGCCAGGTGTCCACGATCCGGGTGGGTCGCTCGATCTCGAGGTAGGTGCCGCGAAACGAGCACTCGGTGCCGTCCGGGGTCACGAAGACCATGTGGTACTTCCCTCCCACTCGCAGGTCGATCGAGCACACCGTCATGTGGTCCTCGAAGGGGGCGAACCAGTTACGCACGTGCTCCGGTTTCGTCAGTACGTCGAAGACCAGGCCGATCGGAGCGTCGAACTCTCGGGTCGTCAGGATCTCGAGCGCGCTCGGATACTCGATGATGGTCGAGCCATGGCGGTCACGCGTCACTTCAGGTCTCCTCGTCGTTGCAGTTCGCTCAGGTACTCATCCAGGCGATCAAGCCGGTCGTTGATGGCGCGCTCGTACCTCGTCACCCAGTCGTGCAAGGGCCGGAGGCGCTCGGGCTCCAACCGGTACAGCCCCCGGCGGCCCTGGGCGCGACATCTGACCAGCCCCACCTCTCTGAGCACCCGTAGGTGCTTCGAGACCTGCGGCTGGGACAGCGAGACGTCTTGCACGATCGCCCCGACTGCCCGCTCGCCCGTCATGAGGGCGTCGAGGATCTCTCGGCGGTGGACGTCGGCGACTGCGTTGAAGACGTCCGAGGTGGTCGAGGCACGGGCCACAGCGTCAATATATTCTGATATGGACATGTGTCAAGCGCCGAGCGTAGGTGGGCGGCACTGGAAAGATGGGGGAATGCACCAGGCGTCTGACCCCCGCTTCATCGCCGCCCCGAAGGCTCTCCTGCACGACCACCTGGACGGTGGCCTGCGGCCGGCCACCATGATCGAGATCGCCGCCGAGGTGGGCCACGAGCTGCCCGCGTCGGAGCCGGAGCAGCTCGACCAGTGGTTCGTCTCCGCGGCGAACTCGGGCAGCCTGGTCCGCTACCTCGAGACGTTCGACCACACCATCGCGGTCATGCAGCGCGCCGCCGACCTGCGCCGGGTGGCGAGGGAAGCCGTCGAGGACCTGGCCGCGGACGGGGTGGTGTACGCCGAGCTGCGGTACGCCCCCGAGCAGCACCTCCAGGCCGACCTCGAGCTGGACGAGGTGGTGACGGCGGTCCAGGAGGGTCTGGACGAGGGGGTCGCTCGCGCCGCGGCAGCCGGGCGCCGGATCGTCGTAGGACAGATCGTCTCCGCGAAGCGAGCGCAGGCGAACTCCCGCGAGATCGCCGAGCTGGCGGTCCGCCACCGGGACCGCGGCGTGTGCGGCTTCGACATCGCCGGCGCCGAGGCCGGCCACCCGCCCACCAGGCACCTCAACGCCTTCGAGTTCCTCCAGCGCGAGAACTTCCACTTCACCATCCACGCCGGCGAGGCGTTCGGGCTGCCGTCGATCTGGGAGGCGTTGCAGTGGTGCGGCGCCGAGCGGCTGGGCCACGGCGTACGGATCGTCGACGACATCGGAGTGCAGGACGGTACGACGAGGCTCGGCCGGCTGGCGTCGTACGTGCGGGATCGTCGGGTGCCGCTGGAGATGTGCCCGTCGTCCAACCTGCAGACCGGAGCCGCGGTCTCCATCGGCGAGCATCCGATCGGCCTGCTGAGCCGCCTGCGGTTCCGGGTCACCGTCAACACCGACAACCGGCTGATGAGCGGCACGACGCTCAGCCGAGAGCTCGAGCTGGTCGCCGGCGCGTTCGGCTACCAGCCGGACGACCTGCGCTGGTTCACGATCAACGCGATGAAGAGCGCCTTCCTGCCGTTCGACGAGCGCCTTGCCCTGATCGAGGACGTGATCAAGCCCGGGTACGCCGCGCTGACCTGAGCGAGGATTCGACGGGAATCCAAGAGCCGCGGCCCGCCCCGGGCCGGCTCTGGTTGCCACGGTGCGCCGGGCTACGGCCGCCAGCAGCCCGGCGATCGTGCCGCTCGTCGCCGGGTGCTTCGTAGACGCCTCCTGGCGCACCTTGCTCTGGGCGGTGGCCGTCTGCATCGACTACCTCGGGGTCTACCTGACCAGCGCGAACTGGCGGGTGCACGCGCCGGGGCACTTCGCCGAGCGGCATCAACTGGTAGTGATGATCGCCATCGGCGAGTCCATCGTCGCAGTCGGGCTCGGGCTGCACGTGGCGCCGTTGAGCGCGCTGCTCCTCGTTGGGGCGGTGCTCGGCATCGTGTTGGCGATCACATTGTGGTGGACCTACTTCGACGCGCTCGCGCTGGTCGCGGAGCGGGTGCTGCGCCGTTTGCAGGGCGACGCTCGGACCCGCCTGGCGACCGACTCCTTCACCTACCTGCACCTGCCGATCGTCGTCGGCATCATCTACCGCGCACTGGGCGTGCGGGTCGTGCTGGAGGGGGTGGTAGGGGCGCCCACCAGCCCAGCGGCGGCGCTCTCGCCCCTGGTGCTAACCGCGCTGTTCGGCGGGCTGGCGCTGTACCTGGCCTCGCTGTCGCTGCTCCAGCGGCGTGACCTCGGCGCGTTGAACCGCGAGCGGGCTGCGGCCGCCGTACTGCTCGGCTGCCTCGGCGTGGCCTGCTGGGCGGCGCGGCTCCCGCCCACTGCAGATCTCGCGCTCGCGGTGGCGGCCATGGCCGGGCTCATCTGCTACGAGACCGTGCACTACCGGCAGCTCCGCGAGAAGGTACGCCGTGGTGCTGGCCATGGCACCATGCCCGGCGACGGCCGCTGACCGGCTGGCGGGCTCAGATGCCGATGGGGTGCCAGACGGTCTTGGTCTCCAGGAAGGCGGTCATCCGGTCGAGCCCCGGTGCGGCGGTCCAGTCGGGCTCGTCAGCGGGCGGTCGGAGCACCCGCTTCAGGTTGTCCGCCGCCGCCACCTCGAGTGCCACGGCCTGCTCGGGCTCGCCGGCGACGCCGGCGAGGTCTATCGCGTTGACGTCCTGATGCGACGCGAGCCACGGGGCGGTGTCGGCGATGGGACCGGTCAGGACGTTGACGACGCCGGCGGGGACATCGGAGGTGGCGAGCATCTCCGCCAGAGTGATCGCGGGCAGCGGCCGACCGGCGGAGGCAGCCACCACGCAGGTGTTGCCGGTGACCACGACCGGAGCCAGCACGCTGACGAGCCCGAGCAGCGAGGAGTCCTGCGGTGCCAGTACGGCGACCACGCCGGTGGCCTCGGGCACCGAGAAGTCGAAGTACGGACCCGCTACCGGGTTGGTGCCGCCAGCAACCTGGGCGACCTTGTCGGCCCACCCGGCGTACCAGACCATCCGGTCGACGGCGAGGTCCACCACGCGCCGCGCCTGGCGGGCGTCCAGCGCCTCGCCGGCGCGGACCTGTTCGACCAACTGGTCGTGGCGGCCCTCCATCATCTCCGCCACCCGGTAGACGACCTGACCCCGGTTGTAGGCCGTGGCCCGCGACCAGCCGGGGAACGCCTTGCGGGCAGCCGCTACGGCGTCGCGGGCGTCCTTGCGGGAGGCCCAGGCGGCGTTGGCCAGGAAGTGCCCGTCCGTGTCGTTGACGACGTACGAGCGGCCGGACTCGCTGCGCGGGAAGGCGCCGCCGATGAACAGCTTGTACGTCTTCCGCACGTCCAGCCGGGCTGAGCTGGCTGCCCGGGCGCGGGCCCTAGTGTTCTGCGTCGAAAGTTCACTTCCATCTGCCGCGCCCAGGCGGCGCCTCGCGGCCGTGGGCCCCCGCTCGGCAGAATGGGCGCTGCCGAGTAGGGGAGCGTCGTCGCCGATAGGACCCACTATCGGCTCCTCCTCGGCCTTGCGATGCATCCACCTGGACACGGCATCCAGGCAACCAACTTCCGACGCAGGGCACTAGTGGGCAAGGTAGGCCCCCAGTCCGTGCCGGCCACCCTCGCGGCCGTAGCCGGACTCCTTGTAGCCGCCGAACGGGCTGGTCGGGTCGAAACGGTTGAAGGTGTTGGCCCAGACCACCCCAGCCCGCAGCCGGGCGGCCATCCACAGGATCCGGGAGCCCTTGTCGGTCCAGACTCCGGCCGACAGCCCGTACGGTGTGTTGTTGGCCTTCTCGACCGCTTCGGCGGGCGTACGGAACGTGATCACCGACAGCACCGGCCCGAAGATCTCCTCGCGGGCGATGCGATGCGCCTGGGTCACCCCGGTGAAGATCGTCGGCGCGAACCAGTAGCCGCGGTCGGGCAGCTCGCACGGCGCGGACCAGCGCTCCGCCCCTTCAGCCTCGCCGACGGCGGACAGGTCGCGGATCTTCGCCAGCTGTTCGGGGGAGTTGATGGCGCCGATGTCGGTGTTCTTGTCGAGCGGGTCGCCGACCCGCAGCGTGGCCATCCGGCGCTTGAGGCGTGCCAGCACCTCGTCGTACACGCTCTCCTGCACGAGCAGTCGGGAGCCCGCGCAGCAGACGTGGCCCTGGTTGAAGAAGATGCCGTTGACGATCCCCTCGACCGCCTGGTCCAGCGGCGCGTCGTCGAAGACCACGTTGGCGGCCTTGCCGCCGAGCTCCAGCGTGACGGACTTGCGCGAGCCCACGACCGCCCGGGCGATCGACTTGCCAACCTCGGTCGAGCCGGTGAAGGCCACCTTGTCCACGTCCGGGTGGGTCACGACGGCACGGCCGGTGGCGCCGGCGCCGGTGACCACGTTGACCACGCCGGCCGGGAGGTCCGCCTGCTGGCAGATCTCGGCGAAGAGCATCGCGGTCAACGAGGTGGTCTCGGCGGGCTTGATGACGACGGTGTTGCCGCACGCGAGCGCCGGCGCGATCTTCCACGACAGCATCAGCAGCGGGAAGTTCCACGGGATCACCTGGCCGGCCACCCCGTGCGGACGTGGGTGCGAGCCGTAGCCGGCGTACTGCAGCTTGTCGGCCCACCCGGCGTAGTAGAAGAAGTGCGCGGCGACCAGCGGTACGTCGACGTCCCGGGACTCGCGGATCGGCTTGCCGTTGTCGAGGCTCTCGAGCACCGCGAGCTCGCGGGTGCGCTCCTGCACGATCCGGGCCAGGCGGTAGAGGTACTTCGCGCGCTCCCGGCCGCTGGTCCGCGACCAGACGCGGTAGGCCCGCCGGGCGGCCTTGACGGCGCGGTCGACGTCGGCGTCGGTCGCCTCGGAGACCTCTGCCAGCATCTCCTCGGTCGCCGGGTTGACCGACTTGAAGCCGTGGCCCGAGCCGTCCACGAACTCGCCGCCGATGAAGAGCCCGTACGACGAGCGGAGGTCTACGATCGCCCGGGATTCCGGCGCGGGCGCATACTCGAATTTAGCCATCACCGACCAGCGTAACCGGCCGGCCCCGCGCCCGGCGCGCGTTAGTCGAGCGTGAAGTAGTCGGGTCCGGGATAGCGGCCGGTCTTCGTTCGCGTGCGCTGCATCAGCAGGTCGTTGAGGAGGCTGGAGGCGCCGAAGCGGAACCAGTCGGGGTCGAGCCAGTCGTCGCCGACGGTCTCGTTGACCATGACGAGGTAGCGGACCGCGTCCTTGGCCGAGCGGATGCCGCCGGCGGCCTTCACCCCGACCATTCGGCCGGTGGCGTCGCGGAAGTCACGCACCGCCTCCAGCATCACTAGCGTTACCGGCATGGTGGCCGCGGGCTGCACCTTGCCGGTGCTGGTCTTGATGAAGTCCGCGCCAGCGAGCATCGCGAGCCAGGACGCTCGGCGCACGTTGTCGTAGGTCTGCAGCTCGCCGGTCTCCAGGATCACCTTCAGGTGCGCGCTGGTCCCGTCGGTGCGGACGCAGGCGGCTCGGACGGCCGCCACCTCGTCGTACACCACCTGGTAGTGGCCGGCCAGGAACGCGCCGCGGTCGATCACCATGTCGACCTCGTCCGCCCCGGCGGCCACCGCTGCCCGTACGTCGAGGAGCTTGACCTCCAGTGAAGCGCGGCCCGACGGGAACGCGGTCGCGACCGACGCCACCTTCACCGACCTGTCAGAAGTTGAGTCCTCTATAGCGTGCTCAGCTTCTGACAAGTCGGCGTGGAGGGCGGCGCGGGCGACCGGGACCAGGTCGGGATATACGCAGACGGCCGCCACCGGAGGACACGTCGGGTCGGCCGGGTCGGGGCGGAGTGCCTTGGCGCACAGGGCCCGGACCTTCCCCGGGGTGTCCTGACCCTCCAGCGTCGTCAGGTCGATCATCGAGACCGCCAGGTCGAGCGCCCAGGCCTTCGCCGTGGTCTTGATCGAGCGCGTCGCCAGCGTTGCCGCGCGGGTCTCGCAGCCGACCTGGTCGACCCCTGGGAGGCCGTGCAGGAAGCGGCGCAGCGAGGCTGGGGAGGAGGCGGCCTCGGCCAGACCCGACTCGACGAGGCCGGTGGTAGAGGCAGTCACCTAATGAGTCTAGGTCGGGCGGTTGAGTCTGGCGCCGGGGTTACGACCCCATAACTGTCTGGTTGCAGCCCGGCCTGGGATCGGGCGGTCCGGCGGTGCGGCGTTACAGTGACCGCGTGAGGGCGGCTCCGGCGTTGAACGACGCCGTGCGCGCGGCCGGACCGCAGACGGAGGCCTTCACCACCGCCTCTGGTCGCGTGTTCGGCTACATCGTGATGGGCTGCGCTGCCGTCGTCATCATCTTCAGCCTGGCCACCGATCCCGTCGGCTCCCGGGCGCTGGAGCAGGTGGCGTTGGCGTTCGCACTGATCGCGTGGGCGATCCTCGTCCGCCCCAAGGTCGCGGCCCACGAACGAGGCCTGCTGATGCGAAACCTGGTGCACGACACCTTCGTGCCGTGGGACAAGATCAAGGGCTGTCGGGCGGCACAGACGCTGCAGGTGTCGACCCGGGACGCGGTCTTCAACGGCGTCGGTTTGAGCAAGTCGCCCCGCACGACCCTGCGGGAGCAGCGCCGGGCGGCGCGCGGCGGACAGCAGCCCATGAACCTGTTCGGCCTCGGGCGCCAGTACGCGATGCGGAACCAGCCTCCGCTCGACACCCCGCGCGGGACGTTCGCCAACCCGGTCGTGGAGAGGGCGCGCCAGCAGCAGGTCGGCGGCAGCTACTTCGACTACGTCGAGCAGCGAGTGGGCGGGCTGGCGGACCAGGCACCGGCCAACCCCGACTCGGTGCCGGTCGTCTCCTGGTCCCTCGCCCCGATCGTGGCCCTCCTGGTGGCCGCCGCGGCAGTCGCCTTCATCTTCGTCTGAGCTCGGCCGCGTCAGAGGGTACGGCGAGGTAGGGCTCGAGGTCGCCGCGGATGGCATCGAGGCGGCCCGCCGCCGCGATCCGGGCGGCCTCGACGGCGTCGGTCTCCGGGCTCGGGACCTCGACGACGACCTCCAGGTAGCACTTGAGCTTGGGCTCGGTCCCGGATGGCCGTACGACGACGCGCCCGGCCTGCTCGAGCCGGAACCGCAGCCCATCGGTCGGCGGCAGCCCGCCGGCGCCCCGGCCGAGGTCGTCGACCCGCTCGACGGCGTAGCCGCCGAGGCGGCCGGGTGGCGCGTCCCGCAGCGCCGCCATCACCGCCGGGATGGCCCGGGTGTCGCGCACCCGCACCGACAACTGGTCGGTGGCGTGCAGCCCGTACGCTCGGGCGATGTCGTCGAGGCGGTCCAGCAGGGTGCGGCCCTCGGCTTTGAGCGTCGCGGCGACCTCGGCCACGAGCAGGATCGCTGTGACCCCGTCCTTGTCGCGGACGAGATCGGGGGCGACGCAGTAGCCCAGTGCCTCCTCGTAGCCGAAGCGCAGTCCGGGCACCCGGCCGAGCCACTTGAACCCGGTCAGCGTCTCGACGTACTCGGCGTTGCACGCGGCGGCCATCTTGCCCAGCAGCGACGACGACACGATGGTGGTGGCGAACACTCCGGTCGCCCCGTGCCGGAGCAGGTGGTCGGCGAGCAGGACGCCGACCTCGTCCCCGCGCAGCAAGCGCCAGCCGTGCACCCCGGGCACCGCGACCGCGCATCGGTCCGCGTCCGGGTCGTTGGCGACGGCCAGGTCGGCGGACGCCTGGCGGGCCCGTGCGATGGCCAGGTCCATCGCGCCCGGCTCCTCCGGGTTGGGGAAGGCGACCGTCGGGAAGTCGGGGTCCGGCGCCGCCTGCTCGGTCACCTCGAGCGGCGCGGCGAAGCCGGCCCGGGCGAGGACCCGGCGCACCGTCTCGGCGCCGACGCCGTGCAGCGGCGTGTAGGCCATCACTAGGTCGCGGGGCGAGCCGTCGGCCACCACGCGCGCGGCCTGCTCGACGTACGTGTCCACCACCGCATCGTCGAGCGTCGTCCAGCCGTCGGACCTCGGTACGTCGGACACGCGGCCGACCGTGTCGATCGCGGCGGCGATCTCGGTGTCGGCGGGCGGCACGATCTGGCTGCCGTCGCCAAGGTAGACCTTGTAGCCGTTGTCGCGCGGCGGGTTGTGCGACGCCGTCACCATGACGCCGGCGTCGCACCCGAGGTCGCGGATCGCGAACGCCAGCACCGGGGTGGGTAGCGGCCGCGGCAGCACCAGCGCCTGCCGACCGGTGGCCCGCAGCACGGCCGCGGTGTCGCGGGCGAACTGGTCGGACTTGTGCCGGGCGTCGTACCCGATGACGACGCTGCCGCTGCCGGACTCCGTCCGCCGGTGCGCGTCGAGGTACGCCGACAACCCGGCAGCCGCCGCGACCACCACCGCGCGGTTCATCCGGTTGGGCCCGGCCCCGAGCGCCCCGCGCAGCCCGGCGGTGCCGAACTGCAGCGGCCCGGCGAACCGGTCGGCAAGGTCGGCCAGCGCGGCCGCGTCGTCACCCTCGGCCCGCTCGAGCAGGGACCCGAGCTCGCGGCGGGTGTCGTCGTCGGGGTCGTCCGCCAGCCAGTCGGCGACTGTACGGCGAAGCTCGGCCGGGACGGCGCTCACCCGTCCGACGCTACCGCTCGCGATGTCCCCTGGCCCCTACCGTCGCGCCGCCGTCAGCAAGCCCATCAGGGGACGGTGACCGGCGTGACCTCGTGCTCCGCGGTGTCGCCCGCCGGCGGCGCCTGGCGTCGGCGGGGGAGGAAGAAGGTCGGGATCAGCGTGATCGCCACCAGCACCCAGGCCACCCAGAAGGTATGCGAGAACGCGCTGGCGGCGTCGGAGAGCCCCTGCACCAGGCCGGCGTGGCCGCCGATCTTGTCGAGCAGGCTGGGGTCCTTGAGTGCCTTGATCGCGCCGTACGCCAGCGGGGTGGAGTTGAGGTGGCTGGTCAGCAGCACGGACATCACTGCCACGCCGCACGAGGAGGCCACCTGTTGGGTGATGTTGAGCAGGGTCGAGGCTCGCGCCACCTCGTGGTGACGGAGCGTCTTCAGCGCGGCCGTGAACAGCGGCATCATCGTCGCGCCCATGCCGAGCCCCATCACGAAGAGCATGGCGACCCAGGTCCCGTAGCCAGTGGTCGCCGTGATCTGGGTCATCCCGAACATGCCCGCCAGGATCAGGGCCAGGCCGAACGGGATGATGCGGCCGATCGGTACGCGGTCGGCCAGCGCGCCGGCGATCGGCATCGTGAGCATGGCGCCGATGCCCTGCGGGGCGACCAGCAGGCCGGCGTGCAGCGTTGACTGGTTGCGGACCTCCTGGAAGAACGTCGGTACGAGCAGGAGACCGCCGAAGAAGGCTCCCGCGAAGAGGAACATCGTGACTATCGAGACCGCCAGCTCCTTGTTCCGGAAGAGTCGCAGGTCCAACAGCGGATGCCTTGGTGCGAAGGAGTGGAAGACGAACCAGGCCATCAGGACGGCGCCGACCGCCATGGGCAGGTAGACCTTCGGCGCAGCGAACGTGCCGGCACCGGGGATCGACGACACGCCGTACAGGAACAGCGCCAGGCCCGGCGACAGCAGGGCCATCCCCACGAAGTCGAAGGACTCGGAGGGCTGCGGGTTGTCCTTGGGCAGCGCCCGCCAGGCGTAGACGAGCGCGACCGCACCGATCGGGACGTTGATCAGGAAGATCCAGTGCCAGCTGGCGACCTGGATGAGCCAGCCGCCCAGGATCGGGCCCAGGATGGGCCCGAGCAGCATTGGCACCCCGAGCACAGCCATCAGCCGACCCATTCGCTTGGGCCCGGCCGCGCGGGTCATGATCGTCATGCCGAGCGGCATGAGCATCCCGCCCCCCAGTCCCTGCAGGACCCGGAAGCCGATCAGCATCTGGATGCTCGTGGCCGTCGCGCAAAGCGCCGAGCCCAGTGCGAAGAGGAAGACCGCGGTCATGTAGAGCCGCTTGGTGCCGAACCGGTCGGCCGCCCAGCCGCTCAGCGGGATCACTGTCGCCAGCGCCAGCGTGTAGCCGGTGACTGTCCAAGCGACGGTCGAGTAGGCGAGCGGGTGCAGCTGGCTGGTGAACGCGGTCTGCAGCACCGGCAGCGCCACATTTACGACCGTGATGTCGAGGATCGACATGATCGCCCCGAGCACGACCACGCCGGCCACCTTCAGTACGGCGGCATCGAGCTTGTCGGGGTATTCGGGCTGGGCGGCGATCTCGGGCTGCACGGTCACCAAGGAAGCCTAACCGGCGGGCCCGACGGGTCCCCAACCGATTCCCGGCCCGTCAGGCGGGGCGCCGGCCGGGCTGTGACGGATGCCACGGCCCGCCCCGCCCGGGAATCAGGTCTCGGCCGGTCCGGAGATCCGGGACCGCAGCTCGTTCACGTAGTAGTCGGGCGCACCCGCGGCCGCCGCCGCGTCGGACACCATGGCCAGGTACCGCCTGGACGGCCGGCCACCCTCGTAGGCGTCCAGGGAGTAGAGCCAGGCCGGCTGCGGGCCGTCGAGGGTGTCGACGCGGACCCTGATCTTCCGGTACGCCGAGGACTCCCACTCGTCGAGCTTCCGCTCGTCCGCGGGGTCGACGTCGTACAGGGCGACGAAGACCGCGGAGAGCGGGTCCTCGACCACCGTGGCCAGCGCGCCGTCCCAGCCGATGTCCTCACCGGCGAACGTGAGTCGCCAGCCGAGCAGCCAGCCGGTGCTCGACAGGGGGGAGTGCGGGCACCGCGCGGCCATCCGCGCCGGGTCCAAGTTGGATGCGTACGCGGCGTACAGCCCGCCCGCTATGCGTTCGCCGACCATCGGGACTCCCGCCGGACCACCGCGTGAACGTAGCAGTGATCACCGTCTGCTGGCACGCATCCTCCCCGGCACCGGCCCGGAAGCGGCGCCGGATGCGGTTATCGTGACCGGGTGACGCGGGTGGTGATCGTTGGCGGCGGGCCGGGCGGCTACGAGGCCGCATTGGTCGGGGCGCAGCTCGGCGCGGAGGTCACCGTCGTGGAGCGGGACGGTCTCGGTGGCTCGGCCGTGCTCACCGACTGCGTGCCCTCCAAGACGTTGATCGCGACCGCGGAGCTGATGACCTCGGTGCGCGCCGCGGGCGAGCTGGGCGTCCGGCTGGCCGGCGTCCGAGCTGCCGCCGCCACACCGGCCGCCGCGACCCCCGCCGCCGCCGATGAGGCGGTCTCGGTCTCGCTGTTCGACGTCAACACGAGGGTCCGCCAGCTGGCGGCGTCGCAGTCAGCGGACGTAGCCAAGCAGCTTGCCCAGGCCGGGGTGCAGGTGCTGTCGGGGACTGGGCGGCTCGATGGACCCGAGCGCGTCGCGGTCTCGGACGGCGACCGCGAACAGGTCCTGTCCGCCGACGTCGTCCTGGTCGCGACCGGGGCCCGCCCACGGGTTCTCCCCTCGGCTCCGCCAGACGGAGAGCGCATCCTGACCTGGGAGCAGGTCTACGGGCTGGATGCGCTGCCCGAGCGCCTGGTGGTGGTCGGGTCGGGGGTGACCGGTGCCGAGTTCGCGAGCGCCTACAACGCTCTGGGCGCCGACGTGGTCCTGGTGAGCAGTCGGGACCGCGTGCTGCCTGGGGAGGACGCCGAGGCGGCCGCGCTGCTCGAGCAGGTGCTGCGTCGGCGGGGCATGACGGTGCTCGACCGCTCGCGCGCCGCTGCCGTCGAGCGGGTGGCCGATGGCGTCCGGGTGACCCTCACCGACGGGCGGTCCGTGGATGGCTCACACTGCCTGTTGGCGGTCGGGTCGGTCCCCAACAGCGCCGACTTGGGACTGGAGGAATCCGGGGTTCGGCTCGGCGCGGGCGGCTTCCTCGCGGTAGACGGCATGTCGCGCACGAGCGCTCGCGGGGTGTACGCCGCCGGCGACTGCACCGGCGTACTCATGCTCGCGTCGGTCGCGGCCATGCAGGGCCGGATCGCCATGTGGCATGCCCTCGGCGACGCCGTCGCTCCACTCGACCTGAAGACCGTCGCGTCGAACGTCTTCACCGCACCGGAGATCGCGACCGTGGGCTGGTCCCAGCGGGCGGTGGACGCGGGCGAGATCGCGGCCTCGGACGTCACGCTGCCGCTGGCGGGCAACCCGCGCGCCAAGATGCAGGGGGTCCGGGACGGGTTCGTCAAGCTGTTCTGCCGGCCGGGCACCGGGATCGTCATTGGCGGCGTCGTCGTGGCGCCTCGCGCCAGCGAGCTCATCTACGCCGTCTCGGTAGCCGTCCAGGCCCGTCTCACCGTCGACGAGCTGGCTCATGCGTTCACCGTCTACCCGTCGGTCTCCGGCTCGATCGCGGAGGCCGCTCGCCGGCTGCATACGAGGGCCACCGCCCCGACCGGTGACCCCGGCACCGACTGAGCGCTGCGACCGGGCACCAGTCCCGCCCACCCGCACGTACGTTGGCCGCCCCGCACGCACATTGCCCGCTCCGCACGTACGTTGCCCGCTCCGGACGTACGTTGCCCGCCCCGCACGTACGTTGTCCGCTCCGGGGGGCGTTGCTCGTCTTGGGTGGCCAAATCAACCGCGAATCCCCCCCACAGCCGGACAACGCCGCCGGGAGAGGACAAGGGAAGTACGGCGGTGAAGTTACGTCTGGGGTATCTAAGAATGTCCGGGCTTCGACTGGCACGAAGTCGGCAAGAGCGACATAATCAGGTCCCGTTCGTCACATCAGTCACACAAGTCACGTCCGACCAGGAAACCAGCCCGGCCTGGACCAGGAAACCAGCCCGGCCTGGCAGCCGGCCCAGACAGCCGACTCTCGACCGCAGCCACCAACCAGACAGCCCTTCGCCGGTAGGAGCCCTCACCCCATGCCCGACCCCCGCGAGCGCCCCCGAGCCCGCGCGCACCTGACCTTCGCAACCTTGGCCGCCGCTCTGGCCGTCGCCGGCGCCGGTCTGCTACCGACGCCGGCGGCGAGTGCAGCCGCCGGACCCCGCCCGGTCACCGCCGGCTCGCTGAGCGCCGGAGCAGCTGGCCCTCGTCCGGCCGCCGCGGCCGGCCATCCGAGCAGCTCCGGCGGCGGGTCCCAGCACGCACCGGTTGCCCACCCGGTAGCCCCAACCATCACTAAGGCCGTCGTACCGGCGGTTGCCACCGCGGCCCGGGTTGCGACGGTCCCGCCGGCGATGCCGGTGAGCCAGCCTTCGGCTACTGGCTCCAGCCCCGCGGTGTCCGGGGCGCCCGCGCCACAGCTGAGGCTCGCCGCCCAGCTGACCCGGCAGGTTCCCGCCGGCTTCTCGATGGTCGGCGTCACCTGGTCGCCTGGCACGGCTCCGGCCGGTCTGGTGGTCGACCTCCGGACCGCCGAGGCGGGTTCGTGGAGCGCGTGGAGCGCCTTGCCGATCGACAACGACGCCGGTCCGGCCGCGGCCGGCCTGCAGCTGCGGGTAGGCACCGACCCAGCCTGGGTGGACTCGGCGGACGCCCTCGAGGTCGCCGTCTACTCGGTCTCGGGTCGATCGCCGGCGGGCCTGCGCGTCAATGCGATCAACCCGGGCACCTCGTCGTACGACGCCGTCGCCACCGCGGCAGGCCGGCCGGCCAGCGGAGTCTCGACGTCCCCTTCAGCGACGTCCCCCGCAACCACGTCCCCCGCACCGACACAGTCGAGCTCGACCAGCCCGCTGCCGGCGCCGAGCACCACCAGCCCTGCGCCGCCCACCGACCCGACCAGCTCGCCGACCGCGACCCGGCCTACCCCGGCGGGTCCTACGAGTACCGACCCAACGACCGCGGACCCAACGACCACTGCGGACTCAACGAGCACTGCGGACCCAACGACCACTGCGGACTCAACGAGCCAGACCGGCACGGCCAGCCCGGCGAGCACCCTCTCGGACGCGGGCACCGGCCAACCGGCCGGCAGTGGGACGACCGCGACGACCGCGCTGGCCTCAAGCACGGCGACGGCCGGCACTTTCCCGACGATGCCGCACATCATCACGCGGGCCCAGTGGGGAGCCGACCCCAGTCTCACCCGCAGCTGCGCACCGGGCGCCATCGGCACCCAGTTCGCAGTGGTGTTCGTGCATCACACCGCGACGAAGAACACCTACAGCGAGAGCCAGGTGCCCTCCATCATTCGGGGCATCTACGCGTACCACACGCAGGGTGAGGGCTGGTGCGACATCGGCTACAACTTCCTCATCGACAAGTACGGGAACGTCTACGAGGGGCGGCGCGGCGGCCTGCGTCGACCGGTCCGCGGCGCCCAGGTGCTGAACTACAACACCAACACCACCGGCGTCGCGCTGATCGGCAACTTCGAGACGGCACATCCGACCACCGCGATGAAGTCCTCCCTGGTTTCGCTCGTCGCCTGGCGGCTGGGCGCTGCCTACCATCCTGCCGTTGGCTGGACCACCGTGAACGTCAAGCGCCTGCGGCGGATCTCCGGACATCGCGACGCCTACCCCACCGAGTGCCCGGGCCAGCAGGTGTACAACTGGCTGCCGACCCTGCGCACCTTGGTGGCCGACCGCCTCGGCTCCTACCGGAGCCCGATCGAGAAGGCCTGGTTGGCGACCGGCGGCGACGGCGGCAGCCTGGGCCCGGTCGACGTACTGGAGCGCGGTTACCACGGCGGGCGCACCACCCACTTCGACCACGGCCAGGGCTTCTCGAACACCTCGACCGGATACCTGCTGACCGACGGGTCGATCCTGAGCCGCTACCACAGCCTGGGCTCCGCTGGCTCCTACCTCGGCTTCCCGCGCAGCGACAACACCCGGGTGGCCGGCACCAGGGCCTACTTCGTCCGGTTCGCCGGCGGCCGGATCTACAACTCGCGGGTCACCGGTGCGCACGACCTCGCCAAGGGGCCGATCCTGACCTACTACCTCGACCACGGCGGGCCGGCCGGCGCGCTTGGGCTGCCACTCAGCTCGGTGCGCAAGACCAGCACCGGCCTGGCGGCTAGGTTCCAAGGTGGCACCGTCACCTACAACGCGTCCACCGGGGCAACCGGCACGTTCGACCCGAACTCGTACCAGACCTACTGGGTGCCCGTCACCAAGACCTGGACCGTCCACGGCCATGGTTACGGGCACGGACACGGGATGAGCCAGTACGGCGCCCAGGGAGCGGCCGAGCAGGGCCTCACCTCGCAGCAGATCCTGTCGTTCTACTACCCGCACACGACCCCCGCGACCACCGGCGGCTACATCCGGGTATGGATCACGGAGAACAGCGCGGACAACGTGGAGGTGCTTCCGGCGAAGGGCCTGCAGGTCACCGACCTGACCGACGGGACCACCTGGGCCCTGCCTACGTCCGCCAGCATCAACCGCTGGCGGCTGCTCCGGGCCAGGAACCACCTCACCTTGACCGTCGTCCAGTACCACACTCCGAGCGGATGGCACGCCTGGACCAGCTCCGACGGCCGCCGCACCTTCGCGGACGGGGGGCAGTTCCGCGCCGGCGGCCCGCTCACCGTGGTGCTCGGCGGGCAGCAGGTGCGCTACAGCGGCGCGATCCGACTGGTGCCGACATACCCCGGCTCCACGGACCGATACACCGTGAACTCGCTCGGTCTCGACAACTACGTGCGCGGCGTGGTGGCACGCGAGATGCCGTCCTACTGGGACGCCGCCGCGCTGCAGGCGCAGGCGGTCGCGGCCCGGACCTACGCCGCCTGGGAGCGCGGCCAGAGCCCGAACGCCCCGTATCAGATCTGCGACACGTCGGCGTGCCAGGTGTACGGCGGCGCCTCGGCCCAGACCACGGCCACCAACGCCGCGGTCGCCGCGACCGCGCACCAGATCCGCACGTACGGCGGCCGGCCCGCCTTCACCCAGTTCGCGTCGTCGTCGGGCGGCTGGACCGCCTACGGCGGCGAGCCCTACCTGCCGGCCCAGCCCGACCCGTACGACGGCTGGTCGGGCAACCCGGTACACGACTGGACGGTCAAGCTCGACACGACAGTGCTGCAGACCGCCTACTCCGGCTCTGTCGGGCAGCTGGTCGACATCCGGGTCACTCAGCGCGACGGCCACGGCCAGTGGGGAGGCCGCGTCGAGACGGTGGTGCTGGACGGCACGAAGGGCACTGTGACGATGTCCGGCGACGACTTCCGGGCGTTCTACGGGTTGCGGTCGGACTGGTTCGCCATGGAGCCCACACCGATCATCAAGCGCTGGTTCACCCTCGGCGGGACCGGCTCGGCGCTGGGCCTACCCACGTCGGGGCAGAACCCGAACCCCGGCGCTGGCGGTGCGCTGCAGACCTTCCAGCACGGCTCGATCTACTGGAGCGCCGCGCACGGCGCCTGGGACCTGAGCGGGCCGATGCTCACGGCGTACCAGCACTGGGGCGGGCCGGCCTCGACGGTCGGCTTCCCGGAGTCGTCGGAGGTGGCGCTCTCGGACGGGCAGCTGACCGGGCAGCGGGTGAAGTTCCAGGTCGGCTACGCCTACTGGTCGTCGACGACCGGGACCGGGGCCCACTACGTCTACGGCCGGATCATGTCGGCATGGTGGAAACACGGCTCCTGGTCGGGCTGGATCGGCTTCCCGATCTCCAACATCACGAGCCCCACCACCGATGTTCTGCAGTGCACCTTCCAGCACGCCGTGATCAGCTACAACAGGTCGACCAAGGCCCTTACCATCACGAAGACCTCGTAGGGGTAGAAGACCTCGTAGGGGTACCCGGGTCCGGGCCCGCAGGGCCGCCAACGACTACCCCTCAGCTGGTGCGTCCTGCAGCGTGCGCCCTACCGGGCTATCGCCCTCGATCTGCCGGACGCAAGGGGTTCGGGTGCGAGTTTCCGGTGGGACGTGGGTCCGGGTCAGCCGGAGATCTCGCACAGCACGGTGCCGGTGGCCACCGTCGCCCCTACCTCGGCGACCAGGCCGGTGACCACGCCGTCTTTGTGCGCGTTGAGCGGCTGCTCCATCTTCATTGCCTCGAGTACGACGACCAGATCGCCGGCCGCGACCTGCTGCCCGTCCTCGACGGCGACCTTGACGACCGTCCCCTGCATCGGCGAGGTGACGGCGTCGCCGCTGATCGCCGCGGTCGAGGACCCGACCCCCCGGCGGGAGGGCCGCCGCGGTGCAGCCGATGCCCGCCTCGCCAGCGCGCCGAGGCCGGCCGGCAGCGACACCTCCAGCCGCTTGCCGCCGACCTCCACCGTGACGGTCTGCCGAGCGGCCGGCTCGACCGTCCCGGCCGGTCCGTCGTACGGTGCGATGGTGTTGTCGAACTGGGTCTCGATCCAGTCGGTGAAGACGCCAAACTGCTGACCCGAGCTGCCTTCCCCGCTGGCCGAAGGGCCGACGAACGCCGGGTCGTCGACGACAGCGCGGTGGAACGGGATGACGGTCGGCATGCCCTCTACGACGAACTCGGCGAGAGCGCGCCGGGAGCGCTCCAGCGCCTGCGTGCGATCCCGTCCGGTCACGATCAGCTTCGCGATCAGCGAGTCGAACGCGCCGGGCACGGTCTCGCCCTGGTCGTAGCCGCCGTCGAGGCGGATGCCCGGACCGGATGGGGCGTGCCAGCGGGTGAGCGTGCCGGCGGCCGGCATGAAGTTTCGGCCGGGATCCTCGGCGTTGATCCGGAACTCGATCGCGTGGCCTTCGACGGCCGGGTCGCCGTACCCGAGCTCCTCCCCGGCGGCCACCCGGAACATCTCCCGCACCAGGTCGATGCCGGTGACCTGCTCGGTCACCGGGTGCTCGACCTGCAGCCTCGTATTGACCTCCAGGAACGAGATGGTGCCGTCCTGGCCGACTAGGAACTCGCACGTCCCGGCGCCGACGTACCCGGCCTCGGCAAGGATTGCCTTCGAGGCTGCGTAGAGGGTCGCGACCTGCTCGGAGGCGAGGAACGGTGCCGGCGCCTCCTCGACCAGCTTCTGGTGGCGCCGCTGCAGCGAGCAGTCGCGGGTGGACACGACCACGACGTTGCCGTGCTGGTCGGCCAGGCACTGCGTCTCAACGTGCCGCGGCCGGTCCAGGTAGCGCTCGACGAAGCACTCGCCCCGCCCGAACGCGGTGACCGCCTCGCGGACGGCAGAATCGTACAGCTCGGGGATCTCGGCCTCGCTCCAGGCGACCTTCAGCCCGCGGCCACCGCCGCCGAAGGCCGCCTTGATCGCGATCGGGAGGCCGTGCTCGTGGGCGAAGGCGGCGACCTCCGCCGCGTCGGCGACCGGGTCAGCCGTGCCAGGCACGAGCGGCGCGCCCACCTTCTGCGCGATATGGCGGGCGCGGACCTTGTCGCCCAGCGCCTCGATCGCGGCCGGTGGCGGGCCGATCCAGGTCAGCCCGGCATCGAGCACCGCCTGCGCGAATGCGGCGTTCTCCGCCAGGAACCCGTAGCCCGGATGTACGCCGTCGGCACCGGACCGCCCGGCGATCTCGACGATCTTGGCAATCGACAGGTAGGTGTCGGCCGGCGTGGCGCCGCCGAGTGCGTAGGCCTCGTCGGCGAGCCGGACGAAGAGCGCGTCGCGGTCGGGGTCGGCGTACACAGCCACGCTCGCCAGGCCGGCGTCCTCGCAGGCGCGGACCACGCGGACCGCGATCTCGCCGCGATTGGCTACCAGCACCTTGTGCAGTGGCTTGACGGGCACGTCGGCTCCTCGCGTCGAGATCACCTGCGCGGTCAGGCTGTCCGCTCGCGGGCACGTCGGCCCCCGGGCGTGCCCACGCGGAGTCTATCGGCGTATCAGACCCCGTCCGGGTTGGCGGGTCGCACCACACCGTCCGCCAGTTGGACCGCTGTTGCCGCGTTTCGGGCGGCAAGCACGCAACAGCGTTCCAATGAGCGGATGGCCGGGGGCTGGGGCACCGGCCGGAAAACCCGTTGTCGCCAGGGTCCGGCGCAGCCTAGCGTCGCGACGTGGGCATGGTGATGGTGCTGGTGCGTCGTGTCCGGGCGCAAGCGAGCGCGCTCGCGGCCGGCCGGCCGGACTCTGCAGTCTGCTGCTCCGGGCGCGGTTTCGCAGCGCTGGGGGTTCCACCGGCTCGGTGAGCCGTGGGCCCGCCGGCTGGTGGCGAGCTCGGGCGTGGCGGCCGGTGACCTGGTCGTCGACCTGGGAGCTGGCGACGGCGGGCTGACGGCCGCGCTGCTAGCCGCCGGCGCCCGCGTCATCGCCGTCGAGCTGCATCCGGCGCGGCAGGAGGCCCTCCGTCGTCGGTTCTCCGGCGCACCGGTGAGTGTGGTCCGTGCCGACATCGCGAACCTCCGCTGGCCCCGGCGGCCGTTCTCGGTCGTCGCCAACCCGCCGTACGCCCTGACCGCGGCACTGTTGCGGCAGCTGCTGGCGCCCGGCCGGGAGCTGGTGTCCGCCGACCTCGTGTTGCAGCGCCGGATGGTCCGCCACGTGCTGGAGCACCCGCCGGACGGAGCCCAGCGCTGGGGACGCGACTTCGAGCTGCGGCGAGGGATGACCGTGCCTCGGGCCGCCTTCCGGCCGCCGGCGCGCGTGGACTCAGCGGTGTTGCAGATCCGCCATCGCGCGCGCTGAACCTGCCAGCCGGACAGGTCCGACTCTCACGTTTGCTCGGGCAAGGTGTGAGTCGGACCCTGGGGCTGAGCAGCCGGGGGCGCGGGTCGATAGGGTCGGCCGGGTGGTCGGGCAGGTGCGGGTTGCGTCGCTGCATCGGTACGTCGTGAAGTCGCTCACCGGTGTCGACGTCACCGTGTTGGACATCGAACCGTGGGGGCCGCGCGGTGATCGGCGCTGGGCGGTCGTCGACCCCGCGGGCCGCAAGGTCACTGCCCGCGAGCTGCATGCCATGCTCTCCCTTCGCGCGGAGGCGTTGGCGGACGGTGCGGTGCGGATCGCCGCGGACGCCGGCGGCACTCTCGACGTACCGGCGCCTCGGCACGGACCGGCCGTCGCCGTCGATTTCAGCCGGCAGCCCACTGCGGTGTACGCCGGCGACGACGCGGCCGGCTTCCTCACCGCCGCCCTCGGGCGGCCGCTGCGCCTCGTCTGGCAGCCCGACCCCCGCGAGCGAGCGGTCTCTGCGGCCAAGGGCGGGCGGGCCGGCGAGGCGCTGAGCCTGGCGGACGCCGGGCCGTTGCTGCTAACCACTCGGGAGTCGCTGGGCCGCCTGCAGGAGTGGGTCGGCTCGGAGCCGGTGCTGGCCATGCGGCGCTTCCGGCCCAACGTCGTGGTGGCCGGCGCGGCGCCGTTCGCCGAGGACGGCTGGGCCACGGTCCGGCTGGGGGAGGTCGACTTCCGGGTGCTGGAGCCCTGCGGCCGCTGTGTCCTGACGATGGTCGACCCCGACACGCTGCGTACCGGTCCCGAGCCCGTCCGGACTCTCGCTCGGCATCGCCGCCGCGGCAGCATGGTGTACTTCGGCGTGCGCCTGGTCCCGATCTCGACGGGGCGGGTCGCGGTCGGCGACGCCGTCTACCCCAGCGCCCGCTGACCGCTCTTGCTCTGACCGCTCTTGCTCTGGCGCTCCTTGCTCTGACGGCAAGGATCCGACTCTCGGGTGGCCCGAGCAACGTGCAGGTCGGACCGTTCGGGAAGAGCGCTGTTGTCCGGTTGCTGCACTGCGGGTCGGCTGGCACAGTCGCCGTGTGCGGAGTCTGGAGGAGATCTGGCCGCCGTTCGCGCTGCGCGTGGCCTGCGGCCCGATCGAGCTGCGAGCCATCCGCGACGACGACATCCCGGAACTGGTCGCGCTGGTCGAGGGCGGCATCCACCACCCGGACGCGATGCCGTTCTCGTTCCCGTGGACGACCAACCCCGACGTCGTCCGCGAGACCGCGCGCTACTACTGGCGCAACCGGTCGGAGTTCGGGCCCGACAAGTGGAGCCTGCAGCTCGTCGTACGGCATCGGGACGAGATCGTCGGCATCCAGGGGATCGAGACGGAGCACTACCTGGTCACCCGGACCGGGGAGACCGGCTCCTGGTTGGGCCAGCCGCACCAGGGCCACGGCATCGGCACCCTCATGCGCAAAGTGCTCTGCGCGTTCGTATTCGACCACCTGGAAGCGACCGAGATCACCTCTGGCGCGTTCACCGACAACCCGGCCTCGCTCGGGGTGAGCCGCAAGGTGGGGTACGTCGAGAACGGCCGCGAGCGGCTGCAGCGGCGGCCGGGCGAAGTGGCCGAGGTGCAACGGCTCGTCCTTACGCCCGACCGGCTCGTCCGGCCCACCGATCCGCTGCAGGTGACCGGCGTCGCCGGCCTTCGCGGGCTCCTTGGCCTGGATTGACGTAGCGCCCACCGCGCCGAGGGAGACCTCCTAGCCGCCGTTCCGTCGCGCATCCACGCGCAAAATCCGACTTGTACGCCGCTGGGGCAGCCTGAATGTCGGATCGTGCGAGGAGGGCGCAGCCGGGGCAGGCGTCCCTCGCGGGCCCCGGTACCTCCGGTGGACGTTAGGCGAGCTGCGGGGGCTTACTGTGGAACGGTGGGCTACGAGCTGTCGGCTGAGCACGAGGCGTTCCGCAAGAGCGTCCGCGAGTTCGCCGAGGCGGAGATCGAACCGTACGCGGCCCGGTGGGACCGCGAGCATCACTTCCCCGTAGACGTCGTACACAAGATGGGGGCGCTGGGGCTGTTCGGGCTGACTGCGCCCGAGGAGTACGGCGGCGCTGGCGAGGACGGCGACTTCACCAGCCTCTGCGTGGCCATCGAGGAGGTCGGCCGAGTCGACCAGTCGATGGGGATCACCCTCGAGGCGGGGGTCGGCCTCGGCATCAACCCGATCCTCACCTACGGCACGCCGGCCCAGAAGGAGCAGTGGCTACCCGACCTGGTGGCCGGGCGGACGCTGGCCGGGTTCGGCCTGACCGAGCCGGGCGCGGGATCCGACGCGGGGGCAACCCGCACGCGGGCACGCCTCGACGGCGGCGACTGGGTCATCGACGGGGCGAAGCAGTTCATCACCAACTCCGGCTCGTCGATCACCTCCTGCGTGACGGTGACTGCCAACACCGGCACCGAGGCCGATGGTGGCCCGGAGATCTCGACGCTCATCGTGCCGGCCGATACCCCCGGCTTTACCGCCGAGCCGCCTTACGACAAGCTCGGCTGGCACGCCAGCGATACTCACGCGCTGGCGTTCGACGGCTGCCGGGTGCCCGAGGCCAACCTGCTCGGAGAGCGCGGCCGGGGCTTCGCGCAGTTCCTGGCGATCCTGGACGACGGCCGGGTCGCGATCGCGGCGCTGGCGGTCGGCTGCATCCAGGCATGCCTGGAGATGTCGGTCCGGTACGCCGGTGAGCGGACCACGTTCGGGGTGCCGATCGGGCGCAAGCAGGGCGTTGCCTTCCAGGTGGCCGACCTGCAGGTGATGGCCGATGCGGCGCGGGCGCTGACCTATCGCGCCGCCGCGCTCAAGGACGCCGGCCGCCCGGCCGCCGAGTTCAAGCAGGCGGCCGCGGTCGCCAAACTCTACGCGACCGAGTCGGCGGTGACCGCCACCCGGATCGCGACTCAGGTGTTCGGCGGCTACGGCTTCATGGAGGAGTACCCGGTGGCCCGCTTCTACCGGGACGCGAAGGTGCTGGAGATCGGCGAGGGCACCTCCGAGATCCAGCGGCTGGTGATCGCTCGGAGTGTCGGCCTGCCGGTCGAGTAGCAGCGGCTATGGTCACCTGGTGAGTTCTCCCTCGGCGGGGAGCCGCCCTGCAGCGGTCGGCGTACGCCCAGCCGAATCCGCCGAGGGAGCGCCCGCACCCGCGGTTGGGTCCGCGGAGTCGACCCGGCTGTCGCTAGGCTGGCTGGCGCTCACCGCGGCCGTCGTACTGGTCCTGGCCTTGGTGCCGCTGGCGTTCTACCACCGCTACTACTTCCTCGGCGACACGCAGGACGCCTTCTTCGCGCGCTTCGTGCACTACGGGCAGATGCTGCGACACGGCCAGTGGGAGCTGATCAACCCGAGCGCTTGGCGGGCCGGCAACTACGCGGTGGAGAACACCTGGGGGCTCTACAGCCCGCTGGTGATGGCGATCGCGGTGATCTCCTCCATGGTCAACAACCAGCTCGTGTTCATCACGTGCCTGAAGCTCCTCTTCATGGTCGTGTCGGGCACCGGCGCGTTCGCACTCGCCCGCTCCTACCGGGTGCCGTCCGCCTTCGCGTTCCTGGCCGGAGTCACGGTGCCGGTCACCGGCTACAACCTGTACATCGACGCGCCCACCTGGGCCTTCGGGCTGGTCGCCTTCGCCCTGGTGCCGTGGGTGTGGTGGAGCTTGCGCAGGGTCGTGCTCGTGCGCGGCAACCCGGTGGTCGGGATCTTCGCCGGGATCTGCATGGTCTCGCTCGGCTACCCGTCCGCGACCATCTCGCTCGCGGTGGTGCTGGTGGCCGCCTTCGTGGAGGCGCTGGTGCTGCGCGAACGCCGCGGCGCTCTCGCGGTCGCCGCAGTCGGGATCTGCTGCGCGCTGTACGTCGTCACCGCGTCGCTGGCACCCTTCCTCAGCCGCGAGGTCACCATCCGCGGCGGGGGCGGGGTGGGGCGCTCGAACTTTCAGGTCGCCGACATGGTCGGCTACCTCACGTCGATGCTGCCGGCCGCCTTGCCGCGGGTCCCGGCCTGGTGGGGCCCGGTGGCGAAGGCACCGCTGCAGTACGTCGGCTGGCTGCTGCCGCTGCTGGCGTGCGTTCAGTGGCGCCGGGTGCGGGCTCTCGCGGGCGAGCTGTCCGGCCTGTTGATCGTCCTCGGCGTCACCGCCCTGATGACCCTGGGTCCGAGCTCCATCGGGCCGATCCGGTGGCCGGTCCGGTTCCTGCCATATCTGGACCTGGCCGCGGTACTCGTGCTCATCGTGCTGCTGGGGCGGGCCAGGGTGCGCAAGCCGTCCGCGCGAAGGCTCGTCGTCATGCTGGCCTGGGTGGTGGTGGCCGGCTACCTGAGCGCCAGCGAGGCCCCGCATCGCTGGCATCTCGCCGCAGCCGGCATGGTCGTGGTCGGGGTTGGGATCGCCGTGGCCTGGTGGCTGCTTCGGCGCGGTTCCTGGGTCGGACCGCTACGAGTGGCGGCCTGCCTCTTCGTCGCGGTGTGGTCGGTGCTGGTCGTCGGCGTGCAGCATCACTTCCTGCCCACCGGGGGGACTGCGGACTACGAACTCCCGGTCCGCCTCACCGCCTACCAAGGGCTGCTGCCGGCGGCCCGCGGCGACGTCTTCGTCGTCGGACAGACGCACGGCCGGCCCGCCAACCATCCGGGGTTCCGGCGCTACGTCCCGCTGGGCAACGCGTGGTACCTGGTACCGCACCCGGTGCAGAACCTCTACTCCGCAGTCGACTTCGCCAAGTATCGCCATGCCTACTGCTTCAACTACCAGGGATCGACCTGCCCCGGCGCGCTCAAGATCCTGTTCTCCAAGCAACTGCGCACCGGGCAGCCGCGGGTGAACCTGCTGTCGGTTAGCACCGTCGTCGTGCTCAAAGCGGCTCTCAACCGCACCCGAATCACCGCACCGCCGAGCGGCTGGCACCTGGCCGGCAGCACGCCGTACACCGTCACCTGGGTCCGCGACCATCCGGTGCCGGGCGCGGGCGGCGTCGTCTGGGCGTCGCCCGGCGTGCGCCTCGGCGCCACCACCGACAACTCGCGCACCGCAACGGCCCAGGTCACGCACGTCCCGCCGGGCGGCGGCACCGTGGTGTTCAGCCGGCTGGCCTACCCCGGCTACCGGGTGATCGGGGGTGCGCTGGCCAAGCCCGTCGATCACTACCTGCTGACCGTGCACGTGCCGCCCGGATCCGCCGGCCGCAACCTGGCGGTCACCTATACGCCGCCGGGCTACCACGCGGAGCTCGCCTGCGGGGCGGTCGCGGTCGGGTTCGGCCTGCTGTGGTCGGTCTGGTGGCAGGTCCGGGTACGGCGGCGCCCTCGCCGCCCGCCGCCGCGGCGGGCACGTCGACGGCGGTCGCGGCTAGCGCCGCCGGCCTGACGGGTCTGCCGTCTGGTCGGACCGCCACAGCGAGATCCACGCGATGCCGAGGTCGGCAAGCATCCGGCGAAGCAGCGGCAGCGAGATCCCGATCACGTTGTGGGGGTCGCCGTACACGGCCTCGACGAACGGCGCGCCCAGCCCGTCGATCGTGAAGGCGCCAGCGGCTACCAGTGGCTCGCCGGTCGCGACGTAGGCGTCGATCTCCGCGTCGGAGATCGCGGCGAAGACGACGCGACTGCGGGCGGCTGCGGCGCGCTGGCGATGTGCGGCGACCTCGATGACGCAGTGGCCGGTGACCAGGTCGGCCGACCTGCCGCGGAGCAGGTGCCAGCGCTGCGCCGCGGCGGCCGCGTCCGCGGGCTTGCCGAACGCCTCGCCGTCGACGTCCAGCACGGAGTCGCAGGCGACCACGACGCCCTCGGTGACAGTCGCTGCGACGCGCTCGGCCTTGGCGACGGCCAGCGCCAGCGCAAGCTCCTCGGGGGTGCCGCCGCGGTACGCCGTCTCGTCCACCCCCGACACGACCACGGTCGGCTCCACTCCGGCGCGCCGCAGCGTCGCCAGCCGAGCCGGCGACGCGGAGGCCAGGATGAGCTCGGTCACCTGGGCAGGGCGCTGGCCCGCCAGGCACCCGGGCCCGGCGCCAGCCGCGGGCGCACCCGGCGGGCCGGCGCGGACCAGGGCGACCGCGGCCGCGGCGCCGGCCGAGCTGTCGTCCGGAGGCCGGCGATGACGCCGACGAGGGCGGCGAGCTCCGCGTCGGTGGGGGCACCCTTGATCACTCGTAGCAGCGCGGGCTCAGCCGCTGGTGCTGGCGCGGCTGCCGCCGACATGGGTGCCCCCGCGCGTTCCTCGGGCCGGCCGGTCACAGCGGGATGTTCCCGTGCTTCTTCGGGGGCAGGGTCTCTCGCTTGTTGCGGAGCAGCCGCAGGGCCCGGATGATCTCCGACCGCGTCTCGTGCGGGTGGATGACGGTGTCTATGTAGCCGCGCTCTGCTGCGACGTACGGGTTCGCGAGGGTGTCCTCGTACTCGGTGATGAGCTCGCTCCGGCGCCGCTCGGGGTCCGCCGCCCCGGCGATGTCGTTGCGGTAGAGGATGTTGACCGCGCCCTGCGCGCCCATCACAGCGATCTGCGCGGTCGGCCAGGCCACGTTCATGTCGGCGCCCAGGTGCTTGGAGCCCATCACGTCGTACGCGCCCCCGTACGCCTTGCGGGTAATCACCGTGAGCAGCGGGACGGTCGCCTCGGCGTAGGCGAACAGCAGCTTCGCGCCCCGCCGGATGATGCCGCCCCACTCCTGGTCGGTACCGGGCAGGAAGCCGGGTACGTCGACGAACGTGAGCACCGGGATGTTGAACGCATCGCAGGTGCGCACGAACCGGGCGGCCTTCTCCGACGCGTCGATGTCGAGGGTGCCGGCCAGCTGCATGGGCTGGTTGGCGACGACGCCAACCGAGTGGCCCTCGACCCGGCCGAAGCCGACGACGATGTTGGGCGCGAACAGCGCCATGATCTCCAGGAAGTCCCCGTCGTCGACCACCGCCTCGACCACTGCGTGTACGTCGTACGGCTGGTTGGGCGAGTCGGGGATGAGCGAGTCGAGCGCCCGGTCGGCCGCGGTCGGCTGGAGGTCGGCGTCGCTGGCAGCGAGCTCGTCGAAGACCGGTGGGTCCTCGAGGTTGTTCTGCGGCAGGAACGAGATCAGCGCCCGCACGAACTCGGCCGCGTCCGCCTCGTCGCTGGCCATGTAGTGCGCGTTACCGCTCTTGGTGTTGTGGGTCCGGGCGCCGCCGAGGTCCTCCATCGTGACGTCCTCGCCGGTGACCGTCTTGATGACGTCTGGCCCGGTGATGAACATGTGCGAGGTCTGGTCCACCATCACCGTGAAGTCGGTCACCGCCGGCGAGTAGACCGCGCCGCCGGCGCACGGGCCGGTGATCAGCGAGATCTGCGGGATAACCCCGGACGCGTGCACGTTGCGGCGGAAGATCTCACCGTACAGACCGAGGGAGACGACCCCCTCCTGGATGCGTGCACCGCCGGAGTCGTTGATCCCGATGACGGGACAGCCGGTCTTCATCGCCAGGTCCATGACCTTGACGATCTTCTCGCCGAAGACCTGCCCGAGGCTGCCCCCGAACACGGTGAAGTCCTGCGCGAACACGCACACCGGGCGGCCGTTGATGGTGCCGTAGCCGGTGACGACCCCGTCGCCGTACGGCCGGTTCTCCTGCATGCCGAAGTTCGTGGAGCGGTGCCTGGCGAGCTCGTCCATCTCGACGAAGGAGTCCTTGTCCAGCAAGGCCCCGACTCGCTCCCGGGCGGTCAGCTTGCCCTTGGCGTGCTGCTTCTCGATCGCTCGCCGGGAACCGGCATGCACGGCCGCCTCGAGCCGCTCGTCGAGGTCGGCGAGCTTCCCGGCAGTCGTGTGGATGTCGATCTCGCTCACGACTGGAGCGTAGCGTTACCGCGTGCCCGACGAGCGAGGCCGAGCCGACGCCCCGGCCGCCGCGATCCGGTACGACGACGACGGTCGGCCGCCGCTGGATGCCGGCCGGCTGCGGGCGGCGCTGCTCCGGCCCGGCTCGCCGTGGTGCGAGGTGTCGGTGGTCGAGGAGGTGACCTCCACCAACGCCGTGCTGGCCGAGCGGGCCAGGTCTGGTGCGCCAGGTGGGCTGGTGCTCATCGCCGAGCGCCAGAGCGCCGGACGCGGCCGGCTGGGGAGGAGCTGGCAGGCTGCGGCCAGGTCGGCGGTCACGATGTCGGTGCTGGTCCGCCCGGCTGGGGTGCCGGCGGCCGGCTGGTCCTGGCTGCCCTTGCTGGTCGGGCTGGGGGTAGCGGAGGCGGTCCGGTCCACGGCCGGCCTGCCGGCCGCGGTCAAGTGGCCCAACGACGTACTCGTCCGCGGCCGGAAGCTGGCGGGCGTGCTGGTCGAGCGCGTCGACGCCGGGCGCCGACTGCCGGCCGCGATCCTAGGGATGGGCCTGAACGTCTCGCTCACCGGCGCCGAGCTCCCCGTCGCCACGGCGACCTCGTTGGCATTGGAAGGCGCGGCGACCACCGACCGGGAGGCCATAGTGGTCTCGGTCCTGGGCCGGGTCTCCGCCGCCCTCGCCACCTGGGAGGCGGCCCACGGGTCCGCCGACGACCTCCGCTCGGCGTACGCCGGCGCCTGCGACACACTCGGCCGGCGCGTCCGCGTCGAGCTGCCCGAGGGCTCGGTCTGCGAGGGCGAGGCGGTGGGGGTCGACGGGCACGGGCGGCTGCTCGTACGGGATGGCGCCCGGGTAGCGGCATTCGCAGCCGGCGACGTGATCCATCTCGGCCCCGCCGGCTGACGGATCTGCAACCATCACAGTGGGCGCCGCCGCCACGGCGGCGGGACACGGACACGGACACGGAGGATCCATGCGGACCTCGCCCCGGCGGCTGGGGGACGGCGAGTACGTGGTCGCGTCCACCCGCACCCACGGCAAGGCCCTGGTGGCGCCGGTGGCGGTGCTGGTGCTGACGTGTGCGGCGGCCGGGTTCCTACTGGCCGTGCTGCCCGGCGGCGCGGTGCACCGTCCGCTGCTGTGGCTGCTGATCGGGGTCGCCGTAGTGGTGCTCGCTTGGTGGTCGCTGCGGCCGTTCCTGGCGTGGCTCGGCGCCTCGTACACGGTGACCAACCGCCGGATCATCTGCCGCTCGGGCGTGCTGACGCGAACCGGGCGGGACATCCCGCTGGCCCGCATCAGCGACGTCAGCTACCGGCGCAGCCTCCTCGACCGGCTGCTCGGCTGCGGCACGCTCGTCGTCAGCGACGCCGGCGAGGAGGGCAGGTCGGTGCTGCCGGACCTGCCGCACGTCGAGCAGCTGGAGCTCACGCTCTCCCGGCTCCTTTTCGGCGACGACGCCACCGTCGGGGACGGCGACTTCGCGGCGGACGCATGAGCCGCCGCCGGCCGGACTCGGCGATCCTCGGGGCCGAACCGACCCTGACCTTCGCCGAGGTCGTCAAGCTCGGCCGGGCGGAGCCGGCGGCGGCTCGGCGGCTCTGGCGGGCGCTGGGCTTCCCCGACCCCGGAGACGCGGTGGCGTTCACCCCGGCCGACGCCGACGCGCTCGCGCTGATCACCACCCTGGTCGAGCGAGGCGACCTGGACGCCGAGGCCGCGACCAAGCTGACCCGAGCCCTCGGCCACACCATGGCGCGCCTGGCGGACTGGCAGGTCTCGACCCTGAGCGGGTACGTCGAGCGGCTGGCCGGGGCGGGTCCTGGCACGGGCTCCTGGGTCGACAGCGGGCGGGCGGTCGTCCTTGGCGTGGCCGAGCCGGTGGAGCGGCTGCTCGCCTACACCTGGCGCCGGCACCTCGCCGCGGCGGTCGACCGGATGGATGCGCTGGGGGCCGCCGACGCCGACCTGCACACCGGGCAGGGGACGGTCGGCTTCGCCGACCTGGTGAGCTTCACCCGGCTATCGGCCGGGATAGACGAGGGCAGCCTCGCCGACCTGGTGGAGGAGTTCGAGTCCGCCTGCGCCGACCTGGTGGCCCGGCGGGGCGGCCGGCTCATCAAGGCGATCGGCGACTCGGTGCTCTTTCTGACCGACGACCCGGTGGCTGGGGTCGACATCGCCTCGGACATCCTCGAGCGCTACCGCGGGTCGGCCGAGCGGCCGGCGGTCCATGTAGGCATCGCGACCGGTCCGGTGGTGACCCGGCTCGGCGACGTCTTCGGCAACCCGGTCAACCTGGCGAGCCGACTGACCGGAGTCGCCCGACGCAACCGGGTCATCTGCGACGCGGTCACCGCTGCGGCACTGCGAGGGGTGGCCGGCTACGACGTGCGACCGCTGGCGGAGCGGGTCGTGCGCGGCGTCGGCGTCGTGCAGCCGTTCACGGCCCGGCGCCGCCCGGCGAAGACCGGCTGACGGCTGTCGCCCGCAACGGCGTAGGTACGGCCGGCCGCGACCCGGAAGACGAATGTGCGGTAGCTCCAGAACCGGAAAGCCATACCTAGGACGAGACCGACCACGTTCGCGGAGATGTTGTCGGCCAGCGGCGAGCGTAGTGCGAGGCCGTAGTGGGAGACTGCGAGGCACGCGAGCGCGATGGCCATGCCGATGCCGTTGAAGAGCAGGAAGAAGACGACCTCGCGGTGCCGGCTGCCGCGCTCTCGCTCGGCCCAGGTCCAGTGCCGGTTCCCCAGGTAGGTGACGATGGTCGCCAGCGTCACCGAGATGACCTTGGCAGTGATCGGCTTGTGCTCGAGCAGCCCCGGGCTGCCCGCATAGCGCAGCAGGTTGAAGACCCCGACGTCCACCACGAACCCGGCGCCGCCGACGACACCGAACCTCATCGCCTCCGCGGCCAGCTTCCGCACTCGGCCGGACACTGTCGGTAGGCACCTCCCGCACATCGACCCGGCAAGACTACGCTGACCGCCGTGGAAGCCCCGGTCGTCGGCATCGTGGGAGCTGGCCAGCTGGCCCGGATGCTGCAGCCGCCGGCCGTGGCGCTAGGCGTCCCGCTGCGGGCGCTGGCCGAGTACGCCGACTCGGCCGCGGGCCAGGTGGTTCCCGACACCGAGGTCGGCGACCCCGCCGACCTCGAGACCCTGCTTGCCTGGTCGAAGCCCTGCTCGGTGGTGACCTTCGACCACGAGCAGGTGCCCTCGGCCCACCTCGCCGCGCTCGAGGCGGCCGGGGTGACATGTCGGCCTGGCTCGGCGGCCCTGCTGCACGCGCAGGACAAGGCGGTGATGCGCCGGCGCCTGAGCGAGCTCGGCCTGCCGTGCCCGCGATATGTCGTGGTACGCGCGGCCGAGGACGTGACCCGATTCGCCGCCGAGGTCGGATTCCCGGTCGTGCTCAAGGCCCCGCGCGGCGGTTATGACGGCAAGGGGGTCTGGTTCGCCGCCAGCGCCGACGCGGTCGCGAAGCTGCTGGCCCGGCTGCCGGCCGGCGTCTCGCTGCTCTGCGAGGAGGCGGTGCCGTTCCGCCGCGAGCTGTCCGCCCTGGTGGCACGCTCGCCGAGCGGCCAGCTGGCGGCGTACCCCGTCGTGGAGACCGTCCAGCGCGACGGTGTCTGCGTGGAGGTAACTGCCCCGGCGCCCGATCTCGACCCCGAGCTGGCCGCCACGGCGGCCGAGCTGGCGGCGGAGGTCGCCACCGAGCTCGGCGTCACCGGCATCCTCGCCGTCGAGCTGTTCGAGACCAGCGACGGCCGGCTGCTCGTCAACGAGCTCGCGATGCGACCGCACAACACCGGTCACTGGAGCATCGACGGGGCCGTGACCAGCCAGTTCGAGAACCACTTGCGGGCCGTGCTGGACCTGCCGCTCGGCGAGCCGTTCGCCCGGGCACCCTGGACCGTGACGGTGAACATCCTCGGCGGGCCGGTGCCCAGCCTCTACGACGGCTTCCCGCACGTGTTCGCCCGGGACCCCGGCCTGCGGGTGCATCTGTACGGGAAGTCGGTGCGGCCGGGGCGCAAGGTCGGCCACGTCAGCGCGTACGGCGACGACCTGGCCGCGCTGCTGGCGCGCGCCCGGCACGCGGCCGTCTGGTTCGCCGGAGACGCGGATGCGGAGCAGGAGACGGGCACGCCGCCGGGCGAGGGTCCGGCCGAGGGCGCGCTCGGCGCGCCGTCCAGCGAGCCGCGGGAGCCCCAGTCGTGAGCGAGCCGCCCGGCCCGCTGGTGGGCATCGTGATGGGCTCCGACTCCGACTGGCCGGTCATGTCGGCGGCAGCGTCCGCCCTGGACGAGTTCGAGGTCCCCTACGAGGCGGACGTGGTGTCGGCACACCGAATGCCGCGCGAGATGCTGGCCTACGGCTCCGCCGCCGCAGAGCGGGGCCTCCGGGTGTTGATCGCGGGTGCCGGCGGCGCCGCGCACCTGCCTGGCATGCTGGCCGCGGTAACTCCCCTACCAGTCATCGGTGTGCCGGTCCCGTTGGCGCATCTGGACGGCATGGACTCGCTGCTGTCGATCGTGCAGATGCCCGCGGGCGTCCCGGTCGCCACCGTCGCGGTGGGCAACGCGAGGAACGCGGGACTCCTCGCCGTGCGCATCCTGGGCGTCGCCGACGGCGGCCTCCGCGCAGAAATGGAGGCGTTCCAGACCCGCCTCGCCGGCGAAGCGATGCGGAAAGGCGAGGCGGTGCGGTCCGCGTCCCGGCCCCCTGCCACCCCGCCTGGTTGACCTTCGCGCCCAGACCGTGCGGCAGATAGGCCATCCCGTCCGCGCCGCACGACTTATCGTGCGGCACTAGTTCGCGCGGGGTCGCTCAAGGCCGGCCCACCACTGCTCAACAACTGTCCAGAGGTCTACGGCCGCGTCGGCCGACTGCCCGCCGTGCTCGTTGGCTTTCCCAACCATGGAGACCGCGGTCTGTAGTCGAGCCAACACCTGGTCTGTGGGCATATCTAAACGACCAGACACCCAGAGCCAACACCGGTCACCTTCTATGTACGCCTTGACGGGAATCCGCTGACGCTTAGCGAGGAGCCGATAGGCGGTCAGCCACTCTCGTGGTGGCTCGCCGAGTTGCAATGGCAACTTCACAACCAGTGAATCTCGCCCTACTTGGATCTCAGGGCTGATTGCCAGATCAGGCTCCATAACGGCCACCTCCCACCGCTGCGCCAGAGGTCATCGTATCCCGAGTCTGGCCGGCGGCTGGGCCCACCGGTCCCGCCGTCGTCGGGTGTCAGGCGGGCTCGCCGGGGGCCAGCTACTGCACCGGACAGTTGATCGCGCGGGTGCGGTCGGTGCGGATCTGGCGGAAGAGCACGTCCGCCTTGGCCTTGTTCCAGATCACCGCCGAGCCTGCGCTGGTCGCCGTACCCAGGCTGGAGTAGGGCACGACGCAGCGCTTGGTCCCCTTCCCGGTGTGCGTCAGCGCCCAGACGAAGCGACCGAAGCTGATCGGGCTCACGTTGTTGCCCACCCGCACCGCGCGGGCGCCGGACATGTTGACCTTCCAGTACTTCCAAGGCAGCAGGGTGCTCCAGCTCAGCGCCTGGTGACCGATGGCGCCGATGACCTCGCGCTGATGCGCCTCGCGGGTGATGTCGCCCTTGGGGAACGCCCTCGACCGCGAGTAGTCCAGCGCCTTCTGCCCATTGATGTGCTGGCAGCCAGCGCGCATGTGCAGGTTGCCCGCCTTCGGGTCGACGATGGACGTCTTCGGACACACCCGGATCCCGCCGACCGCGTTGACGATGTCGACCAGCCCGGTGAAGCCCACCTCGACGTAGTCGTCGACACGGATGCCGGTCGCTCGCTCCACGGTCTCCACCAGCAGCGGAGCACCGCCGAACGCGTAGGCCGCGTTGATCTTGTTGTGTCCGTGGTGGGCGATCGCGACGTAGGAGTCTCGCGGTATCGAGAGCAGCACCTTCGGCCCCCCGTGGCTGGGCACGTGCAGCAGCAGGATCGTGTCCGTGCGCTGCCCCACCGCGGCGCCGGTGCCGAGCTGGGCCTCCTGCTTCTTGGTCAGGCCGGCCCGGCTGTCGGAGCCGACCAGCAGGTAGGTACGCCCCGGCCCGTCGACCGGCCGGGCACCGATCGGGCTCGCGTCCACCTTGGTGATGACCTGCGTCCAGGCATAGACCGGCACCGCGATCAGGAAGAGGAGCCAAGCGAGCAGCAGCAGCAGTACGGCGGTGATCACCCGGCGGACGACCCGGCGGCTGGGCCCCTTCGGACTGCCTCCGGGGGGCGTCGGCGGTGGTGGGCTCCACCGGGGCGAGGTTCGCGGCGGCGACCCGCCGGCCGGCCTCGCCCTGGAGGTGCTGGATCGGCCGGACCGGGGCTCCGCGGGCGCGGCGGCCGGCGGGGCCGGGTAGGTGCCGCCGAAGGCGCGGCGCGCGCCGGCGGGGGCCGCGGGAGTACCGGCCTCGGCCGGCCCCGCAGTGGCGGCGGGCTCGTGCTCCTCGGCCGGTGCCTCGGCCGGGGGCGCTTCGAGCGCCCGGGTTGGCTCCGGCGCGCTCTCGCCTTCGTCACCAGGCGCTGGCGGACTGCTGGGCGGTGCCTCCGCGTCGGGGGGGCTGGGCTGCGAGGGTGGCGTACTCCTCGGGCGACGTTCGCTGAGCCGTGCTTGCATGCTGCGCAGCCCTCGCCTCGGCCCGGCCGTACCGCTGGCTGGGTCGGCGTCGGGTGGCGACGGCTCACTGCGGGCGGTCGGCGGTGCCGGCGCCGGGTCGGTGCGGGTGGGTGCGCTCGATGCCGGCTGTGAACCCTCGGCGTCACCGTCGGCCGCGGACTCGGCCTCCGCCTTGCCCTTGCCCCTGGTGTAGAGCCACTCGTAGAGCGGGTCTGGCTGCCGCTCCTGGTCGGACATATCGCTCACGGTACCGGCTCCTCATCGGCGTACGCCGCACATCCACGCGCCGCGCCGCCCGCTAATGGCGGCCGGAGCATGTCCGGCGCGCCGTAACGGGTGGGCCCACTGTGACTGGTGATACTGAGACCCGTGTCCCTGCCTCCGCAGCTGATCGGCTGCGCTCCGAACAGCGCGGCCGAACGCGTCCGGTTCCGCCGGGCACTGACCCTGCTGCTGATGACGGTGGCTCTCCCTGGCTCGGCCCAGCTCGCGGCGGGCAACAAGCAGGTCGGCCGGGTGGCGATGCGGACGTTCCTCGCGGCTCTGTCGGCGCTGGCCGCCTTCGCCGTCACCGCGCTGGTGTCTCGCCACGCCGTCCTGACGCTGCTCACCACGCCGTGGCTGCTCGGCGTACTCCGCTTCGTCCTGGTCGCGTACGCGGTCGGCTGGGCGTTCCTGGTGATAGACGCCTGGCGCATCGCCAACCCGCCCGCCCTGCGGCAGGGCCACCGGCTGGCGATGACCGGCCTCAACGGGGCGCTGTGCCTGGGTCTGTCGGGCGCCCTGCTGTTCGCCAGCCATCTGGTTGCCGTCCAGCGCACGTTCATCACCACGGTGTTCCGCGGTACGACGGTCGCGGCGCCGGAGAAGGGCCGGCTGAACATCCTGCTGCTCGGCGGCGACGCCGGCCCGGAGCGCGTCGGGCTGCGGCCGGACAGTGTCACCGTTGCCAGCATCGACGAGCGGACGGGGCGCACCGTGCTCTTCGGGCTGCCGCGCAACCTCGCCGACGTCCCGTTCCCGCGAGGGACGGCGATGCACCGGGCCTTCCCGCACGGCTTCGACTGCACCGAGGAGTGCTATCTCAACGCGGTGAACACCTGGGCGAACGACCATCCCAAGCTCTTCCCCCAGGTGCGCGACCCGGGCGTGCTGGCGACCACCCAGGCGGTCGAGCAGATCACCGGCCTCAAGGTCGGCTACTACGTGCTGGTGGACCTCGGCAGCTTCCAGCAGCTGGTGGACGCGGTAGGAGGGGTGACCCTCGACGTGCGCCAGTCGATCCCGATCGGCGGGCCCACGCTCAGCCACGTGACCGGCTGGATCAAGCCGGGCATCCGGCATCTCGACGGCTACGACACGCTCTGGTTCGCGCGCAGCCGGGCGACCTCGGACGACTACTCGCGGATGGCGCGGCAGAAGTGCGTGATGAACGCGATGCTGCACCAGCTGAGCCCGAGCACCGTGGTCACCCACTTCGACAAGATCGCCAGGGCGGGGGAGCAGCTCGTCTCCACGTCGATCCCGCCCAGCGAGATCGACCACCTGACCGAGCTGGCGCTGATGGCCAGGCGGCTGCCGGTCTCGACGGTGTCGTTCGTCCCGCCGACCATCGACACCAGCCATCCGAACTGGCGCTTGATCCGCCACGAGGTGCGCCGGGCCATCGCGCACTCGGAGGCGCTGGATGCCCCACACCATCACCGGGCTCGCCACCACGGTCGGCACCAGCACCGGGCAGCCAAGCGGCCCAGCACCGTCGCCCAGTACGCCGCCAACGACAGCACCGACCTGTCGCGCACCTGCTGAGACGTTTCCACGGGCGCCCTGCCCGCAAGATCCGGCATTTGGGCGGTCCTGGCGACCTGGATGTCGGATCTTGCGGGCAGAGGCGGGCGGTGGATCCGGGCTGGCCGATGCTCCGCCCCTACGATGATGGTGCCGCGGCCACGTCTCCTCGAGCTAATGCTGCGGCCGCGGGTCGACAGCACGGTTGGGAAGGCGGTCCGGTGGCACAGCGTCCGGCGGCGGTGGCCGTCGTCGTGACCTGGAACCGCCGCGACCTGCTGACGAAGTCGCTCACCGCGGTGCTCGCCCAGACCAGTCCGCCCGAGACAGTGGTCGTCGTCGACAATGCGTCAGACGACGGCACCTCCCAGATGGTGGCCGAGCGATTCCCGGCAGTGGACCTTGTCACCGCGGCGCGGAACACCGGAGGCGCGGGCGGCTTCGCGGTCGGGCTCGCGCGAGCGCTGCGGCGACCGGGCGACGCCGTCTGGCTGATGGACGACGACACCGTGCCGGAGCCGGGCGCCCTGGCGGCGCTGCTGGATGCCCGCGCCCGTTACCCCGGCCGTACGCCGGCCCTGGTCGCCAGCCGGGTGGTTTGGACCGACGGACGGGACCACCCGATGAACACACCGCGGCGGCGGCCCTTCGCGGGCGCCGACGCTGCCGGCCGGGCGGCGGGCGTCGGCTGCATTCCGATCCGCTCCGCCTCCTTCGTCTCGATCCTGGTGGACGCCGCTCGGGCCCGGTCGGTCGGCCTGCCGGTGGCCGACTACTTCCTGTGGAACGACGACTTCGAGTACACGACCAGGCTGCTTCGCGGCGCGGTCGGGCTGTACTGTCCCGCCTCGGTCGCCGTACACCGCACCGAGAAGTTCGGCGCTTCCGATGCCGACCCCGGCGGCCGCCTCTACTACGAGGTGCGCAACAAGGTCTGGCTGTTCACCCGGTCGCGCAGCCTGTCGCCGGTCGAGAAGGTGGTGTACGGCGGCTCGACCGTCCGCCGCTGGGTCCGGACCGTCGCCCGCTCGGCGCCGCGCACGGCTGCGCTGCGGCAGGTCGGCCGCGGGCTCGTCGGCGGGCTGCGCCGGCCGCCCCGTCGTACCGAGGACGTGGTTGCGGAGATCCTCGGGGCGCAGGCCGTGGACGAGGCGACCGCCGCCACCGAGGACCGACGTGGCTGAGCAGTTCAGCGTCCTGATGAGCGTGTACGGCGGGGACGACCCCGATTTCCTGCGCCTCGCCTTCCACTCCGTGACCGACGAGCAGACCCGGCCGCCGGACGACATCGTGGTGGTGCAGGACGGGCCGGTGCCCAACCTGCTCGCCGACGCCATCGCCGAGCTGGTCGGGTCGTCCGCGGTTCGCGCGACGCTGGTCTCGCTGCCCGCGAACGCCGGGCTGGCGGTCGCCCTCGACGAGGGTATGCGCGCCTGCGCGCACGACATCGTCGCCCGGATGGATGCCGACGACATCTCGCTGCCGCACCGGTTTGCCCGCCAGATTCCCGTGGTGGAGGCGGGCGCCGACCTCGTCGGCTCGTCGCTGCTGGAGTTCGCGTCTTCGCCGGCGGACATCGTCGGGAGCCGGGTCCCGCCGCTGGAGCCGGCGGCGATAGTGCGCTATGCGCGGTTCCACCAACCGTTCAACCACCCGACGGTCGTCTACCGGCGTACCGCCGTGTCGGCTGCCGGCGGCTACCGGCACCTGCCGCTGATGGAGGACTACCTGCTGTTCGCCCGGATGATCGACAACGGGGCGCGGGTGGCCAACGTCGAGGAGCCGCTGGTGCTCTATCGAGTCGGTGCTGGCGCCTACGCCCGGCGCGGCGGGGTGACCTTGCTCAAGTCCGAGTGGGCCCTGCAGCGTGAGCTGCGAGAGAGCGGATTCACCAGCCGCGCTCAGTTCGTTCGCAACGTGCTCATGCGAGGCGCCTACCGCCTGGTTCCGGTCGCGATCCGTCGCCCGGCGTACCGTCGACTGGTCGCCCGCCGCGGCGTTCGGTAGCCCGGGGCGCAAGCGGGCATCGTCTAGACTTGCCCAGGCTCGAAACCGACCAGGAGTGTGTGTGAACGCCGACGTCGTGGTGGTGGGCGCTGGGCTCTTCGGCCTGACGATCGCGGAGCGCTGCGCCAACGACCTCGGGCTCAACGTCCTCATCCTGGATCGCCGCCCGCATGTCGGTGGCAACGCCTACAGCGAGCGGGAGCCGGAGACCGGCATCGAGGTCCACAAGTACGGCGCCCACCTGTTCCACACCTCGAACGAACGGGTGTGGCAGTACGTCAATCGGTTCACGTCGTTCACCGGCTACCAGCACCGCGTGTTCACCAAGCACCGCGGGCAGGTCTACACGTTCCCGCTGAACCTCGCGCTGATCAACCAGTTCTTCGGCCGTTCGTACACCCCGGCCGAGGCCCGCGCCCTGGTCGCCGGGCAGGCCAGCGAGATCGCGACCGAGGATGCCACGAACCTCGAGGAGAAGGCGATCTCCCTCATCGGCCGCCCGCTCTACGAGGCCTTCGTCAAGGGCTACACGGCCAAGCAGTGGCAGACCGACCCCAAGGATCTGAGCCCCGACATCATCACCCGGCTGCCGGTGCGCTACTCGTTCGACAACCGCTACTTCAACGACACGTTCGAGGGCCTGCCCGTCGACGGCTACACACCCTGGTTGGAGCGGATGGCCGACTCGCCACGCATCGAGGTGCAGCTCAAGACCGACTTCTTCGGGGTCCGCGACCAGTACGTCGGCTCGGTCCCGGTCATCTACACCGGCCCGGTGGACGCCTACTTCGGCAACCGCGAGGGCCGGCTTGGCTGGCGGACCGTCGATCTCGAGCCAGCGGTGGTCGACGTCGGGGACTACCAGGGGACGTCGGTCATGAACTACGCCGACGAGGACGTGCCCTTCACGCGTATCCACGAGTTCCGGCACTTCCACCCCGAGCGCGCCTACCCGAAGGACCGGACCGTGATCGTCCGGGAGTACTCCAGGTTCGCGTCGGCCGACGACGAGCCCTACTACCCGGTCAACACGGCGGCCGACCGGGGCCGGCTGCTGCGCTACCGCGATCTTGCGAAGGCCGAGCCGATGGTTCTCTTCGGCGGCCGGCTGGGCACCTACAAGTACCTGGACATGCATATGGCAATTGCTTCGGCGCTCACGATGTACACCAACCTGCTTGTGCCGCACTATCGATCCGGCCGGGCGCTGCGGAGCGGAGGAGTCGACGCGTGACGACCGCGATGGCACCCGCCCGGGAGACCGACAACCCGCTCGGCCCGCTGCGCGTCCCGGGCGCCAGCGGCGGTCTCATCGAGGTCTTTCGCCGCCGCTACCTGCTCAAGCTCCTGGTGCGCAAGGAACTGCGGGTCCGCTACCAGGGCTCGGTCATCGGGCTCGGCTGGTCCTACGTGCAGCCGCTCGTCCGGTTCGCGATGTACTACTACATCATCGGGTTGATCATGACCCACCGGACGCCGGGGCGTGCGCTCCTGATCTTCAGCGGCCTCATCATGGTGCAGTTCGCCTCGAACTGCCTGGGCCAGGGCTCGAAGGCGATCCTCAAGAACAAGTCGCTGGTCCGCAAGATCAACCTACCGCGGGAGATGTTCCCGGTGTCCAACGTGGCAGTCTCCCTGTACCACATGCTGCCGATGTACGTGATCTTGCTGATCGGCGTACTAATCAACGGCTGGCACCCCGACGGCCGGGCGGTGCTGGCGATCTTCCTTGGCCTGGCGATCGCGATCGTCTGGGGTCTCGCGACCGCCCTCGTGCTTAGCGCTACCAACGTCTTCTTCCGCGACACGCAGAACGTCGCCGACGTGATCAACGTGGTGCTCCGCTGGGTGGTGCCGATGATCTACCCGTTCGGCCTGATCATGCACCACGCCCAAGGCCATGCATTCCTCTATCAGGTCTACCTGCTGAACCCGCTCACCAGTGCGGTGCTGCTCGCCGACCGAGCCTTCTGGATCCCCTCGATGGCTAATCCGGCGAAGCTCGCCGCGGCGAACATGCCGAGCCATCTCTTCGAGCGCTCCTTCCTGATGCTTCTCGCGGGCTTGGTCGCCCTCGGGCTCGCCCAGCTGCTCTTCAGCCGGCTCGAGGGCCGTTTCGCGGAGCAGCTCTGACCGCGAACGATGGATGCCACCGCATGAGCGACTCCGCCTCGATCGTCGTCGACCACGTGGTCAAGCGCTTCAAGCTCTCGAACCAGAAGACGATCAAGCGACTCTCGGTCAATGCCGCGAAGGGCCGCGAGCTGTCTCGTGCGTTCACCGCGCTGGACGACATCACGTTCACGCTCAACCAGGGAGACACGCTCGGGCTGATGGGGCTCAACGGCTCGGGCAAGAGCACGCTCCTCAAGCTCATCTCCGGGGTGATGCGGCCCGACGAGGGCAAGGTTCTGGCGCGGGGACGGATCGCCGGCCTGATCGAGGTCGGTGCCGGCTTTCACCCCGACCTGTCGGGGCGCGAGAACATCTACCTCAACGGGGCCATTCTGGGCATGACCAAGCCGCAGATCGACCGCAAGCTCGAGTCGATCGTGGCGTTCTCGGAGATGGAGCAGTTCCTCGGCAACTCGGTCCGGCACTACTCGTCGGGGATGTTCATGCGCCTTGCGTTCTCCGTCGCCGTGCACACCGAGTGCGACATCTTCCTCATCGACGAGGTGCTCGCGGTCGGCGATCAGCCCTTCAAGAAGAAGTGCATGGCGCGCATCCAGGACCTCAAGGCCGAGGGGCGCACCATGGTCTTCGTCAGCCACAGCGCCAAGCAGGTGGTCGCGCTGTGCGAGCGGGGGATCGTCTTGCAGAAGGGCCGGATGACGTTCGACGGGACCGCTCGCGACGCGGTCAAGGCGCTGGGCTATGAGCTCGACGACGACGATGATGCGGACGAGGTGGCTGCCGGCGAATAGCCGACGTACGTCGGACCGCCATGCTTTGATGGCGCCGTGGATGCCGTCATCATCGCCGGTGGGCTGGGCACGCGGCTGCGACCGCTCACCCAGCACCGCCCCAAGCACCTGCTGCCGGTGGGCGGCGTGCCATTCGTCGAGCATCAGATCAGCAAGCTGGCGGCGGCCGGCTTCGAGCGCGTGGTGCTCGCGACGAGCTACCGGGCGGAGGCCTTCGAGCCGGTGCTCGGCGATGGGTCGCGCTGGTCGGTACGCCTGACGTACGTCACCGAGGACGAGCCGCTGGGCACCGCGGGTGCCATCCGCAACGCCGCCGAGCATCTGGACGCCCGCGGGGACGACCCGGTGGTGGTCCTGAACGGCGACGTGCTCAGCGGGCATGACCTGGCCGCGCAGGTCGCCTTCCATCGCGGGCACCACGCCGACGCAACTCTGCATCTGGTCACAGTCGACGACGCTCGCGCGTACGGCTGCGTGCCGACCGACCGCGACGGGCTGGTCCTGGCGTTCCTGGAGAAGTCGCCCGACCCCGTCTCCCGCCAGGTCAACGCCGGTTGCTACGTGCTCAACGCCGCCGTCATCGACGACATCCCGGTCGGCCGGGCGGTGTCCGTGGAGCGCGAGACATTCCCAGCCCTGGTGACGGCCGGGCGGCGCGTGCTCGGTTTCCTCGACCCGTCGTACTGGCTGGACCTCGGTACGCCGGAGGCGCTGGTGCGCGGCTCCTCCGACCTGGTACGCGGCATTGCCCGCAGCCCCGCGTACCGGCATCCGCCGGCGGAGGCCCGCCTCGACCCCGCGTCGACGGTGGAGCCCGGCGCCTTCGTTCGCGGCGGGTCGTCGGTCGGCCCGGGGGCGGTGGTGCACGCTGGTGCGGTGGTCGAGGGCACCGTCGTGTGTGGCGGTGCCGTGGTAGCAGCGGGCGCCCGCGTGGTCGACTCCGTCCTCGGCCCCGGCTCGGTGGTGGGACCCGGCGCGACGGTCTCCGACTCCGTCCTGGGCGACGATGCCGGGCTGGGGGCGGGCTGCGAGCTCCGGGCCGGCGTACGGGTATGGGGCGGCGTGCAGATCCCGGACGGCGCGATCCGGTTCTCGCCAGACGTCTGACCCCGCCTGCGGTCCGCCGAGAGGGCAGCGCTCGGTTACAGGTGGAACCAGCCGCTGTGCATGACGAGGGAGACCCCACCCAGTACGGCGGCGAAGCGGAGCGTGCGGCCGGCGAACGTGATGCCGTAGAACCACAGGCGGTGGAAGCGCAGCTGTCCGGCGAGGACCGCCATGATGGCCAGCGGCGGGAAGCCGGTGACCGCCGAGACCGCGAGCAGGCCGAGGCCGGTCCACGGGCGCTCGTCGGTCATCGTCTTGACCTGGTCGTAGCGCTTCTGCCAGGCGGGGCGCTCCATCTGCCGCTTGATGTAGCGCCAGTGCATGGAGGTGCGCCCGACCTCGTACCAGAAGACCTTCCCGATCGACTGCCCGGCGGCAGCGACCAGCGCCACCGGCCAGATGCCGTAGTGATGGACGAGGGCGCCGACCCCGGCAATGTAGGCCTCGATGTTGATCAACGGGACGAGCGCTGAGGCGATGGAGACGAAGAAGGTCGTGACCAGGAGCTTCACGCGGCGTTGTCCTTGGTCCGCCCGGCTGGGGTCGGCGACCGGCCGATCTCGTGCCCGCAGCCGGACGGCACCGGGATGCGCAGGCGCAGCAGCCAGAAGAGCGACGTCACCTTCAGCACCAGCAGCGCCGCGGCGATCGCCCCGGCCAGCCAGGGGCCGAACCACAGGTCGCGGGTGACCACCATGAGCACCGCTAGCAGCGCGGAGTTCACCGCCTTGCCCGGCTTGGACCAGTTCCACCGCCAGATCCGGCGATCCACCAGGTGGAAGTAGTTGGGGCTCGAGATCGGCCAGGCCAGGAACGCCAGCGACAAGAACATGTCGATGACCAGGAACTCGACGAGGTACAGCCCGACCGGCACCACCATGCGCGGCTCGTACCAGGCGAACCCGACATAGAAGAGCGCGGCCGACAGCCGGTCGCACATGATGTCCAGCGTGGCGCCGGTCCGCGTCTCCTGGCCGGTGGCTCGCGCCAGCGCGCCGTCGGCGATGTCGCCGACCCAGTAGACCGCGAGTGCCCACTCGAGCAGCCCGAGCGACCCCTGCCGGGCCCCCAACAGCGCCAGCACCACGGTAGCCGCGGTCCGCACGAACGTGACCACGTTCGGCCCGGTCAGGAGACGCTCCCGCTCTCCGTGCGCGCACTCCCGGTGTGTGCACGCCGTACCCCCGTCACCCGACGTCACGGCACCGATCCTCTCACCCGCAGACACCGTTCAGCGCGGAGCGCCGTCAGGGTCGGCGAGGGAGTTCGTACGTCGAGGTGGCCAGCCACCAGTTGATGGCGACATTTCGCCAGCCCCGAGCAGGGCGGGGACGGGGCGCCGGCTCAGCGAGCGAGAGCCGGTACGCCGCCGCGAGCACGCAGGAGCGCTCGAGCAGACGACCGGCCTCCACCAACCGGTCCGCCCGGTCGGGCTCGGTCGCCGGTACCCAGCCCTCGGTCGCCCGGCCGACAGCTTCGGTTGCCCGGTCGGCAGCTTCGGTTGCCCAGCCGACAGCTTCGGTTGCCCGGTCGGCGGCGGCGTCCGCCGTGCTGACGTCGATGGCGACCACCCAGCCGTCCCAGCCGGCCGGCTCGCCGAGCGTCGCGGCTCCGGCCTGTTGACGGCTCCCGCCGCGTCGGCGGCGTACTCGGACCCGCACTCCCGGCATGGTGGTGGTGAGCTCGGCGAAGGGATCGGGGTCCGGTGGGGTCCGCGGCGGCAGGTGGCGCAGGGCGACCTCATCGGTCCGCAGCGCAACCGCGAGCGCCGCCTCTCGCGCGCCGAGCCCGAACAGGTCGAGCGCGGTCTCCCGGACGAGCGCACTGGCCCCCGGCCCCGCCGTACCAGGGGGGAGCACCGCCGGCGCCAGCCCGCGGAGCACAGCGACCGGCCGACCGGTTGCCTTGCCCTTGACCAGGTCGGCGGCGGAGGCCAGCTCGTCGGCGATGGCCGGTGCGGTGACGAGAAGCTCGTTGCCGAACGTGTCGCGGGTACCGCGCAGGTCGGTCAGCGGTAACAGCCCGGCGCAGCCGATGGCCAGGTCGGTCTGGCCAGATCGCCAGGCGCGGCCTGCCGTGTCGGTGACGACCACGGCGACATTGCGCCCGGTCAGCGCGAGGAGACGCTCGCGCAGTCGCCTGGCGCTGCCATCGGGGTCGGCCGGCAGCAGCAGGACCGTCCCGGGAGCGGTGTTGGACGCGTCGACGCCGGCGGCCGCCAGCACCAGGCCGTGCGCGGTCTCGGCGATGACGGAGTCACCGCGACGGGCAAGCACCCGGACCGACTCCGCGGTCACGGCGGCGGGGCGGTCGATGCGCCGGACCCGGCCCTCGGACTTGCTCACGATCTTGCTGGTTACGGCTACGACATCCCCGTCAGCCAGCTCGGTGGCCCCGGCTACCAGGCTGCCGAGGTCGTCACCGGGAGCCACCTCCGGCAGGGCGACGCCGATCAGCGTGAGGTGCTGACACACCACTACCTGAGACCCGGCGTTCACCGGCGGTCCCGCAGCTGCCCCGCCGAGACGAGCACCTCGTGCGCCAGCTGCGTGGTGGCGGCCGGTCCGGCCATCAGGAGCGGGACCGCTCGGGTCGCGATCCCGAGGGCGCTGAGCTCGTCGATGGCGGCGCCGTCGGCTACGTCGACCAGCCAGCCGTCGAGCAGCCCACCATCGCGGCGAGCGCCGTAGTGGCGGGCGACGCCAGCCGCCGACACCTCCACGCCGATCGCCGCCAGCATCCGGTCTGCCATCCCCCGCACCGGGGCACCGCCGACTATCGGTGACACCCCGACGACCGGCGCCCCGGTGGCCCGGACGGCGTCGGCGACGCCGGGCACCGACAAGATCGTGCCCACCGACACCACCGGGTTCGACGGCGGCAGTACGACGAGGTCGGCGGTGGCGATCGCGTCCACGACTCCCGGGGCGGGCTTGGCCTCGGCCGCGCCCACCGGCACCACGGCGTACGCCAGCGGAGCCCGGAGCCGAACCCAGTACTCCTGGAAGTGCACCGCCTTGCGACGGCCCGGCTGCTCGGGGTCGTCGATGGTCACGTGCGTCTCCACCCGGTCGTCCGACATCGGCAGCAGCCGGACGCCGGGCTGCCAGCGATCGCACAGCGCCTCGGTGACCGCGGACAGCGGGTAGCCGGCACCGAGCATCTGCGTGCGCACGAGGTGGGTGGCGAGATCCCGATCACCGAGGCCGAACCAGGTCGGCTGCACGCCGTACGCCGTGAGCTCGGCCGCCGCGTTCCAGGTCTCGTCGTCGCGGCCCCAGCCGCGTTCGGCGTCGATCCCGCCGCCCAGCGTGTACATGACGGTGTCGAGGTCCGGGCAGATGCGCAGGCCTAACAGCCAGATGTCGTCGCCGGTGTTGCCGATCACGGTTATCGGGTCCTCGGCCGGCTCGACCGCCGCGCGCAGCCCGGTCAGGAAGCGGGCACCGCCCACCCCGCCTGACAGCACCGTGATCCGCACAGGCTCAGTGTGGCAACCGCCGTTGCGCGCCGGCGCCTCCGGGGGTGGCGTCCGCGGAGCTTCGGCGATCGGCGCGGTCCCGGCAGGAGACTGCGCGAAACTAGTGGTTATGACGCGCCATGCACTCGAGAGACACCGGGACGCCCTCGCCATCGTCGCCCTGCTGGTGGCCGCCCTGTTCTTCGTCGCCGGGCTGGGCATGATCTTCAAGAGCGCCAACCAGGTCGGCGGCCCGTTCACCTTGCGGGCGGCCGCCTACGGACATCTGTTCTCGGCCCCGCTGCTGATTCTGGGGCTGGTGGCAGCCGTGGCGCTCGCCAGCGGCTTCGAGCGGCCGAGCCGCAACGCGCGAGCGATCGTCGGATCAGCGGCGGGGCTGGGCGCGTTGAGCCTCCTCTTCGGGGTGATCTCCTGGTTCGCCGCGCTGGCCGCCGGGCAGTCCCAGGGGCCCATGTTCGCCGGCATCTTCGGCGCCGGGAAGATCGTGGGCGCGCTGCTCGGCGCCGCGACGCTGCTGGCGCTCGGTCTGGTCTGCTTCTACAGCAGCCGGGTCTACCGGATGCTCCTCCCGACGACCTCGGCGTACGCCGAAGGGCCGAGCTGGGCGGGTGCCGGCGGCTGGTCACCGGGCCAGCAGCCGGGGTGGCCACCGCCGGGGCAGGGCGGCTGGGCTCAGCCCGAGCACGGCGCTGGGCAGCCCGGTCAGCCCGGCTGGTCCCGGCCCGGCCCCGGCGGATGGGGCGGGCCGCCCGACGCCGGACCCTGGTCGCCCGCCCCGGCGCACTACCCACCCCAGCCCGGCGCCGAGCGCCCCTGGGGCGACTCGGGCCCGCAGCCGGGGGGACAACCCACCACCGGCCAACGCGGCTGGGTTGGGCCCACCGGACCGCCGCCGCCGTCCACTGGCTGGTACTCGTCGGAGTGGGCGCCGGCCGCTCCGACCCAGCCCTGGGATACGCCGCCCCGTCCCCCCGTTCCCGACGACACCGCCGCCAAGTCGGCACCCGAGAGCTCCCCCGCTGGCGAGCCGTCCGCGGACAACCCTGAGCGCCAGCCGGCGCCGGAAGACCCGGCCGGCCAGCCGACTTCCGCGGCGGCCCAGCCGCCCCGAGAGCACCCTGAGCGCCCGGCCTGACGGTCTCCCGGTCCGCCGGTTGTGCCGCCGCCACAGGCGACGAGGCGGAACGAAGGACAGGGCCACTTCGAACTGCCCGCTGCGCGGTTCCCCACCTGCAGGAGCCCCTTTCGCTCGTTCGGCCGAACAGGCGATGGCGGGGTCGACCGCTCGGACAGAAAGTCGGGCGGCTATCGGCGTGTCGGCTACCAATCCCACCTCTTGGGCTTGACTAGGACCGACTTACAGGCATGTAATTCAGTAAGGCGTTGTAGTTCCCCGCAGCGGCCCAGCCAGACGGCAGCACGAGCGAACCCGAGGGTCGAGGAGGCCAAGATCGTGCGAAGGCCCGAGATGCCTGACATAGACGACGAGCTCAGCTGGCAGGAGCGGGCGCTCTGCGCCCAGACGGACCCCGAGGCATTCTTCCCGGAGAAGGGCGGGTCAACCCGGGAGGCTAAGAAGGTGTGCCTGTCCTGCGAGGTCCGAACGCAGTGCCTGGAGTATGCCCTCGCCCACGACGAGCGATTCGGGATCTGGGGCGGGCTGTCGGAGCGTGAGCGGCGGCGACTGAAGCGGCGCGCAGTCTGACCCCTCGCCGCCAGCGCGCGGTCGGTCAGAGAGGGCTGGGGCGACCCATCTGCTGAGTACGGCGGCGACCGGCCCGGGTTAGGGTGAGCCTGGCCCCGCAACGGGAGCCGCGACCCCGAGCGGTGCTCGGCGAGTTTCACAAGGAGCCCCGCACTGATGACCCACGCCGTCGTCCCCGGCGTCCGTGCGCACGTCACCGCGGTGGTGGTCTCCCACAACGGCGAGCGCTGGCTGCCCCGCCTGATCGAGGCGCTCGCGGGGGCTACCCGGACTCCGGATCGCGTGCTCGCCGTCGACACCGGCTCCCGCGACGGCTCCGCCGCGCTGCTGCGAGCGGCCTTCGGTGACGACTCCGTCGGTGCGGTCAGGGCCGGGGCCGGTTTCGGAGCGGCGATACGGGCCGCCCTCGACGGCGCTGCCCGCCGGACCGGTGAGAAGCGCTCGGCCGCGGGCGGAGTCGCGGCAGGACCTCGGCGGGGGTCGCCCTCCCCGGACGAGTGGCTCTGGCTGCTGCACGACGACTGCTGCCCGGCGGCCGAGGCGCTGGACGAGCTGATCGCGGTCGGCACCGCCGACCCGGCGGTGGCGGTGGTCGGCTGCCGGGTGCGCGCCTGGCCGCGCGGGCGGCGGCTGCTGGAGGTCGGTGTCACCATCGGCGGGACCGGGCGGCGGGAGACGGGCCTAGAGCCGGGGGAGTACGACCAGGGCCAGCACGACGAGGTACGTGACGTGCTGGCGGTGAGCAGCGCCGGGATGCTGGTTCGGCGCGACGTGTGGGAGTCGCTGGGCGGCTTCGACCGCCGGCTGCCGTTCTTCCGCGACGACGTCGACTTCGGCTGGCGGACGGTCCGGGCTGGGCACCGGGTGGTCGTCGCCCCAGCTGCGGTGCTCTTCCACGTCGAGGCGTCCGCCCGCGGGGTCCGGGAGGGCTCCCGGGCTGCCGCGCACCCCCATCGGGCGGACCGGGAGGCCGCCCTCTTCACGCTGCTGGCCAACGTGTCGCGCGGGCTCGTGGTCTACCAGTACGTCCGGCTGTTGCTGGGGTCCCTGCTCCGGATGCTCGGCTACCTGCTCGGCAAGCTGCCCGGGGCGGCGTACGACGAGGTCCTGGCGACCGTCTCGGTGCTCGGTCGGCCGTGGCGGATCGTCGGCGCGCGGATCCATCGCCGGCGTACGGCGACCGCGCCGCGAGCGACGGTGCGCCGGCTGCTGCCACCGTGGTGGAGCCCCTACTCGGCGGGGCTGGAGGCGGTGCTGGAGCGCTTCAGCGGCAGTGCGCGCGGTGCGGCCGGCGCCGTGGCCACTTCCACGCGACGGTTGCGCGGTGCTCGACCCGAGCCCCCCGAGCGCGGCTTGTCCCCAGAGGACGTCGTACCGATGCCGGCGGGCGAGGGCACCTTGGCCTGGCCGGGCCGGCACCCGCTCGCCACGCTCACGGCCCTTCTCACCGTCCTCGCCCTGGTCGCCACTCGTGGGTTGTGGGGCTCGGGGTTGCTGCAGGGCGGTGGGCTGCCGCCCTCCCCGGACGCGGCCGGCGCGTGGTGGCGGCTGATGGGGGAGTCCTGGCACCAGGTCGGCCTCGGCTCGACGCAGCTTGCCTCGCCGTACGTCGTCGCGCTGGCCGTCCCGGCGACCGTGCTTGGCGGGAAGGCCTGGCTGGTCGTAGACCTGCTGATGCTGCTGGCCGTCCCGCTGGCCGGGCTCGGCGCCTGGGCGTGTTCCCGCCGGCTGGTGGAGGGGCGCGCCACTCGGCTGTGGATGACGGCTACTTTCGCTCTCCTGCCGGCGGTGACCGGTACGGCGACCGCCGGCCGGGTCGGCACGGTCGCCGCGACGGTGCTGCTGCCGTGGGTCGCCCTGGCTGCGACGTCGCTCCTCGACCGCGGGGGCGGCGGCTGGCGGTCGGCCTGGGCCACCGCGCTGCTGCTGGCGGCGGCCAGCGCCTTCGCCCCGGTGCTGTGGCCGATGGCAGTCGTGCTCGCCGCGATCGCCGTGCCGTGGCTGCTGGCTAGCCGTGGATTCGGTGGAGCCGCGCTGGTGCTCCGGGTCGCCGTGGCGCTGGCGGCCGTCCCGCTGCTGCTGCTCCCGTGGTCGCTCCGCTTCCTCCACCACCCGGAACTCGTGCTGACCGAGGCCGGCCTCATCGACCCGCACACCGCCGCCGTCGGTGGCTCCGCGTGGCAGCTCCTGCTTGGTCGCCTCGGCGCCCCGGGAGCCGCCCCGTGGTGGCTGACCTGCGGGATACTGCTCGCCGCCCTGCTGGCCTTCCTGCGCACCGACCGGCGGTCGCAGGTGTCCGGCGCCTGGGTAGTGATCGCGGTGGCGCTGGGATTCACCGCCGCGATGTCCCGATACGTGACCACGGTGCCTGGGGTGGGCGTGGCTGCGAACGTCTGGCTGGGTGTCCCGGTCCTGGTGGCCCAGGGCGCGGCCATCGTGGCGGCCGGGTACGCCGCTGAGGGCGCCGTCGCCGCCATCCGGTCGGGGTCCTTCGGCTGGCGGCAGCCGCTGGCCGCGGGGGTTGCTCTCCTCGCGGTGGCCACGCCGTTCGCCGCGGCCGCCTGGTGGGTCGCGATCGCACCCCATGGCGACCTCCACCGTGGGGCGGCGGTGCCGCTCCCGGCGTACATGACCCAGGCCATGGGCGGGGGAGTCCGAGTGCTGGTCGTGTCGACCTCCGGCTCGCCCAGCGTCTACACCGTGTACGCCGGCGACGGGCTGCGGCTCGGGGACGACGGCGTGCTGCCAACCAGGTCGATGAGTGGCGCCACCAGCCTGGTGACCGAGCTTCTCTCCGACGCGGGCCCAGCGGGGGTCAGGGGACTTGCCGCGGACGGGATCGGCTACCTCGTGCTGCGCGCGCCGGCCGCGCCGTCCGCCGTCGCCCAGCTGGACGGCGTACCGGGCCTCACCAGGGCTTCGAGCAATCCCGCTGTGGAGCTGGGCTGGCACGTGGACCTACCGCTCTCGACCGGGGATCCAGGGGGGCCGCGGCTGTCGCACCATGTCTGGTGGCTGGTGGGTGAGGCACTGGCCTGGCTGGTGGCGCTGACCCTCGCGGCACCGGCCGCGCGTCGTGGGGGCGGCGAACCTCCTCGCGTGCGACGCACCACCGACACGGCGCCGGGCGCGAGGCCGGCGGGGACGCCGGAGCCGGCGCGCGTAGGAGCCCACCGGTGACTGGGCGGCGGATGGTCGCCGCGGCTGTCGGGATCCTCGCGCTCGCGGTGTCGGGCGCGTCGATGGCCGCCGTCCAGCGGTCCCGCGCCGCCCCGCCCCCGGTCGCGGCAGCCGGCACCACGGTGGCGGTGCGCAGCGCCCTGCTTGCCTGTCCGCAGTCGCCCACCGACCGCTCGACGCGGGCACGGCTCATCGCGGTGGCCCCGCCTGGTGGCTCCGCCGGATCGGTCGGGGTCGACGCGTTCGGCGCCCCGCCCGCCCAGCAGCTCGCCGACGCGACCAGCCCTGGCGCCACCCTGAGCCGGAAACTGGTCCATGACCGGCAGGTGCCCGCCGTACTTGTGCGAGGCAGTGGAGGCGGCGCGCCCGGCCTGACCGCGGCGCAGTGGTCGACGTACTCGGGGCCCGCGCACTCCGGTCTTGCCGCCAGCTGGTGCCTGGCGCCGGCCACCTCCTGGTGGTTCGCAGGGGTGAGCACGCGGATCGGCACCACGTCGCAGCTCGTCGTCTCGAACCCGAGCCCGGCACTCGCGGTCTTCGATGTGCAGCTCTTCGGCCATCGCGGTGCGATCGACGCCGTGGGCGCCCGCGGTATCGGCGTCGCCCCGCACTCCCGCACCGTGCTCGACCTCGCGAGGTTCGCCCCCAGTCGCGCCGCCCTGACCTTGCACGTCATCGCGACCACCGGGCGGGTTGCGGCCGCGGTCCGGACCACCAGCCTGCGCGGCATCACGCCGGTCGGCTCGGAGTGGGTGCCGCCCGCGGCCCAGCCGGCCCCGCGAGCGCTGGTCGGTCCGGCCCCCGGCGGCCGGCTGCACCGACAGCTGGTCGTGACGAATCCGGGCGACCGCCAGGCGGTGGTCTCGCTGCGGTTCGCGGAGCGCGCCGGCACGTTCACCTCCACGAAGGTCCGCGACCTGTCCATCCCGCCGGGCGGGGTCGTGACCCGCAACATCGAGCCGGCCCTCGGTACGGCGGCTGGCGCCCTGCGGCTGACCTCCAACGTCGCCGTGACCGCGGCCGTGGTGGAGACGACCGAGCACGGCCCGCGCGACTTCGCGATCGCCCCTGCATCGGTGGCCATCGGCCCGCCCGCCGTCGTACCACTGCCGCGCGGGCTGCACGCCGTGCTCACCTTGGTCGACGCGGGGGAGCGCGGCACCGGGGTCAAGCTGACCGCGTTCGGCGCGCGGGGTCGGCAGCTTGCGCAGCAGCAGCTCGCCCTCCCGGCCGGGTCGACGCGGTCCTGGCGGCCGGGCAAGCTGCAGGGCGCCCGCTACCTGGTGGTCAGCCCGTCCGCGGGCAGCTCGGTGTACGGGGTGGTCGCCTACTCCTCGGCGGCCGGCGTGGCCGCCCTGCCGCTGATGTCCAGCCCCCGCAGCCTGGTGCGCCCGCCGGTACGGCCGGCCTGGTGACCGGGCGCGGGACGATGCGCCGTCCCGGGCGGTTCGTGGTGCCGGGTACCCGCTGGTCCAGGTTCCCGGCTGCCCGGACGCCTGGCGGCCCGCACTTGGGGTCGCAGATGCTCCGGGCCGGCCGTGAGTCTGGCCGGTCTAGGACTCCGGCTCGCGGCTCGAGCGCAGCATCCGCAGATGCCCGCGGCGGCCGACCTCGACGGCACTGCCGACCGGCTCCGGCGCCTCGTGGGGGCGGCCGGCTTCCCGGACCGCGTCGGCAAGCGCCAGCAGGTCGTCCTGGGTGGGTCCCGTCATCGCGGGATCGGGGGCGAGCCGGATGATCTCCCAGCCGCGGGGGGCGCTTAGTCGCTCGGCGTGGAGCTCGCACAGGTCGTAGGAGTGCGGCTCGGCGTACGTCGCCAGAGGGCCCAGGACGGCCGTCTGGTCGGCGTACACATAGGTGAGCGTGGCGACCGACCGACGGGCGCATGCGCTGCGTGAGCAGATACGCCGCCGGGTCACGGCCTGACGCTACCGTCTCGGTTCGGCGCTTCCCCGGATTGGCGAGGGTCTTCGCCGTCGCGTCGGCTCGCTGGCGTCCGGGGCCGCCGCGAGCTGAGCCCGGTTCCCCTACCCTGGTGCCGTGCAGATGCGCCGGCTGCCGGTCGTCGGCCGGCGCGTGGGCTCGACCCGGGACCGCCGGGGCCGAGGTCGGCGCGGGCCGCTGGTGCTCCCGGGGCCGCTGAGCCCGGCCGTGGACGCCCTGGGCCGCAGCCGCCGGGACGAGTTCGACGAGCTCGTTAGGTCCCTGGTTGAGCACTACGTCGCTCGCTGGTCGGCCGAGCTCGACGACGTCGAGTTCGGTACCGAGGACGTGCCGCGAATCCCGTCCGACTGGGCGGACGAGCCGGTGCCCTTCGGCGCGCTCTCCCGGGCTGCTCCGGGAAGCCCCGCGCGGATCGTAGTCTTCCGCCGACCGGTAGAGATGCGCGCCAAGACGAAGGCCGAGCGGATCGCGCTGGTCAACGAGGTTCTCGTCGAGCACATCGCCGACCTCCTCGGCCGCGACCCCAGCGAGATCGACGGCTGACGGCACCCCGAAGCCTCAGAGGGTCGAGCGGAGCGCCGTCAAGAGCGCGGGTCATCGCCCAGTGAGTCCGCACGCGGCGGCAGGCTTTGGCGTACATTTCAGGCCGCTCACACGAACCTGCTGCGCGCAGGAGTCTTCCGCGCCAGAATCAGTTCGTGCACGCGTACGTCGGGGTCACCGACGGGGACTGGTTCCGATTTCTTGCGGCACGTGGGTATGACGAGGTCAACTTCTGGCAGCCCAGTGGCGGACGTGCCTTTCATGCGCTTGAACCCGGAGAGCCATTCCTCTTCAAGACGCACTATCGTGACCCGGCGGGCAGTTGCATAGTCGGCGGTGGTCTGTTCTTCGCGCAGGTCGAGCTTAGCCTGAGTGAGGCCTGGAAGTTCTTCGGTGAGGCGAACGGCGCTCCCAGTTACGAAGAGATGTTTGTGCGCATCCAGAAGTACCGCCGAGCACCGTTGAGTCCAAGTGACGACCCAAAGATCGGCTGTCTCATCCTTGAAGGCGTCCGCTACTTCTCGCCCGGCGAGTACGTCTCACCGCCGCCTGACTGGGCCCCGAACATTGTTCAGGGCAAGGGATACGAGTGCAACCTCATGCAGGACTATTTTCATCCCATCCTCTCGCGACTGAGGGCCGCGCCAACGGGTGGTATCGCCGACTTCCAAAGTATCAGCGTGCCGTCCTGGCAGGGGGCCGGACCGATCTATGGTCAGCCCCATCTCGTGCGTCCGCGCCTTGGGCAGGGCGGCTTCCAGGCTGGTGTTCTCAAGGCCTATCGGTTCCACTGCGCGGTAACTGGGGACAAGATACGTCCCGTCCTACAGGCTGCACACATCAGGCCTGTCTCCCACGGCGGTGAGCATCGTCTCGACAACGGACTGCTGCTCCGGTCCGACGTCCACACTCTCTTCGACCGCGGCTACCTGGGCATCGACCCGTCGTCGTACCGTCTGCTGGTGAGCCCGCGGCTGCGCCGCGAGTTTGGCAATGGCAAAGAGTTCTACGTGCGCGCCGAGTCGCGAATCCCTATTGATGTGCCAGCTTCGGTGGCCGACCGACCCAGCCGAGAGTTTCTGAACTGGCATGCAGACGAGGTCTTCCTCGCAAGCTGAGTCAGTCCGATTGGCTCAGGGACAATTGCCTGCTGTGTACGCCCGCGCGAGCGTCAGGGACTGGGACCCCCAAGCTCTGTGACGCCGTGGCCGCCGAGGTCGGCGACAGCAGCCGTCGTTCGGCGCGAGTCGGCCGACCGGACTGCCGGCTGGGTGCTCTGCGTGCTCGGCCTCTCGGGGTGGGTGAGCCGGTGGCGGTGGGCGACCTGCTCGGCGCTGAGGCTGCCGTGGCCCAGGGCCGGGGCGGGGATAGTCCGGCAGACCGCGCCCGACGGGAGACGCCAGGCCAGCACGTGGGGGTGCTCGGCGGCGGTCACCGCCACGCCCGGGTGGTCGCGCAGCCGGTGGCAGCCCTTGGACAGCCCCTGCCCGTTGCCGACCACGGTCGGCCCGCCGTCGGCGTACGCGACGATGTGGTCCACCTCGGCCACCGGAGCAGGGCACTGCGGTCCCCGGCAGTGCGGGTCGAGCAGCCCGACCAGGTCGCGGGCGGCCCCGCCGAACCGGCGCCGGCGCGGGTCGGCCCGGGTGAGGACGCCGTCGGCGGGGTCGGCGTACAGCCGCCGCAGCCACCGCGCCGACCCCGCGGCCAGCCGGCGGGCCACCGCGGCCGGGACCGGCCCGAAGCCGCTCAGCTCGGCCGGGGTGTCGGCGCCGCCGAGCAAGGCGGCGTCGGTCATCACCAGGTCCACGCAGATCGGGACGTCCTCGGCCCGGGTCAGGCCGGTGAGCCGCTCCATCAGCGTGTCGGCCATCAGCGTCGACACCGTCCCGGCGGCCCCGTCGGCCCAGGCGGCCCGCGCGTAGTCGTGCAGCGCCGACCAGGCGGCGGCCGCGGCCTCGGCCGGCAGCCGGGCCGTCAGCAGCGCCATCGCCGGCGACTCGTCCTCCTCGACCCGCACCCATCGCTCGGCCCGCGCCCTCTCGGCCCGGGCGGCCGACGCGGTGGGGTCGACCGCCAGCACCCGCCGCCGGGCCAGCCCGGCCGCCTGGCCGGGCAGCAGGTCCACCGCCTCGGCGGCCACCGCCGCCTCCACCGCCAGCCTGCTCTCGCGGTCCAGCCCGGCGGTCTCCACCGCGATCGAGCGCGCCGCCCACCAAGACAGCTCCCCGGCGGCCAGCGCCCCGAACGTGGCCGGGGTGTTCCGAGCCACCGCCCAGGCGTCGCCGAGCCACCTGGTGGCGCTCAGCGTGGAGACCCGCCGGGCCAGCGCCACCTCGGTCACCATGGCGCGGTGCTGGTCTGGCCCCGAGGGGTACCGCTGCGCCTCGTCCAGGGCGAGCTGGGCGTCCACGAACGCCGCCGCGGCCGCGGCCTGCTCGGCTTGCAGCGAGCGGATCTTGGTCTCGCAGTCGCCGATCCGGGCCAGCAGCGCCGAGATCTCATCCTGTGCCGCGCGGACCTGCTCCGGGCTAGGCCGGGGGCGGCGGCGCAGCCTGAGCGGCGGGGCTGCCGGCGCTGGGTTGCGATCGTCCATGACCGGCACGCTACCGGCCCTCACCGACAGTTCAGGCCCTTAGAATCCGTTGTCCACAAGGGGATCTGCAATAACTCTTGTCACCGCACAGCCGCTGGCTTCGACTCGCCGCACTACGGAGGGCGGCTCAACAAGCGGCTCCCTCGCGGCGGCTCAACCTGCGGCCCTCGCGGCGGCTCAACCGGCAGCACTCGCGGCGGCTCAACCGGCAGCACCATCGACTACCTCGGGCGGGGGCTCCATGGCACCGGCTCGGTGGCTTGGCCGACAGAACGTGTCGGCGCTCGGCGAGACGTGAGGTGTCTTCGTAGGGGGAGCAGGTCGTCATGCGGTCGTACGCTCACCAGAGCGTGGGTCCGGCATCGCGCCAAGCCGGGCTAGGCGTCTGCTCCGGCTAGGGCGGTCATGGCTTCGTCG
>DASSHZ010000051.1:0-11722 GCA_035692425.1 Nocardioidaceae bacterium
CAGGGTGGTGTCTTGGGTCCACACCGGCGGCGCCGACGGTGTGGCGCACGCTGGACGAGGTCACCGCTGGCCGGCTAAGGAAGATCCGGGCTGGCCGGGCCCGGACGCGTCGTCATGTGTGGGCACGGCTGCCTGGCGGTGTCCCAGCCAGCAAGGTCGCCGGCGCCGACCTGGGTGAGGTCCTGGTGCTCGACGTGGACGCCACGATCGTGGTAGCGCACAGCGAGAAGGAGAACGCCGCGGACACGTTCAAGAAGACCTTCGGGTTCCACCCGCTGGGGGTGTGGTGCGACAACACCGAAGAGTTCCTCGCCGCCAAGCTGCGAGCCGGGAACGCCGGGTCGAACACCGCCGCTGACCACGTCTAGGTCCTCACCGAGGCGATCGCCCAGATCCCAGCGACGCACCGCAGGAAGCTGTTGATCCGCTCCGACGGCGCCGGGGCATCCCACGGCCTGCTGGACTGGCTGGCCGAACAGGCAGGGGTCCACGGCCGCAGCGTGGAGTACTCGGTGGGCTTCTCGGTCACCGAGAAGCTTCGCGACGCGATCAGGCTGGTCCCGGCCAAGGTGTGGGCACCAGCGACCGACGCCGACGGCGGGGTCCGTGCGGGCGGTGACGTCGCGGAGCTGACCGGCCTGCTCGACCTGAGTAGGTGGCCGACCGGGATGCGCGTGGTCGTCCGCCGCGAACGACCCCACCCCGGCGCCCAGCTGTCGCTGTTCGAAGAGGCCGACGGGTGGCGCTAACAGGCGTTCGTCACCAACACCACCACCGGCCAGCTGGCCTTCCTCGAAGCACGAAACCGCGCCCACGCCCGGGTCGAGGACCGGATCCGGCACGACAAGGACACCGGCCTGGGCCGGTTCCCGTCGCGGGAGTTCAAGATCAACCAGGCCTGGCTGATGCTCACCCAGCTCGCGGCCGACCTGACCGCCTGGACACGGCTGCTCGGCTGCACCGGTGACGCCGCCGCACTCGCCGACTGTGAGCCGAAGGCACTGCGCTACCGGCTCCTCCACGTGCCCGCCCGCCTTAGCCACAGCGCCCGCCGACGCCGGCTCAAGATCCCCAGGACTTGGCCCTGGGCGGCCGCGATCGTCGCGGTCTTCGCCAACATCGCCGCGATCCCGAAACCAGCCTGACCCACTGCCCGCCCACAACCTGAGGAACCCGGAGAACCGCAGCCCGGCAGCGCCAGCCGGCCCGTCGTCATACCCGGAGACCGTGGCCCACTCACTTCAAGCTCCCAAGGCGCCATCGCCAGCCTCATGAATGACCGGGGCTAGCTTGGGAAGCGCACAAGACCCCGTGGTCCACGCGCCGGGCTGGGCGTCGCCGGGCCCGTGGTGCGCGCCGTGAACCCCTTGCCCAGGGCCGCGCGCGCCACGGTCACCAGATACCTCCGCGAATTCACCCTACGGGCATGCGGAGCGGACGCCAGGCCGAACGGGGTGGCTGCTCGACAAGCCGAGGGAGCAGTCGCTCGCCTCCGGGGCACCACGGAAGCAGGCGGTCCGCACAGGAGTCGCCGTCCGCACCCCTGGTCGATATTCCGCCCACAACACCTTCCCAATTGGCGTGACACTTGGTAAGGTCCGCACATGGCAGCCGTCGCATTGAGATGGCTAGGTCGAGTGACCGCACTCCTTTGCGGTGCAACTGTACTCTCGGCGCTTTCCAGCCTCGCATCGGCTTTGGCCACTGCAAGCCCACCTCTGGCCACTGCAAGCCCATCGAGAAGTTGCAATCTAATCAACTATGAGCCCTATTACGATGGCGGTCAGACCGTTTTCACAACGGTGGTGTTCGGAACAGAAAGCTATATATCTAGCCAAGAAGCATCGTTGTGCGGGGCCGAGGGCCTTAGTCTTGCTTGGCCTATGGTAGTTGGTAATAGTTCAGACTATCCGGGCCATGTTGGCTGGGCCCAAGTTGGCTATGGTCACTTCGGAAGCGGCACAACGAATCCGCCATTCTATGGTTACGGTGGGTTTTGGCTTTGGGATGAGTGGGTACAGGCCTATGGCAAGACACGACTGCACACGATTGTATATGGCAATAGTGTTCCACAGAATGCCCTTTACTCCGTAGTCTGGTCGAGCAATTGTGACTGCCTGCAGCTGCGCGTCGGCAGCTTGGGGGAGCTCGACTATACATCGTTTGACCCCGGCTCAAAATGGAATGCCGCTTGGCAGGGACAGTGGTATGGCGAGACCAACTATCCAAGCGACGATGTGCCAGGCACTCAAGACGACCCGGCTAATTTCACCGGAGTGAATATTGAAACTTGGGATGGGAGTTGGGCCTCGCCGCAGTCATTTCGTCTTGAGTCACCAGACCTCTCACAGTACAAGCAAGCCTTGTTAGCTAACCCGCCCAACTTCAAGATATGGACCTATCCGCCATGACATCAAAAAGAGAGCTTGCTCGTTGGAGCGCCGTGGGTGCTCTCAGCGTGATTTTCTGCGTTCCCGGGTTGACGTACTCGACTCTAGCGGTCCCTCACCACGCGGCTCATTCGCTGGTTCCTCCCATCATCCAGCGAGAGCTTGCTAGCTCCGGGATTTCCGTGAGGAGTGTTCCGGAATCGGCGGAGCAGAGGGTAAGGGTGTCGCCCGCCCAGGCTGAGGTCGTGGCCCATCACTTCATCTACGCGACGAGCCGTGGCGCGAAGTTGTTGGGTTCGTATTTGCTGTTGATGACGGACCACCGGTTCGGTGCCATTAGGCAGAATAGTATATCGGGAGGGCAGTACATAGTTCCGCGGGTCAGGGATAGGATCGCTCAAGCCCTAGTGTATTGCGGCGTGCAGTTGCCCTTGTCCGTTCCGCATGGGGTGAAGCTTCGGCGCTCTTATCGCACCGGCGTTGTTGTCTTTATTAGTGCGGTCTCCGGGAAGCCGATTCTGGCCGCTAGCGTCCCAATGCGGGGTTGTTAGCCCGGATCGTTCACGGTTCGGTTGGCTGATTGGCGTGTAGATGCACGGAAGTGCCTGTCCTCCTTGGGAAACTTGGGCTTGTCGAAGGTCCAAGTGGCTCAAGTGGAAGGCACTCCGTAGATGAAGCGTACTTCGTGGTCGTCGGGGTTGGCAGTCACCGCTGATGGTGTCGGCGTGGTGGCGCACGCAGGCAGTGTCGCGACGCGGCTGCTGGCCGACCGAACCGGCCTGACGAGCGAGTTGTCCAAGGCGATGGCCAGGCGGTCCTTCGCACCGGTCCATGACCGCGGCCGGGTGCTGGTCGACGTCGCGGTGATGCTCGCCGACGGGGGCGAGGCGATCGCCGACATCGATGTGCTGCGCCACCAGGCCGGGGTCCTCGGCCCTGTTGCGTCGCCGCCGACGGTGTGGCGCACGCTGGATGAGGCCACACCGGGCCGGTTGAAGAGGATCGCGGCCGCGAGGGCACGGGTTCGGCGCCACGTGTGGGCGCAACTGGGCGATGGTGCTCCGGCCAGCCGGGTCGCCGGGGTCGACCTGGGCGAGACGATTGTGCTGGACGTGGACGCCACGATCGTGGTCGCACATAGCGAGAAGGAGAACGCTGCGGCCACCTTCAAGCACACCTTCGGGTTCCATCCGCTGGGCGTGTGGTGTGACAACACCCGCGAGTTCCTCGCGGCGAAGCTCCGAGCGGGCAACGCCGGGTCGAACACCGCTGTCGACCACATCGAGGTTCTGACCGACGCGATCGCTCAGGTCCCCCGCACCCACCGTAGGCGGCTGCTGATCCGCTCCGACGGCGCCGGCGCGTCCCATGCGCTGTTGGACTGGCTGCATGCCCGGGCCGCATACGCGGCCGGCGTGTGGAGTACTCCGTTGGGTTCGCGGTCACCGAGAAGCTCCGCGAGGCGATCATGCTGCTCCCCAACGGGGCGTGGGTCCCTGCCATCGAGGCCGACGGGGAGCTCCGCGAGGGCGGCGACGTCGCCGAACTGACCGGGCTGGTCGACCCCACCATTCTCGCCGCCTGGCCCGACGGCATGCGGATCATCGTGCGTCGCGAGCGACCGCACCCCGGCGCGCAGTTGTCGCTGTTCGAGGAGCGCGACGGCTGGGCGCTACCAGGCCTTCGTCACCAACACCACCAGCGGCCAGCTGGCGTTCCTCGAGGCCCGCCACCGGGCCCACGCCCGGGTCGAGGACCGGATCCGGCACGCCAAGGACACCCGCCTCGGTCGGTTCCCGTCGCGGGAGTTCAAGATCAACCAGACCTGGCTAGCGTTGACCACGATCGCTGCCGACCTCGTCGCCTGGACCCGTCTGCTCGGCTGCGCCGGCGAGGCCGCCGTCCTGGCGACCAGCGAGCCGAAGGCGCTGCGCTACCGGTTCCTGCACACGCCCGCGAGACTCACCCACGGCGCCCGCCGACGACGACTCCGGATTCCCGAGTCCTGGCCCTGGGCAGCGGCCATCGCCGCGGTCTTCGCCAACATCGCCGCGATCCCGCAACCAGCCTGACCAGGCCTGTCCGCCCACGACATCACCACCCGGAGAACCGCAGCCCGGCAGCGCCAGCCGGCCAGTCGTCGTACCCGCGGTCACTCCGAACACGAGACCACTCGATCACGCAGCCCCCACACGAGCGCCGCCACCGTCATGAAAGACCGGGGCTAGGGAGGCTCGGTGCCCGCGGCTTCCTGGCCCCCACCCGGCGCGGCCGGGCGGTACAGCACCCGTCCCAATCGATCTGCTCGCTAGCCTGGGGGCGTCGAGCCGGCGACGCCGGCGAGCGTCAGGAGGCTATCGTGCGGCGGGCCCTGAGCCTGAGCGGCGGTTCACGGGGGCGGTCGGCGTGAGCGCCGCCGACCCGTTGGAGCCGGCCGGCGAGGTCGTGCTCCCCGCCGCGGTGCGGAACCGGGTCGTGGCGATCGCCGCCGAGGCACTCGGCCGCTTGCCCGCGGCCCAGGTGCCGCCACCGCTGCGCCGGGCGGCCACCTTCGCACCAGCCCGGCGGGCGAAGCTGGCCGGTGGCCAGATCGCCGGTCTGGTCGAGACCGACGACGACTTCCGCGAGCACCTGGCGACCCAGGTCCGGGCGCTCGTACCAGAGGCGGTGGCCGCGCTCGAGGCGGGTGAGCAGCCGTCCGGGCCGGCTGAGCGCACGGAGGCGGCCGCTGTCGCGTGGCTGGCCCGTACGCCGGGCTGGGCGGCCGTCGTGGCCGATGCCGCCGCGTCGTCTGAGGGCTCTCCCGAGCGGGGTCACTCCGAACATGCCCGGGCCGCGCTGGACAAGGCCACCGCCGAGCTCGCCAGCGAGCGCCAGGCGGCAAAGGAGACCCGCGCCAAGCTGCGGGGCCAGATCGATGAGCTGAAGCGGGAGAACTCGCGGCTACGGCGGGTGCTAGGTCAGGCCCGGGGCGACCTGAAGGCCGCGCAGTCCGAGCTCGCCGACTCGGCTGCGCTGCTCGCCCGGGCGCGGCAGCACGCGGACAGTGCAGCGCGGGCCGCCGACGCGAAGCTCCGCCGGCTGGAGACCCGAGTCGCCGAGCTGGAGTCCGAGGCGACCGGTGCCCGCCGGCGCGCCCGGGTGAGCCGGGATGCCGAGGTGGTGCGGCTGCGGCTGCTGCTGGATACGCTTGCTGACGCCGTTTCGGGCCTGCGTCAGGAGCTGGCACTACCCCTCGCGCACGGCCTGCCCGCCGAGTCGGTGCCCGCGCTGGAGCCAGGTGGACCCGCTGCCGTCCGAAGCGTCGGCAGGGCCCGGTCGACCGACGACCCGGCGTTGCTCCGCGAGCTCCTCGACCTGCCGAAGGTGCACCTGGTCGTCGACGGCTACAACGTCTCGAAGACCGCCTGGCCGACCGCACCGCTCGACCAGCAGCGGACCAGATTGGTGAGCAAGGTCGCGGGGCTGGTGGCGGGCAAGGGTGTCGAGGTGACGATCGCTTTCGACGGCGCCGAGCTCGACGCGCCCCCGGCCGTCCGATCCCCGCGCGGGGTCCGGGTCCGGTTCAGCCCGCCCGGAGTGACCGCCGACGACCTGATCCGACAGCTCGTTGCGGCGGAGCCGCAGGGCCGCCCGGTAGTCGTCGTGTCGACCGACCGCGAGGTCGCCGAGAGCGTCCGCGCGATGGGCGCGCGGGCCGTCGACTCGCTGGCGCTGGCGCGGGCCATCGGCTCCTGACTAGGTCCCCGTCAGTAGTTCGGCCCGACCTGGGTACCCACGCCAACTTGGCAAGGCGCCAGGCGTTCGCCCGAGAAGGCGGCAGGTGTGTTGCCGGGATGGCTCGCTGGCTTGGCAGGTGACCAGCGTGCTTGTGCCTTTCGTGGACCCGATCCGCCGGGGTCGGGGTCAGGTGGTTGAGCAGCTGTAACCGGCTGCGCTGTTGCACGCCGCGTTGCCGAAGATGTCCTTGACGACGCGCTGGAACCCGATGACGGCGACGATGGTGACCGCCGCGATGAGCGCGATGATCAGTGCGTACTCAACGGCGCTCGCACCGTGGTCGGTGCGGGCGCGCGGCAGCGATGGTCTTCGCACCACTCCAGTGTGCCTCACCCGCCGACCGATGTGTCCGGGTTGGCGAACTTCTTGGCTGGCGCGCCCACCCACCGTGACGCGCCTCCGACGAGGCGGTGAATCGTCGGGTGCGCCAGCTTGTCGGGTGGCCCGAGCCGGCGCCGCCCCAACCGACCGACTCCGTGCCCCGAGTCCCCGGCCGGGCGTCATAGCGCCGTACCCCCGGCCGGGGGTCCGAGGTTCTGGCCGCGTGTGGTCAGAGCCGCGAGAGCACGTGCCACAGTACGGCGATTGCGATGCCCAGCAGGAGCGCTGCCCACACGGGGACCCGGTAGGCACGGCCCTCCTTGGGGACTCGCAAGCCGATCAGCTCCAGGAACCGCCCCATCGCGCCCTCCATCGGGAGCGGGCGCTTCACGGAAACGCCAGATTGACGATGCACCCGCCGACAGCGAGCGCGGCGTACCCGTAGGGGCCGATGAAGACCTTGCCCGCACGCGCCAGGAGGTTGACGATCAGCGTGCCGGACATGACCCCCACGATGTTGCGGATGGCCCCGGAGAGGCACTTGCTCATGAACGAGTTCCAGAACGTGCCCAGGATGGCCCGCCAGTTCCAGGTCCAGGGCGCCCACCAGTGGCCGAGCGGCTGGTACGACACGGCCCCGGGCTGGTACGACACGGCCCGGGGCTGGTACGAGCGGCCGAGCAACCGGTACGCCGTGCCATCGGACTCGCTCGATGCGTCCGCCGGCCGATCGGCGGCCGCGCCGCTGCGGATGGCGATCGGCGACCCGCCGTACGTCACCTTGCGCTTGGGGTACCAGTAGCGGTTGGGGTGCCTGAACCCGGTGATGGTCAGCCTCCCGTAGGAGGTCTTCCAGCTCGGCCCCAGCGATCTGCCCTTGACATGGTTGAGCACGTAGGAGACCGAGACGAAGTGGTAGCCGCTGGGCGGGCTGACCTTGACGCGCGGGTCCTGGGTGTCGCCGCGGGCCGCCGCGATGGGGATGAGCAGCGCCAGGATGGCGGCGCAAAGGCCCGCCACGAAGAAGCTGATGGGCGGCTTGTGAGTGATGGTCATGCGCTTCCCCCTTTGGGATGAGGCCCGGAACCTGCGCCGGGACACACCTCGACGGTAGGGTCGATTTCTCGCAAAACCGCTAACCAGTTCGAGCGCGGTGGAAGCTCCGCTTGTACGCCGAGGCTGTGGACAAGGCGGTCGGCGACACGCAAGCGCGGGGTGACTTCGGTGGGGCGGCGCTTTTGTCGGTGCCCGCACCTAGCGTCGGCGTCAACAGTGGTGCGCAGCGCGTCGTGCGGGTGTTGCGGCCAGCGGACGAGGAGGTTCGAGATGGCGAGACCGGTGCCAGACCAGCAGTGGGACGTCCCGTGGCCCGCCAATGGGCAGCGTCCGTGGACGATCCAGCAGCGCGCCGCAGACGGTGGGAGCCAACCGGCGACCAGCGGGCAGGCCGAGCGGGCCAGCCTGCGGTGGGACGGCCAGCGAGCCGCCAGCGGACAGACCCAGCCGGCCGACTCGGCGTCACCGCTCCTCATCGACTGCGCTAGCTGCGCGGTGCGCGGCACAGCCTGCGGCGACTGCGTAGTCACCGTGCTGCTCGGCGGTCCCCCCGCCGGGGTGGAGCTGGCCGATGACGAGCGGCAGGCACTGGACGTGCTGGCGGGCGCCGGGCTGATACCGCCGTTGCGAGCGGCACCGCCCTCGTCCGGGCGACCGGCAGGCCACTAGGCCCGCTTTGCTCGCCTTGGGGTCGCGACTTCGAGTTCACAGTGAGCCGCTTGTGACTCATGTGACAGTCGTGATCAAAGTGAAGGTTTTTGCCAAGTGAAGCGCAGAAATGTGGGGGGGAGGGTGGCCACCGCCGTTAGCGATCTGTAATGTACGGCGTGGCTTCCGTCCGAGGCGGGCCACGCCGGGCACGCTCGGGAGCCACATCGCGCAACTAGTAGGGCCTTACGGGGCCCTACCACTGTGTTCGGTGAGCGACATGGAGAGGCCCCCATCGCCTTGTCGATCGGTAATCGGCGCAGCCGAGCCCGTCGCCGCGGCACGAGCGTCGCCACGCTCGGCACTGCCGTCCTCGTCGGCGGTCTGCTCTTCGGCTCGTCCCCGGGCAACGCGGATCCCGTCGCGCCCGACAGCCATCCGACGATCCAGCAGGTCCAACGCCAGCTCAACCAGCTCAACAACGAGGCGGAGCGGGCGACTCAGCAGTACGACACGATCCGCGTGCGGATGCAGCGCGCCAAGGCCGGCCTAGGGGCGCTTCGAGCCGACGTCCAGCGGCAGCGCCGCAAGGTGGACACCATCCGGTCGGTCGTGGTCGGGTCGGCCGTCTCGCAGTACCAGAGCGCCGGCGGGCTATCGAGTGCGGCGTCCCTACTGGTGGCCGACAACCCTTCGGCCTTCATGAACGACCTGGCCACCAACACCGTCGTACAAAACCAGCAGGTCGGCCTGCTCACCCAGCTCGTCCAGGGCCAGCACCAGCTCAACGCCCAGCAGGCCCAGGCCGCCGCCGCGCTGAGCGCCATCACCCACGACCGACAGCAGCTCGCTGCCCGCAAGGCAGAGATCGAGCACAAGCTCGCGGCCCAGCGCAAGCTGCTGGACAACCTCAAAGCCCAGCAGCGCGCCCGGCTGCTGGCGATGCAGGCGGCCGCGGCCGCCGGGTGGCATGGACAGGGCGCTCCGCTCCGCGCCAGCCGCGGCTCGATCCGGCCGCCGGCGCACGTCGATGCGACCGGCCGCGCCAAGATCGCCGTACAGACCGCACTGGCCCAGCTCGGCAAGCCCTACCAGTGGGGGGCCGCCGGTCCCGACAGCTTCGACTGCTCGGGTCTGATGATGTATGCCTGGGCGGCTGCCGGGGTCTCGATCCCGCACTCGTCGTGGATGCAGTACGCCGCGGGCACGCCGATCTCGTTCTCCCAGCTGCGGCCGGGCGACCTGGTCTTCTTCTACTCGATCTACCAGCACGTGGGGATGTACCTCGGCAACGGGATGATCATCCACGCGCCGCACACCGGCACCGTCGTACAGATAGTGCCGATGAGCATGATGCCGGCCGTCGCCGCCGTACGCATCGGCTGACGCCACCCCCCCCCGTGCGGGTTGGAACGCTCCTGTTGCGTATCAGCCAGAAATTCGACAAGAGTGTTCCAACTCGCGTGGGGTGGAAGAGGCGCCCGGGTGTCTCGCGCTTGCCTGCCTGACCCGCGGGGCGCTCGGCGGGCGCTCATTAGGATGACACGGTGCCGGAGCCGAGGACCGCGCGCCGATTTGGTCGCAGCGCGATCGGCCGTGCCACCTTGGCCCTCTCGCTGGTGGTCGCCCTCATTGTCGGTTGGGCCGTCGCGGGCCATCCCGGCGTTTGGGGCCAGTCGAAGCCAGCGGTTGCCGCCGGAGCACCCGCTGCAAGCAGTCCGGCGAACGGCCTTGGGGGCGGTGGCGGCGGCTCGTCGATGGCTGGCTCTCCTCCCGGTTCGGCCGCCGTCCGGGCAGACGTCCCAGCCGCCTGGATGACGCAAGCGGCCGCGCTCCTGCGCAGCGAGCAGGCCGCCCTGGGCTCCGCCGACCGGGCAGCCTGGCTCGCCACCTGGGGTGTTCGAGGACGCACCCGCCCGAGTCCGGGGCAAAAGAACTCTGGTGGCAAGGCTGATCGTGGGCGGGGCTGGGGCGCAGCCACCCGCTCCGGCCCCGCAGCCACCCGCTCCGGCCCCGCAGTGATCAGCTATGACAACCTCATTGCTCTGGGGGCGACCAGTGTCACCCTGACCTACCTGCGGCCCCAGGGCCGCGAGTTGGAACGCAGTTGGCGAGTTTCGGCACCAAACTCAACAACAGCGTTCCAGCAGGCGGGTGGGACAGCTGGCGCGGAGCCCAGGGGAGGCGTCACCTGGGCGGCGGACGTCGAGGCCAGCTGGCGGATCGCGGGCTTCGACCGCGCCGACGTACACGATGAGGTGGTCTACACGTTCACCACGTACGCCGGCCACACGGTGGTCGCTGGCATCCGGCCGGCCGCCGGTGCGCGGGAGCCGGTCTGGCTGCTGGGCCCACTCGCCGTACGCCGCACCGGACGCACCCTAACCGCCGCGCTGACCGCAAAGCGGGCGGATCGGCTCAGCGCCCTGCTGCAGCGGGCGGTACTCGACGTCGACCGGGTGATCCCCAGCTGGCACGGCGCCCTGGTCGCCTTCGCGCCGAGGACGCGCGCGCAGTTCGGCCGGGTGCTCGCCGCTCCGCCGGCCGAGTACGCCGGGATCGCGGCGGTCACGACCACGGTCGACGGCTCCGCATCCCCCCGCGCTCCGGTCGCGATCGTCGTCAACCCGCCGGTCTTCGACACGCTCAGCCCGCTGGGCAGGCACGTGGTGATCAGCCACGAGGCCACCCACGATGCGACCGGCGTCGCCGCGCGGCCGGTGCCGGCCTGGGTCGCGGAGGGGTTCGCCGACTACGTGGGCGTGGGCTCGGTCGACGTACCGGTGTCGGTGTCGGCCGGGGACGTCATCGCCGCGGTACGCCGACACGGCCCGCCCGCGGCCCTCCCCGGCTCGGCCGCGTTCGACCTCGGCGGTGCCCGGCTGGAGACCGCCTACGAGGAGGCCTGGCTCGCCTGCCGGGTGATCGCCGGGCGGTACGGGCAGCCGGCGCTGGTGCGCTTCTACCAGCGGGTGGTGCGGCAGCCGCACGACGTTGCGGGGGCGTTCGCGGCGGTGCTGCACACCACGCAGGCTCGGTTCACGGGCGAGTGGCGTCGCTACCTGGTCCGGCTGGCCGCCCATGACTGACCCTCAGCCCCCCGCAGAGGAGGGCAGCGCTCCGGCGGTTGAGCCGGCGCCCGAGGAGGCCAGTCCGGCGGTTGAGCCGGCGCCCGAGGCGAGCGGTCCGGCGGTTGAGCCGGCGCCGGAGGCGCCGAGCGATGCCCTGAGCGAGTCGAAGGGCCGAAACCCCGGACCCAAGAGCCCTGCGCAGTCCGACCGGCCGGAGCCGCCCGCTGGTTACCAGACGGCCGCTCCGCGGCCTCCTCAACCGGCGGGCGGGGAAGAACCGGCGGGCGGGGGACCTCCTGAACCGGCGGGCGGGGGACCTCCTGAACCGGCGGGCGGGGGACCTCCCCAACCGGGGCCGCGCAGCGAGACCCCCGCGGGTGGCGGGCCAGTCAAGTGGGCGGTCGGGCTGCTGGTCGCGCTGGTGGTCGCGTTCGCGGTGATGGCGGCGGTCCTGAC